>CAZLZA010000086.1:0-19516 GCA_964563875.1 uncultured Acidobacteriaceae bacterium
TCCAGCAGCGAAGTCATGCCGGTCGAAAGCTGCTCCGGCAACATCGAGAAATTCCATGTGCCTGTACCGGAGGATCGAATTGGACTGAAGCTGAGATTATTCAATTGTCGGTCAGCTGAGGTGCTTCATCAGTCTGGAATGGGCGCAAACGACACTCCCAAAAACAGGCGTTTGGATAAATTTTGGATATGGATTTACTACTTAGTCAACAGCCAATTTCTAACTTATTGAATCTTATGGCGTCCCCGGCGGGATTCGAACCCGCGTTATCGCCGTGAAAGGGCATAGACGTAACTGAAAACAAAGGGATTACGTTCCCGAGCAGGAGCTTCATTCCTTTCCCTTCCGGCGTGTTCCGGAGTTAATGGACGTGCATTGGACGTGTAGCGGATCATGCACACCAATGCGGAAACCCTTACGGCTCGCTTCGGCGGGCCTTTTGCATTCCCCTAGGAGAAACAAATTGAGCGAACTAAACGAGATTCAAGATTATGTAACTCGCAATCTATTGAAGAACGCACAGATTCTTTTGTGTGACAGCGGGCTCGAGGTTGTGCAGAGTCCGTCTGGCTGGTGTGTGCATGTTTACCTGCCGTCGGAGTTTGCCCAGGAGCAGTATCGTAGACTTTGGGTGCCAGCCGCCCTAGTCGGTGTGCCGCTCGCCTCTGGCGATTGGGACGAGATGGAGGCCTATCAGTATGCCGCAGACAATCTTGAGACGTTGCTCGCTCGGCGGAAGGCGGCAGCGCAGCTATACAGCCAGGGTCTCAAGGCTGTGCGCGCGCCAGCGGGAATGTGGCATTTTGTGGTGTACCAGCCGGACGTCACAAGTTATAGCGCACCCAAGGATCTCATCGACGTACCCGTCTCGGTCGGTTGGCCGAGCGTGGTGGATGCCATCGACTATGCATTAGAGAACCTCGATAGCCTCGTTGAACGTCGTCAATCTTTAGAGGATCGACTTCGCGAGCTTAATGCAGTTGGGTACCAAATCCACCAGGCGTCACTCCGAGGATGGCGAATTGTTCACGGAGCCTCAATTGAGCGCGCGTTCGGCAGTAAGGCCGCGCTATTTGAAGCCAGTGGGCAACTGCTCGAAGAAGCGAAGGCTCGATTGGCGGAACAGCGCATTCTCAGCATTGGCCTCCCTGAAGAGCTTTGCAAGTCCCCCATCAGCGACTCCGAGCAGAAGTTTGTCGGGCATCTGAAGTCGTGGATGCAAGAGAGAGGCTCGAGGCTGGGGCAACAATGGGTTGTGCTGTGCGGAGAAGCTGCGCAGAGGATTGCCTCATCCGCTCTGATTGCTGCCGCAAGGGAATCGCAACCGTCGTATACGCCGCCGCGGAACTACCTTTCCGCTTGGGATTTGTTGCGCGACGGCTCACTTCACCCGAAGCTCGCAACCTCAGGCCTTCTCGTGCTGGATCTGGCTACACTGGTACCCAATGGCACAAGCGACGAGTTAGCCGAACGGCTGATCTATCTCATGTTGCCCGGGGTGGTCAATTTGTTATGCGCGAGTCCAGCGCGCGGCGACAGGATTATCGTGAGCAGAACCAGTGCGCAAACCGTGAAACGTCCTTTGCGAGCCCTCGATGAGTACATCCAAGACCGCTTTATTGATGTAGATGGGGTCAGCGAGAATCCATTCCTGAAGGGTTAATTCTGAGACGCCGCTAGGTATACCGAACAAAAGAATCAAGATACGAGGGAGTCAGTAAATGTCAGCGAAATTGACCAGCAAAAAGCATGAGAAGGCCGCTCGCCTGGTAGCAGATGACCGCCACTCAGACACCAGGATTGCCGAGCTGTGCGGCATCACGGAGCGGACCTTGGAACGATGGAAGAAGGAGCCAAAGTTCTCGGAGCGGGTGCAGTCCATCGTGTTGACTTACTCAGAGCGAGCTTTACGCGGCGGTCTAGCTCGCAGAGAAAAGCGCGTTGCGGTCCTTAATGACATGCACGACCGGATGCTTACCGTGATCGATGAGCGCTCGGAAGACTTGGGCATGCAGGCGGTACCCGGCGGGAAAAGCGGGCTGATCACAAAGCAACTGAAAGGCATCGGCAAGGGCGAGGACTTTCAGGTCGTAGAGGTGTACGAAGTGGACACCGCCCTAGTCCGCGAACTCCGCGCGACCCAAGAACAAATTGCCAAGGAACTTGGCCAATGGGTTGAGAAGCGAGATGTCAAGGTCAACAGCATTCTGTTTGAGCGGATGAGCCAAGAAGAGCTTGAACGTTATGCACGGGATGGCACTTTGCCGGATTGGTTTGCGGTTGCGACTGGAAGCGCGAGCCGAAAGGAGGAATCTTCCAATGCCTAACATTCAAGCACTCGGCAATGTATCTCCAGCCGACTTCCCTGTCGGTTCCCCAGAATCGCGTGGGGCGGCAAGATTGCTACTGGATGCCAGAGTGAAAGCCGAAGGAGGAGCGGGGGTTCTTGTGAGAATTAAACGCATGGGAATAAGAGACGTGGATCGGCAATGCACATGCAAGCCGCCGGCGGCCGGAACGTTCGCGATTTGCCGCTGTTTCTGTTGAGGCGTCTCGGCAGATGCCTTCCCACTGAGCAACCCAGCCCGCCTGAAGCGGGTTTTTCTTTGCTCCCAACAATCATGCAGCAACTACCGCGAGCGATCTGAGAACGCATAAGGACAACTGATGGCTGACCAATTGACAGACGACGAACTGCAGCAGTTGATGGCGGTGCAACCGCGCGCCTTCGATTCCACCCAACTACAACCCGTGATTGCGCCACCGAACACGCAACCTGACCCGTCGATGCCGCCGATACAGGCACCAGACGCGCAGCAACCACAGGCTACCCCACAAGTAGCCATTGCCCCACCGCCAACGGTGCAAGCTCAACAGCGGCAGTTTACGCCAGTCTCCATGCCTACGCAGCCGGAGACATCACCCTCGGTCTCGATCTCCGCGCCAAAGCCTGCGCCCACTCGAGGAGTCGCACTGCCGATTGCACCGGGAGCGACTGCGGTTCCGCCGTTACAGATTGCGGGGCCTTCCACGCTGGCAGCATCAGGGCCGAAAGGAATCACGCTCCCGACGCCTCAGCAGACGGATGCCAGCGCTTCGCCTGTGGCGGTTGCAAGCCCATCCGCGCCAATGCGGGTTGGCCCATCCCCGGTTACGCTTCCAGCCAAGCTCGCCAAGGACCAGGCCGAACAGGCCCGGCTGGAGAGTACTGGTTCGGGTGAACATCAATTGCTTCAAAAACCGGGATTCTGGCATAAGGTTGGCGGCATCGCGGCGCGCGTTGGAGACATCGGGCTGACTACGCTATTTCCATCGGTCGCTGCACAGATTCCGGGCACCGAACTGCATCACCGGGTGCTGCTCGCACAGCAGCGGGGAGTAGTCGCTAATGACCTGGAGCAGCAAGAAAAACAGCAGCAGATTGCTGGCCAGGAAGCCACGGTCGAAGCTCAGCGACAGAATAATGCGCTAGTTCCCTATACCGATCCAATCACCGGGCAGACGGTGCAGGTTCGCCAGTCGGACCTCCCCAAACTACACACTGCATCCATTACCGCGCAGGGGAGGGTGAGAACCGGGGCAGAACGCGCCGAGGAGCGTCTTGCTGAGGCTGGATTGAAGCACGACGACGATGGCAATATCGTCCCCGTCGAAGATGACAAGCTCCCTCCGAAGCTCAAGGCTGACATCGCGTACAGAAAGGTGCGCGAAGACCTGATGGGAACTCAGCAGGAGCTTGCCGAGGCGAAGACTGCAACGGAGAAGGCGAAGAACGATCCGAACAGTGCTGCCTATCAGTTGGCTATCCGGCGGCTAGCAGTAGCCCAGCAGAACGCCGGTGCAGCTCAGACCCGCGCAACAGCCTACATGGGCAACTACCTGCAGATGGCCTACAACAAAGGGATGGACGGAAAGATGCTGCCCGGCACTCCTGTAATCCAGAACGATGCCGGAGAGCAAGTTGGAGTAGGTTCGCGAAATGCAAGTACCGCCATCGCAAATCAGGCCAACGCAGCTCAGTTCAATGATGTCTACGGTGCCACGGACAATATGGAAAACGCTGCAAAAGCCTTGGTCGCGAAGAAGGGGAAAGGGGCGCTGAATGATGCCCGAGTCGGGGCGGCATTGGCTGACCCAGAAACGACTTCACATCAGTGGGCGCAAGGTATGTTCGCCAATAGTGGGCTCACTCAGGAGCAGCGGAACTATGTCATTGGGATCAAAGCATACAGAGAAAACCTGCAGGCTCTGCGCAAGTCCGCTGGAGGCAGCGTTTCGGATTCCCAAGTTGACCGCCTCGTAAGCATGGCTCCGGGTGCTCAAACTCCAGACCTCGATTACCTGTTGCGCCAGACGGCCCAGATTCGGGGCTTGGCGGATCGGCTCGGCAAGGGTGCAACTGTGGCTCAGGGCGGCCTAAGTGTACAAGGGCAAGGAACGGCAAACCAGAACACTCGTCCGCCTGCATCCAGGCCACCGGTCACACAGCCGCCTCCTAGACCTGCGGGAGCGGTGGGAATCCAGAAGTACGCGAGCGGCAAGAGTTACTACGTGGACGGGAAGGGGAACAAGCTCGGACCAGCGTATTAGCTATCGGCAGTAGTAGCGGGCGACCTGGATGATGCGGATCACTTGCCGGATCATCCAGGCAAGGAGTCCGGCCATGGCGCAAGCGATGGTCACTCCGCGAAATATCTCCCAGTGTGGGTAATCCTTGAGAATCAGCAGGACAAGAGTAAAGAACACCATCACGGTTGCCCCAAGCAGCGCCGGCGGCAGCGTATACCACAGCAACGTGCGCAACGCCGTGAAGAGATGCTGAGCGGCATAGGAACGGCGCGGATAGACGGTGTAGCTCACGGATGCCCATGGTAGCTCGATTCCATCCAACTTTCAAACACAACGTCACGTGGTGACGAAGAGGGTATACAAATGTCCTATAACGACGAAGATCAAGATGCGCAGAATAGCGCTGCCGACGATGACAAACCTGTAGGCCCAGTCCAGCCGCTACCCGTGGCCAATGACGATGATAAGCCCGTTGGCCCAGTGCAGCCGCTACCTGCTGCGCGGCCTACACCTACTCCGCAGACCGTTCCGATGGCAGTTTCGCATGGCCCACAGGCTGTTCCGTTCGGAACGATGGCAGTCAGCCATCCCCAAAGCTTCGCGGCGCAGACCGGCTATCGTCCTCCGGTGAAGCTGCCCGTCACACAGCAGCCGGGTCCAATCACGCGCACTGTGCAGTCATTAAGCCAGCAGGCTGAAACCACTCCAGATATGCCGTTGGGCAGACGTATCGCTGGAGGCATTACTCGTGGAGTGGTCAACACTCTCGGGTTCATCCCGGAGACGGCGGAAGCGATCGCACAAGGAGATAATCCCGGGGATGCCTTGCGAGCGGTCTATGACCGGACGGTTGCGCCACAGGTGAACGAATACCGCACGGCAAAACGGGAGGCCGAGCAGGGGAATACCTCGCAATCGATGGGGCACTCAATAGCAGCCGCCATTCCGTTTGCCGGACCACTTGCCGCTGGTATTGGAGAGCGCGCGGGGACCGGTGATGTCGCCGGTGCGACTGTCGAAGGACTGACGTACGCGCTGGCTCCCAAGGCAATCGAAACGGTTAAAAGCGCGCCATTTGAGGCTCCGAGCACCCAAGGATCTTTGGTCCCGCCACCGTTGCAGGCGATGGGGAGCACTGCACTGGATGCTTCGCGGAGAGTCGGAAATAGAGTTGCTGGCACCGGACGCTATGCCGACCTGGTAGATGAGCCGGTGCAGGGCTCGTCCTATACAAAGCGCGACGTGTACGAAGCGGCAAAGGATAACGGCGTCAACCTGGATCTTCAGCAGGCGACTGGAGCGCCCCTGCCGACCGTCATCAAGCACGGCACGGAAAGCTCCATCGCTGGCAGCGGTCCGATTCGTGCCAACGATGCGCGTAACATCGTGGCCGTGCAGTCGTGGCTGGACAGGTTGCGCAATCAGATGGGCTTCAGCGATGGAACAGCAAGTAAAGAGCAGGTAGGAAACGCCGGAAAGGCGGCACTGCAGCAGCATCAGCAGGGGCTTGAGTCGCAGGCGCAGGATGGCTTCGACCAGCTCACCAAAGAGGTTGGGAACTCGCAGCCTGATACTTCTAGCATTCAAGCAGAGGCGAAGAAGATCGTAGGCGACTTCTCAGACTACTACGAGAAGCACCCCGAACTTCTCCCGAAGCGCGCATGGTCGATTCTTGACAACCTTGCTAACGGTGTGAAGTCTGAGGCTTCTCATTCTCATGGAGGGGCGCTTCCTGCAGTGGACACCTCGGCATGGGATGGAACCGCGCCGAAAGAGCCGCCCCCGGATACTTGGAGTGATCTTCAGCGCCTCCGTTCGGACCTGATGAACGAGTACCGTTCGAATCCGCAGATCGTCGGCACCCAGGCCGAGGGATGGCTCAAGCAGATGGTCGGCCATATTGATGATGTGATGACCGATACCGCTACGACGTTAACTCCGGAGCAGGCCGCAACCTTCCGCGAAGCCAACGACACTTGGCGGCAGATGAAGAAAACCTATGATGACCCGCAGAGCCCTCTCTATAGCGTCGTGCGGGCCAATACCGGAATGCAGGCAGCATCGACGCTCTCACGTCTAGACCCGCAATACCTACGTATGATTTCCGAAGCATCCCCGGAGACCGCACGCAATTTGCGTCAGACCATTCTGGACGATGTGTTGGACCCTAAAGCCACTGGAGTTCTGGATCCGCGCAACATCACGAAGCGGCTCAAGAACCTTGAACGGCTGGGAGGGCTGTTTACCCCGGAAGAGCTTCATCAGATAGCGATGCTCGGCAGGGTGTCCGATGCCGTTAATCAGAACCTGAACCCATCCGGTTCCGGCACCCGCATGATTGGCTGGGACAGCCTCGTAGCTCCCGCCACAGCGTTATTCAGCGGGCATCCTTTGGCAGCGGTGGGAATTCCTGCGATGACGCGCATCTTAGCGAATCGCAGCATTAACCCTGAGGTTGTGGGGCGGGCGATCCGCCGCGGCAGCCGCGCGTCTAGGATCTCGGTTGAGCCGTCATCGGTTCCGCCTCCAGATTCGTTACCGCGTGCTGCCTCCAGCGGAGCACTGCGCCAAGCTTCGGGAGCCGAATCTCCGGTGCGAACCGGAGGACGGCAACGAACCATTAAACGCACCGTGGCGCATCGCGATTAAGTGGCCAACATCACAACAGTAACGAGCGGCGCGAATGAACAGTTCGGCGCCGCTCATCGCTGGTTCGCGTCTGGGATCGAGGTCAGTTTGCTGCGAAGATGGCGTAGCGGTGTTCCTTGCCGTCTTCCAAGACTGTATAGAGGAACTTCCCATCCGTGCGGTAGGCCAAGCTCTGTCCGACGGAAAGCGGTGGGCGCTTAGAAGCTTTACGGAAACCATGCTCCCATCCGGTAACCTCCAGCGTGCCAGACGCAGTTTTTACGACGTACACCCGGCGCTCATAAGTGTGTGCATTCCCATCGGATGCACGCACTTCTTGTTCAGCATGAAAGCTCACCACCGTGCCTGTCAGCGGATAGCTTTGCTCGGGTTTGCTCTTGGCAAACGTCACACTTGCCAGCAGCAGTACAGCAACGATCACTGGAATCACGTTCTTCATCGTTCGTTTCATATCTGCAGTCTCCAAGGGCCGAAGGATAGTCCTTCGGAAATCAGAGTACAAGCTGAAAGCACTCTGTCTTTCGACCCTCAATGGAGGAATCACCAGTGCCAGAAACACTTCCTTCTGGAACGCTGAAACCATGCCACATCGACAGCGCAGAATCATTAACTTAGCAGGGTGATACCGATAGGGTTTTTGGAACACACCGCCTGAAGCGCAACCGGCGGCCAGCGCTCAGGAGCCCCACCTCAACAATGCCCCACACCCAACAAGGCAGGGACCGGGGCCAGCATCCCCACTGACCCCAGAACCGAACGACTCGCGACGCACCCGACCAGAACCTTTGCACCCCCTCCCCGGAGCGACTAGGAGAGGACGACGAAACTAGGAAACAACGAACGGCAGCCTGACCACTGCAAAGGCACCCGCAACCCCGCGACGAGGGGCCAACTCCCTTCCCTCAGACCATAGCGACGGAGGGACGACGCCCTGACCAGAACCACCTGAGAAGCGGAGAAAATGCCCCACTGGAACCGCAATACTATACGGCATTAGTCAGGACGTAAGTTGATGAAAGGAGAAGCCTTGCTGGGCGCTCATTCCAGCCCATTCCACTCGTGTTCTGATGTCGTTCCACTTCGGCAAAATTGCGGAGTTTAGGGGATTCCAGCCAGAATATCGGTGATGTGAGCAAGGCGGATGTTCTGCCCCTCCCAGAAGAACACGGGGCTCGTCACACCGTACGTTAGGAGGGCGTGCGCGGTGGTGAAGACGGCGCGCCCGGTGCGCATCTGTTCCGCAATTGGCATGATCATGCGTTTTGAATCGCAAGCGTACAGCACGAACGACACAGAGCGCTCACGCTCGAGGCTCGCGGCGATCTCGGAGTATCGGCCGGCGGCTTTCATCGTGCGCTCGTACTCGAGGGAAATACGAATCGGCGGTTTCTTCCACTCCGTCCGTGGCAGCCAAAAGGCCGCGTCATAGTCCTTCGCGAAGACGTCACCATCACCGTCCAGGTTGGCTGCACCGATCTCAAGGGCCGTGATCCACTGCTGTGCGCCCCAGTCGGACTCCAACCGGTCCCGAATCTCGTTCAACTTCAGAGCGTGCGGAATCTCCTCTCGCTTCGGCGGCGCGCTGGCGTGCGAGGTGAGGCTGGCCAGGTGGTGCTGTTGTTCCTCAAGGCGCTGGAGACCGAGCTTCGTAATTGCGTGGATGCTGTACTTGCCGGCGTGTTCCTCCACAACATCAATCAGTCCGCCTTTGATCAGCTTTTCCATCCGCGCATAGAATGGCGGTTTGCTCTTGGCAATTCCGGCGCGCAGGGCGATGTCACAGAGTTCGGTGCTCTTGGTGAACTGACTGTTCCGGATGCGGAGCAGTAGCTGGACGTCCTGTGCGGTCGGGATGAGCTCAGTTTGCTTCTTCTTGGCCATAGAGGAACCGCCTGCCTACTGTCCGAGAATCTTGCGAAGCTCAGCGGGTGCGTAAAGGTTCCGGGGCTTCCCATATTCCAGCTTCCACGCGTCGCGCTGCTTCCGGACTTCCTCGGTCGATAGTTGGGCCTTGGCGACTTCTGCGGCCTTCGCATTTAGCTCAGCCTGTGAGCGGCGGACTAGTGCCTCCAACTCGCGGGAATGCTCCCACCGGATGCCGCTGACTGATTCGAAATGCCAGAGGATCAGGAGCGCGCCGAGCACGGAGCCGATCTTGAGCGCCATCAATTCCCAAGGTGCCAAGAGGATGCCCGCGTCTGCTTCCTGCACGGCCGCTGTCACGACAGCATGAGCGCGCTTAGCGGGAGGCTTGTGAGTTGCTGCAGAGGCGCAAAGCGGCAGACACAAGAACAATGCGACCACGAGCGCGCACGTCCGCAAGCTGGACAGCGCCGTGATGTGGACATGGTCGCGAGCACGAAGTTCTGAACGATGGTGGGCCTGCATGCTCCCACTCTACGACTCGATTAAGGAGGCGGCTAGTTACCGAAGTGACATTTGACGCAACCAAGGTGGGAGCGTTTGAGGCGTCGTTCGATGAACAGACTCTGTAATGGAAATCGGAATTTATAAGAGGGATAGGACAGTGAAGAAATCAGCGGAAGTGGAACGGGAGCAGGGTGTAGGCACGATGTTTGCCTGCACGAAGTGTCAGACCGTCAGGCAGTGCGGCTTCGGCATGCCGGACAATATCAACTACGCACCGCCGTTGAATTGTTCGCGGTGTGGCACTGTTACACCGCACAGATTCTCCAGGCTTGCTCCGATGGTTCGCCTGAAACTGCCTTACGGCGACGTCAGGTGGGTACTTGAAGGGCAGAGCGCCGACGCGGAATCGCTAGCTGCGCAGTGAATGGTTCCATGAGGCGGGAGTCTCGGCTCCCGCTTTGACCATCTCGCGGCGAATGGCTTCTATTCCCGTGAGGGCTTAGGGTCCCATCTTCGCCAGTTCGGCGCGCAGCAGTTCTTTGCGCGTCTCCCTCGGCGACTCCACGTACACTTTCGCTAGGCGTCGCACCCGGTCGTATGGGCTTGGCGATTCCTTCGTTTCTATGGTCAGGGTCTCGGCGGGATCGGTGCGCAGCTCGTCAAGCGTGGACGAATGAGCTATCTCTTCAGTTGTCTTGTCTTTGTTGATCGGTATACGTCGCTCCTTTGCGTTCCATTGTATGCGCGGCAGGGTTGACGAACCCTATCAGAGCGGCTCAAACTCGTGCGATGACAACCAAGGCTGAGAAGGCCCGCAAGCTAATGGAAGCCGCAAGGCTCGGCGATGTGGAAGCAGCGGCCAAATTGCGTACCATGATCGAAAGTGAGAAGGCGCTGGTGAAGAAGCAGAAGGGGCTTTCGAAGGTGACCAAGTTACAGAGAAAAGAGCCGAAGAGCTGATACCCTCTACGGCTCTCGCTACCTCACATGGCGCGGTGGAAACATCCAGCTAATTTCTTTCCGTGCGGCGTTTGCGCTCCATGAGCACGCCTAGGAGTTCATCTACATCTTCGATGGGGACATACTCTCGAAGCATCGTGGCTACAGCGCCACGATCACTGGGATTAATCACGCAGGCGGAATCTGGAACAGCCGTCATATACGATTCATCGAAGCCGTGGAATCCGATAATCCATCTACCCTCGGGCCCCGAAACTGAGTCACTATCCTGGTGTTTGATGTGGGCGAATTTACTTCCATCGAAGTCAACGACTACTCTCCCGTGAGGGTATTGCTGTTCGGTGCGCGGGGCATTGCAGAGTTCACCGACTGTGGTCAGGTTGCTTTTGGGCGTAGGCGATACGTTATCCATTGCTGTCTCCTCTTTCGACAAAATGCGGTTAGCGCGCCTGACGACACGACACCGTCGCGCTATCAGGCGAGGTTAGACTACCGAGAACAGATCGAAACTGACTGCGCCGGGAACTTCTGAGACGCCCTGACGACGGTGCCGACTCCGAGTCCCATCTTCTTCGCAACAGAGCGCCAGCCGAGCCCGGAGACACGTAGACGGTCAATCTCTGAGATGTTGACGACTACTGGCGGGCGGCCTAGGCGCTTCCCCTTGTTGCGAGCATTCCGCAGACCGGCGCGCACACGCTCTTGGATGAGAGATCGCTCGAACTCAGCCATGGCGCCGATAATCTGAAACATCAGCCGACCGGAAGCGGTGGACAGGTCTATGTTGTCTCGCAAGCTGACGAAGGCGACACCATACGCGGAGAGATCGGCGAGAGCGTTGACCAGGTGCTTCAGAGATCGTCCAAAGCGATCGATCTTCCACACAAGCACGGCATCGAAGTTGCGTCGGTGCGCATCGGTCATGAGTCGATTCAACTGCGGGCGGGATTCTGTCGTCCCAGAGATACCCTCGTCCACGTACTCACTGGAAATGACCCAGCCGCGGCGCGCAGCGTACTCGCGCAGCTCGGCGAGTTGCATCTCGGGATCTTGGCCATGGGAGAGGGTGGAGACTCGCGCATAGATGGCCACGCGTGAGATGGGTTGCTCTTGAGTGAAAGCAGACGGAATGCTAATGTGCTTTGTAGCCATGTTGCCTCCTTCGTAGGCGACATCGGTTAGCGTCGTGTGGGTGCTAGTAACACCTGCGCGGCGCGTTTCTTTATGCAACCTTTTTAGAACACTCCCGCTCGTGTGTCAACAAAAATAATCAACAGTCTTTGCTTTTTATCATTGATTCACCTTGACGCATGGTAGATAATCCACATCATGGCGAACGATAAGAGCCCAAAGAAGTACAGGACGAAGGCTGTCAAGACAGCGGAAGTTACACGTGCGATGCGTGAACTGGGCAAGATCGGGGCAAGAGCTCGATCCGAAAAACTGTCCCCTGAACGAAGGCAAGAGATTGCGATAAAAGCATCGAAGGCAGCGGCTGCGGCACGAACGAAGAAAGCGGCCGAGCGTAAGCTCCAGGCAGAGTAGAATCTGAGCTGCAGGATAGCTGCTGACTGATCATCGGCGGCGATACGGCGGGGATCTTCCCATCCTCGCCTTCCTGATCAAGAAATGGGAAGTGTCACGGGAAAGGTGACCATGCCAGAAGAGAAAGCACCCAGGCAAACATCCAAGCCAGCGCAGGAAATAAAGCCGAATCAGGCTCCAGTATCCGGGCCAGAAGAACAGATGTCCACTGACGACCTACAGATATTGCTAGAGAAGTCGGTGGTATACAGGGACAAGGTTTATGAGTGGAAGAAACGAAAAGAGAGGGCAGCCGAACTTAACGACGGGGACGGCTTGGACCCAGACGTAAGTTCGGTAGTGAAGGACAGCAACAAAGTCAGCTATCAGCAGTCTGACGGCTTCGACCTTTTCGACTATTTTTGCGATACGACGGCAATCTGCGAATTCATGATTGCAATTCTCCGAATGCGACAGTCGGAGAAACACGATCCGGCGGATGAACGGACAACTTGGAACGTCATCTACCCGGCTCGTCACGCGATTCTGGACCACATCAAGTTCGTACGCGAGTGGCTCAAGTGCGCTGCTCCAGCATTGAAGATCCCTGAAGATAGCTACTTCAGAACGATGCCAGAAGTGCTGCTTGCCAACCTGGCGAACGGTTCCCAGGCCGGTGCCAGTGAGAACGCATCCAGCTCACCTAATAACACGGAAAACGCTACCCATAAGGAAGCATCAGAAATCGACTGGCTCGCAATGGAGTTGGGAGCCCAGTACCTTCCTGAGTCCCGCCCTTTGCTGGAGTACGTGGCCAGCAATCTAGAGTCTCTCGGCGAGTCCGCCCCAACCAAGGGATCGTCGCCCGCCTCCCGCGAATTGTTAGATCAGCTCCTTCATGCCCGGAAGGGATTGGTTGACGAATACGAGCTCGCATGGGACAACGTATCGATGGGGCTCGATGCGCAGAGAATCAGAGCACGGATTCTCATACTGGTGGATTCCGCGCGTAATAGGAACAAGGTTTACTGGCACATGATGGCGCGCGACGAGTGGTATGCGATCAGCCAGGCGGCGCAGTTTGCTCGGGAACTATGTGAAGGGGCGCTCGAGATCTGCTGTGAGGAATACGAACGCGGCGGACATCAGGTAACAAAGCAGTTCTTGCAGGATGTGAAACGGAATTGCCTCGAGCATCTTATGCAACGACTATTCGCGGAATTTAGAGACGCGCTCTTTTACGCTGTGTGGGAACGCGCACGTCGGCGTCCGATCCCGTGGTTAGATGCTCCAACAGGAAAGACATGGACTAGCAGCACGCCACCTCTCAAACTTGCACTGGATCGGTTTGAGGGCGCACTTAAGGAGGTGGCCAAGAAGGTCGATCTGCAAATTCAACTAAGAAAAACTGAAGCACCAGCGATGGCGGACGAGGCTGCTGCTTCGAAGCCGATCCATGGGGCACACATCTCTGTCGAAGAGACTAGCACGTCCGGAGCGTCACGGCTCTGGTACCAGACAGATATTCGTCTTGAGTGCGTTCACAAGCTAACCGGGGAGCTTGACTTCATCAAAGGTGTCTTGAAAAAAGGAGTGCCAGAAGAGGATTTCCTGCGACTCAAACAAGAACACCCAGGTTTGGAAGTGTTCTCAATAACCCGCGGGGATAGCCACCTTGAAGGCAAAGTGCTCGCAGTGTGCCTCCGACGTTCTACCCGCGAACTCGCTCGGGAGTTTGCAGGGATCAAGCACAGCATCTCAGCTCGTCGGCTCAAAGACTTGGAACTTGAAGCAAAACGACAATTAGTGAATCTTCCCTTGACAGAAAAAACAGAATCTTAAATCCAATAGCAGAAGGGTAAGAAAACACCTTTCCGCGCATCTCTCCGCACGTTGCAAGCCTCTATTGAGCAGTTCACGTCAGCCAATGCGCCGCGACACGCCACTACGCGCCAGCTAATACGCCAGCTAAAACCTAAAAAAGCAGCCTTACGATTGTTAAGTCACTTCCTGACAACTCAGGGGGCGACGAGACAAGGTCTGTAACGCCGCATCCGCGTAAAAGTGGTGCTTCCTATGAGGGCTAGTCGATGGCGCGTCGATTCCGTGTATTTACCTGTCAGCAAAATCCGTTCACCGATGTTCCTGTCCGGTACGTGAGGGCTGCTGACTATCAGCGACTGCTCGCGCAGCCGGGAACAAAGCACGTCAATGAGACTGGGGATATTCAGATTGCGGCGGCGATCCTTGATGATCGGCGTCCTGAGCGTGTAATCCCGCGTTCGGCAACACGGGGAGCGGACCGAGGGCCGGATGCATCGAAAATGGACAATCGCCGTACCTGGAAAGCGCGTGAGTCTGGTGGTGTTCGGGTAATGCAGATGGTGCGCGACGCGGTGGCGCCGAAGTATTTTGCGTACAACCCCAGCCTTCACTTTGCCCCAAACAAGACCACAAATCCATCAGACCACTTCAGCTCTAAACCGTGCGGCGCTCCATTAGGCAATTAACCCAGTAGCGTGCGATTGCAGCTATACAGAGAGCGGAGAAAAGAATGAACAAGACAGTGATGAACGAGGCTTTGGCTTTGCCGCGTGCTGCAGCAGCTCGCGCAATTGGAGTGAGTACGCGGAGTCTGGATCGATTGATCCGGGCCGGAGCGATCAGAGCAGTTCCGGCATTTCGACGCCGACTGATCACCACGCGGGAACTAACTCGGTTTCTGGACGAGGGCGGATATACGGAGCAAGCGCCATCAATGGAGCGGGGGCAGGATCGCGACTGTCATTAGAAACAAAAGCGCAGCATGTGCCTCGAACTTCGAAGAGCCCCGCAATCAGCGGGCTTTTTCATTTGTGCAAAACAAAACGCCCGACGGCAATCGGCCGCTGGTCAATCGGAATACCTGCGCAGGCGCGCAGGAGAAAGTGTAGCCAAGCAATGAAAGTCTGCACCGAAGAGCGAGAGAAGTCAATAAAAACGCACTTCCAACCCAACTCCTACCACCACGCCGCCGCGCATCTGGCTCAGTCGATATTGCTACTCCGTCGCGAACAAACCCCCAGAGCTTTGGAACTCGCCTCCTCCCTCGCGCCCTATGTGCCACTGGTCGAAGCACGGGAGGCACGATGATGCCGAAAAGAGTCGTCGATGGCGAAGGACTTTGGCGCAGCGACAAGATCGCGACCATCGAGCCCGCCTGGATCCGGCCAGAGTTCGCGAACCTCGTCCCATTGGCAAGAGCAAACGGGAGCTTTGAGTGCAACACGCGCCTCGTGTACACGCAGGTTTACGCATACAACCGTCCCGAAGTCACCATTGAGATGGTGGAGCAGATCCTCGCCGAACTGGAACGCGTCAAGCTGTTATTTCGGTGGACCGACGGCGGCGGCAAATCATGGGGATACTGGATCGGGATCAATCAACCTGGACGCCTGCCTTCTCCGAGTCGCGTCGATAGGAAGCATGAGCAACTCGGCGCGGTGCCTCCAGCAGAGGCTTTGCGTAAGTTTCTCGGCGTGGAAACCACTGGCGAACCACTGGCTAGCCATTCCGTAACCAGTGGTGAGGTAGGCTTTGGCTTAGGCTCTGGCTTAGGCAATGGCTTAGGCTCGTCGCCGGACGTTGACGGGGAGTCGTTTACCAGAGAAATCCAGAACGCTTGGCCATACAAGGACAGTTCGAGCGGCACGGAACGGATGATCTTTGAGGCCATCGAAGCCGAAATCGAGGATCGGAAGTGCTCCGCGCAGGAAGCGTCCACCTATGTGCGGGACCGAGTACTTGCGATCGCGAAGGTAATTAAATCGCAGTGGAAGCCTGCGGAATATCGCATGCTCCCCCTTGCGAAGTTGATGCGGGAGAAGTCATACCGCAACGACGATGCCGTCTTCGAGAACCCACACGCCGATAACCAGAAGCCGGTGAGCACAGAGCCTGTGTTGACGTTGACAGAGCGTCACCGCCTGTCATTGGAGGGCGAGTGATGGCTTCCCCTGCGTTGGACTTGGATCGTGGGCTGCCTGCTTCGCCTGAGGCTGAGCGGTCAATCCTTGGAGGAGTACTACTCGATAACGAGCAGTGGTCTGAAGTGTGTGTTGGCATCGCCTCTCATGAGTTCTTCTTGGATGCCCATTCCCAAATTTTCGCGGCTATGGCGGAACTGATAGCGGAGAACTCGGTAGTGGACACCGTGACTCTGACGGTGCGGCTCTTACAGCGCAAGGCATTGGACGCCGTCGGTGGCGCCGGATACCTTGCTTCGCTCACAGACGGCGTGCCGCGGCGCTCTTCGTTGAAACATTATATCCGGATCGTGAAGGAGAAGGCGAAGCTGCGGGAGTTGCTGCATACAGGCAACGCCATTGTGGCTCAAGCACTGTTGGCCGATGCGAAGTCGGATGCGCTGTTGGCGTGGGCTGGTGAATCCTTGTTGAGCATCCAGTCCGATATTAGCGAGGAGCCCGACCTGCGGACACAAGTACTCGAGGTGGTGGCCACGATGCAGGAAGAGCGGACTTGCCAGCGCGATCTGCTTGGAATGAGTCTGGCAATCCCCGGGCTTGACGAGACTACTGGAGGGTTGCGACCGGGCGAGGTGATGGTGATTGGTGCCCTGCCGGAGCGGGCGAAGACAGCCTACGCATTGCAGATCGCGCGGGCAAACGCGCTGCGGGGAGATGGAGTGCTGTTCTGGTCGCTGGAGATGGCCGGCGATCCGGTGATCAGGCGGTGCTTAGCGAGTATGAGCGGGGTGCATCCGTCGAAGCTTCGCAATCCGCAGTGGTGGAGTGATGAGAAGCGTGATCAAGAGAGGATCGAGGAAGCGGCTGCCAAGCTGGCGAGCCTTCCGTTGGAATTGCGGACACGGCAGATGCGAGTGGAAAAACTGATTGCCTATTCGAGGATGGCCGCTCGGCGGGGAACACAGCAAGGGCGGGCAATGAAGCTGATGATCATCGATCACTTGACGGCTCTGGCCTTCTACGCGAACGGGAGAGACACCCGGGAGAAGATCAATTACACGATTGAGGCTCTCAGGCAGTTTGCGCGGGAGGAGAAGGTGGCGCTGATTGTGTTGCATCACCTGGCGCGCGACTTGAAAAAAGATGTGAACGCCATCCCCAACGTGCAGTGGCTTAAGGAATCAGGAAGCATCGAGGCTGCGGCCAACATTGTGCTTCTTCCTCATCGGCCAGAGGACAACGGCGTATTCACTGGTTACGACGACATCTTCATCGGGAAAATGCGCGACGGTGTGAAGGGCCCGGTGCACGTGACGTTCAACGAACGGACGCTGGAGTATGAGCCGGACCTGAGGCCGCGGCAAGGAGGGGCGCAATGACGGCTTCTCAATTGCCGCTTTCTTTCGACCCAAAGCCGCGGCGTGTTCCCCCATTCGATGGGAAATACGACGTGCGAAAAGACCACAAGCGGATGGCGCACCAGCTCGATACCGTCCGTGAATTCATGGCTGATGGAGCTTGGAGAACGGTTGCAGAGATTGTGCAGGCTCTGACGACACACGAGATGGCGCAAGGGATCTGCCTGCGATGCAAGACGGCAGACCGAGCGCAACCTTGCCTGCTTGCTCACGCTACCGAGACCGGAATCTCAGCGCGCCTCCGCGATCTTCGCAAGCCGAAGTTTGGCGGCTACGTGGTGGAGAGCAAGCGCCGGTACGACGGTGGACTCTGGGAATATCGGCTGGTAGTTCCAGCCAGTGTTCCAAAAACCCCCTTCGTGGGGCCTGTGCAAACGATTGATTCTACGTCGGCGCGCGGAGCGGGAAGCGTGTATCCAAAAACAGATGTTTTCCGAATCCATGAGACGTTCGAAAGCTCACCAGCAGAGGAGGCCGATGAATTGTGAACCTGACATCCATGAGGGTTACGCTATGAGCACACGGCCCACCCATGAACCCGATCACTGGATGGATACCCGCGAAGCTTCGGCCTATCTCAATCTGGGAGGTGCCAAGAGCGGCCACAAGCGCATGAGCGAACTCGCAAAGTCCGGCCGCATTCCTGCGCACAAGATCCCGGGCATGGTCGGCTGGCGGTTCCGAAAATCAGAACTTGATGCCTGTTTAGTCCCTAACGGGTACAATGCTTCCACCTGCTCGGGCGACTCCCAGAACGGAGAGCTGTAATGGGAAGAGCTCGTTATCAAGCGGGATCGTGTCGGCCGGTGGTGCGTAAGGATGGCACCACGGTCTACGAATTCCGCTGGTGGAAGGTTGAACCCGATGGAAAACGGTGCAGGGCGAGCGATATTCTCGGCACCGCAGAGGACCTGGACACCGACGCAAAGCTGCGCAAGGCAATCGACAAGCAGCGCGTCATTATCAATTCACCTGAGCTCGCCTCGAAGCACGGTATGACACTGGAGAGCATCATCCTCCACTACCGCCAGAAGGAGCTCATCAACAAGGCAGCCAGTACGCAGGGCACCGAAGCAGGCTACATCGACAACTGGATCATTCCGCGCTGGGGCAAGAAACGGGCGGAAGATATTCGCACGATGGAAGTCGAAGAGTGGCTGAAGGGCATCAAGCGCATGGATGGGACGAGGGCAAAAATCCGCAACATCCTGAGTGCCATCTTCTCCCACGCGGTACGGTGGGAGCTCGCAGTTCGCAACCCGATCTGCGGCCAGGGCGGCTCCTCCGGGCGTCGTGGCGCCTCAACCGGAGTCCGTCAGTCCGCGAAGGCTACTCGCGTCCGCGCAATCATCGCTCCCGAGCAGATGCAGCAGATATTCGAAGAGCTGCCGTTGCGCGAGCAGGCGATGACGATCCTTGATGCCGTGACCGGACTGCGGGCCTCGGAGATCGCTGGTCTGCGTTGGAGCGACATCAACGTGGCCCATGGTACTCTCTCCAGCGTGCGCTCGGTTGCCGTGGGCGTGGTGCGCGAGGGAACGAAGTCGCGCAGCAACACTCTGCCGCTTGCGCGCCAGGTGATCCACCTGTTGCTGCTGTGGCGCGTCGCGTCGAAGTACCGCAAAGATGATGACTGGATGTTCGCGTCCACGGTGCGCAGCGGCCGGCAGCCGGTGCGGCTCGGTACACACTTCCAGCGTTATATCCGTCCGGTGGTGGAGAAAATCATCGGCAAGCAGGATGACATGCTGGGTTGGCACTCCTTCCGCTCATCGCTAGCTACGCTGCTGGTGGCCAACGGGGAAAACGTCAAGGTTGTGCAGGATCAGCTTAGGCACCACAACGTCCGCGTGACGCTCGAACTTTACGCCAAGAGCGTGCGTGAGGACCAGAAAGCAGCGCATGAGCGCGTGGTCGCACAGGTCATGCCGCAGGCGATGATGGCAATGGGGCAAGCCTAATGGACGTTTCGGGACGTGCGGACAAAAGTTAAGTGCTTTAGAATCTGGCGTCCCCGGCGGGATTCGAACCCGCGTTATCGCCGTGAAAGGGCGGTGTCCT
>CAZLZA010000087.1:0-18981 GCA_964563875.1 uncultured Acidobacteriaceae bacterium
CCGTTTAGGCATTTGACTGACTGCTCCTGCTTCAAGAAATGTCGATGAGCAAAGGGTAAGTATAAATGAAGGATGCCCCTTCGGCCAAACTGCACCAACCGGTCTGGTTACCCTCGCTCTGTCCCATCGTACATTTTTCTGCCCCTGCTCTGCACCTTCTGCGTTGCATTCGTTCATTTCCCTCTTGACGAACCGCTATCAAATGGCGAAAAGTGAGTACACCTCCGTCGCAAGAAATGTTCGGAGACGTGAATTTTGAGATTTGTATTCGTGCTAGTATCCGACTGCAGTTAGTGTTTTGCTGGGCCTGCCCAGTCACGAGTACAAGTAGAATTTCACGCTCCGCACCCTCCAGCTTCACAGGGCTATTTTTTTAAGCCTGTGCGGTTGAGTCTGTTCAGCGACGACATTTAAAAATCCGTCCAGCCAAGCCCCAGCAGGGCCACCTTAGCATTTCCACAATGTCTAAGGCAGGGAAGCTCGCGGGCTTGACTTTTAGGACAATGGTCGACACATGTCAGCTTTGGTTATGTCAACTCCGAATCCCTGGATGCAAATCCTGGATGCCCTCGAAAAGAAGGTCAACCGCCACTCTTATGACACGTGGTTCAAGCCCACACGCTTCAGCCACGACGCCGATGGCAAACTCTTCGTCGCCGTTCCATCCCCTGAGTTCTGCACCATTGGAGAGCGCTACAACGATCTGATTCTTGAAGCCATCGAGAATCTGGGCCTTACCTACGAGGATGTGGAGTTTGTCACCACGCCGCCCGAGCCGGAGCCGGCTCCGGTTCCGGTGGTTCGCCACAATGGCGGATTGAACGGAACTTCCCTCCGTCCGGCGGCGCAGTCACGCTTTGATTTTGACGGTGCGGCTCAACTCAATCCGCGCTACACCTTCGGCGGCTTCGTGATTGGCGGCGGAAATCAGTTTGCCCATGCGGCAGCTCTGGCCGTCGCTACTGCCCCCGGTAAGGCTTACAATCCCCTCTTTCTCTATGGCGGCGTGGGTATGGGAAAAACCCACCTGATGCAGGCGATCGGCCATGAGGTCAAGCTGCGTCAACCCGACAGCTCCATCGTTTATCTCTCCACCGAGAAGTTCACCAACGAAATGATCAACTCCATTAAACACGACCGGATGATCAGTTTCCGTGATCGCTTTCGTGGGGTCGATGTGCTGCTGATCGATGACATTCAGTTCCTTGCGGGAAAAGAGCGCACCCAGGAGGAGTTCTTCCACACCTTCAACGCGCTGCACGATACCAACCGGCAGATCGTGATCGCCAGCGACCGCCCTCCGAAGGAATTGGCCGAGATCGAAGATCGCCTCCGTTCCCGCTTCGAGTGGGGATTGATCGCCGATATTCAGCCGCCTGATCTGGAGACCAAGATTGCAATTCTGCAGAAGAAGGCGGAGAGCGATCAAGTCGTGCTCCCTGATGATGTTTGCCAGTTTATCGCCAGCAACATCCGCAGCAACGTCCGCGAACTCGAAGGCGCACTGATCCGCCTGGTCGCCTATGGTTCGCTGACTGGGGCAGAAATCAATCTCACCACCGCGCAACAGGTCCTCAAGAACATCATTGACCAACAGAGCCGAAAGGTGACCATCGAGGCCATTCAAAAGATGGTGAGCGAGCAGTTTGGCTTGCGTATTCCTGAGATCAAGGCGAAGAACAACTCGCGTCAGATCGTCTTTCCACGGCAGATCGCCATGTATCTCTGCAAACACCTCACCGAGGCATCGCTGCCTGAGATCGGCCGCCAGTTCGGTGGAAAGCACCACACCACCGTCCTGCACTCCATCGAGAAGATCAATCTGCAGCGCAAGGACGACAAGGATTTGAACAGGATGCTCAACAAACTCACAGAGCAGTTGAGCAACTAACTACCTGCCCGGGCTGCACTTCCAGTGCCCCGGGCATTTCTTTGCCTGTTTTCAGCCTGTGGAATATCTGTGCAACCAGTGAACAATTAGGCGCATTTCCCCCGTACTCTCTGTTTCATCCACCAAACAGTCGCCCGCCCGGTCCTGTTTTCCGCCTCGTTTTCCCTCGTAAAGACATACAACTGAAAGCATTGCCCAGGTTTTCCACATTTCCGAAGCGCCTACTGCTACTGCTAGTAATTGTTTTCCTTTGAAGTTGTTTAAGAGCAGTAGCAAACCTGCTTGCAAAACTTTCCATCACGGGAAAACACCACAGCTACTTGCCCCCCGTCCCAAGCCGTCCCCCCGCCTGCCGTGGAAAAGTTCGGAAACTTACTCTGTCATGGAGATCCACAATTTTCACCGCCCATCCACAGTCGCTAAGCTTTTCACAGGAAACCAAATTCACGGTTTTCACTACGTACTGCGGTGCTTCTCAGGCTGTGGAATCCCTGTTTATTCTGTGCATAACCTGCCAAAAATCGAAGCGTTCCGGCAAATCATCCACTGTCCTGTTTCCCGATATTGTTCTTTTTCCAAGCTCTTGCTCGCCCTAAGTGCCGAACAGTGATAGATTTTCCTATGTTTTGCACTTTTCCGAAGTGCCTACTATTACTGCTGGTTTCTGTTAGGTTTAATTTGATATAAGTGCAAGTTATAGCCAGCGAAAGGTTTTGGGGAGATATATGCCAGAGACAGCGATCGCTCAAGGAACCGCCATGGAGATCACGGTCAGCAAATCCGACCTGCTAAAGGAACTCACTGCGACCCAGGGCGTGGTCGAACGCAAGACCACCATCCCCATCCTGTCCAATTTTCTTTTTGAAGCCGCTGATGGCGAGCTGACCATCACCGCCACCGATCTGGACCTCAGCCTGCGTACCAGTTGTCCGGCCGCCGTCAAGAAGGACGGTGCCTGTACGATTCCCGCCCGCAAGCTGTTCGATTACGTAAAACTTCTCGGCGATGGCGATATCAGCATCAAGCTGCTGGAGAATCACTGGGTCAATATTCGCGCCGGCCGCTCCATCACCAAGATGGTGGGCATGGCGCGCTCGAACTTCCCCAGCGTGCCGATGTTTCCGGTCAGTGGGGTCGTCAAGATCCCGGCGCATACCTTCCGCACTCTCATCGCGAAAACCGTCTTTGCTATTTCCAACGAGGAGTCGCGCTACACCCTGAACGGCGCCCTGCTGGTCTTGAAGCCCGAATCCATCACCATGGTGGCGACCGACGGCCACCGCCTCGCTCACATCACGAGGGAAGGCCTCTCCTTCGACATTACAGGCGAACTGAAGACACTGATCCCACGCAAGGCAATGGTTGAGCTACTCTCGCTACTCAACGCCCCTGAGATCGAATTTGTGGAGTTTGCGAAGGACGAATCCACGCTCTTCTTCCGTCTGGGCTCGCGCCTGCTCACCTCCCGCCAGCTAACCGGCCAGTTCCCCAACTACGAAGCGGTGCTCCCCAAGGAGCACAACAAGAGCGTTAGTGTCCGCACGGTGGACCTGCAGGCAGCCATTCAGCGCGTCGCACAATTTGCCGACGAACGCTCTGGGGCCATCAAAATGCGCTTCGAGAAGAACGAGTTACGCATCTCCTCCTCCTCCACCGAGACTGGCGAATCCGAGGACTCAATTGAAACCAACTACAGCGGCGATGCGCTGGCCATCGGATTCAACTCGCAGTACCTGGTCGAGTTCCTCAAGGCCACGGAGAGTGAGAACGTCTGCATCGAGTTCAAGGACTCTCAATCGGCCGGCCAGCTCCGCCCCGAGGGCGTAGAAGAGTACAAGTATCGCTACGTCGTCATGCCGATGAGGATTTGAAGAACAGTAAGGCGGGAAGCGTAAACAGACCATAGCAACTTGTAGGTGAAAACCTCGCCGTCGCAGGCCGGCAAAACCTCGGCCTGCAGGGCTGGGCAAAGGTCATATGACTCGTCTCCTTAACCGCCAAACCCCCATGCGAAATAGCGAACTTGCCGCGCCGCCCCAGTTCCTCGCCAAGCCGGGAGTAATGGAAGTTCTGCTGTGCGCGATCACGGCTTTTACGTACCTCGGCACGCTATCGTTCGGTTTCATTTATGACGACAACGTGACCATTGTCCGCAACGCCGCCATACAGTCTTTTCGTAGCGTGCCGCAGGCGTTTCACTCCACTGCCATTTTGCACCTTTACCGGCCGCTCACGGCATTTTGGATGTGCGCGAATTACGCTCTTTTCGGGCTGAAGCCGGCATGGTGGCATCTGGCGACGCTGGCGCTTCACGTGCTCATTACGTACCTGGTATTCGTGGTTACGTACGAACTGGTGAGGGACCGCAGCACCGCGTTTATCGCGGGTCTGCTGTTCGGGGTTCATCCCGCGCATGTGGAGAATGTGGCATGGGTTTCCGCGGCCAACGATCTACTGATGTCCGCCCTGCTGCTCGGCAGTTTTCTTGCCTTCCTCAGCTATCGCAAAGAGGAGCGCAACGGCGCGCTGGGGCTTTCGGTGGCGCTGTTCGCGTCGGCGTTGCTCACCAAAGAGACGGCCGTGGTTTTCCCCGTTCTCATCCTTGTGTTCTCGTGGTTGTTCGCTGCCGAGAGGAGCGAAACTTGGCGGCGCGCGGCAAGATCCATCCAGGCGTCCGCCGCATTTTTCGGTGTGCTGTTGGTTTACCTGATGGCGCGATCGTTTGCGATGAGAAACGTTGTCAACGGTCAAGCCGCTGTTCCCAGTTGGAAGACGATGGTGCTCACTTGGCCTTCCATCTTGTGGTTCGACGTCTGTCACTTGGTATTGCCTATTCGGTTGAGTGAGTTCTACGCGTTGCGCTACGTCGCTGATCCGGGGCTGAGGACGTTTGTGTTTCCGGCAGCACTCCTGATTGCAATCGGCGTCGGCGGGGTGCTCTGGACGCGCCGACTGAAGTACGCCGCTGTGGCGCAGTTCGCCGGTGCTTGGATTTTGCTTGCGCTTGTACCGGTGCTCTATCTCCGTGGTCTCACGCCCGACGACTTTGTCCACGACCGGTTTTTATATCTACCTTCTGTTGGATTCGTCATTCTGATCGCGCTGGCCATTCGCCAACTGCCGGGGAGCCTTACGGAACCAGGCAAGTCCGTAATGCAGCCGGCTGTGTTCGTGTTGCTCGCCTTGGCAGGGATGGTTGGCACGTTCAGCAATCAATTGCCATGGGCAAGCGATGTTCTGCTCTATGAAAACGGCTTGAAATTTGTTCCCGAGAGCAGCAATCTCAAAGACAATCTCGCGAACGCGCTGGCCGCTCGTGGCCGGTCTGCGGAGGCGATTCGTCTGTACCAGGAAGTGTTGGAGCGCGATCCCCGTTTCTGGCGCTCCAACTACAATCTCGGGCACGAATTCCTGAAAGCTGGAAAAAACCAGGAGGCCGAAGAGTACCTGACGCGGGCGGTTCAGATCGATGGCACTGATTCTGATCAGTACATCTTCCTGGCAATGGCGCAGTGGCGCCAAAACAAACTGGCCGATGCCACGCAGAACGGGGAACGTGCGATTGCGAGATCGCCACAGTCCTCCGGCTTTCATTACATCCTCGGCATGATTTTGGATGCCAGCGGCCATCGCGACCGGGCCATCTCCGAATTCAAGCAGGAGTTAGCCAATCATCCGGAGAACACACCGGCGCGAGATCAGCTCGGGAAACTGCAGCTGTCAACGAACTAGAGGCGGCGGCCTGCACTCGCGGCGGGTCTTTCCGGGGTGATCATGAGCGACAAGCCCCGGCTCTGTTTCGCCTCGTCTCGGCACTAACTAAGCGGTAGGCGCCGGTCCCATTCCCCTCCCCTCTGTTCGCTATTTCCGTGCCTCGTTATCGTCTACGGAGACACCTGCTAACCAACTGCGGATCAATAACTTACGGGCAACAAAAGAAACTCCATTCGTGTTAAAATGAATTAGGTCGCGGTACATCTCAGGTGACGACGATTCGAACCGGTCATCCATCGAAGCTGAAATCAGTGAGCATGACAAATCAAGCGCATGTGAATCTGTGCTCCGGCACTCTGTTTTCGTCGTTCCTACTGCTCCTGGTGGATTTCTCTGCCTGAGCCTCAACGATCCCTGGAAATCATAAATGTCCACAAAGTCAACAACTGCCGAAGCCGAGAACGAGAAACAGACCACTCTTCCCATGGAAGAACTAGACAAGAGGACCGCGACCACAGCGGAATCCGGCTACACCGCTGATTCCATCAAGGTTCTCGGTGGTATGGAGGCCGTCCGCAAGCGTCCCGCCATGTACATCGGTTCGACCGGTGAGATGGGCTTGCACCATCTTGTCTATGAGGTCGTTGACAACTCCGTCGATGAGGCCCTGGCTGGATATGCCAGCAAGATCGACGTGATCGTCCATCTCGATAACTCGGTTACTGTCATCGACGATGGCCGCGGAATTCCCGTCGACGAAATGGATGTGGATGGCGAACGTCTGCCCGCGGCCCAGGTGGTGATGACGGTGCTCCACGCCGGGGGCAAGTTTGACAGCTCTACTTACAAAGTTTCCGGTGGTCTCCATGGCGTCGGCGTGAGCTGCGTCAATGCGCTTTCTGAGCAACTCGAACTCGAAATCTGTCGCGATGGCGCCGTCTGGGAACAGGAATATTCCGAGGGCGTTCCTACCACCAAGCTGATCAAAACGGGTGTCACCAAACGGCGTGGCACCAAGGTTCACTTCGTTCCAGACAGGTCGATTTTCACCGTTATCGAGTTCAACTATGACACCCTGGCAAATCGTCTGCGCGAGCTCGCCTTCCTCAACAAGGGCCTGGTCATTACCTTGACCGACGAGCGCACCACCGACCAGAAGACCGGCGAGGCCAAGCATACCGAATTCAAGTTCAGCGGAGGCATCGCTGAATTCATCAAGCATCTGAACAAGGGCAAAAACGTCCTGCACGAAAAGCCGATTTACATGGAGTCGGAAAAGCCCGAGCTCTCCTGCGAGATTGGTTTGCAGTACAACGACTCCTACAGCGAAACTCTCTTCAGCTTCGCCAACAACATCAATACCGTCGACGGAGGCACGCATCTGCAGGGCTTCCGCTCGGCCCTCACCCGCACCATCAACGCTGCCGGTCAGTCGCTCGGCCTGTTCAAGGACCTGAAGGAGAATCTCTCCGGCGACGATGTGCGTGAAGGTTTGGTCGCGGTAGTCAGCGTCAAGTTGCCGCAGCCGCAGTTTGAAGGGCAGACCAAGGGCAAGCTCAACTCTGATATTGCAGGCTCCGTACAGGCCTTCATCAACGAACGCCTCGGTGCATTTTTCGAGCAGAACCCGCAGATTGCGAAGAAGATCATCAATAAGGCAATCGACGCCGCCCGCGCCCGTGAGGCTGCCCGCAAAGCTCGCGACCTGACCCGCCGCAAAGGCGTGCTCGATAGCGGCGGACTTCCCGGCAAACTGGCCGATTGCTCCGAACGCGATCCCGAGCGCTGCGAGGTGTATCTCGTCGAGGGTGAGTCGGCAGGTGGCACGGCCAAGCAGGGACGCAACCGGCGCTTCCAGGCCATTCTTCCCCTCAAGGGTAAGATTCTCAACGTCGAGAAGGCGCGTTACGACAAGATGCTCGGCCACGAGGAAATCCGTGCCATGATCACCGCCTTCGGCTGTGGCATCGGCAAGGATGATTTCGACCCGTCCAAGCTGCGCTATGGCAAGATCATCCTGATGACCGATGCGGACGTGGATGGTTCGCACATCCGCACCCTGTTGCTGACGTTTTTCTTCCGTCACATGAATGAGCTCATCAAGCGCGGCAACATTTTCATCGCGCAGCCGCCGCTCTATCGCATCAAGAAGGGCCGCTTTGAGCAATACATCAAGAATGACGCGGAGTTCGTGCAAGTGATGATTAAGCGCGCCTCCGACGGCCTGGTGGTTCGCTACGGCGAAGGTGCCGCCCGGCTGGAGTCCAAGCAACTGGCGCAATTCATGACCCGGCTCAACGAGTACCTCGGCTTTCTCGACAAGGTGGACAAGCGCCTTCGCAATGAGCGCGTCACCGAGATGCTACCGGAGTTTGATCTCTCCCGCCGCGAGGACTTCCACGGCACGCCCGACGCGGTGCCCACGCGCATTGCCGACATTGAAGCTCGCCTCAAGGCCATTGCCAAGGAAGAGCAGTTCATGTCGGTCACCACCCACTATGACGAAGAGCTTGGCATCTGGGACGTGCGCTTCGTGAACTCGCAAGGGACGCCGCACGCGATCAGCTGGGCACTCATCTCCAGCCCGGAATATAAGCAGATGATGGCTCGCTATCGCCAAATCGCCGAGTTCATGCAGCCGCCATTTCATGTCGAGTGGGTGAAGAACGTGGATGCCGCCAAGGAAGAGATTGATGACACCATCTCTGCCGCCGAGAAGGCGGACGCCGACAAGATCGAGGGCAAGACCATCAAGGGTGGTACGCCCACGCGCGTGGCCGCCAAGGGAGGTTCGCGCGAACCGGTAGAAAAGAAGACCGTCCGCGATCTCTTCAACTTCGTTCTCGAACAGGGCCGCAAGGATTACCAGATCCAGCGTTACAAAGGTCTCGGCGAGATGACGGCGGAGCAACTCTGGGAGACCACCATGGACCCTGAGCGCCGCACCCTGCTCTCGGTCAAACTTGAAGACCTGACGGAAACCGAGGCTATCTTCACAACGCTGATGGGCGAAAACGTTGAAGCCCGCCGCAAGTTCATTGAGGACAATGCGCTCGACGTGAAGAATCTCGATATCTAATCCGATTATCCGAATGAACCGACGAGTGTAGGGCTGGTGTGCGTAAGCAGGTGTTCAAGGCACTTGCTTTGAGTTGTGAAGGAGCGGCCAATGTGCGAACGTTGGCCGCTCCTGCTTTGTATGACAGTCCGTAACTTACAAGGAAACGAAAATGTTACGCAATACTTGGCAGATGATACTTCGCAAAGAGGTCGTTAATCGCCTCGCGCAATAGAGCCTCGTTGGTACGGTCCTGATCTATGGCCAGCTTCGAGAGCTGGCGGGATACTTCTTTATCAAAGAATCCGCTTATTACCTTCTTCCCAACCCTACTCTTAGGTCGTGATGGCGATTGGGGTGCCAGGTGCTCGGTTGCGACCATGGGTTCCTTTACTACCTTGGCGCGTGGCAGTTCGGGAGTGCGGCCAAATGGTGTACGGTGAGCCGCGCGACTCATCGCTTCCTGAAGTGATGGTTTTGGTTTAGACATAAGCGTTTTCTCGTGTGTACACATGTGTACACTCATACATGGCTACCACCATACACGGCTACACTCCAACATGCGACTTAGTTAAGGGTTGCGATTCCAACTGTGCTTTCACCCAGCGATACAGCGCAAAGACTTCTTCTGCCGCCTTGCCCAGTGGATCGTATTCCGATGCAACCTGCCCTCTGGTCAAACAGTGATAATAGGCGGCCCTGTGGCCGAGTTGGATAGGTGCGGTGGTTACGCTGAGCCGTTGCAGGACGGCGGCGGTTTCCTGGCCGAGCCTACCCTGGGCGGGAACGGCATTTAGCACGATAGCAAATGGCTTGTTCGCTATTCTGGCAAGCTCGATCGTGGTACTGATGGCCTGCAGGTCGAACAGATGGGGGCGACACGGAATCAGGACTAAATCAGCCGCCCGCGCCGCCGCGAGAGATGCGGATTCGGAATTTGGCGACGTGTCGATGATGGCAAACTCGGCACCACATCGCTCGGCTTCCTGCAAAACGATGGAAAGGCGGCTAGGTTGTGCGGACACTACGGCCGGGGTTTCCCCTGCGCGAACGTCGCTCCAAGTGGCAGCGCTTCCTTGGGGATCAAGGTCGATGACGGCTGCGGTTTTCTCGTCCCGCTCGGCCGCGACCGCCAAGTGGAGCGCGAGAGTAGTCTTACCGGCCCCGCCCTTTTGAGCTACTACGGCAATAGTTTTCACGTCAACATGTATACACGTAGACGTGTGGACTAGTCAAGAGTACGACGTGTACGCATGCAACCTGGTATGCGCGAAGGCATTTCTGCTCCGGTCCTGGGGCTGCACTGCTCAATGGGTCAGGGTGTAGGTTGGCGCATTTACTGGCAAAGTTTTGCGCAACTAGAGCACGAACAGTTTGGCCCGCCAAGCTTGCTCGGCGGGCGTTGATTGTTCAGCGGAGTTCGCTGCTCTGCAACTGCTTGCGGTACTGCCGCAGGAAGTAGTCGATGGTTTCAATGCGGATGCGGAGCGAGGCTGCTGGTTTGTTTTCGTCGAGGTCGCGGAAGCAGAAGTGAGGTTTTCCGGCGCACTCGGTAATCTGCTCGATGACGCGGCTGATGAAAGCGTCATGACCACACTTGAAGTTCGACAATTCGACGGGGATCAGGTTGGGATGCCGTGCGGCGAACTTCGCGGCCCAGAGCTTATGGTTGGTGCTGGCGGAGTTCGAATGCTTCCATACATCGGCAACCGAGAGCGCAGAAGGAACCAGGCCCATCGCTACCTCTTCGCCGAAAAGACGCTCCAGTAAATCGGCGTCAAGCGGCAGGTAGGTCTGCGAAAAAATGGGGTAGCCCAGTTGCTGCAGAGAATCCAGGATGCCCTGGTTGAGGCCGGGATCGTGATGATAGGGGCGTCCGAGCAGAACCAGACCGATCTGTCCATCGCGTTCAATCTTATCGAGAAGCTGCCGCGAATCTTCGCGAAGCCCGTTTTCGAAGTCGTGCTGCGCCGCGAAAGCTGCCTCCACCGAGCGCGTATTCTCCTGCCAATCCAGCCCGAGGATATCCTTCCAGCACTCGAACATTTGCAAGGCAAACAGTTCGCGATCCGCGAGGTTGAGCAGCGGATGCACGTAGGTGATCTTGTGCTCTTCAAAAAGATTGCGGCTGAGGGAGAAGGCGGAGTGGACCGCCTCCGGGGTTGCCGCACCGGCCGGGCAGGCGTTCGAGCCGTCGCAATTATCCAGCATGGTGGTCAGGATATCGATCATCGGAAAGAAGATCAGATCGAGTTTCCGGTGATCGCTCTTCTCCAGCAGATTGCGGACATGCGAGATGCAGACCTTGGACGGGAAGCAGGGATCAACCGCTGCCAGTCCTAATGTGCTCCGGTACTGCTCCTGCGTGGTGGTGTCAGAGTAAACAATGTTTTCAGGCAGCAGGCCGAGGCTCACAAAATACGCATGAAACAGCGGCCCGTAAGCATAGAGATTGAGAACCTTGGGAATTCCAATGCGGAGCGCCGCGCGGCGCTGGCGTTGCTTTGCGCTGCGGCGGGACGCGGGCAGTAGGGCGATGCGAGAGGATGAGGCAATGCACTCGACCGGCTGAGGATGGAAGGCGAGCCGTGCCGCAATGGCAGCAAGGTTCGGATTCTCCTTCTTCACCGCGGCAATCGAGGCGTTGAATTTGCTGGCGGTCTGCTGGTCGGGCGATTCTCCGCGCTCGCAACTGGCGAGGATAATTTGCCGTGTGGGCGCCAAGGCTGCTTGCGCGGAGGCTGCCGCGTCGCCGACCTCGATGAAGGTCCGGGCGCAATGGTTATTACAGAAAACGCAGCGCGTCTCCTCATTGCGGACTGTGGTGTAGCGGATCTGCTCCAATCCGTCCATTCCGATAAAGTTGCTGCGCTCGCCTTCTACGTGGTGCTCCAGGACGTGCAGCGCCGCGCCGATCGCTCCGGCTTCTCCGCAGTGGGGATGCACGAAAATCTCCGGCTCTCCCTGATCGAAGAAGTGGCTGCGCATGAAATCCACCTCGGCTTTGACCACGGCAAGGTTGCGTTGCGTGCCGCCTTGCAGGAGGAAGCGGCGTCCGAGGTTTGCGATGTTGGAAACTCCGGCAACATAGAGAAAAACATTCTTAGGCAGAACCGCGGCAAGTCCGGCGATGATCTCCTGCGGCTGCCAGCCCTGGCGCTGAAAGTTCACAATGTCGGATTGCAGGAAGACCGCGCAGCCGTAGCTGAAGACCGGCATCTGCCGGGCAGTGAAAGCCACGTCGGCAAAGTCGTCGATGGCAATCCCCAGGGCTTCGGCGGCGGCCTGCAGAAAGTAGCCGTTTCCGGCAGAGCACTGAGTATTCAGGCGGAAGTCCTTCACCGCGCCGTTCTTCAGGACGATGATCTTGATGTCCTGTCCGCCGACATCAATGATCGCGTCGACATCGGCGCGAACCCGCAGGGCGGACTTGGCATGGGCCACGGTTTCCACCAGTGCGGCGTCGGCGTGGAACACCCGCTGCAGAAGATCGCGCGAGTAGCCGGTGGTGGCGGCGCCGAGAATTTCCAGCCGCACGTTTCTTTCGGCGAAGGACTGGCGCAGCTCCTGCATCACGGCAATTGCGTCCGCGATAGGGTCCGCGCGCGAGAGCCGATAAGCACTGCCAATGACGTCGCCATCACGGGAGAGACAGACGGCCTTGGTGGAGGTGGAGCCTCCGTCGATTCCAAGGAAAACCTGCACCGTGCTGCCGCTGACTTCCGGCGCGGGCGCGCGGGGCGGGGAATACCGTCCGAGAAATTCGCGCACCTCGGAGTCGCCGCTGACTAGGCCAAGACTGCCGGTGTCTCCGGAATGCTCTCCAGAGGCGGCGCGAATCGCTTTTTCAAGCGTGGTGCTCCCGAAGTATTCACCAACCTCGGCGGGCTCCGTGCGTCCATACTCCACGGCACCGATGGCTCCGAAATACTGCGCATGCTCCGGCACGGAAATCAAATCATCGGGACTGACGCCGGACGGCAGAGCAATTTCCTCCTGCTGCCAGAGCCGGTGCAGATGTTTGCGCCACGCTTCGCGGAGTCCCGGAAAAAAGTAGTTGGGACCACCGAGCAGAAGAGCCCGCGGTTTGAGCATGTGCCCGCGGGTCAGCACGCTGAGGTTTTGGAGCACGATGGCGTCGAAGAGCGAAGCCATCAACTGTTCCGGCGGAACGCCCTGTTTCTGCAGTCCGGTAATGTCGGTCTCGGCAAAGACGCCGCATTTGCCGGCCACCGGATGCAGTTCGATTCCGTCGTAGCGAACGCCCGCCAGTTGTTCGGCAGATAAGCTCAACTTGGCGGCAATCCGCTCGATGATTGCTCCCGTACCACCGGCGCACTTATCATTCATTGAGGCGAACTTCTTGAGATGGCCGGGTACCGGGCTTTCCTGAAAGACGATGATCTTGGAATCCTGCCCACCCAGCTCAATGACCGAGCGCACCAAGGGATGACAACGCTCCACGGCAAAGCTGACCGCCGTCACTTCCTGCACAAACTTGCCGCCGAGAATGCGCGAGAGATCAGCACCGCCGCTCCCGGTTACAAACAGGCGGGAGTTGGCATGGGTAATGGGCAGGGCGGCCTCCATCTGTTTGAGGGCGTACAGAAGGGTGGTTGCCTGACGGCTCTCGTGCCGCTGGTAGAACTGGAAGAGCAGCTCCGTGCCATCCTGCGGACAGGCCACGACCTTGACGGTCGTCGATCCCACATCGACGCCAATGAAAAATGGACCGCAATGCATAGACTGTCCGCGCTTATCCGCTTCGCTCTGTACGGCTCGATTCACTGCTTATGTGCCTCACTGCATTATTTGCAAAACGGACGTGCTACTGAAAAAGGATCCGCGGTAAGTCAGGCATGATTATGCTTCCTGGTGGCTTGGGCCGGGTTCACTTCGCAAAGAGCCGGGAGCTGGATCGCGCCGGGAGATCGAACCGCGATCTCCGGAACCGCTCATAAGCTCATCCACATCGAGAACAAAGTTGGCAGCGGTCGAGACGACACCGGAGCGCCGGGTTACGCGGAACAACGGACTGCGCAATTCGGGATGCTGGGAGACGAAGCGCCGAATCTCTTCGAGCGGCTGCCGCGCGCTTCGCAACGCAGTCTCAAACTCGTTCTGCGCTTTCACCCTAGCCTCGGCCAGCGCCATCTGAACCCGGCTGTAGGCGTGGACCTCGCCTTCCGCAGCGGTTTCCACCGCAAGAAAGACCATCTCCGGAAAGCGCTCTGCGAGCCCGGCTTGCACGGCGTCCGATTGCAGAGACGGCAGACATCCGAAAGGCTTTACCGCGAGCACCATATGGCAGAGCTGATGGGTGGTGTAGTAGAGATTCTTGCCGACTTCGAGATGGCCTTCGCCGCCCCGCAACGAGCTGCTGTAATAAGGGTTGGCAAGGGCCGCGATCTCGAGCTGCGAGGGCAGCGGATGGCTTGCTCCCAGAAGCGCTTTCTCCAAACGCGCGTAGTGGCCCTGGTAGATGCCTTTGCCGGCTGCGAACATGCAGCGCTTGAGCCAATGCGAGAGCCTTGCCCGGAAGGCTGTGACCGGCTTGCTCCACGGAGCCTGGTGCGGCAACAGACGGCTGCGAACGATGCCGCGCTGGTTGGCCTGGTTGAGCAGATACAACACCCAGTTGCTAATCGGCTCGACCGAGACCTCCGCGCCTTCCTTCTCGAGGAACTGGAACATCTGATAATTGCCGTCGCCCTCGGTCTGCTGCGCCCAGAATTCGCCAATCACTTTGACGACCGGCTTCACCCGAAGCCAGTCCACCTCCATGCGGTTCATGCGTTCGCGGCATTTGCCCAGCGACGCCCGAAGCTTCCTGCCGTAGAGGTGAGTCAATATCTTGCCCGTGGTGTTGCTGACCCGATAGGCGCGAGCCGCCCGATGCCGTTCCAGGAAAGGCCGAAGAATCTCCGGTGCACTCTCGGAGAATTCGAAGCGTTTGGTGGTCTCCAGGTAAAGACCGGCGTCAGAGGCAAGGACCTCCATCATGCGCTCGCTGTCTCCTTCCTGAAGCTCATAAGGGCGCAAGCGGTGGTGCAAGTAGTTGAGTACATCGCCCAAGATGAAGGCGTGCAGGGCGTCCATTCCGAAATCCACCGAGAACTGAAAGCCACTCTGCCCGGAGCTGGCATTCACCCCGTGATCTTGCTGAAAGGTCAGTAGGCGGAAGCCGTTGTAACCAGCGGCATTGAGCGCTGCCCGGAATTCTGCCTCATACATACCAAAGCGGCAGGGGCCATTGGAGCCCGCGGTGAAGAAGGCATAGTTGCGGACAATCTCTTCGCGCGTTTGCGCAGGTTCCAGGCTTCTCAAGTACTCGATCAGACTACCGATGGTGAAGTAAGCCGGGTTACAGAGTCCGTTGCTGCAGTATTCCTTGCCGATTTCGTGGGCACAACGATCCGGAGTCGGAAGCCGCTGGCACTGCAGGCCGTTGCGGCGCAGGATCGACTGGATCATCCGTTCATGTTTCCAGGTGAGACCGCCGAACAGAATGGTGACATGAGCGCGGTCTTCCGCTCGGAAGGGTGGCTCATCGGGACGCCGGAACTGATGGAGTACATTGAAGCCACTCACCGATAATTACCCGCGGATGAAAAGTAGCGCGTGCCGCGGATTTGGCTCCGGACATTCGCTCGGCGAAGAACCGTGGATCTGCCTTGCAAGCAGGTACCTTGGCTTCTATGATAACGCACGCCCGGCCACAACTCCCAGCCACACTGCGGCAAAACCAAAGATAACGCTCGAACTCACGTACGCCATGGCGATGAGCATCTGTCCATCTTGCAGAGAGCGCAGGGTTTCGTATTCGAATGTCGAGAAGGTTGTATATGCACCGATGAAGCCAATCGGAATCAGGTATCGCCAGTTGGGGCTGGCGGCGGCGTTTTGGGCCAGCATCGTGAGCATGAAGCCGATGAAAAAAGATCCCGATATGTTGATCACGAATGTGCCATACGGAAAGCGGATCCCCATGCGGCTGGCAATGTAGCCACCGAGGGCGAATCGGGCGATGGCACCGAGAAACCCGCCTAGTCCTACCATCCAGTATTTAACCAACGCTTCCCATCCCCCTGCCTCCCGTCACCAGCGCGGCGCTTTGCAAGAGTGCGTGCTTCAGTGCTGGACGAAGTTTGGTAACCAATCCAAGCGAAGTCAAGAGTATTCTATTCTCAATTTCTGTTTCGGATGGGCATCGGCGTCGGCTCATTCGGCATCCGGGTTTAACGAGGAGGTACTGTGCTCGGCTCTGGACCAGCAAAGAAGGTCTCGATCTATGTGCGCGAGGATCAGACGCGCCACGGCCAGTCGACATACGCGGCCATATTGGATTTTCTGTTTTTTCGCGGCATCGCCGGCGCGACGGTCATCCATGGCATGGCTGGCTTCGGCGCCGACCACCACCTTCATACCGATCGGCTGGTGGATGTCACGCAGAGTTTGCCGGTCAAGATCGAATTCATCGAGACACCGGAAACGGTCGAAGCCTTGATGCCCAAGCTTTATGAGATGGCCGGCGCAGGGATGATCGAGGTGCAAGAGACCACGGTGGTAAAGCCCGCGCGGGTTGCGAAGCCTCTCAGGGCGGCCCCGGCGCGAAGAGTCGCAGGCCAAGCCAAGCTGATGCGGATTTTTGTCAGCGAGGCTGACCGCTGGGGGGACAAGCCGCTGTACGAAGCGTTGGTGGAAGCCTTGCGCGCCAACGACATTGCCGGAGTGACCGTGCTCGCCGGCATTATGGGTTATGGTGCAAGCCGTGAGGTCTATCAGGAAAAGATGCTGGAGCTATCCCACAACCGGCCCATGGTACTGACCGTGATCGACGCCGAGGAGAAGCTGCTCGGGTTTCTTCCGCTGCTGGACAAGATGGTGAAAGACTGCCTGGTCGTGATGTCAGACGCGGACGTGGTGAAGTACACACATGATTACGTTGAAACCGAACGACGGCAGGAGGCGCGCCCATGACGCTGGAAGGTAAGGCGAAGTTACTCCGGATTCACTTCGGGGAAGACGACAAGTGCGACGGAAGGCCTCTGTACGAAGCCATTGTGGAGAAATGCCGTGAGCTGGACATTGCGGGAGTGACCGTCTACCGCGGACTTCTGGGCTATGGCGCCAGTACGCTGATCCGCCGCTCGCATATGTTGCCGTTTACGCACGAGGCTCCGATTCTGGTGCAGATTGTAGAGCGCGAAGAGAACATCCAGAAGCTCTTGCCCTTCCTGGATGCGGTGGTAGGGGAGGGACTTATCGCCATCTCTGACGTCGAAGTGATTAAGTCGAAGTGATCAAGTACGCGGATCAGCAGAAATCAGTTTGGTAAATTGCGAGGCTAACGCGCGAACTGGGCCAGCGCGGCGCGGAAGAGTTGCTCGAAGTTGCGTCCTTCGGCGGGGCCAAGTTGTTCGAGAGCTTTTTCGGCGGCGGCAGGCTGGTAGCCAAGATTGACCAGAGCCGAGAGCACGTCTTCTTCGAGAACGTGCTTGGGGCGCGGCGCGGCGGGAGTCACGCCGAAGTCCGCGAGCTTATCTTTGAGTTCGAGCACCATGCGCTCCGCAGTCTTCTTTCCTACTCCCGGCATACGGGTGAGCTTGGCGGCATCGCCGCCGCGGATGATGCCGACGAGGTCGCGGGTGTTCATACCTCCCAGTATGTTGACCGCGAGTTTGGGGCCGATGCCGCTGACCGCGAGGAGTTTTTCAAAGAGAGCTTTTTCCTCGGCGAGGTGAAAACCGAAGAGCGCAATCTGATCCTCGCGCACATTGGTGTATATAAATAGCGATACTTCGCGGCCGACATCCGGAAGTTGGGTGAAGGTATTCATGGAAACCGTGACGTCGTATCCGACACCCTGGCAATCCACGATGGCGTGGCCGGGCGAGGTGGCGAGAAGAGTTCCGCGAAGATGCGCAATCATGCCGTTTCCTGGAGGCTAGCGCTGCTCGGGACGGCGCTTGTAAAAGATGTTGAATTCAAAGCCGTGCGGAGCCGGGAAGAGTTCGTTGACCTTGCGCAGGCGCTCGGCCAGGGCCGGTGGAGCAAGCAAGGGATAGTCGCGCTCGCGGAGTTCGTAGTAGTCCACGTCCAGGTAAAGCGAGAGCAGGTAGATGGCGATCGAGTCGGCAAAGGCAGTTTCGAAGTACTCCTGACGCGCCTTCTCGGCATCGGGCGCATTGGAGGTGACGATCTTGCGCAGTTCGTTGGCATCGAGCGAAGTTTCGCCCTTCACCTTGTCTTGCGCCTGTTGCCATACCAGGTCGGCAAAGGCCTGCGAGAAGCCGGCATGCTCGGCGAAGGCGTGCGCGACATTGATGTAGAACTCGAAGGCGACGGAGAAGCGGTCATCCATCAGCCGGGTGGAGATAAAGACACACTGCGCATCGCCAAGCGTAAGATTGCGATGGCAGACAGCGCGGTCGCTGAGTAGCACATCGTAGCGATCGGCAATCAGGGTCTGATCGCCGTCGGCAACGGCGAGCGGAACGAAGTAGAATGCTTTGCGCGTGAGGACAGCGGCAATCGGCTGGGGAACGGCACCGACCATGCGCTGCAACTCGTCGGAGGAAAGATTGACCTCGCCGCTGGAAGCGTAACAAATGCCGTTGGGAGCTTGTTGCACAGGGGAGAGCCTTAAAACTTCGGCGGGCGAGTGCGTGATCGCTGTTTGGGTGTGGGACATAGGAATTAATCATTCTAGCGCAGGCGGGCCTCTGAGGATATGCAGGCCAGCACGCAAAACGGAGGAAAGTCATGAAGGTCAGCGAAATGGAGGCCCGCGGGACGAAGACGCTGGTAGCCAGCGAACCGAGAAAAGAGCCGAGCTGGCTGGTGTGGACCGTGATGAAAGGCTTCCGCATCATACTGCTGACGGTGCTCTGGAGCGGGCTTGGCATGGGCGTCGGACTATTTTGCGGAATTTTAGGCGTAGTGGCCTGGAGCGCGATCCAGCACCGGACGCCGCAGATGGATTTGGCCTACCGGAGCATCTCGATTCCGGTTGCGATCGCCAGCGGAAGTTGCGCGCTCCTGTGGAATGTGATGCGCACGTTGCAGGCAGCAGCCAAAAAGCGCAAGGGTTAGCAGGTGCCTGGGCCAAGTTTGCCCGGCGGCGAGCGCGCGGGTTACACTAAAGAGTCTGTTTCCGACAGATGGAATGAGGATTATGAAAGCAGCAACCCACCCGAAGTACGAAGAGATCCACGTGAAGTGCGCCTGCGGCAACAGTTTCTTGACGCGCAGCACGAATCGTGGCGACATCCACGTTGAAATCTGCTCGGCCTGCCACCCGTTCTTTACCGGTAAG
>CAZLZA010000088.1:0-18217 GCA_964563875.1 uncultured Acidobacteriaceae bacterium
GGATGGACTCCCGTATTTGTCAAACTTCGAATGCCTCCCCGGCAGAGCCGGGGGAGCTCCCTATGGATTAGGCAGGAATTTCCCGACATGAGAATCGTGTTCGTGACCAGCGATGATTCCGCCAAGCTAAAGAATGAATGCATGGCCCTCGGTTCGCTTGCTGTCCTGCCGAAGCTTACGAGCCAAGCAGAACTCTGTACGCTTATGGGCGAACTAATTGGCTCCTGTGCCCTGCGCTCGCACAAGTAGAGCCCGTTGGTGAACCTTCGCTAACCTTTTCACGGGAGGCGCGTCTATCAGGTATAACCTCCTGATGAACACTTCAGGCCGGACGGCTCCTCTAAACAGAGCCCCCGGCCTTAACTTTTTGGCCGGATTCCTCCACGGGCATCACTGAGCCTCGGCCAGCAACCGGGCGACGGTCGTCTTGCTTAGCTTGAGTTCTTGAGCAATCCCGGCGAGGCTCTTGCCGGATGCGCGAAGATTCAGGAGCCTCTGCTCGTCACAGGTGACCCGAGGCCGTCCTCCGATTCGTCCGCGAGACCTAGCGACTGCCAACCCCGCCAGCGTGCGTTCGGACAGTCGTACCCGTTCCTGCTTCGCAATTACCGCCAGAATGCTGATGACGGCATCTCGGAACATTCCGCACGAATCGAGGTACTGTTCGCTGAAGCTGCGGTACCCGACGCCATACTGCGTCAGCTTCTGGAGATACTGCAAGGTTTCGAAGACGCCTTCCCTTGAAAAGCGGTCCAAGCTCCAGAACAAAACCGAATCGAACTCCCGGCGTGAGGCAGCGGCGAAGAGAGCCTTGAACTGTTGACGGTCGCCGTTTTTGCCGGAGGCGATATCGGCATATTCGCGCACTACCGTCCAGTCTTGCGTGGCCGCGAAAGCCCGGAGTTGAACGAGTTGGTTCTGGGTGTCCTGCTTGTCGGTGCTGACTCTGCTGTAAATCGCGACCCTCATGTTTATAGAGTACGAACGGGAGCTGATTTTCAGCTATAAAACGGTCGTTTGCGGGACGACTCGCACAGTGGTTGTAAGTTGTTGATTCTTGGCACGAGCAGATACGGAATCGTGGGGCGTTTTTGGGACGGCGATGACTGAGGCAGAGCGCCTCCGGCGGTTGTTGACATGAGCACTGTCTCAGCAGACACTTTTAGTCTCAGTGCAGAGTAGCTCTAATTACGTATCAACGGAGAGGGAGTTTCATGCTTCCAGACTGTATCGACCCTGAAGCACATGGTCTTCTCGAAGTAATGGTGGTGGTTTCCGCCTCGGACATCGTCTCGTCGTATGGCGGAGATTTTTATACGATTTTTGAGGACCCGAGGCTACATTGGAATAGCTGTCCTGCATGCCGACATGAATTTCCCGACGCGCCTGCTGTCTTTGACCAGATAGGGTTGGAGTTGGAGAACGGGGCTCGGGCACTCTTGTCCGGGTACAAGGATGAATATCTTGGAAGGAAACACTCGCTGTTAGCAGGCACGAACGAGGTGCCAAATTCCTATTCTGAACTCATTGCGTGGTTGGAAGAAAAGCACGTTGACGTATACCCGATACTCATGGATGGGCAGCAACTTCTAAGTCACCGAGTGTCTGCCTCTTCCAAAGAGGATTTTGACGACTTGTGGAATGTGGACAAGCCATTGCTGTCCTTGTGCCAAGAGTTCATCAGTTCACTGGAGCCCGACGTTCAGCATTTCGTCGTCGCGGCTACACTTTCCTACGACTTGCTCAGCCCTATGTATGAGAGGGTGTGCTCCGAAATCACATATACCCTTTCCGACAATGAAGAGATACTGTCTAGCGATTCCAGCGACGATACCCGCCGACGCTTTGAAGCGGCAATCGCGAACTCTGGACTGAAACCGGATGTCTTTTTTCAGACCATAGAACTAGCGGCTATCGGATATACACGCTCCCATTTCGACAGCGCTCGCGCAGCCGTTGTGCGGACAGAGCCATCAGTCGACGCGCTCATACCACGGGCAGCAACTGTGCTTCCGGCTGTCCTTCAGGAATTTAAGCAGGATTTCGAAAACGCGCTTGACTCCCTGAAGGCTGGGCAGATGGAAACCATGCGCCTGATTGAGCATAACCAGCGTCCGGCTAAGGCATATGAGGCCGACATAGAAGCACAGCTTGGAGCATCGCTGTATTCAAGGCTGGGAGAAACAACCCGGTTGGGGTTGCAGATGGCGGAGTACCTGTATCACATAAATAGTCAGGAACCCAACTACTTCCACGGCCCGGTGATGCAGATGGCACTAGCTTATGAGAACGAATTGGTGGTGCGGGTCATTTGGCCTTTTGTGAGGGAGTTGCAGACTGCTGGCGAGGAGGTATATGACGGGCAAGGTGTTTCACGGGAACCACTGCTTAGCGGAGGCAAGGTTCCAGGAAAATGCATGATGCTGGGGAACCTTGCGCGGTATCTCAGAAAAGACCAATTTATGCGGAGTAGAATCTCAGTTCGCGGATTCGACGTGGACGCAATCGCGAAGGATGCCATATCAATTGCTTCTGTTCGAAACAGGGCGGCTCATGACGCGACCTGCGAGCGAACCGTGGCCGACGACTTGCGGCAGCGGGTTCTTTGCCGAGATAGCGTCTTCAGCCGCCTCCATTGTATGTCGAATGCCAAGTGACCATTCTACGGCAGACTGCTTCGAGTCAGGAAGTTGTTACATCCTTGAAATGTAGTCGCGGAACATATCCAGAAAGACGGCGTCGTACGTTTCATCAACATGCTTCGTGTTCCAGAGACCCGAGTCACGGATTGTGTCCTGAGTAGTTTTGAATCCAAGCCATTGGCGGGACGGTGGGTCTATGGCTGGTTTGTTGAAGTTGCTGAGCAGGGCGATTGAGTTCCGCTCCAAATATGCTCGATGACTTTCCTTGCTGGGCTCGTCGTCCACTTCCAGCCACAACAGTGGCATCTGACCGTGAAGCCGGATGTAAAGCACTATAGCTTGGATATTCAACCCAAGTCCCTTGGTGAACTCGCAATTATTTCAGTCTGCCTCGGTGTACTAATCGGCTTTATAGAGACGAATGACCTGTCCGGGCTCTTTTTCAGGTTAATTCGCGCCACTCAACGAACAACCCGTAGTTCGGTTTGGAGCGATGTTTTTCATGAGCGGAAGGGTGTAGTTCAGGTCGAACTTGGCGATGGCCGTAGCGTGATGGGGTGGATATGGGGCGACCGGTTGGCATGCACCGTAGCTTACCCCAGAACCATTACTTAGCATAGTTATTTATGGGACACTACACTAGTTGCGATTTGTTGAATGTGTCTCCGCCCACTTGCGGCAACGCGCCTGAATTTCCAGACGCTTCGCTGGCGTCAGAACTCCGCCTGCTTGGTCCCGTGCCGCCTTACGTGCTTCATCCGACGCTGAAGCTCCGAGGTTCATCCAGAAATATGCTTCGGCCGCGTTTTTCTGGACACCGCGGCCTGCGAGATACGCACTGCCAAGGTTGAACTGCGCGTCGACGTCTCCGTGCTCGGCGGCCTTGCGGTACCAGCGGGCGGCTTCGACTTCGTCCTCTGCAACGCCCTCGCCAACGGCATATGCATTGCCAAGGTTCGACTGAGCCTGTGCTTGCCCCTGTTCTGCCGCCTTGCGATACCAACGAACGGCTTCGGCCTCACTCTTCGTCACCCCGAGGCCCAACTGATACGCCAAGCCAAGACTGAATTGCGCGCCCGCATTCCCCTGCGCAGCGGACTTGCGGTACCAATCGACAGCTTGGATGTTGTTCTTCGGGACACCCGAGCCAGTGGCATACATCACGCCAAGGATGAACTGAGCCTGTGCGTCTCCCTGCTCGGCAGCTTCGCGGTACCAGCGAATGGCTTCGACTTCGTCTTTCGCCACCCCTCGTCCATTGTCATACATCACGCCGAGGCTGAATTGCGCGCCCGCATTCCCTTGCTCAGCGGCCTTGCGATACCAACGTGTAGCTTCCAATTCATCCTTTGGACAACCTCGGCCAGTGGCGTACGCGTTCGCCAGATTGACCTGCGCATCTACGTTCTCCTGTTCGGCGGCTTTGCGGTACCAGCGAACGGCTTCCGCTTCATCTTTCGCGACGCCTCGTCCATTGTCATACATCACGCCGAGCGTGTCCTGAGCCCCTGCGTGCCCTCTTTCAGCGGCCTTGCGGTACCAGCGGATGGCTTCGGCCTCATCCTTTGGGACGGCTTGGCCGACGTCATACATTGAGCCAAGGAGGAATTGAGCCTGTGCTTGCCCCTGCTCTGCGGCTGCGCGGTACCAGCGAATAGCTTCGGCTTCATTCTTCCCCACGCCTTCGCCAGTGGCATACATTAAGCCAAGGTAGACCTGAGCCTGCGCATCTCCCTCCGTGGCTTGCCGGGCAAGCGCGACAGCGTCCCCTGCAGGTGACTGTTTTGTGTTTTGAGCCGCAGAGTGGGCGGCTATTGAGAGAATCAACAGAACTGGCAGGAACCATCGAAAAGAACGGTCATGGTAACGCATCACGGAACCTCATTACATCTCAGAATAAAAGGCTGCCGCGAGGAACAAAGCTGCTGTGCATGGGAATGCCCTGAATCTGCTGATTGGGTTCCAATGCACACGGTTCACTCGCGGCAACGATGCCTTCCATAGGTTCAGAGTAGGGGCGTGTACGCCAGAGTTGCCCATGTGCGGCGAGGGTCACCAAAACAATTAACGATGCTGCACGTGACCGTTGGGCTCAGAATGGAGAGTGTAGTTCTTGCTTGAATTAGATCAACGACGAATGCAGGTTTACAGGATGGGAACTCCTCAGCCGGGGAAGTGAAAACGCAGTTGTCGCCGCGAGGCGATCGCAACTCCATTGACTTTGGCTGGCACGAAGATCCACCGGCGAAGGGTCTGCACGATCGATTCTTCTACTCCGTACCCGACTCCTTGCAGAACTTCCACTTGAACGATCGAGCCCTGATCGTCTATCACCACATCCAGAACCACGTCTTTTCCCCGCGCGGACGCAGGGACTTCGCCATGCAGAATTGGCGGGTCCGGCGTGAAGACCGGTAGAGCAGTCTTGATCTGATGGCCCATCATCGTAAAGCCGTTGGGCATGGAGTTCATCCTCCAGCTAGGAAACGGCGCTAACTCCTGCTCCTCATTCTTGTCAGAACTGTCACCCGAAGTTTCGGCTTGGGTATTCACTTCCTGCTCCGCGGATGACTTTACCTCGCTGGGCGGTTTGGGTTCAGGGTGAGAATCAGCAAGCGCAGGAGTGTCGGGAATGGCAACAGTGTCTATCTGAAAATAAATGGGCGTGGCTAATGAACGCACCGCGGTGTGACGTATGGATGGGCGGGACATCTGGACCGAAGGAATGCAGCAGAGGGCCGCGAGCAACGCAAATTGCATGCAGACAGAGGCAATACACGTTACCGGTTGTTTCAAGCTGGAATCAGGAGGCAAAGACGTAAGCATAGATACTCATGAAGAATACAGCACCAATCAGCGGGCTAGCTATAGTTCCCGAGTCAGACAAATATAGTTTGTCACTCTCAATCAGGATACCCGGTCAGTGTGCGCGTTGCAAATTCTCAAATCCTGTACGGGCGCGGCTGCGCCCATTTAACACTCTTCTGAGGCGACCGCCGAAGCGCAGAAATGCATGACGAAGTTCGAGCGGACGAGGCCAAGGCGGTCCTACTGCAATTTTTTCACAGCGCTGGAGCTTTGGCCGAATTGCAGGATCTTGGAGGCGTTGTGTGCGGCCGGATGCATCTGGTCAACATGGGCGTGGAGATCGCCACTGGAACACGCCACGTAGTCGCACGCGGGGCACGGTAGCCGACCGCTGCATCGGGCGGAAGCACTGCATTTGGACGGCAACTCGGGATTGGAGCGGAAAGGTATAAGGACAACCATACCTCAGGATAGTTTGGGACGCCGTTGTTTTCAATGAGGGTAAACCCTCAGTTCCGGTGTGGCTTTGCAACGAAGGAGTAAGTACGTTTGGCGACGGAGCGGCTATCCCCACCAGGCCAGCCTGAAGAGAGACGCGTTGAGCCAGTGTTTATCCTGTCGGCCGAAGCTGTGTCTTTATCTCAGCGGGAGGTGCTGGTTCGGGTGTGGGCATGACAAAGAATTTACCGTGTTCTTCCGGTCCGAACTTGATGATTAGCCACAGGCAGCCGATAACGACCACCATAGCCAAACTCATCGATGTCGAATAGGTTAGGTGTTCGCCAACCGACGATTCAATGTAGCCGATGCTGGAGGCGCAGAGCACCCCTACCTGGTAAGCGAAGCCGGGAAAGAATCCCCGCAACTGGTGAGGAGAGCGTTCAATGATATGCGCAGGAATGACTCCCCATGCGCCCTGAACCATGAACTGCATCAAGAACGCCCCCAGCATGATCATCGTGATATTAGGAGCAAGAATCCAAACCGGGATAAGCAGTGCAGCAAGGGTTACGGCGGTGAGCATGGCTCGCCGTCGGCCCCAACGGTCAGACAGTTGCCCCACGATAATTCCGCCCGAGAGAGCTCCTACCATTGAGACGATGGTCACAAGGGTTACGACACCTACGCTGTAATGCCGCTGGCGAGTAAGGAATGTCGGGAACATATCCTGGGTGCCGTGTGACATCGAGTTCATGAAAGTCATCAACAACACAAGGTACAGAAAGCGCGGCCAGTTCTGTGCGATTGCTTTCCGGTAGGTGGCCCAATCGGTTCGGGAGTGGTGCCAGGCTTCGGTTTCCTTTACCTTGCTGCGAATGAAGAGCGATAGTAGAGCTGGCAGGCCGCCGATGAAGAACATGACACGCCATCCCCAGTGAGGGTAGACGCTGAAATATGCGAGCGCTGCCAACAGATACCCCACAGCGTAGCCTTCCTGAAGAAGACCGGATATGATGCCGCGCCATTTCGGAGGGACCGACTCCATGGTGAGCGATGCGCCTACTCCCCACTCGCCGCCCATGCCAATGCCGTACAGCAGGCGCAATAGAAGAAATACCCCGTAGCTGGGTGCCAATCCCGAGAGGAACTCTATAACCGAATAAAAAACTATGTTTACCATCATCGGGACTCGCCGACCGAACCGATCGGCCATGATGCCAAACAGAATGGCGCCGATGGGGCGAGTTGCGAGACTCGCTGTTAGTGTCAAGGCGATTGCTGGAATGGATTTATGGAAATCTCGAGCAACGGCGGGAACCACCATCACAAGGATGAAGAAATCGAAAGCATCCAGCGTCCAGCCTAGAAAGCCGGCTATCACCGCATTCCGCTGATCTGCTCTGGTAAGTGGGGTAACTGCTTTCGTATCCATAGCCTCAACCGGGGACATTGGATGTGAATCACGGATCGAAAGATGCACGGATTGCTACGTTGTTTGAGGGCTGGCGTATTCGAAAAGGTTTGCACAACGCTGCCTTGCACAATGTCTCAGGAAGCAGCCTGAATCTCCCCGCCCTGGCGATCGTAAATTTGCCGCGCCCTGTCTAGGGTATCGATTTCACTGGGGAGTTTGTCCTCGCGCAGCCTTACAATTCTAGGAAATCGCAATGCATAGCCGCTGTCATGGCGCGCTGAGCGCATCACGGCGTTGAATGCTACCTCGATTACAATCCTCGGTTCGACCTCGCGGACGTGTTTTCGCTGGCGCAGCGTGTGTTCCTCCATCCACTTGGTCATGCGCGCTATCTCCGCATCCGTAAGGCCGGTGTATGCCTTGCCCACATTGAGCAGATGCTCTCCGTTGCGGACCGCGAGGGTGTAGTCGCTCAGCACCTGTGCGCGATGTCCATTGCCATTCTCCGCGGCGGTGACCACCACGTCCAGCGTGGCCAATTCGTGCTTGAGTTTAAGCCAGTATTTTCCACGGCGTCCGGGGCTGTAAGCAGAGTCGGCAGCTTTGATTATCAACCCTTCGTTACCTCGGGACTGCGCGGCGGCAAACAGTTCTTCCAAGTGAGCGGATGAAGTCGCCTCAAGAGCCGGGGCCAGCAGCAATCGGGTTTGGGTTGGCGGCGCCTCGCCACCGCTGAAATCGAGCCAATCAGAAACCGGAGGCAAACCTTCTGTCTTGCGCCCGGCAAACAACTCTGCCAGCAACTTCTTGCGCTCGCGCAAAGGCCGGTCGATTGTCAACTCTCCGTTCAAAGCCAGCAGATCGAAGATGGCGTAGGAGACGGGAATCTCCAATTGCATTGCAGCGGTCACGTGCTTGCGTCCAAGCCGCTTCTGTAACTATGCGGCCTAACCTGCTGGCGTAGCGACTGGACTCTCTTGAGTTCCGATGGTTGGGCGCTGCTCTTCCCGGCTGCCAGGGAAAATGTCATAGACATAGTCGTGCGCTGCCAAGGCAGCCTTGTTCAGTGTGCCGGATTCGATTTGCTTAACGATCTCCTCGCGGGAAAGATCGAAGATGGCGTCCAGAATCTGCGTGCGCTCCTGTGGATTTGCGCGCCCCACAACAAAGAGCACGCGGGCACTGTGTTGAATGTATCGAGGCGAGAGCAACTGCCGCTTCAATAACTCCATAATGACGGGCGCTTTGGTACGGTCGAAGCGGGCAGGGTCGCCGCGACGATCCAGTTCTGCGAACAACGCTGCTGTCCATTTGTTGTGATAGTTCCACACCTTATCAAACAGCTCTCGGGTGAAGCGCGTGCCAGCCTTGATTGGATCGGCGTTTTCAGCCGGTTCAACGCCGTCCTCGGTGAGCACTGGACGCTTCAGATAACCGTCCCTGGTGATGGTGGCTTGGTGATGCACGAGGGTCCACAGCCACGACACGTTAATGCGATACGTGGCGAGATCATTCATGAATCGCAGCTTTGATTCATAGTCGTCAATGGCGGCAGCGAAGTTGCCGTTGAGAATCTGGAAACCGTAGTTCGCCGACATGTAGAACGCATGCTGAACGTGCTCGATGGTGACGTCGCCTTTCGGCACGCTATAGATGCTGTCCCAGAGCTGCTGGGTAAAGATTTTTTCCGGCGCGTCCAGGGAATTTTTAGTGATCACCCAAGGCGAGATCTTGCCTTGCGAGTTCAGCAAGCCGCGAGACTGCAGTAGTGCACGCTCCGGGTTAGTAAGACCACTGGCGACGGTTGCCACCGGCTTGCCTTTCACATCCACGCTCTCTTGAGGCGCATCGAGGATTCCCTGGAGTTCCGTTACCGAGACTTGCAGAGGCTTATTGCCGGCAGCCACATACGCTGGCTCCGGGCTCGCCACCCAGCTTTGCCGATAAGCATCGTAGAGTTTTCCCTTCACGCGTTTTGCAAGGATGTCCTCGAGGGTGGGTTGCTGATCTGCGGGCAGCGGCTCGTCGGGAATAAACATCAACCCCAGTAGGCGCTCCCGCAACTTATCGATCACCATGGCACGCAGAGCCAACGGGTTGTATCTTGAGCGGCCATAGGCATCACTCGATTGGTAGATCATGACCGCAGCCATGCCGCCGATGGGCGCGCCCTGGCTGAGTTCGCCATTCTTCATCCCGGCCATCAGCATCATGAGAGCGTTGTACCGCTGATAGGCGATCATGTTCGGGGATGCCATGCCGATCGTCTGAGGATCGGGAAAGATGCCCTGCGGGTCGTCCTTCCACATCTCAATGAGGCTACCCAAGTAGTCCCATCGGCCGACGTTCGTCCCCAGGAGACGGCGTCGCAAGACCCAGGCGATCGCAGACAGGGTACGCCCGGCGTTCCCCTCCTCGTACAGCATCTTGATTTTTATCGTGCCAGGCTCCGTCCCAATGATGCCGTCCAGCCGTGCCAGGAGCTTCTCCACAATCAATGCTTCCTGCGGAGATTGCAGTTTGGGAATGTAGAAATACACCCCCGTACCGGCACGTCGAAGAGACTCGTAGTTGTTTAGGACCCAGAGCACCGCGACCGCGATCAGACCAGGAGCAGGCTGACCATCGACAACAATGTGGTCATAACGCACGTGAATGCTGGGAGGCCGAACGAAGCGGACCGGCCATTGCGCCGGGGGCTTATTGATCCTGTAGGTACGTTTCTTTTCTTTCTTAGCAACCTCATAGGGACGGTCGGCCCATTGTCCTTCGAAAATCTCCTTGGCGTTCTGCATCGCCGCAAAAATCCCTACCGGCTGATTCGTTGGGGTGCCATTAGGCTGGAAATGCGGCGGGGAGGCGTCTTCAAAATCTGGCATATTCATTGGCGCGGGGCTGTTCAAGGCATTAAAGGCCATGTCGAGCGGGTACCAGGGGCCGGTAAGTTCCAGTCCCGGATTGGCCAATGGTTGGGCGTCCTTGGGAACGGGCACATCGTCGTTGAGCCGCCAACGCCAACGGCTGTCCTGACCGAGAAAATTATCGATCAGTCCCTGGATGATCTCCCGAAAGCTCCAACGCTGCCCCGTTACCGCGTCCGCAAATGTTTCATCCCAGCTCGGCCATCCGTATTTTCTGGTGACCGGGGCATCGGACTGTAGGAGCACTCGACGAGCGGTCAGGGCCGCCGCAATATCGGGACGCAGCTCTCGGGTAAGCGTGGCAATGGTTTCATCGACGCTGACGTCTCGTCCGTTCACCTTTTTCGTCCCGAAAAGGTCCGGGAATTTCTGGAGAATGTCCTCACGGATCATGGTATGAGCTCCTCGGTTATTGATGCCCTCCAGCTGGATAAGTCGCGGGCAGCAGGGCGAACTGTGAGTCAGTACTCTAAATCGGGAATACTGCTCTGATGACAGAACCGGGCGGCACGGCCCAACCACAGAAGGAAGATATCCCGCGTCCCGGCACAGCTTCTCCGGAGATGAAATCTCCAGGGCAATGGTTGTAAGCTCGCGCTCTGGCTTCGTGGGTGCAGGCTGATTTGCCCACTCGCCGGATCATAGACACACCGCCTACCCTCCGTGCGGATTCAATCCGACATCGATTTTTTCCAGGCGAAGATTGAGAGATGCTCGCCAGGATGGCTCCGCTTCGTGAGCCTTATGTGTGACTTGCGGACGAGTTGGGGACGCTTCGGCTAGCTTCCCGCACCGGCTACCGGGCAGAAAAGGGTTCCGGGATGCAGCTTAATGCCGTCCAATGAACATCACATTCTGCTATGACGCGGATCATCCTGATCGGAGCCGGGAATGGTGGCCGGGCACTGGTGGAACTCTTCCATAAAGACCCAACCATAGAAATCGTCGCGGTCGTTGACAAGAATGACCAGGCACCGGGTCTCCTGTTCGCGCGTAGAAACCGGATTCCGGTAGCCACCAGTTGCAAAAAGCTTTTAGCGACGGAGCCCGTCGACCTCGTGATCGATGTGACGGGAGACCCCGCCTTGATCCGTGAACTTCACGCAATGAAACCCGAGCACACGGAAATCGTCGGAAGCAATGCGGCGCTCTTCATCTGGAATCTACTGGAGGCGCGGAATCAAACCGAACTTCTCGAACGAAAATATCAACTGGCCTTGCGAGAACTTGAAACTCACGCCGACAGCGAATTCATCATCGGTACGAATCCGAAGATGAAAGAGATTTCAAACCTGATCGCGAAGGTGGCACCCACCCCGACCACGGTGCTGATTCGGGGCGAGAGTGGGACAGGAAAGGAGCTTGTTGCTCGCGCGATCCACCGCTCCAGCACCTTGCGGAACCAACCCCTCGTAACGCTCAACTGCACCGCGCTCTCGCCTGCCCTGCTGGAAAGCGAATTGTTCGGATACAAGCGCGGCGCTTTTACCGGTGCCTTCGCCGACAGAAAAGGACTGTTCGAGAAGGCGCATGGCGGGACCATGCTGCTTGATGAAGTGGGCGACATGTCTCTGGAGACGCAGGCCAAGCTGTTGCGCACGCTTCAGACCGGTGAGATTCGCGCCGTTGGTGACGTACACACAAAAGAAGTTTCGGTACGAATCATCGCGGCTACCAATCGCGATGTCGAGAAGGCGATCCGCGAAGGCGCATTCCGCGAAGATCTGTTCTATCGGATCAACACGTTTACCATCAACCTGCCTCCCCTGCGTGAACGGCTTGAAGATATTCCGTTCCTTGCCGAGTGCTTTTTGCAGCGCGCCCGGGCCAAGGTGAACAAGCGGGTCGAGTCGGTTTCGCCAGAAGCACTCTCTTTGCTGCGGAGCTACTCATGGCCCGGCAATCTCCGCGAGTTGGAAAACATCGTCGAAAGAGCCGTGGTCCTCACTTCCTCTCAGATGATCGAACCGGAGCACCTTCCGCTGCATGTTCAACAAGACACGCGGGTCGAGAAAACGACGCTTGGCTTCCGTCCGAGCAAGTCGCAAGCGATCGAGCAGTTTGAGCGGCAAGCGATTGAAGGCTATTTGCTGCGAGCGAATGGAAACATATCCCGGGCCGCAGCGCTGGCCAACATACCCCGCCGCACACTTCACCGGCTGCTAGCGAAATACAAACTGCACGCGCACGAGTTGAAATCGCACTACTGAGACACCAGTGGCACACCTGCTGTGACACGCATGACACATGCCGTTCAGCGCCAGGATCTCAGATATAGGGTTAGCTGGCGTTAAAACTGAGACATCGCCGTCCCACCTGTTCTCTGCCGCGAGCAGAAGAACCCGGCGACGTCATACTTCCCTTCCCTCGTTAATTCATTCCAGCTCTTGTACTTTGCTCTCTTTCATCGCTCAAGTAAGCGTCACTGCATTGCGATGGCATGTAAGTTGCCTACTGATGTGGCACTGGTGGAGATGGTTAGGCCAGTGATGCTGGAGGCGAGAGCATGACAACGATTGATACTTCGCGCAAAAAGGGCCGTTGGGCTGCCGGGGTTACTCCCTACGCCGAAATGGGGTACTTCAACACGCGCTATGAACCCAAGGCTACGGATGTCTTGTGCGCGTTCCGGCTTGTACCGCAGGAGACAGTGGAACCGATCGAAGCCGCGGCAGCGGTCGCAGGCGAGTCCTCCACTGCGACATGGACCGTGGTGTGGACCGACCGTCTCACTCCCTACGAAAATTACCAGGCAAAGTGTTATCGAGTCGATCCCGTCCCGGACACTGACCAATACATTGCGTACATCGCCTATGACCTCGACCTGTTTGAGGAAGGCTCGATCGCTAATCTGACATCGTCGATCATCGGCAACGTATTTGCATTCAAAGCCTTGAAGTCGTTGCGACTGGAAGACATGCGGATTCCACCGCACTACGCAAAAACCTTTCAGGGACCGGCGCACGGGATTGTGACCGAGCGTGAGTATCTCAACAAGTTTGGACGGCCGCTGCTGGGCGCAACTGTGAAACCTAAATTGGGCCTCTCAGCCAAGAACTACGGACGAGTAGTCTATGAGGCTCTGCGCGGTGGCCTCGATTTTACGAAGGACGATGAGAACATCAACAGTCAACCCTTTATGCGATGGCGAGATCGATTCCTCTTCTGCATGGAGGCTGTAAATCGTGCGATGGCATCGACCGGTGAGATCAAAGGGCATTACCTCAATGTGACGGCCGCAACCATGGAGGAGATGTATGAACGGGCCGACTTTGCCAAGGAGTTAGGTAGCGTCATCGTAATGATCGACTTGACCATCGGATACACGGCGATTCAGTCAATGGCTAAGTGGGCGCGGCGGAATGGCGTGATTCTGCATTTGCATCGCGCGGGCCACGGCACGTACACACGCCAGAAAACGCATGGCGTAAGCTTCCGGGTCATCGCAAAGTGGATGCGACTCGCGGGGGTCGATCACATTCATGCTGGTACGGTGGTCGGCAAGCTGGAAGGCGATCCAAATTCCGTACGCGGCTATTACAACACGCTTCGCTGCAACACCATGGATGCCGATCCCTCTCAGGGGCTGTTCTTTGAGCAGGACTGGGCATCGCTTCCGGCCGTGATGCCGGTGGCCTCTGGCGGCATTCATGCAGGACAGATGCATCAACTGCTGCACTACCTCGGGGAAGACGTGGTGCTGCAATTCGGCGGCGGAACCATTGGGCATCCGGATGGGATTGCACAGGGAGCAACCGCAAATCGTGTCGCGACGGAAGTCATGATTCAGGCCCGCAATGAAGGACGAGACTTTCTTTATGAGGGTCCGGAGATTCTCGACAAAGCAGCACGCTGGTCGCCGGAGTTGCGCAAAGCGCTCGAACTGTGGAAAGACGTAACCTTCGATTTTCAGTCGACCGATGTCCCGGACGCAGTAGGAACGCTCACCATTTAAAACAAATTTGTGGAGAATGAAAATGCGCATCACGCAAGGAACGTTCTCGTATCTGCCGGATCTAAGCGACGAACAGATTGCGGCGCAGGTGAAATACTGCGTCGAAAACCGATGGGCGGTTTCCATCGAATACACGGATGATCCTCATCCCCGAAACTCTTATTGGGAGATGTGGAGCCTCCCTATGTTTGACGTGACCGACCCGTTAGTTGGCGTCGCCGCGGTGAATGAGTGTCGAAAGGCGTTCCCGAATCACTACATTAAGGTCAATGGTTTCGACAGCAGCAAGGGCCGGCAGACGACGATGCTGAGCTTTATCGTGAATCGACCAGAGGACGAGCCAGGATTTAGTTTGGAGCGCACCGAAGGTCAGGACCGGCGCGTGCACTACGCGCTCCGACCCAAGCGCACGATGTAAATGGTTTTATAGAGGCGTCATGGAAACAGCAAATACCGCAAGCGTCAGTAACGGTCAGGAGATGGCGAACTTCGTCGACGTGGGTGCAGCGCATCGCGACTCTAACTTGGAAGAGATCTTGAATGATCTGGAACGCGAGTTGGTCGGCCTTAGGTCGGTAAAAAGTTACATCCGCCGATTAGCTTCGTTGTTGCTCGTTGCGCAATTGCGCGAGAAGGTTGGTCTCTCGACGCAGCACCCGACACTGCACATGAGTTTCACGGGAAATCCTGGCACCGGAAAGACTACGGTTGCAAAACGAATGGGTACCATACTGAACCATCTCGGCTATCTCCGCCGCGGGCATCTGGTTGTGGCCACACGAGACGACCTCGTCGGCCAATTCGTCGGTCACACTGCCCCTAAGACAAAGGAAACCATAAAGAAAGCCATGGGCGGAGTTCTCTTTATCGACGAAGCATACTATTTGTATCGCCCGGAGAATGAGCGCGACTACGGCCAGGAAGCCATCGAAATGCTGCTTCAGGTAATGGAAGAAAAGCGCGAGGATCTCGTGGTTATTCTGGCGGGCTACCCGGACCGAATGGCAACGTTCTTTCAGTACAACCCAGGCTTCCGTTCGCGGGTGGGACATCATATTAACTTTCCAAACTACACCCCGGAAGAATTGATCATAATCGGCGAAGCGATGCTCACGGAGCAGAGTTATTCGCTCGACGCCGAGTCACGGATGGCATTCGCAGAATACCTTGCGCTGCGGATGAATCAACCGCACTTTGCGAACGCACGAAGCGTGCGTAACGCAATAGACCGCATGAAACTGCGTCAAGCGAGCCGCGTGGTGGAACAAGGGGGCTGCATTGCCAGGCACGAATTGATGCGCGTTACGGCTGACGACATTCGCCAGAGTCGAGTCTTCCGTGGCGGCCTCGAAGCAGATCACGACTGAGGTTCGTCTGGCGCATTTGTCTTTTTGAATTGCTTGTGGGTGGCGATCAACTACCGCTAGTTCGTAAGGAGGCTGAGATGAAGAAAAGACCGATCGTACTGGGCATTATTGGGGACAGCGCTGCCGGCAAGACGACCGTGACTCAGGGACTCACGCGCCTCCTTGGGCCAGAGTGTGTCACGCACATTTGCGCCGACGACTATCACAAGTATGACCGGGCAGAACGCGCATCTCGGAAGATCACCCCCTTGCATCCCGACTGCAATTACCTCGACATACTGGAATTGCACTTGGAACGTGCACACTACGGCGAACCGATGCTCAAGCCTGTATACGACCACAGCACGGGTACTCTCGTCAGGCCTGAGTACGTTCAACCGCGCCAGTTTGTGATCGTCGAAGGATTGCTCGGGTGCCACACGGCTGCGATGCGGGCATTCTATGACGTGAAGGTATTTCTCGATCCTCCCGAAGAGATGAGGCGGCTCTGGAAGATTAAGCGTGATACCACAAAGCGCGGATACACGCGCGAACAGGTGATGGCCGAACTAGAAAGACGAGAGGCGGATTCGCGAGATTTCATCCGGCCCCAGCGAGAGCACGCCGATATCGTCGTGCGGTTCTATCCTGACAGCGGTGCGGAGACCGATGGGACAGACAGTCACCTGAATGTTCACCTCGTGCTGCGCCCGACGATTCCTCATCCTGATTTGAGTTATCTACTCGATCAGCCATCACAGGATTCGACTGGCATTCGGCTTGTACTCGGTCGAGACAGCGGGCGCCCGGTGGATTTTCTGGAGGTCAACGGCAACGTGAGCCATGAGCGCGCGGCTGGACTAGAACACCAGATCTGGAAGCATCTGCCAGACCTGCGCCCCCTGAACTCCGATCAGTTTGGTGACTACAACGACCGTGGCGAGATTCGGCACAGCGATCCGTTGGCGCTTACCCAGTTGCTCATCACTTACCACTTATTGCGCGCGTATTCCGGGGAAATGGCGCAACACTTTGCCCGTCCAATAGCTGCGCTGAACCGATTGAAATCAGTGCAGGGACACGAGCGTGAGGTGATGCTTCCGGCAATCAATCAAAGATGACTGACAGCAACTTGCGGAATTGCAACCATGTCCCGCTTCCGCCGTCTGCTATGCTGCCTTGGCGAGACGCAGTTCCGCTCCCGCTCAGATCCATTCTCCCTTTCGCATCACAGGTTCCACGACGTTCGATGCGGTGATACCATCGACGTCCAGTTCGTCTGAACCAATCATCCAGTCCACGTGGATGAGGCTGTCGTTCGCGCCCTTGGCTGCAAGTTGATCGGGGAGCAGTTTGTCTCCGTCACGCAGACAGCCACTGTATGCTTGCCCCAACGCAATGTGAGAGGCGGCATTTTCATCAAACAAGGTATTCAAGAAGGTTAGTCCGCTGTGAGCGATCGGAGAGGAATGCGGCACCAGGGCAACCTCGCCCAATCGCCGCGCGCCTTCGTCCGTGTCGATCAGTCTCTCAAGCACTTCCTGACCTCTCGTTGCGCGTGCCTGCACGATGCGTCCGTGTTCAAAACGCACCTGAATACCTTCGATCATTGTTCCCTGAAACGAAAGAGGCTTACTGGCCGTCACTGTGCCATCGGCCCGCTCTTTATGCGGTGTGGTGAAGACTTCTTCCGTTGGTAGATTAGGGATGCAGTAGATTCCATTGCCCGCAGTCGTGCCCCCGCCAACCCAGAGATGGTCATCCGCAAGCCCAAGGCGGAAGTTGGTTCCAGGCCCGCGATACTGCAGTGCTGCGTAGCGCTTTTCATTCAAAAGCCTCGCGCGGCACTGCAAATCAGCATCGTGCAATTTCCAAGCGCTAACTGGATCTTCATGATTGATGCGCGACGTTTCAAAGATAGCGTCCCACAGTTTGGCTAAAGCGATATCCGAAGGCTCGTCGGGAAACATCGATGATGCCCAGGCCGGTGTGGCGCTGGCGACAATTGTCCAGTTGATTTCGTGCCGGGTAATCAGTTCAAGGGCTGGCCGATAGGCCATAGAAACAGCGCGGTTTGACCGCCCAACCTTCTCGGGATCTTCACTCGAGAGCAACAATGGGTCGGCACCCGTGATTGCCAGTCTTGCAGCGCCATTCTTGAATGCTGCTGCCATTCCTTCATACAACCAGTTTGGAGCATGGTCAAAGCTTTCATTCGGGGCGAAATGATAACGCATCAGCGCCGCTGAATCATCAGTGTAGAGTGTGGTGACGAGTGAAGCACCTGCGCGGTAGGCCTGTTCGGTTATGCGTCGAGCCAGAGGCAGCGCGTCAATTGAGGCTGTCATCACGAGTTCTTGCCCGTTCTTGAGACCAAGTCCCACCCGGACTGCGACCTCGGCAAGTTTGTCCAATCTCCGTTCGTGGAGTTGCTGTTCAGCAGCGAGCGCAATGTTTGCCATGGGTTGTAGATGCTACCGAGCACCTTACAGATGCGACGATCTCAGCAAGTAGACTTCGTGATCGCATCCACGGTGCCCACGCCGAGGTTGTTTACGAGAACATAAGCGAGAGGTCATAGCACTACTTTCTCTCCTCTGGCACCGTCCCCCCCGCTTCCATCCTCTGCGCAGCGGCGAACTCCACCTTGCCATTGCGATCCAGTTGCGCCCGCACCTCGCGCGTCACCC
>CAZLZA010000089.1:0-17588 GCA_964563875.1 uncultured Acidobacteriaceae bacterium
CCATCTCCGGCTCCGACTTTGTCGAGATGTTCGTCGGCGTCGGCGCCAGCCGCGTTCGCGACCTTTTCGAGCAGGGAAAGAAGAACGCTCCGTGCATCATCTTTATCGATGAAATCGATGCCGTGGGCCGCCATCGCGGCGCCGGACTCGGCGGTGGACACGACGAGCGCGAGCAGACTCTCAACCAGTTGCTGGTCGAGATGGACGGCTTCGAATCCAACGAAGGCGTCATCCTGATCGCCGCCACCAACCGTCCCGATGTGCTCGATCCCGCACTTCTCCGTCCCGGCCGCTTCGACCGCCGCGTCGTCGTCGCCCGTCCTGACGTGCGTGGCCGCGAGGAAATCCTACGCGTTCACACCCGCAAGATACCGGTCAACGATGACGTCGATCTCTCGGTTCTCGCACGCGGAACACCGGGCTTCAGCGGCGCTGACTTGGCCAACATGGTCAACGAGGCCGCCCTGCTCGCCGCCCGTCAGAATCGCAAGACCGTATTGATGCTCGACTTCGAACTCGCCAAGGATAAGGTGCTCATGGGTGCCGAGCGCCGCTCCATGATCCTTACCGATGAGGAAAAGAAAAACACGGCCTATCACGAGGGCGGACACGCCTTGGTCGCCGCCAAGGTTCCCCATGCTGACCCGCTGCACAAGGTCACCATCATTCCTCGCGGCATGGCCCTGGGCGTCACCATGCAGTTGCCCATTGACGACAAGCACACCTACGACCGCGTCTATCTGGAAAGCCAGTTGGCGATCATGATGGGGGGCCGCGTCGCCGAGGAAATCTTCCTCAAGACCATGACCACCGGCGCCGGAAATGACATCGAGCGGGCCACTGAAATCGCCCGCAAGATGGTCTGCGAATGGGGCATGAGCCAGCTCGGTCCGCTTACCTTCGGCAAGAAGGAAGAGCAGATCTTCCTTGGCCGCGAGCTCTCCCAGCACCGCGACTACTCTGAGGAGACCGCCCGCGAGATCGATGCCGAGGTACGCCGCTTCATCGATAGCGCCTACAAGACGGCCTTCGATGTCCTCGACGGTGACCGTGAGGCCCTCGAACGCATTGCGCAAGCGCTGCTGGAACGCGAAGTTCTGGACTCCGCCGAACTGCAGATGCTCATTCAGAACAAGCAATTACCCGCCCGTGTGGTGCCGCCTCCGGCCGATGACTCCGGCAGCGTCCAGCACGTACTTCGTCCGGAGCCAACCCGCCAGCCCGGCCTCAACCCCGGCGAGCGTCCCAGCCCCGCATAATCCGGTTGTCCGCAGCTCAACGGAAGGGTGGCCCCACGGCCACCCTTTTTAGCAACATCCACCCTTACAATCAGCTATGCTCCGCTCCCGCGTCCGCGTTCTCATCGTCCTGTTCTCCGCCACTCTGCTCTTCGCCCAGAACGACATCCTCAACCACGTCCATGGCGAAATGTCTTTCCTTGCCTCTGACGCTCTGCGCGGACGCGGCAGCGCCACGCACGACGAATTTGTTGCCGCCTCCTATGTTGCTGCCCAGTTCCAGTCCTTCGGGCTGGAGGACGCCGAGGTTCAGCGCGTCCCGCTCGATGCCTCCAACGCCAACTCCAGCGCTGCCACCTACAACGCCAGCGCCCTGCTCCGCGGCTCCGATCCCAAACTCGCCGCCCAGACCATCCTGCTCAGCTCCCACCTCGATCACCTGGGCGCGCGCAGCACTCCCCAAGGTGAGGTCATCTACCACGGAGCCGATGACGATGCCAGCGGCACCACCGCCGTCCTCGAACTAGCGCGCGCGCTCAGCTCACTCCCCCGGCGGCCCCGCCGAAGCATTCTCTTCGTCTGCTTCGGCAGTGAAGAAACCGGCGGCCAGGGCGATCAATACTTCCTGGCGCACCCGCCCCTGCCGCTTGCCTCCATCGTCGCCAATCTTGAGTTTGAGATGATCGGCCAGCCTGACCCTGCCATCCGTCGCGATCAGCTCTGGCTCACCGGATGGGAGCGCAGCGATCTTGGTCCCGCTCTCGCCAAGCACGGAGCTCCGCTTGCCGCCGACCCTCACCCACGCCAGCATTTCTTCCAGCGCTCTGACAATTTCGCCCTCGCCCGCCAGGGCATTATCGCCCAAACCGTCTCCAGCTATGGCCTCGGAGCCCACTATCACCAGCCCAGCGACGACCTCGCGCACATCGATTTCCAGCACCTCACCCACGCCATCGAATGGATGATTGCCCCCATTCAGTGGCTCGCCAACACCGATTGGAAGCCCTCCTGGAACCCCGGCGGAAAGCCATAGGCATCATGATTTATCGAACTGCGCGTGGCCCACATCCGCCCGCTGTTTGGCGAATGTGGGAACTCGGTGAGTGCGACTTGGCCGAATGTGAGCCTTCTGTTTTTGCCTTACCTCTCGGGCGGATCAAATTGCACCTGCTCCGCCGCCGCCCATTCTCCTGGCCCAACCAGCCGCACTGCCGCAATATGCGCCAGCTTCCCTTTTTCCACTCCGCAGATCAGGTACACGCACCCGGTCCAGTGCGCCTCGCGCAGATCCGTCTCCGAAGCCTCCGCCGGGTGATCCGGATGCGAGTGGTAGAAGCCCAGAATCTCCAACTCCTCCTGCCGCGCAACCTTCTGGGCTGCAATCAACTCTCGCGGAGCAATCCTGTAGCGTTGCCCCGGCTCCGGGTCGGCATTGCCGCAGACAATCACCCGCACCACCTCATCCGCCTCTTCGCGCCGTCCCAGCAGAATGCCACACGCCTCCTCCGGGTAGGCCTGCTCCACATCTTCGCGCAAACATCTTTGGCAGTCGTAAGGCAGGCGAAGCATCCTCCGATCTTGCTCCAGCCCGGCTCGCTTTTCAACCCGGTTGCCGTACCCGCCCCCAGTGTGCGACATTGTTAAGTTCCTCACGGCGGACGAGTCCCGGCTCCGCCAGACTGCTTTCTCTGCGCGAGGTACAGAATGTCTCATTTCGCTCCATTGAAGAACCCCACCCGAAGCTTCAAGGATGCCTTGCAGTGGCTCTCCCAGCACGGGTTTGAGATCACTCAGCCCGCCCCCGGCAGCAACATCTACCACGTGAGCAAGGATCAGTGCGTCGCCGAAATCGAAGTCGCCAAGGATGGCAACTCCCGCATCGCCGCCTTTCCCGCCGTCCTTGTCTGCGGAGAACCCGCCGTCCTCGTCGATCGCGGCTACCAGAAATTCCTTAAAACCAGCAAGATGGAGATTGCCGCCACTGCCGATCACCTCGAAAGGCTGCATCGCTTCAGCGAAGAGCTCAAAGAAGCGCTCGGCTATACCAGCCTTTACAATGAAGCCCTCGGAAGCGTCAGCGGCAGCTATCAGTACGATCGCGTCGTCGGTCGCGATCTGCCGGAGGCTAAGCGCCCGTCTCGCCCTTGGGAGAGATAAGGTAGCCTGGAGCCTTGCTTTAGATCCTGCGACTTGCTTTCGATCTTGCCTTGCCTTGTTTCTGCCGTTGCTTTAGGGCTCTCGACCGGCAACTCCCGTACTGACACGCAGTTGCATGGCCCGCCTCTCTTCCAGATTTCGTTTTTCTGCCCTCCTCGTGTAAACCTTCGGCGTAGATCGCTCCTCCAACTATGTGAACTTCCCGCTCCGATGGCGCCACCCGTACGGTGCGGGAACTTGCCAGCGCCTCGCCATCCAAGGCTTCGCGCTCCAGAAGGAAATCGAATATGAAGCAAGCATTAAGAGTTTTGCTGATCGTGGCGCTCGTCTCCTCTCTACCTGCCTTCGCCGATGACAAGGACGACCACTCCTCGTCCAGCAAGCAGAATGACTCCGAGGCGGTCCAGCGCCTCAATGAGTCCGCTGCGGATCTCAACCGTCTCACCAACGCGCCCGATAACAACATCCCCCAGTCCATTCTGGCCGATGCCAAGTGTGTCGCCATCGTTCCGAAGCTCATCAAAGGCGGCTTCATCGTCGGTGCCGAACACGGACGCGGTGTGGCCACCTGCCGCACCGAGAAGGGCAGCTGGAGTGCTCCCGCCTTCTTCGCCATCACCGGCGGTAGCTGGGGAGCTCAGATCGGAGTCGAGGGAGTTGACCTCGTCCTGCTCTTCATGAACAAGGAGGGAGCCGACAAACTGCTCTCTGCTGAGTGGAAGGTCGGAGCCGATGCCGGAATCGCCGCCGGTCCCTATGGCCGCCAAGCCGGTGCCAGTGCCGATTGGAAGATGAATAGTGGCATCCTCACCTATTCCCGTGCCAAAGGTGTCTTTGTCGGAGCAACCTTGAATGGAGCCAACGTGCGCGCCGACATGGATGCCATCAAAGCTTTTTACGGTCGTCCCGTCAACTTCCGCGACATTCTGACGGGCAAAGTCGCCCCTCCGCCGGCGGCGCATAAATTCCTCGCTGATATCCGCCAGAACTTCCACGAGGCCAACGCCTCCAAATAGTCACCGTTCTGCTGAATTGCAACCGAAGGGTCCAGCCCCACTGGACCCTTCTAACTTTCTGCTTCCCGAGGAGTACACCTTCGACCCGCTGATCTCTGAAGCCGCCGATCCCGCAGGGCCAACTCCCCTTGCTAAAATAGCTAGCAAAGGTGTTTGCTTTCCCGCCCATGAGTTTTTCCGAACAGTTCGATGTAGCCGTAGTCGGAGCCGGTCACGCCGGCTGCGAAGCTGCCATGGCCTCAGCGCGCATGGGATTGCGCACCGCCCTCTTCACTCTCAACACCGATCTCATCGCCCAGATGAGCTGCAACCCTGCCGTCGGCGGCATTGCCAAGGGACACATCGTTCGAGAGATCGACGCGCTCGGCGGCATCATGGCCGAGATCACTGATGCTGTCGGCATCCAGTTCCGCCTGCTCAACACCTCACGCGGCCCCGCCGTATGGTCGCCCCGTGCCCAGTGTGACAAGCAGCACTACCGCCTCAAGATGCGCGAAGTCCTCGAGTCCCAGCCCAATCTCCAGATCAAGCAAGCCGAGGTCGCCGAGCTCCTGATTGCAACCGAAACCGAGGGTGCCCCACATCTGCCGCCGTCAGCAGACGTGGGTGCCATGGATGTGGGTTCTATTCCACCCCGCCGCGTCCAGGGCCTCCGCCTGCGCGACGGACGCACCATCGCCGCCCGCGCCGTCGTCATCACCACCGGAACCTTCCTCAACGGCCTCATCCACTGTGGCGAGCAGACCTATCCTGCCGGTCGCAGCGGCGAGCCCTCGGCAATTCTTCTCGGTGAGAGCCTCAAAGCGCTCGGCCTCCGCCACTGCCGCCTCAAGACCGGAACCCCGCCGCGCCTTGATGGCCGCACCATCGACTTTTCCAGCTTTCAGCCGCAGCCGGGCGACCCCGATCCCACGCCGTTCAGCTTCCGCACCCGCAAAATCACCCAGCCCCAGGTCTGCTGCTACATCGCCTACACCACGGCGGAGACCCATCGCATCATCCGCGAGAATGTCCACCGCTCGCCCATGTATAGCGGCCAGATCCACTCCATCGGCCCGCGCTATTGCCCCTCCATCGAGGACAAGATCGTCAAGTTTCCCGACAAGCAAACTCACCAGCTCTACCTCGAACCCGAGGGCCTCAACACCCACGAGATCTACCTCAATGGCATGAGCACCTCGCTCCCGGTCGAGGTCCAACTCGCCATGCTCGCCTCCATCCCCGGCCTTGAGCACGCCGAAATGCTCCGCCCCGGCTACGCCATCGAGTACGATTCCATCGATCCCACCGAACTCGAACGCACTCTCGAAACCCGCAAAATCCGCGGCCTCTACCTCGGCGGACAGATCAACGGCACCAGCGGCTACGAGGAGGCCGCCTGCCAGGGCCTCATGGCCGGAATCAACGCCGCCCTCGCCGTCAAAGGTGAGCCGCCCCTCATCCTCAATCGCAGCGAGGCCTACACCGCCATCCTCATCGACGATCTCATCAGCAAGGGAACCATCGAGCCCTATCGCATGTTCACTTCCCGCGCCGAGTTTCGCCTTCACCTGCGCATTGACAATGCTGACCGCCGCCTCACCCCGCATGGCCGCCGCATCGGCCTCATCGGCGACGAAGCTTGGCAGAACTTCCAGGCCAAACAGCAACGCATGACCCACCTCCAGCAACAGCTTGAAACCCAGCGCATCCCCACCGGTTGGCCCACATCCACTCCCGGGTGGCCCACATCCACCCCGTCTTTGGGCGAACGTGGGGAAGATTCGGATGCTGAAACTCCGGGCACGAAGGCTTCGGGTGCTGAGGCTCCGGGTGGCCCATTCAAGCCCACCGTTGGCTTGAGTGGGGCAGTTGACCTTGTGGTTGACGTTGCACTTGATGTTGCCGATGATGCTGTTGATGTTGCCAGTGACGTTGCTTCTGATCTTGAACCTCCGGGCCGCCCACATCCGCCCCGCAGTTGGGCGAATGTGGGAGCCGCAGTCCCCGTATCCCTCGCCGAAAGGCTCGGCTCCTCCTCTGTTGCCGGACAAACCTGGGCCCAACTCCTCCGCCGCCCCGAGATCACCATCGACGACCTCACTCCTGTCTGCCGCCAGCTCGCCCCCGAGTTCTTCGCCCACGACGGACTCGACGCCAGCGCCTCGGATACGGCTTGTACGTTGGATAGGAATTGTGCCGTGGATAGGAATTCCGCCGTGGTGCCCCACATCGGCCGCAGTCAGCAGATGTGGCCGAGCGCCGCAGCAGATACGCCCCAAGACTGCGATACGAATACCCGGCCTCTACCGCGTGCCATCTGGGTCGAACTCAAGTCGGTAGAGACCGAAGTGAAGTACGCCGGCTACCTCCAGCAGCAGCAGAAGGCCATCGAGCGCCTCAAGAAGGCCGAGAGCAAAACCATTCCTGAATGGTTTGATTACGCCACTGTCAGTGGCCTCTCTCGCGAGATCAAGGACAAACTCGTCCAGCTCCGTCCGCAAACCATCGGCCAGGCCTCGCGTCTTCCCGGCGTCACTCCTGCCGCCGCCGCCCTGCTCAACGTCTACATCGAAATCCAGTCCCGCCAGCGCAAACAAGCCTCCGCATTGGGCACTTAATTAGCCGCTCCTATTGTGTTTTTTTGAGGTGTCGTCCTGAGTGAAGTGAAGGATCCCCGCGCCGCATCAAGCTTTCAACTGCGGTCTCATCCGATCGGGTACCCCACCTTCGCCGCGCTTCTTTTGCGCGGTTAAGGTTTTGGACATCGACCATGCATACGGAATCGCTTCGCAAATCACCTCAAGCTGTGAGAGCTATCACGGCAGGACACTTCCTGGCACCTTAACATCAACCCTCCCCCGAGTAGCTGAAAATCTCGCTCGGCTGCACCTTTCAGTTAGGTGGTGCAGTGAATTTCCGCGTCTGACCCTTGAAGTCCAAAGAGGCGCGCAGAATGGTTTCTACAAAGACCGACACTTAAGCGTGCGGGACGACTCCAGTGTTGGAGTTGTCTCCCAAAAGGGAAACAATGAAAAGAATAGTCGCTCTATTGCTTTGCATGTTAGTTCCGCTGATGGTTTTTGCCAGTGAGAACAGCTACAAGATTGGCTATGATGGCGGATCAATACCCGACCTTAAAGCCGGAACCAACATGAAGCTATACATGGACCACGGCAATATCCGGCTCATGAAAGACAAGACAGAGGTTGCGGTCATTCCGGCCTCTGCCGTGACCGAAATCAGCTATGGACAGGACGTTCACCGCCGCGTGGGGGCAGCTGTCGGCGTTGCCGTCTTCACTCTTGGCGTAGGGGCACTGGTGGCATTAACTAAGTCGAAGAAGCACTTCGTCGGTCTCACATGGGACGACGCCGGCAAAAAGGGCGGCATCGCGTTCCAAGCCGACAAGAGCGACTATCGTGGCTTATTGGCCGGGCTAGAAGGCATCACAGGCAAGAAAGCTGTTGACTCAACAACCATGACCGTGAAGAACTGAAATTCTGTTAATGCCGTCCTTCCTGGCGGCCCACTACCTTGCCGCGCTTCTCTTGTGCGGCAAGGTGGGGGCCATAGATTTCGACTTTTGAATCCTGCGAAACCTTGATACTTGTTCCTTTCTCCTTGCTGCATCCTCCGCCCCGCCGTCATCATCCTTTTCCCCAAGGAGCCCACATGAAAGCCGTCGGCTACATCCAGTCCTTACCTCCGTCCGATCCCAAATCTCTCTTCGATTTCGAACTTCCCAAGCCCACGCCCCGCACCCGCGATCTTCTCGTCGCCGTTCGCGCCGTCTCCGTCAATCCGGTGGACACCAAGGTCCGCATGCGCCAGCAGGGAAGTGAGGCGCAGCCCAAGATTCTTGGCTACGATTGCGCCGGGGTCGTCGAGTCGGTCGGTCACGATGTTTCGTTCTTCAAGCCCGGCGATGAAGTCTTCTACGCCGGAACCATCAACCGCCCCGGGACCAACAGCGAGTTCCATCTCGTCGACGAGCGCCTGGCCGGCCACAAACCGCGCACGCTCTCCTTCGCCGAAGCCGCTGCCCTGCCGCTCACCTCGGTCACCGCATGGGAGCTGCTCTTTGACCGCCTCCGCATTCCACTCGGCAAGCCTCAGCACGCCGGAACCCTGCTCGTCGTCGGAGCCTCCGGCGGCGTCGGCTCCATTCTCGTGCAGCTCGCCCGCCGCCTCACCGGAATCACCGTCATCGGCTCCGCCTCGCGTCCCGAATCGCAACAATGGGTGCTCAAGGCCGGAGCCCATCACACCGTCGACCACTCCAAGAAGCTCAGCGAAGAGCTTCGCAAACTCGGCATCCAGCACGTCGAATTCATCATCGGCCTCACCCACACCGATCAGCACTTCGATGAGATCGTCGAACTCATCGCCCCCCAAGGTGCCTTCGCCCTCATCGACGACCCCGACCTCATCGATGTCCGCAAGTTGAAACTGAAATCGGCGTCCTTGCATTGGGAGTCGATGTTCACCCGCTCTGTCTACCAAACCCCTGACATGTTCGAGCAGCACCGCATCCTTGAGCAAATATCGACACTTGTCGATGAAGGACTCATTCGCACCACTCTCGGCACCGTCGCCGGACGCATCACCGCCGAAAACCTGCGCGCCGCGCACACCGCCATCGAGTCCCACAAATCCATCGGAAAACTTGTCCTCGAAGGCTTCTGATGTTTCCTTGAAATGTCGGCGCCCGCTCTGCCCCTGTGACGGAAGTCATAGCGAACCATCCGCTCTCTCCTTACTCTAATAAGAGTCATGTCCAACCGTGTTATCGATTCCGAAATAGCGCCCGCGGAACCCGCCAACCCTAAAAGGCAGCACGTCCGCCGCACTGTACCCGACCGTTCGCAGCGCATTCGGCTCATCGTGCAGAGCTTGTTTATCCTGCTCAACGTCTTCCTCGCCACCCAATTTTATTTCTTCGTTCGCTACTTTGAGACCGCCGCCACCGGCCCTCATGTCTCGCGTCCCGCCGGGGTCGATGGCTGGTTGCCCATCGCCGGCCTCATGAATGTGCGTTATCTCCTGGCCACCGGCCGGGTTCCCGCCATTCACCCCGCGGCCATGGTTCTGTTCCTCATCTTCGTCGCCATGAGCCTCCTCCTGAAGCGTGCCTTCTGCGGCTGGCTCTGCCCGGTCGGAACCCTGTCGGAATACCTATGGAAAGCTGGCCGCAAGCTTCTCGGACGCAACTTCGTCCTTCCACGCTGGCTCGATATTCCGCTTCGATCCGTCAAATATCTGCTCATGGCTTTCTTCGTCTTCATCATCGGCGGCATGAGCGCCGCCGCCCTCGAAGATTTCATGACCCAGCCCTACGGCATTCTCGCCGATGTCAAGATGCTGCACTTCTTTGTGCATATGAGTACCACCGCGCTTGTCGTCATCGGCGTACTCGCCTTGCTCTCCGTTTTGGTCAAGAATTTCTGGTGCCGCTACGCCTGCCCTTACGGCGCCGTTCTCTCGCTCGTCTCGCTGGCTAGTCCCATTAAAATTCGCCGCGATCAACAGAGCTGCACCGATTGCGGCAAATGCGCCAGGGCCTGTCCCCAAAATCTGCCCGTCGACCGCCTCGTCCAGGTCAGTTCCGCCGAATGCTCCGCCTGCATGGAGTGCGTCGCCAGTTGCGCCACCCAGAACGCGCTGCAGTTCGCGCTCGCTCCTCGCGCCACAGCCTCCGGCGCCCGGCGCTGGAGCGGCCGCCGCCTCGAACCCCTCGCCGTCGTCCTCATCCTCGCCACGCTCTGGATCGTGGGCATCGGCCTCGCTCGCCTCACCCACCACTGGCAAACCAATGTTTCCGACCAGGTCTACGAGCAACTCATCCCCCACGCCGACGAAGCCGGCCATCCCGGCTTCTAGCGAATCCCCTGCAAAGAAACAGGCGCCCATTCCCGGCGCCTGTTTCTTTTGATGTGCACATGGTTACATGTCGTCATGAAGACATGACGACATGCCTACATCGTTCGCTCAGCTCCGTTTATCGGCGGAGTTATGCTCCACATCGGCATACGCGTCGTAGTATTCCTCGCGCCCGGTAAACGCACATTGCACCTGCGGCTGAAAAAGGTACCAGACGATTGCTCCCAAGGCGAGAATCTGGAACCAGAAGGCATCTCCCCGGTGCAGGAGAGCACTCGGCTTTATCACCAGGGCGAGCGCAATGCCGATCACTTGCCGGCCAAGAGGGATACCGGTGGCGAAAATCAGCCCCCAACGGGCCATGTCCTCAAGAAAAAAGAGGCCCATGCCAATCCCCAAGGAGAAACCCGCCCCAATTGCCGAGAAGAGCATGATCCCGGCAGCATCCGGTTTGTTGGTCGGAAACATGTGCCGGAGATAGGCATTGCTGAAAGTTGCTCCAATATCCGGGTGAGAATACAGTGTCCCAACTTGCACCGCGAGCACCACTCCGTTCAGCAGCAGGAGCAGCGCGAGTATGGTGATCCCCATGGGTCTTTTCACGTTGCGCTCCTCATATCTCCGCTCTCAAGCCTGCCTTCTTTTTTCCTTTTACGGGCACATCGGCAGCCGTGCTGCCAAGGGTACGCTTGTGTCTGCTTCAGAGCACCGGAATTCCGCCCTTTCTTTGTGGAAGTCTGAGGGAAGTTCCGTTATGGGCATTCATCGGTTGTAGATTAACCCACCCTTTGCGCAACCGCCCTCAAGCCCGCAACGAGCTTTGGTTTATGCGGCTGAGCGTTTATTCTGTTGAACATGGATGCCGCTGCCCTGCGCGAACTGCTTGCGCCATTTGTTCCCCCCGCCGAGTTGGATGACTCCCTGCTCGCCTCCATTCTCGTCCATCTCAATCTGCTCACTCGCTGGAATCAGCACATGAATCTCACCGCCCTGCGTACCCCGGAGGAAATGGTGCTTCGTCATTTCGGCGAGTCACTCTTCGCCGCCCGCGAACTTTTTCCCCGTGCGTCGCAGCAGGATGTCTTCGATCTCGGCAGTGGCGCGGGCTTTCCCGGCCTGCCGATGAAATATTGGGCTCCCGGCCTTCAACTCACGCTGATCGAGAGCCACGGCAAGAAAGCAACCTTCCTCCGCGAAGTAGGCCGAGCCCTCCATCTCACCGCCTTCTCCGTCCTCAACGAGCGCGCCGAGGCTATCTCTCAGCGCGCCACCCTGGTCACCATGCGTGCTGTCGAGAAATTCGACCATGCCCTCGTCGCCGCCTCCAAACTGCTCGCTCCCGGTGGCCGCCTCGCCATTCTCATCGGCGACTCGCAACGAGAGCGCGCTCTGTCCTTGCTGCCTCCAGGTGAGTGCACCTCTCGCCCCCTGCCACCCTCCGAGCAGCGCATCCTTCTCATCTGGAAACCAATCGCGTAGTTCCACGTGGAACACTCCAGCCCCCCCACCCCAGCTTCCATCGCAGGCGTTCCACGTGGAACACTTTCCGCAGTTCTGCACAGCTTTCCGCACTTATCCACCGATTCCACACCCCTCGACAGCCTTTTCCCATTGCCCCGCACTTCTCAACCCGATACCCTCATCTTGTCCACATTGGCAGCCGCCGCCGTTCCACTTTCGGTTGCCCGGAGCCTCCTATGTCTCGGGTCATTGCCATCGCCAACCAAAAGGGCGGTGTAGGGAAGACCACCACCAGCATCAATCTCTCCGCCAGCTTCGCCGTCAGCGGCGTTCGCACCCTCCTCGTCGATTGCGACCCTCAATCCAACTCCTCCTCCGGCCTCGGACTCCTCAAGGACGCCGAGCGTCCCGGAACCTACCAGCTCCTCATGGGCGACGCCCAAGCCGCCGAACTCCTCCAGCCCACCGAAATCGATCTCCTCCGGGTTATTCCTTCCTCCAAGCACCTCACCGCCGCCAACGTCGAGCTGGTCAACGCCGAATTCCGCGAATACCGCCTCCGTCACGCCCTGCAACCCATTCGCGAGCAGTTTGACGTCATCGTCCTCGATTGTCCGCCCGCGCTCGACCTGCTCACCCTCAATGCCTTGGTTGCCGCCGATTCCGTCCTCATCCCCATGCAGGCCGAATACTTCGCCCTCGAAGGCGTCAGCGAGCTCCTCGATACCGTCGAGCGCATCCGTCAAACCTTCAATCCCGGCCTCGTCGTCGAAGGCGTAGCTATTACCATGTACGATGATCGCACCAACCTCGCCCAGGGAGTGACCAGCGAACTCAAGTCCTACTTCGGAGAGCTGCTCTACCAGACCTCTATTCCCCGCAACATCCGTCTGGCCGAAGCGCCCAGCCACGGCAAACCCGCTATTCTCTACGATCCCAAGTCACGCGGTGCCGAAAGTCACCTCAAACTAGCCGAGGAAGTCATGAACCGTATTAAAGATCGCATCAAGTCGGCCCTCAAACATCCGGCCACCGAGGTAACGCAGTGAACCCGACCCACGACAAACGAAAAGCCCTCGGACGCGGCCTCGAATCCCTTCTGCCCGCCGCCCGAGGCATCCAGGCCGCCGTTCCCGGATCATCCACCCTCCCCCAGCAGCCCGCCGGCGAAATGGTCCGCGAGCTTCCCGTCGAACTGATCGACCGCAATCCCTACCAGACCCGTACCCATTTCGACGATATCGCCCTCAATGAGCTCGCCGACTCCATCAAGGTCTCCGGCGTGGTTCAACCCATCACCGTCCGCCAGCACGCCGGACGCTACCAACTCATCACCGGCGAACGCCGCTGGCTCGCCTCTCAGCGCGCCGGGAAAGCCACCGTCCCGGCCATCGTCCGCCAGGTCTCCAACGAGCAGGCGATGGAGATCACCATCATTGAGAACCTCCAGCGCGAGGATCTGAACCCCGTCGAACAGGCCCGCGCCTACGAGCGTCTCGCCCGCGACTTCGGCCTCACCCAGGAGCAAATGGCGCAGCGCACCGGCAAGGACCGCTCCTCGGTCGCCAACTTCCTCCGCCTTCTCAAGCTTCCCGCCGAGGTGCTCACCATGGTCGAGTCCAATAAACTCGCCTTTGGACACGCCAAGGCCCTCATGGGACTCGATTCGCCCGAGGCCATCCTCAAACTCGCCCAGCGCGCGGTTCAGCTCTCCATGTCCGTCCGTCAGGTCGAGGGCTCGGTGTACAGCCACATGCATCCCGAGCCTCAGGCTCCCAAGCCCGAGCGCGTCCTCGATCCCAACGTTCGCGAAGCCGAGCAGCAGCTCCAGCGTTCCCTGGGCCTCCGCGTCCAGATCCAGGACAAACATGGCAAAGGCAAAATCGTTCTCGAGTACAAATCTCTCGAAGACTTCGATCGCGTCCTCGAAATGCTCAACTCGCCCAAATAGCCACTAAACGCCGACGGACGGCCCAAGGCCGCCCGTCTTTCTTCTTTTTCGCTATATCGATATATGTCTATCTATCTGTTATTCTTGAAAGTGTCATTATGAGATCAAGCGAGGCGAAGGCCCCCGCACGGTTCAACTCTCCCGCTCGGCCACAGGCTTTTCAACCGGCAATCGATTTCTCTCGCCCTCGGCCAAAGCGAACCTAAGGGACTGTCCACCGGAAGAACTCGCTCTCGGCCACACCTATTTACTGCTTCGTCACTACGCGTCACTTCCTACTACCTATCCCGTCAATGGTCGCGAGGGGTTGCAACCATTGACTCACATCACACATTGCCTCTCCGCAGATTTACTCTTCGGTCAATCGTTTAGCTCTTTTTCTCGCTGTCCTTCTTTTCCCGCGCACACTTGCCCTTGCAGCAGTCCATCCCGCTCATCTTGCCGTCCTTATCTTTCTTGCAGCAATCCATTGCCATCTTGCCGTCTTTGTCTTTCTTGCAGCAACACCCCATCTTCGCGTCTTTATCTTTATCGCGCATGCAAGCCGCATGATCAGCGGGCTTCGCGCCATCCGGCGCCGCCGGAGCCGCCTGGGCGCACATCGACACGGCACTCAATAACATCACTGCCACAATTCCGCGTAACTTCATATCTCATTCCTCCGCTTTCCGCTCCGGGATTATATCCCGCGCCTGCCTGCCCGGCACGCACTTTCCCGTCATCCGGCGAATCTCTGCTACCGTTTCCTCATCTAACCTTCCGTCCGCACCGCGGCAGGAGCGCCCCTTTGCATCGCACTACGCTTGGCGATTTCGAACTCACCATCATTACCGACGGCCTCTACTACCTCGATGGCGGAGCCATGTTCGGCGTAGTTCCCAAACCTCTCTGGGAGCAGAAGCTGCCCGCTGATGCCAGCAATCGCCTTCATGTTGCAATGAACTCATTGGCCATCCGCACCCCGGATCACACCATCCTCGTCGACACCGGAGCCGGCAACAAACTGCCCGAGAAGACCCGCCGCATCTACGACATTGAAGAGCGCCTGCTCGTCAATCTCGATGCCGCCGGCTTTGCTCCCGAGGATTTCGATATCGTCATCAACACCCACCTGCACTTCGATCACTGCGGCTGGAACACCGTATGCCGTCCTGATGGCACCATTGTTCCCACCTTCCCGCGAGCCCGCTACTACTACCAGCGCGGCGAGTTAGTCCACGCGCATCAGCAACACGAACGCGATCGTGTCAGTTATCTCACCGCGAACTACGATCCCCTGGTCTCCAGCGGACGCGCAACCCTCCTCAGTGGCGACGCGCCCATCGTTCCCGGCATCCGCGTCGAACTCTTTTCCGGACACACCGAATTCCACCAGGCCGTCATCATCGAGAGCCAAAACAAAAAGGCCGCCTATGTTGGCGACCTCATCCCCACCGCTGCGCATCTGCACCCAACTTGGGTGATGGGATACGACCTCTCTCCCATCGACAGCATTGACAATCGCACCCGCTACTATCGCAAGGCCATCCCCGAGCGCTGGCTCACGGTCTTCACCCACGACCCGGCAACTCCCTGGGCCTACATCTCACGTGACCCGGCAGGACGTTATTTCGCAGAGCCTGTGCCCGAGAGTGCGGATCAAATCTCCAGAATATCCACCACACCCTCGGCGGCTGCTAGGTAGCGCACAATCTCCGATCGCTCACTTGCCGGGAGCTCCACAAATTCCATACCGCAACGGAAGCCTCGCCGGTTCTTCACCATGGTTCGTAATCGCAACGGCTTCGGCGCCCCGGGCAGGGCCATCTCCACCAGCAGGGCTGTTCCAATCTCCAATGTTTCCGAGGCGTACACGCTCATACCGCCTTCGCTGAGTTCGTATGTCCGGACCACGGAGCTGTTTTCCTCCGGCTCTTCCCAACGCCGCAGCCGAACCCGAATATCTACCTTAACCCGCTTCCACCTGCGTTTTGGCGCATCCACAATCGGCACCTCGATGCCCTTAGATACACTCCTCAAGCAACACTCCTGAAACTCAGTCCCGCGCAGCGTACTTCTCGTTTGCCAGAATACCCCAGCGGCGCTGGAATTTCCGCAACAGATCCATACTGCTCTCGTCCACCGCAACAAACCGGAACCCGTATCGAAACCCGTTTCTGCTCTGCCCTTGAACCGCCGCGCGAAAAATCCCTTGCACGGTTGGCAGTTCGAACTCCACCGCATAGGAACTGCCTTCCGGAAGCTCCACTGGTGAAATCAAACCCACTCCACCCTCGGACACATCGAGGGTTCGCACCGTGATCTCCTGCTCGCCCGCGATCAACTTCGCCCGCACATCCAGCGAATACCTCGCAAACTTCCGCTCTGCCTTATAGCGAGAGACCATTGCTGATCCTTCTTACGAATGCGAATTCAACTCACACCGACAGCTGGCCCTCGTCATCTAAGGCACCACTCATAGCTGCGCTCTTCAGCGCAGCCGCGAGTTCTTCAGCGCAGCCGCGAGTTCTTCAGTCTCTGCCGCCGGTTGCGCAAAGAACACATCGACGGCGCCCACGATCTCCTCCGGACTCTTCGCTTCGTAGATCGCCTTCCGCAGCTTTGCTCCGCCCTCCACTCCGTGAGTGAACCAGGAAGCAAACTGCTTCATCTTGCCGGTAGCGTCCGGGTATCCCTCCGCGATCAGCATTCCAAAGTACCGCCGAATCATCTCATACCGGTCGGCTCTGGAGGCAACTTCATAGTTGCCGGTCGCCGTGTATTGCGAAATCTGCCGGAATATCCATGGATTCGAGGCCGCTGCTCTCCCGATCATTACGCCATCACAGCCGGTCTCAGCCACCATCGCGCGCGCGTCTTCCGGAGTACGTATGTCGCCGTTGCCAATCACCGGAATCGAAACCAGCGACTTCAGTTCTGCGATCCATTGCCACTGCGCCTGCCCACTGTATCCTTGCTCGCGAGTGCGGGCGTGCATTGCCACCGCATCCAAGCCGCTGCCCTCGGCGATCTTTGCCAGTTCGCGAAAGACCAGCTCAGCCTCGCTCCACCCCGCGCGAAACTTCACTGTAAACGGAATCTTAACGGCGGCACGCACGGATTCACAAATCTTCTGGATCACCGGCAACTCGCGCAACAATCCACTGCCGCCGTTGCACTTTACCACCTTCTTCGCCGGGCACCCCAGATTCAGGTCCACGAGGTCGAAGCCGAATCCTTCCACAATTCGCGCCGCTTCGGCGAGCGACTCGGGATTGGAGCCAAAGAGCTGCGATGAGATCGGATGCTCGTCCTCATAGAAATTCAGGAAGCGCTGTGCTTTCTTATCCTTTTTCCGGGTCACGCCATCGGCCGACGTGAACTCCGTCATCAGCAAACCGCATCCATCCATCTCCCGGATAAAGCGCCGGAAAACCGTGTCGGTAATCCCGGCCATTGGCGCCAGCACGGTGGCCGGAGCGATCGCGACGTTCCCAATCTTCAGGCGTGCGGCAACCCGCACCCCGGCCGGGGCCTCGCGATCCATCGGAGTGTCATAAAACTTATGCACCTTCCCATTGTATCGGCATTTCCCTCACCTGCCGACGGTCTGCTCCCGCTCACCGTCGAACATTTCTGCTCAGCTTTTCCGTCCAGCTACTTGCCTGCAAATGGAAAGCCCTCGCCGAAGCGAGGGCTTAATGTCTTGCGCCGAAGGCGTCTTCACCCCAACAAGGATCGCTTGCCGGAGACCCCGACCACCCGCGGGATCAATTCTGCACGGTCTTTGCCGGTTCCGCTTTGGCCACGTTCTTGGCATACTTGCGGCGGAAGCGTTCGATACGGCCAGCGGTGTCGAGCACCTTCTGCTTACCGGTAAAGAACGGGTGGCAGGCCGAGCAGATTTCAACGTGGATGTCGCCA
>CAZLZA010000090.1:0-17159 GCA_964563875.1 uncultured Acidobacteriaceae bacterium
CTGAAAGTTCTGGAGGATCAAAATGTCTTTGCGTCGATGGTTATCGGTAATGTTGGTTTCGGCGGTTGTTCTTTGCACGGCAACGTTCTTGTGCGCGCAGGAGACTGCGCCCAAGGTGGAAGTGTTCGGCGGATATTCCTGGTATCATCCCGGCGGCACCGTCTTGGGGGCCACGGTACCGGATTTCAATAAGGGTTGGGGCGCGCAGTTCACCTACAATCTGAACAATTGGGCTGGACTTGCGGTGGATGGCAACGGTCACTACAACGGTGATTTCGGAAACACCCACTCGCTGATGTTCGGTCCGCAGTTCAAGCTGCGTACGGAGCACTTCGTGCCGTTCGGAGAGGCCTTGGTCGGAGTGCAGTTTTTCAGTCCGAAGCATTTTCCTAACCAGGACACGGTAGCCTACGCGTTTGGCGGCGGAATTGATTATCCGGTCACGCGGCGGCTCTCGATCCGCCCCATCCAGGTGGACTACGTAGGCAGCTATTACGATAAGGTCTCCCTGGCGGGCGAGGACAACACATTCAAGGGCGTTCGCCTGCAGGCCGGAGTGCTGTTCAACTTCGGTGTGCCGGCGGCGGAAGGTCCGGTTTCCCTGGTTTGCAGCGCTGCGCCGCAGGCGGTCGATGCCGGCGTTCCGGTCAAAGTTACGGTGACTCCGGCGGGCTTCCTGCCGAAGCGCACCTTGAGCTACTCCTATACCAGCAACGGCGGCAAGATTGCCGAAACTACGGCCACCGGCTCGGTGGATACCACGGGCGTGGCTCCGGGCAGCTACACGGTCAACGCCAAGGTGGTCGACAACGGCAAGGGCAAGCATCAGCAGATGGCCAGCTGCACGGCCACCTTTGCGATCAACCAGCCGCATCCGCCGGTTCTGTCGGTCTCGGCCAACCCCACGTCGCTGAAGCCGGGCGACACCTCGACCATCACCGCCACCGGCAGCAGCCCCGACAACCGTCCGCTGAGCTATAGCTGCACCTCGACTGCCGGACGGCTGACCGGCAACGGCCCAACCTACACCTTGGAGACCGCAGGGGTTGCGGAAGGCACGATTACCGTCAACTGCACGGTGAGCGACGACCGTAACCTGACCGCTACGGCCAGCACCGCGGTGATCGTCAGCGCACCGCCTCTACCACCGCCGCCTACCGCCAAGGACTTCGGCTCGATCGAGTTCAAGCGCGATCTGAAACGCCCGACCCGGGTGGACAACGAAGCCAAAGGCGAACTCGACCGTTACGCCGATGCTCTGGCCGCCGCGCCGGACGCCAAGGGCGTGGTGGTGGGATACGCCACGGCCAAGGAAGATACTCCGAAGAAGGGCAGCAAGATGAGCCCCGACTTCGCCGCCCGTCGCGCAGTCAATACCAAGGACTACGTGACCAAGGAAAAGGGTATCGATCCAACCCGCATTGAGCCCCGCACCGGCACCGGTGATGACCAGAAGACTGAACTCTGGATCGTTCCCGCCGGCGCAACCTTCCCCGCTGAAGGCACCACGGTCGTAAACGAAGTCAAAGTAAAGCCGGTTCCGCGAGCCGCCCTGCACGCTAAAAAGGCAGCTCACCACAAGAAAGCAAACCACTCGTAGTCACATTAACTCGTAGCCACTGACCACCGGGCGCCCGTCATAAAGCGTGCGCCCGGTGCGGCCCTCCACAGCTTCCACCTGTCCGTCGGATGCGCCGTACCCGGCAGATCAGCTTTTCTTTGTCGGTCAGTGTACATGACACCAAAATTCCTTATACCCCTACCACTACCCCATCAATCAGTTCTGGAGCATCCCACTAGGCTGGCTAAATGAATGAACATTTCAAATCATATTTCGTGTTGACATAGCCGTACTGCCGTGGGTACCATGTTTTAGCGTTGATTGAGAGACGCTGATTTACGTACGGTTCCTCGGTAGGCGAGGCTACTGCGCGACACACAGGCCACTGCCCGACGACTTCGAAAGAAGTTTGCCTGAGCGGTATAACAGGAACTCCCGGCTTAAGGGTTTTCCTAACGTGGCTGAGGTCTTCGGACCTCTTACGGTGCGCGGTGCTAAAGCTTGGACGAGTGAGGAAAGAAAACTGGTCGCGTACGGCGTCTCCGGCGTCGCAATTTCTGCTCCGGCATTCCTTCCTCTAGAGGCTCTCTGTCTCTATCTCCTCCTTGTCTGCACCCCAAGCACAAAGGTTATATGAGCGAAATCGACTTATCTCTGGACGATAAGCCTCCGAGTACGGCGGCTTTACGCTGTAGAGAAGTGTTGTGTGATCCGATAGACGCATAGTTCCTGCCTGTCGTCTCACTTCTGCTTCTTCTATGAAACAACCACAGAAGAACGCGGAAGGTGAGGCTCGTTCCTCTCCTCCTCGCATTCAGCAACTCGGCCTGCGCCACGCATAGGCAAGGCTCCGGGTGACTTCGGTCCTCGGACACCCTTTGTGTGCGCGGCATGAGCCTGGGCGCGCACCAATGAATCCGGAAATTTGCATTAGCAATTAGGAGTAGAGGGATGCAGGAGAAAGTAGTTGCAATCGCGGCCGCAGGCACCATCGCCGAGCCGACGCTGGTGCGCGGCAGGGTCGTCCGGTCGAAGTGGGCGCACGATGTGCTCACGTTCCTGATGGTCTTCGGCCCAGGTCTTATCGTGATGGAGGCCGACAACGACGCCGGCGCCGTCTCCACCTACGTTCAGGCGGGTGCGCAGTATGGGACCAAACTGCTATGGGTACTGCTGCTGCTCTTGCCGACCTGTTATTTCATTCAGGAGATGGTAGTCCGTCTCGGCATCGCGACCGGCAAGGGCCACGCCGCGATGATCTATCAGCGCTTCGGCAAGTGGTGGGGCGTGTTCTCGCTGGTCGACCTGGAGCTGGTGAATTTTCTGACCCTGGTCACCGAGTTTGCTGCGATCGCCCTGGCCGTAAGCCACATGGGAATTTCTCCGTACCTCGGAGTTCCGGTAGCAGCAGTGGGCCTGGTACTCATGGTGCTGACCGGAAGCTATCGCCGTTGGGAGCGGATCACGGTTTTTTTCTGCCTGCTGGACCTGGTATGGCTGGCCATCGCCATTCGCCTGCATCCGAGCGTTGGCCAGATGGCGCATGACACACTCATTCCGGGCATTCCGAAGGGTGGCATTACCGGCAACCTCATCTTCCTGGTGATTGCCATCGTGGGTACGACGATCGCCCCGTGGCAGTTGTTTTTTCAACAGAGCTGCATCGCCGACAAGCGCCTGCGGTTTTCCGATCTGAAGTGGGCCCGCCTGGATACGCTGGTTGGCGCAATCTTTACCATCATCGTGGCCGGTTGCATGATGCTCGCGGGCAATGCGGCGTTCGATAGCGGAATTCAGTTTGCCGATCCGGCGCAGATGGCCAACGCGCTTCATCTGATTGCCGGTAGCCAGTGGATTCGCTACGCCCTCCTGCTGCTGATGATCAACGCGGCGATTCTCGGAACCGGCGCGATCTCGCTGTCGAGCGCCTGGGCCTATGGTGAGGTGAAGGGCTGGCCTCACAGCTTGCAACTGCCTTTCAAAGAGGCAAAGGGTTTCTATCTGACCTATGGGGCGTGTGTCGCAGTTGCCGCCGCCCTCGTACTCATTCCCCGGGCGCCGTTGCAGTTGATCATCCTTGGCGTGCAGGTGCTGGCGGGAATTGTGTTGCCTTCGGCCATCATCTTTCTTCAGTTGCTGCTCAACGATAAGGAACTGATGGGCGATTACGTCAACAAGCCTTGGAACAACTGGGTGAACTGGACCATCATCATCGTCCTGTTCATTCTCTCCCTCATCCTGGCGGCCCAGGTGGTCGCTCCAAACCTGTTTCCGGCAGCTTGAGATTGTAAGGAGAATAAGATCATGCATTTTATGCCCGTAACCATGGATATCGATATCGACCAGATCCCGGAGAACCACTATCTGGTGGTGCATCCGCTGGACGATCAGCAGGAAGAGAAAATCGACACCGCAATGCTGGGGCCCATGCCGATGACCACCAGCGTGAAACTTTCGCTGATGGCGCTGCGCGGTTACCTGATCCTGATGGTTCTTCTGGTGGGGTACCACTGCGTGGATTTAGCCGGAGCCTTAGGCAAGCATTAAAACGATAGACCTGGACCCGCAACTGTTCGGGACTGTTAGAGCCGGTGCAAACAGAAGCCTTGATATCCTGTTCCCCGACTCGTCAGAAGCATCTGCTTCGTCCCGCTTTCCCAACCCGAGCATTTGAGGTTGCCACACTGCGCAAGAAAAACTTCGACGTGGGCGCGCGCCGAACCCTGGACGAGAGAACACAGGAAGGAACAGTCCGATGAACAAAAAGAACGGAACCCCGGCGATGGCTGCGCTTTTGACGCTGCTCTTCCTCGTTTGCCTCAACGCAGCAGCCGTGGCGCAGAGTGCCGATGAGATGGCGAGCTTCAAAGACACGCCCGCCTCTGCCCCGGACGCATCGCCGGACACCGTCCTCCCCCATTTCCGCGACGGACGTTTCTGGGTCTCCGGTCAAACCAACTTCATCTTCCAGACCCACCCCGGTTTCGACGCCAAGTACACCGGAGCCAATAGTCTGGATCCGACCTATGAGAAGGCGACCTCGCGCGTGATGACTCTATACACCGGCGTACAACTGAATAACTCAACCGAAGTGCTGGCGCATGTGGAGGAAGCGGGAGGAGCTGGGCTGAGCAAAGCACTCGGCCTTGCCGGCTTCTCCAATCTCGATGTAGTCCGCAATCCGACGCTGAGTTCCACGCCCTACCTCGCGCGGGTCATGGTGCATAAGATGTTTGCCCTGAGCAAAGAGCGCACGGAAGGCGAGCGCGGCCCGATGTCCACATTTGCAGAAGTTCCAGTGCGGCGGCTCGACGTGCGCGTGGGCAAATACGGAACCGCAGATTTCTTTGATCAGAACTCGGTTGGCAGCGACAGCCACATGCAGTTCATGAACTGGTCCACGGCGCAGAACGGTGCTTACGACTACTCCGCCGACACGCGCGGCTACACTTGGGGCGCCGTTGTGGAATATCAGGACCGCAACTGGGCACTGCGTTTCTCTGAGTCGCTAATGCCCAAGGTGGCCAATGGCATGGACGAAGTCTGGAACCTGCACAAGGCCCATTCTGAAAACTTCGAGTACGAATTGCGCCGTGGATTTCTCCCGAACAAAGGGGGCACAATTCGCCTCCTCGGTTTTGTGAACCACGCCAACATGGGTATTTACCGTGACGCTGTCATGGCCTATCTTCTCGGCGAAACGAAAACGCCTGACATTACCGCACACCCGTGGCAGACGACGGCCAAGTACGGCTTCGGCGCAAACCTGGAGCAGCCGCTGACCCGCAACATGACGGCCTTTGCTCGCTACGGATGGAATAACGGAAAAACGGAATCGTTTGCTTACACCGAGATCGATAGTACGGTTTCAACCGGCGTCGGCGTGAGCGGCAACCAGTGGCACCGTGCGAAAGACCGCGCAGGTGTGGCGTTTTCATCCAACGCCATCTCGCGTGACCACCAGAATTATCTTGCCGATGGAGGATACGGCTTCATCATCGGCGATGGAGCCCTGCGTTACGGACGGGAGAATATCCTGGAGACGTATTACACGGCGCACCTCTGGCGTGGCATCTTCATCGCTCCGGACCTGCAATACGTCCGCAACCCTGCCTACAACCGGGACCGCGGGCCGGTGCTGATCCCCGGCTTTCGCGTCCACGTGGAGTTGTGAAGTTGATTCGACTGGGGTGGTTGTTCACCGAGCGGCGAAAAGAGGCCGCACTGAAAGCGGCCTTGTTGTTATTGGTCGGTTTGCAACTCTCTGAGAGTGTTGTTATCTCAATGGCTCATGGCGACGACAGTTTCCTGATGGTCGGCTCCGTTACTAGCTTCGAGTTGACGATCCTTCGGCAACGGGATTCCGCGCCCATCATGTAGGACCGAAGACCAGACCTGGGTCAGGTAGTACTGGGTGCCGAGGTGCAGGAAGACCAGTTGCGGAGCCTCCAGATGTTTGGAGCCGATGCTGCTGGTCTGCACGAAAGCCGCGCCAGACGTGTGCAAGCCCTGGATGGTCAATCGGAAACCGTCACTGGCGATGACGTATTGCCCCGCCGGCATGTGTTCGCTGCCAACCTGGAAATCAAATGGAATGGATGCTGATAGCCTCTGCGACTGCGCCTGGGTGGTGGCCACGCCAAGCAGCAGAGCGAAAGCGATCGCCGTTAGGGTTAGTGTCCTCGATTTCATATGCTCCTCTTTGCTGAGATGGGCTTCTCCGCGAGCTAAGCTCCGCTGAAGCGGCCCGGATTCCCGGTGTCAATCCGGGTATTCGGGTCAAACATGCACATAGATGTACTCCCACGAGCCCTGGTTGTTAATTAATAATGAATTTCATGTTCGACTACATTCGCCATGAGACAGTGGGGTGTCTGCTTTTTCGAGCGTTTGCGAGTTGCTGGATTCGACTCGCGCAGGCTGGCGAATCGACAAAGTGACGCGGAGGTGGATGCCGCCGCAATGAATCCGGGCTGACTGGTGGAACTCATCAAGAGGTTGTATCCCCCATGTCGACCATCCACATTGCCGCCGCAACCATCTCACTCCGCCCGCAAATCGTCGTCCCAAATCCGGCTCACAAATGTTACAAAGTACTCAGAACATCATGGCATCCTTGCGCACTCCTAAGCCCGTCCGCTCCTATCACTTGATTGCTCTCGTCCTGCTCATCGCCTTTTTCGCACAGTGTGCCTGGTTTGTCGCGTCCGTTCCGCTCACGCAACTGGAGGCGGATCAGATTCTGCGCGGGGTCGCGCTTCTCCGTCACGTCCCTCTCGCCGTTGAGTCTGTCGCCTCACCACTGGTTCCGTTGCTCTCCGTCGTGGCCATCATTTTTCATCTGCCCCAGAACCCTGTTCTGCTCGATCAGTTCTGGCTTGACCAGCATCGCTGGCTCATCCGTGCGCCCTTCCTGGCCGCCGGACTTTGCCTCGCGCTCTGCCTCTGGTATGTTGCGCGCCGCCTCTACGGAACCGCTGCCGGCCATATCGTGCTCGCGCTCTTTGCCTTCAGCCCCGGAATGGTTGCGTGCTCGTCCCTTGCCAGTCCCCAGATCTTTGCCGCCTGGGGTGCTTTCGGCCTTATCTTCACCGCCATTGCCACGGCTCACACCCTGTATGCGCCGCGCGAGGTCATTCTCTGGAACTGGAAGCGCATTGCCCTGCTCGGCATCTCCATCACCTTCGCCGTTGGAGCCCAGTGGACGCTTGCCTGGCTGCTGGTTCCCGCCGCCGCCTTCATGTTGTGGGCGGTTCCCCACCGCCGCGCGGCTGCGCTCCTCATCCTCTTCGCCGCCATTGCGGTGTCGCTTGTCCTGCTCGATCTCTGTTATCTCGCGAACCCTCGTGCCCTCGCCCACGGACTGGCCCACGCGGGATGGCTCGCCTGGCAGCCCGCCGCCCTCTCTCCGCGTCTGTTCGTGCGCATTCTTGCGCGCTTCTTCCTTGACGCAACTCCGGGCGCACTGCTTGCTGCCCTGTGCGCTCTAGTGGCGTGGTTCGCCTGGCCGCGGACGCGCTTCTTTGGCAACACCGGCCCGCTCATCGTCTTTGTATTGCTGCTCGGGATGGCCATTCTTCTTCCTGAGAATGGTGCGGACATAATCCTGTTCGCCTCGCTCCCGTTTCTGCTCCTCTTCAGTGCGGGAGTTTTCGCCGATCTGATCGAGAGCAAACTCCAAGCGCCCGCGCTTGGCGTAATTTTCGCCATCATTGCTGCCCAGGCCGCCTACAGTATTGCCAGCCTGGTGCGCATGTATTCGCGCCTGCCCGGCTCCTAAGCTCCGGGGCCGTGGTTTCTCAGGCCACATGGGCCCACGGAGTCCGCAACTCGCCCTTCGCCTCGCTGCCCATCGAGGCCGCAACCGTCCCAATCCCGATCGCGAGGCCATCCTCGGCCAGCGCAACCAGTGCATCCGGCACGCCGCTCGCCCGCACCGCTGCCTTGCGAATGGCATAACCCGCAAAGCTGCTTGCCAATGCTCCGGCGACTCCCAGCAGCGCTCCGGTTGCTTGATGTTCATCCACCACCGCCGCGCCACACATCGCGCCTGACAGCACTCTGCCCGAGAGTCCTGCCGGCGCGATCCGCTTCGGGGCAAATGGCAGCTTGTCGAAAATCAATTCCCCAAGCGCCAGGATCGTCAGTACGCGTGCGGTTCGCGGGCTTCCCAGCAGCCAGTTTTTCGCGGCCCCGGGCTGCTGCTGTGCCAGTGCCAGCGAAGCCGGTGCGGTCATGGTTCGTAACCCCGCAGTGACTCCAAGCAGCAGGGCAGAGGTGTAGGTGCGCTGATTCATGTCGCCTCCTGTCCTAATCATGGATGGCCGCATGCGTCCGAAGGTTGGGATGCCCGGCCGCGTTCCACCTCCCCCGGAATTAAGTGACAGAACTACATCTTCTTTCAGCGAAAAGTATTTCCGAGGTCACGCCCCAGAGGTGAACTCCTGTTCTTGAGAAATCAAGTCTGAAAGTTTAAGATGATGACCGTCATAAATAACCATGATAATCATGACACCCGTCATCTAACATAAACAATCACTGGGGAGAGTTTAACCATGAAGGTCAGCCGGGAGCGGATGGCGGAGCACCGGGAGAGGATTCTCCAATCCGCAGCGAAGCGTTTTCGCGAGCGTGGCTTCGAGGGCATTGGTGTAGCGGAGTTGATGCAGGAAGCGGGCCTGACCCACGGTGGTTTCTACGGACACTTTGAGTCCAAGGACGAATTAATCAACCTCGCCTCACAGCGTGCATTGGACGATACCGTCGAGCAATGGCAGAAGGTCATCGCATCCGCGCCGGATGAACCTTTGGAGGCACTCGCCAAATACTATCTTTCCACCCGTCACCGTGAGCGGCCCGGCTCCGGCTGTCTTCTGGCGGCATTGGGAAGTGATGTCTCGCGTCAGCCGTCCTCGCTGAAAGCTGTGGTCACCTCCGGCTTGCGGCGATGCCTCGGCCTGCTTGAAGACACTGTCGCCGGCAAAACCGAGGCCGCGCGCCGGCAGAAGGCAATTGCGGCACTGGCGGGCATGGTCGGCGGCATGGTGCTCGCCCGCAGTGTCGCCGACCCTGCACTATCGCGGGAAATTCTCAAATCAGTCGCCGACTCGCTGTCGCGCCACGATCGCAATTCCCACGATGCCAATTCTAAAGCTGCTCGATGAGTCCCAAGGAGCCCGTGCCATGAAAGAGAGCATACGCAGATTCGTTCTGGAACTCGGGGTGGATGACGTTGGATTCGCATCAGTAAGCGATTACCGGAGCCCAAATTCCCCATCGCTTGAGTCTCTGTTTCCGGGCGCCAAGTCCATCATTGTCCTGGCCTTCCGCGAACTCTCCGCGTGCGGCAGTCCAAGTCCGCAGATGGCGATGAATGCCCGGCTCGATCTCATGGAGTTCTCCCGCTCAGCCTGTTACCGCGTGGCTCGATTCGTGGAATCGCGTTGCGAGAGTCCCACCATGACAGTCTCCGTCTCCTATCCTATGGACTTCCTCACCCCCGGAAAGCGTGGCATTGCCGAAGTCTCGCTTCGCCACGCGGCCGTGGCGGCCGGCCTGGGCGCCTTCGGTCTCCACAACCTTGTCGTACACCCGCGCTTCGGAACCCGGATCATCTTCGCGGCCATCCTCACCCAACTGGAATTGACCTCAAGTCCGTCGGTTGAGAAAAATCCCTGCACCGCCTGCGGACTCTGTGTGCGCGAGTGCCCGGCTGGTGCATTGAACGAGGAGGGAAAAACCGATGTGCTGAAATGCATCACCAACAGTCAGCCATTCGGGATGCGGACCAGCGTCGCCTTTTGGTCCCGCTTCGGCGACGCCACTCCCGAAGAGCAGAAAACCATGCTCCAGAGTTCCGAGTATTTAAGTCTTTATCAGGCAGGTTTCATCGGATACCAATATTTTTGTTTTCGTTGCCTTGCGGTGTGTCCAGTCGGAACCAGGCCTCGTCCGGCATGGACAAATTCTAAGGTGCGATAATCGCAGTGGCATGACTTCCTTCCAACATGCGGTCGATCGCCTCTACGCTCTCGGCCACGAACTTCAGCAAGGTCCCTCGCGCAAGTTTGATCTTGCGCACATGCGCATCCTCTGTGACGCGCTCGGCAACCCGCAGTGCAATTACCCCTCCGTACTCATCGCCGGAACCAACGGCAAGGGTTCCACTGCGGCCACGCTTGCCGCCATCCTGCATGCCTCATCGCACCGCGTCGGCCTTTACACGTCGCCTCACCTGCTGCGCATCAATGAGCGTATCTGCGTCGGCGGTCAGCCCATTCCGGATGATATCTTCGCCGCCGCCTACGACCGCGTCACCGCTGCGGCCACGCCGCTTGTCGCCGCCGCCGCGCTCCCTCATCTGCCCAGTTTTTTTGAAACCATGACGGCCATGGCCTTCGATTTCTTTGCCGCATCCGGGATCGATATCGCCGTCCTTGAAGTCGGCATGGGCGGACGTCTCGACGCCACCAACATCGTCGAGCCGGTCCTCTCTGTCATTACCGACATTGATATCGATCACCAGAAGTATCTCGGCAACACCATCGCTGAAATCGCCCGCGAAAAAGCCGGTATCCTTCGCCCTGACGTTACCGCCGTCACCTTGCCCCAGCATCCGGAGGCCAATCAGGTGCTCGGCGAGCGCATGGCCGCCGTTGGCGTGAGAGCCGTCAGTGCGGCTCGCAACCTGCCTTCGCTCTCGCCCCAGTCTTCCGCACTGGTCCACACCTCATCGGTGGAAACACGATTTCAGTTGAGTGTTCTAGGCGAGGAAGTAGAAATCGTCTCGCCGCTCGTCGGGCGCCATCAGCTCCGCAATCTTGCGCTCGCCATTACCGCTGCCGAGGAGCTGGCCGCCCAGGGCTTCCACATCACCGCGGAAAACATCGCGGCCGGCATTCGCCAGACCGTCTGGCCGGGACGCTTTCAGCGCATGGAGGCCACCGCCCAGCGGCCCGAGATCATTCTCGACGTCGCCCACAATCCCGCCGGAGCCTGGGCTCTGCGCGCCGCCCTCACCGAGCATCTTGGCGAGCGTCCCCTGGTCCTGCTTTTCGGGGCCATGGCCGACAAAGCCGTCGACCAGATCGCAAAGATTCTCTGGCCCCGGATGGCGCACGTGGTCCTCACCCGCGCCAACAATCCCCGTTCTGCTCCCGCCAACGATCTCGCCGCCCTGGCGCAATCGCTCGGGGTCGAGCACTCAGTCTCGGCAACCGTTGGCGAAGGTGTGGAGCTCGCCTTAGCCGAAGCCCGCAAGCTCGGTCCCGAGTCGGTGACCGTCATCGCCGGTTCCATTTACGTCGCCGGAGAAGCGGTCCAGGCGCTCCGCGGAGGCTAAGGAATTTCTAATGCTATCGCGTCGCGGAAAGCAGTATCCTTGAATGAGTCGGGGGTAGGCGTGAGATCGCTGTTGCTTCGCCTCATTATCGCCTCGGGATTCGCCGCCAGCGCAGTGGTCGCATTCGTCGCCTTCCGCCATGCTGGCGTCGCCGTGAACTTCCTCGTGCTGTTCACCTATCTCAGCGTGCTCATTGTGGTCATTGCCGTTATGCTCAACTACCCGCGCTTATCCCGTCAGGTAATGGTCAACGACTTCGCCGATAAGCTCGAATTCCAAAACCTTCTCCAGTCCACCAGGTTCGTTGCCGATCGTGCTTTTCGTGTGGACGAGTTCGCCGACGAAGGTCCGCATTATTTCCTCGAACTGGAAAACGAAGGCGGCATCCTCCATCTTTCCGGCACTTACCTGTATCACTACGAGCCCATCGATGGCTCTCCGCGCAACTTCCCCTGCACCCATTTCACGGTACGGCGGCACGCCCAGCTCGGTTACGTTGTCGATCTCATTTGCGGCGGCCTAATCATCGAACCGGAAGTCGAAGCTCCGCCTTATTCCGCCAGCGACTTCGAGGAACACCGGGTGCCGAAGGATGGCGCCATTCTTCGCGATATCGATTTCGATTCCTTGCGCTTGCAGCGTACCGCGTCGAAGACTTACCTGCACTGATCTTTTCGTCACCTTTCACGAGAGACGCTTTCGATCCGCGTGCCGGAGCTCAGCTCCTGCCGTACTCAATGTCCGGCGTGATAAGGATGATTGTGCAGAATCGTGAATGCGCGGTAGATTTGCTCGGCCAGCACCACCCGCGCCAGCTCATGTGGCAGGGTGATTTTCCCCAGCGACAGGGTTTGCTGCGCCCGTGCCATGGCTGCCGCTGTCCAACCGTCCGCCGGACCAATCGCAAAGATTAGCTCCTGTGTCCCCCGCTCAAGGTGTTGCCTCACCAAGTCCGCCAGCCCTTCGCTGCTCAGTTGCTTGCCCCGAGAATCCAATGCCACCAGCACCGGTGTAGTACGCCCCGGCCGCTCCAAGCTCTTCAGCAGAGCTTCCTCGGTTGCGCACTCGCCTGCTTCCACCGCCGAGTAGCGGCTCGCCCGCTTTACGTACTCAGCGGTCAGCTCGTCCACCGAGCTCTCCTTGCTCGAACCCTTCCTCTTCGTGATTGAGACTAGGCGTATCTTCATCGCGCTTCTTTCACGGAAACATCGCTTTCAGGCAAACAACAGCGCGGGCTGCAATGCCCGCGCCGGTTCGTCTCGCTCTCTTACTTTCGTCTTGCGACTGTTTTTTTCGCCGCGGTCTTTCTCACCGCCGCTTTTTTCTTAGCCGCCTTCTTCGCCGCCGCTTTCTTGACGGCAGTCTTCTTGACGGCGGATTTCTTGGCTGCCGTCTTCTTCACCGTTGTCTTCTTTGCCGCCACTTTGCGTACTGGAGCCTTTTTCGCCCCACCGCCGCGAGCACTCTGCTTTGCCGCCGCGCGCACACTGGTTGCCTTCTTTGCCGGAGCTTTTTTCGCGCGCTTCTTTGCCCGTGGCACTTCCAACTCGGGTGCCGTCTCCACCGGGGCTGCCGTCGCCGGATTCAGCAACTCCTCGGCAGTCAATTTGTGCGCCGACTTCCACAATCGTTCCAGGTCATAGTAAGCCCGCCGCTGCGCATTGAAGATGTGCACCACGAAATCCACGTAGTCCAGCAGAATCCACTCCGCGGTCTGGTAGCCTTCGCGCGCGTTTGGCTCCACGCCCATATCTTTTGAAAGCCGCTCATCCACCTCATCGGCGATTGCCTGTACCTGTCGCGGATTGCTGCCGCTGCAGATCAGAAAGTAATCGGTAAAGGTGCTCGACTCCCCAGGCAGCTGGAGCAGCGCAACATCTTCGGCCTTCTTATTGTTCACTGCCTCAAGGGCAAGTGCGACTTGTTTTCGAATATCCTGCGTGGGCATTGTCCCCCTTCTCTGTTGCACTATTGTGCTGGGCTTCGCCTCTTGATGCAAGCGGCTTGACTATGTATGGGCTTGAGGCTCGGTCTGGGCCGATGTCTACGCAATGGCCCATTCAAGCTTTCCTCTGGCTTGGGTGGGGTATGGGTTCAGCCCGCGGCGGCTCCGGAGACCCTGGCTCTTCGTCCTCGTGGTAGATCTTCAGCTTCGTGATGTACGCCGCCACGGCGTGCGGCACCAGTTTTTCCAGCCCATCTCCGTGCCGTGCCGCTTCTCGAATCGCCGTAGCGCTCACTTCTTCGTTGACATCCGGAAGCAGATGGATGGTCGCACCGTTTGTCTCAAGCGATCCTGTTTCCATCAACGTCCGGGCTCCAGCCTCGCTCGGCCGCAGCTCACTGGGCAGCGCCCGAGCCACATCTTCCAAGGGAAACCCGGGGCGGCTGGTAACAATAAACTCCGCCGAGCGCAGCAACTCGACCGACGAGCGCCACATCGCAATGTACTCGAAGGCGTCCATGCCAATCAGGAAGTACAGCCGCGTTCCCCGCTTCATCCGTGCCCGCATCCGTGCCACGGTATCCACCGTGTAGCTCGCCGGCTGGCCTGAGGCGCGCACAATCTCCGGTGCCTCCAGCAGCGAGGGCACAAAGTGCCGCTCGTCGGCCAGCGCCAAGGCGAGCATCGCATAACGATGATAGAAAGTTGTGACCCGTTGTTGCGTCTTTAACGGCTGCACGTCGGCCGGGACAAAGTACACCCGTTCCAGATTGAACCGCTCCGCCGCCGCCCGAGCCACGGCCAGATGACCCCGGTGCACCGGGTCAAAGGAGCCGCCATAGAGCGCAACGTGATGTGTTGGGTCGTTCATTCGGTGGGCAAAATTGCGGCGCGGACCGCGATGGCCCGCGCCGGTATGTTGGGTAAGACTACTTCGCGGCCTTCTTCGCGGCTTTCTTCGCTGTCTTCTTCGCGGCCACTTTCTTCACGGCCACCTTTTTTACGGCCTTCTTTGCTACCTTTTTAACGGCGGTCTTCTTGGCAGCCGGCTTCTTTGCGGCGGCCTTCTTCGTTGCAGCTTTCTTTGTAGCAGCCATTGGTATTCTCCCTTTTGTTAGTTTGTTCACTGCGGCTTCTGGCTCCGTATCAACCATCACGGATTCAGAAAGCTTTCCACCGTCGGCATTCCGCCGGCGAACCTCTTCGACGTAGCGCGCCATCGCCCATGCCAGCTCGGTAACTCCGGCTCCGGTCACAGCGGAAATCTCGTAGAATTCAAGACCCAGCTTACGCGCGTGCTGGCGCAGCTTTTCCACTTTTTCCGGACTCGCGGCGTCGGTCTTGCTTGCCACCACGATCATGGGTTTGTGTTCCAGCCCCGCGCCAAACCTGCTCAACTCGCGCAGGATCACATCGTAATCTTTCACCGGATCAGGTCTTCCGCTCGCTTCCGAGCAATCGACCAGATGCACCAGGCAGCGAGTGCGTTCGATATGTCGCAGAAACTGAGTGCCCAGTCCTGCGCCTTCGCTCGCACCTTCAATCAATCCAGGAATGTCGGCCACCACGTAGCTCACAACATTCGGCATCTCACCCAGCGCTACAACCCCAAGGTTCGGCTGCAACGTGGTGAACGGATAATCCGCAATCTTCGGACGTGCCGCCGAGATCCGTGAGATCAGCGTGGACTTGCCTGCGTTCGGATAGCCCACCAGTCCCACATCGGCCAGCAGCTTCAGCTCCAGCCGCAGCCGCAGATCCTGTCCCGGATGTCCCGGCTCATGTTCCCGCGGAGCCTGATGCGTCGGCGTGGCAAAGTTCTGATTGCCGCGTCCTCCGCGTCCCCCTTTGGCAATCACGAGGCTTTCATTGGGACGGGCAAAATCATGAATCAGTTCGCCGGTCTCGTCGTTATAAACCAGCGTGCCGACCGGAACTTTCAGGGTGATGCTGTGACCTTCCGGGCCGGTACGGTTGGAGCCTTCTCCGTGCCGTCCGCGTTGCGCTTTGTACTCCGGGTTAAAGCGGAAATGCACCAGCGTATTGTGGCGCTCGCTGGCTTCCATAATGACATCCCCGCCGCGTCCGCCGTCGCCGCCACTGGGTCCTCCGCGCGGTACAAATTTCTCCCGCCGAAAGGCCATGCAGCCATTGCCGCCGGCTCCGGATGCCACTCGAATCTTTGCTTCATCTACGAACATCGATACTCGCGTCCTTCTGCTGAGCTATTTCATCACAACTAGTGCAATAAACATAGATGGGAAATCGGAAAAGAAGATACATTGACATATGTAAATGTAATACCTTCCCGGTTATTCCCGTCGCCTGCCCACATCATGACGCGCTTCCCTCGTCCGGCGCCGCCTCCCGTCGCGTCCCTACCTCGGCCATCCAAGGCCCTTCCGAAGCCTGTATTCATGCGCCTTTGCCGCATCTTAAGCTTTTCTCGCCAAGCTTCCGCGCCCAGCCACAAGCCGTGCTCTCATTGTGATGCGCGCTGATTCCACACCGGCGAATTTTGTTGTCATCCCGAACAAAGTCAGCAACCCCACCTCGCCCAAATCATCAGCGCCGCCGCCTGCGGAGACGTTTCCACCGCCCCCGATTCCGTTTGCTGCCTCATTTCTCGACCCTGCGGCACTCGTGTGGCCAGCGTGTGCTCTTGCTCTTGTCCTCGCTCCTCTTGTAGTTGTTCTTGCCCTCGTTGTTGCTCTTGCTCCCGTTGTTTTCGTTGCACGCGCTATTGCTGTTGCTCTCGTTGTTGCTGTTGCCCTTGCTCTCGTTGTTGCTGTTGCCCTTGCTCTCGTTGTTGCTGTTGCCCTTGCTCTCGCGGTTGCTGTTGTTCTCGCGATTGCTGTTGTTCCTATTCTTGCTTTTGTTGCCGTCGCCATTTGTCTTTGCTTTTGTTTTTGCTCTTCCTCCATGCTCTCGCCTCTGTTCCCACGCTGTCATCCCGAACAAAGTGAGGGATCCCCGCGCCATCCAAATCGTCAGCGCCGCCTCGAGGCCTTTCCACCAGCCATCGATTCTGTTTGGGTGCTCCATTCTCTACGCGCCGCTTTTGCGCAACGAAAGTTGGGTAGTTGCTCCTCCTGTAGCCGTTTCCTTTGCTCCTTGCCTCCGCAAACGCAAAACGGCCTCGCCGTTAGGCGAGGCCGCTTTCTTCCACTCTTATTGTTCTTACGCTTGTGCGACCGGTGCTGCCACAATCGGTTCGATGGCAACGAACTTACCCATCTGTCCGCGATCGATAAACTTCACCTTGCCGTCCATCTTGGCAAAGAGCGTATCGTCCTTGCCGCGCCCCACGTTCAGGCCGGGCTTAATGCGGGTGCCGCGCTGGCGAACGATGATCGTGCCGCCGGTAACGGTTTCGCCGCCGAAGGCTTTGACCCCAAGACGCTGGGCGTTCGAGTCGCGGCCGTTGCGGGATGTTCCTTGACCTTTTTTGTGTGCCATAACGAAGTTCCTGTTCCTTCAGTCATTCGCCGCTTGTGCCGCGAACCGTGAATTTACCCGTACGCGAATTTCCCGTAAAGGTTACTTGCTGGATTTCTTGCTTGCCGTCTTTTTCGTGGCGGCTTTCTTCGCCGGAGCCTTGGTGGCCACCGGTGTTGCATCGGCTTCGATGGTCTTCGCGGCCTTCGGTGCCTTTACGGCAACCGCTGGAGCCTTGAAGGTCTCTCCCCCGGCGCTGATTTCCGCAATCCGCACCTGCGTGAACGGCTGTCTGTGTCCGTTCAGCTTCTTGTACTGTTTCTTGCGCTTAAAGTGAAAGACCAGAATCTTGTCGGCGCGGCCCTCTCCGAGGA
>CAZLZA010000091.1:0-16963 GCA_964563875.1 uncultured Acidobacteriaceae bacterium
GCCTCACGCGTAAGTACCTGATCTGAGGCCGAATCTATTTATGAAACACGCTCTAGTAGTTCGGTAATACGACGGTAGGCGTTTAACATTATTCGACTACGATAATCCCAGACGCTCTTATCAGGGCTTCAGATCCAGATGAGCCTAATCCAGAGCCATCTGGATCAAGGCTCATTTGTCTTGCAGTCGAAATACGTTTAAAGCAGGCACACAGCAGCGTAACGCCTATGGATTCCACGGCAAATGCTTGAACGAGCCAAGGCAACCCAGAACAGGAAGCCCGGGGCTCTGCCTGATTGTTCCCGCGGCCCATGCGGAGGATCAGTGTGGTTTCCGACAGTTGTGATCAACATGTGACCTGACAGCCCAATAACCTCGCCAGCTTCTTTTCTGGAGGATCTTCAAACTCTGCGATTTCTTGAACGTTATTTCTCACGAGCAGTCGAGGTTTACCATCCAGGATGTCATTAGGATCAATAGTCACCGATATTTCCACGCAGTTCCTTGGACAAATATCGCGGCAGAGGTTACATTGGTTGCACTTATCAGGCTGGAAGAAGACGCCGGTCTGGCCGTCACATTCCAAGCTTATGAGGGCCTCCGTAGGACATAACTCCGCACAGATCTTGCAGCCGTTGCAGTTAGCGGAAAATCGCACATCTGCCCAAAGTGTACTCTCTAAAGTTGGATGTACTGGTTTCGTTGCGATTCTCAAAAGCGAACGACGGAGTGAATACCACTTAACTGGTAACTCTCTCGGCAAGTCACTCAAGGTTGGTTTGCCAGTGCTTTGTGTTTTCTCGTCGGGCGCAATTACCGATGCAATGATCGAAGGCAGCGCTGCTGAAGCGACAGATGCTCCTTCTCCGCGCAATGCAGTGAAGAAGCCCCGGCGCGACAATCCCGATGCTGGTGGTTCCTCGACGGGAATCGGTCTAATCCAAGAAGGTGGAGACGAACCCACTTCTACGCTCCCGGCGATATTCCAAGCGGAAAGGAGACGATTGGAAGTTTCCACTGCCCGAAACGCGCCTTCGCGCACTGAACTCTGCGGACACTGTGAGCACGAGCCGTCCACCAGACACACAACAGACGCGCCGGATAGCGCTGCGTCAACTAGCAGGGATTCGTCGAGACGTGCGATGCATTCGACGGTGATTGACCGCTCGAGGTCCGCGGGGTGCTCCTTTAAGTGTCGCTGACACGCGAATGCCACTGCCCCGGTCTCCGCTGCCTGGCGATTAATCCTCGCCAGCAGTTCAGCGTTGGTAGGCGATGTGGCGACCAGAGCACCTCCGGGGCATACCGCCGCGCATGCTCCGCATCCGGTACACTTCTCAGGGTCGAGTTTCAATTCGGTGTCGCAGGTGATCGCCGACGTTGGACAGGCCTGAGCGCAGCGCGCACATGAGCTGTGTTGGTGGCGGGAGCGCAGGCAGCGATCCGCATTGGCCGTGATCCCATGGGACTCAAGTTTCGTACATAGCTCGGCGAGGAACTCGATCTTCGACAACATTAGGATTTTCTCCACAACGGAAAACGGATAGCTTGAACTGGACACTTTTCGGCGCAGTCACGGCACTTGATGCAGTCGCTTGTATTCGGTCTGCTTCCACTACGTAGGTCAATACTCATCTCACATGCATTGCGGCAAATCTGGCAGTTTTTCCCCTCTGTCGCGACCAGACAGAGCTGCTTGTCGACGCTCGGCACCAATGAGCGGTTGATTCTGCTCACCAGTCCCAGCAGAGCTCCGATTGGACACAACCGCGAGCACCACTTGCGCAGCACCACCAGCTCGACGAAAACAATCGCGGGAAATACTATCAGTGCAACGGTTGGCTCGTTGAAGCGAAACAGCCGCATCACGGCGAACAGCGTTGCAAAGGAGAGGCCGATCGGACACACCAAGCAGAAGACCGGGAAACCAAATACCGCCGACGAGAGTAGCGCTCCGGTTAGTACGTACAAACCCGTCTGCGGCCGCGCTGGCTGGCTTGACTCTGTTGTGGCTTCCGCGATGGATGCGCCTATTGGCTTTGGCTCTCCATTGGCGCAGCTGCCATGTTTCTTCTGGGTTGGCAACCAACTCTTTACCAGCGGCACGGGGCACACCCAGCCACAGAACACACGGCCAAGGAGCACCGTAACCAGCATCAGAGCCAGGAAGGGCGCCAACAGGCGAGGCAGGCACAATCGGCTCGTCAGGGAAGTCTCCAGGTATCCCAATGGACAGACTGTAGCGAACTTTCCCAATCCGAATGCCGAAAGGGTTCCCCAGCTCAGCGTTCGGCTCATTCCCACCAGTACCAATAGAACAGATAAGCCAATGGTCAAGCTACGCATCCGGACCGCATTCAATTTACTCATCTCATACCGCCCGGTAGCCACTTGAGGTGGCGCAATCTGGTGAAACTATGACAATCCCGCGCTGTTGTCCCGCCGTGTACGAGCGCAGTTCTTCTGCCGGGCAGATCCGCTCACAAAGGCCACAACCATTACACTTAATTTCGTCCACGATGGGCCTCTTCGCTTCGTCGAGGGTGATTGCCTTCACCGGACACCGCTCAAAACAGATCGTGCAGCCTCCCCATTGCCATGGTATACAGAACTCCCTCTGCACGAGCGCTACACCAACCTTTGACTTCTTGGGATCGACCTTCTCGAGCGCGTTCGTGGGGCACAGCTCGACGCACTTCATGCAGAAGTTGCAGTATCCCTGTCTGAAGTTGAGCTTCGGCGTGCGCGCTGCGGCTATTCCATCTCTTACGTCGTCCGGTGAAATCACTTGGGTCGGGCAAACTTCCTGACATCGGTCGCATTTAACGCACAATGAAAGAAACCTGGCTTCACTCTGTCCTCCGGGCGGTCTCACTAGAGACTGGGTGCGCTTAATCGAAGGCTCCCACTTGGCTAGAGCTCCCAGACCCAGAAGCACTCCGACGCCGCTCAATATCTCTAAGAAAGTGCGGCGCAGACTACTCTGCGGTGAGTCATTCTCCTGCAACTCGTTATTAGATGTACCCGTGCCATCGGCCATCGACGATTCCAGTTCCTACTCAAGTTCGGCGATCAAATCGTCATTCACCTGCCGGTCCAATTCCAGAAAGCCAGCGGTGACTTCCGCCAGGCCGCAATAGAAGCCTGCACGTGCGTACTTGATGATGTCCTTCGCAAACATTGGGACCCAATTGAGCAGGTGCTGCGTCAGGAATGCCTGCTGCTTGCGCAGATTCTCCAAAGCCGCAGTGATATCACTGGCGTTCAATTGCTGCGCAAGCTTCAGGTTCATATGCACCATGAACTCGAGTTCGAGGGCGATGTGATCTTCCGGCTCATTGAAGTTCAATTTGCCCAATTCTTCCGAGCGGTAGATTTCCAGAACCTGGTCACGTGCATCCTGCATGATGAGTCGCTTTGGACTGGTATAGACCGACTCATAGGGATACGCGGCACCGTTGGAGGTGTTTCCCGATCCGATGAAGGCTCGCGCGTAGTCGATCGCGAGATTCAACAGCGTGTTGCTGTCCGCCTTTGCCAGACACTCATTCCATATCCGGTATCCTTCCGCCACCTTGACGTCATCTATCTTTACGTCGAAGCTCATCTGCTTCAACTTCTGGAGCAGTTCGTCATCGACCTCGACACGAAACAGCCGGGACAACAGGCCATAGGTTTTAATGCGGTTGTTGATCAGTTCGGCGATCTCTACGGATTCGATGGATTCCACAACTTCTCCTATGATGACCCTCAGAGGAGCTCCCAAAACGCACTTTCCTCTGAGGATGTTTGATAACACAACACTAGCCAATTACAACTTCACCAGACAGCCAGACATATACTAATTGTGCGGTTGCAACAGCTAGGACCGTGCCGAGCACGACCGCAAGGCCAGATACCTCCTTGCTGATTGTTCTTTTGTTGACGGCCTGGTAAAGATAGACGGCCATAATAACGAACACTATAAGGATTGCGAGCAATTCACGACTCAGTACAGAATGAGGATTGCCAAGCGCCCCGAAGATACGTTCGGGGTGCCCGAGGTACTGGGTACCGGCAAATGTGCCGATACCCAGAGCTGCGATCGAAGCAATTGACCCTTTGAGTTGCAACGAGCTTCCTTTATTCATCCAAGTTCCTGCTCCGAGAACTGCGAACAGCACCCCGGCTAGGCAGGTAAACATGGCGAAAAAGAAACCCCATGGGAATTCCATCTGATTCACAGCCTCCTGTTAGGACTTTTCGAAATCCGTCTTTCCGCCTCTCCAAGTTGCCTTTTTGAGGATGTACTTGAATGACGGGTGATTGCCTTCGTCCGGCAGGTTGTAAGCATGCTCGCCCGCCGCTTTCAACTTCTTAGAAGGCACGCTGTTCGGGTCATCAAGGTCGCCGAAGAAACGAGCACGGCCAGAACATCCTGACACGCACTGTGGCTCTTTCTTCTGTGCCACTAATTGCGCACACATCGTACACTTTTCAACTACCTTGGTTTCTTCATTAAGAAAGCGCACGCCATACGGACACGCCTTGATGCACAACTTACAGCCGATACACTTATCTCTGTCGACAAGCACCGTCCCGTCGGCCGTCTTGTGAGACGCTCCGGTAGGACAGACTTTTATGCAAGCAGGAGTTTTGCAGTGCTGGCACTGTACGGGAAGGAAGTACATCTCAACATCAGGAAACTTTGCGCCCGCATGTTTTAGATTCGGACCGATCCGCAATACCCTGTTGTAGTGCGACCCGATCTCCACATTGTTTTCCATCTTGCAAGCTACGGAGCACGCAAGACAGCCGACGCAACGGTTTAGGTCTGTAACAATTGCGAGTTGCATTCTTATGCCCTCCCTTCATGAACCGGCTTCCACTTCTTGAGGCGCTTATCTTGCGAGGAAGCAATGATCCCCTCTGGAGCGCCTTCCTTGGCCTTATAGACCTTCACCGGATAGCCGCGCAGATGGCTGGAACCGCATATTGGATCTTGTGCGTGAGGATTGACCAGCTGGTTGATTGCCGAGTACTTGAACCCATGCTCCGGCGCAGGCATCTCGGGGAACCACCAGGAGTGCTCCGCGTTGATGACATTCGGAGCAATACCAACATAGATGTCGACGGTTTGGCGAACCTTGCCAAAGGGCGACTCAATCCATGCCCAGTCCCCTTGTTTCAATCCAAGCTTCGCTGCGGTCTCCGGATGGATTTCCATCTTTGGAACAGGCCACAGTTCGCGACACCAAGGCAACTGGCGGTGCTCGGAATGGAAGTACACAGGAATACGCCGTCCGGTAATCATGGTCAACGGGTATTCCTTCATGAGATTGGGCGTGGAGACCGGCCCCTGCGGCGGTTCCAGGAAGATCGGCAACTCCATATTCTGGCCCGGCACAAAGGTCTCAAGGATGGTAGACCAAATCTCCGTCTTCATAGTCGGCGTCGAGAAACCAGGCTTTCCATCCCCTGGAAGCAGGAAGAACGCCGGTGGTTGACGCAGGTGTCCGGTCTCATATCTGCGATAGGTACCCCACTCATCCGGGAAGAACTTCTTAACGTCGTACCAGCCGTCCTTCTGGAATTTTGCCTTGTACGTTTTCCAGTTCATCTTCGTGCCGGCTACGCAGAAATCGAGCATTCCCTCCACGGTGTGCGGGAAAGGACCACCCCTGGGAAGGAACTCCTCCCCAAACTCCTTGAACAGCAAATCAACAAACTCAACGTCATACTTCGCTTCAGCGAGCGGCTCAACACACTTGCACGTTGCACCCATACCGCCGGAGCCGCCTTGAGATTGCCGCGGCGCGTCGACTTCCAGCCAGTGACAAGCCGGGAGAATAATGTCAGCCATCTCCGAGGTGGGATGGTGCCAGAGATCAATGTCCAGGAAGAACTCCAGCTTTTTCAGACCTTCCCAGGCTTCAGTGGTGTTGCCATGCGAGAAGAAGTTGCCAGACTCACAGATGGCTGCCTTTAGTGGGTATGGCTTTCCTGTATGAACAGCATCCCATACGGAGGCGCAATCAGCCCACCATTGCCACCACTTCAAAAGCGGGAACTTTTCTCCACCTACTACCTTCTCAAAGCTGGGACTTGGCAGTGAAGGGCAGAAATTCCCCGGTGAAGCATCAACAGCTCCCATGGTCGGTCCTCTGTTTCCAGCAGGCGTATCATAGGCACCGTTGATTGCAACCAGGACTGACAGTGCGCGGGTGTTCTGAGTGGAGTTTCCCGCTTGCTCTGTGCCCAGCATGTATTGAATGCCGCCATTGGGATACCTGGGATCAATACGGGTGGCCCACGTCTTTGCTGCCAGCTCGATCTTTGCAGCAGGGACGCCCGTGACCTTTTCCGCCTTCACAGGGGTATATTCAGCGGCCCGGTTGGCGAGCAACTGGAACACCGGAGTCACCTTTACCGACCTTCCATCCTTCAGCTTTACTGGAAACTCGCCGAAGAGTGCCGGGTCGATCTTAGGATCAAACTTCGATGGTTCCGGAAGGAAGCCGCCCTGGACATGGGTTCCCTTAGTGGGACGCTTAAATTTCTCCCCTTCCCAAAGGCCGGTTTCGGCACTGAAGTAAGTGAGACGGTTGGCCAGTTTGTCCCAGACCATGAACTTCTTAGGATCGCCGCCGTGCTTGATATCGCTTTCCTTCAGCAGCCGCGTCTTTAGTTCAAACTTCAACATCTTGTTCTGACATTCGAATCCGGAGGGCTGAATGTCATGGCAGTAGAGGAATGGGCCGTTCGTCCACCGTTTGCAAAACAGTTCGTCGTAGAGCTTGTGCCGGATCATGACATCCATCCACGAGAGCGCAAGCGCTGCATCTGTACCAGGCCGGAGCGGAAGCCAAATGTCAGCCTGAGTGCCTGCATTGGAAAGCCGCGGGTTCACATTGATGTAGTGCTTCGCCTCGGAATAGGCATCGACCGTCGTTCTGCAGCTATCATCGTAGTTGGATATCTCGGAAGAGCCTGCCCACTGGACATAGACCTTGGGACGGTCAACCGTGGACATCCAACTCCCGGCGAAGGTATTCGTGAGCTGCCCGGAAAGCCAGCGTGGGCCCTTGCAGATCTGCAAGCCAACCACTTGATTCGGGGTTTTAAGAAGCTGGCCGATTGCATTGTACGGCGCCATACTATAGACACGACTGGTGCCACACATCGAGAAGACGGACTCATTTCCGTACTTGGCCTGCACTTCTTGCAGCTTTCGCCTTGAGGTTTTCAAAGCTTCAGCCCATGAGATCCTGACCCAGCCCGGATCTTCCCCTTTAGGACGGGTGCGCTTCATCGGATACTTGAGCCGATCTGGATGGTAGCAAGCTTGCAGCGAGGACATGCTCTTGGTACAGCAGTTGCCACGGCTGGTAAAGCAGGACTCGTCTCCCTCGATCTTAATTGCACGGCCGTCCTTCACCGTTACCCAGACCCCGCATTCCATCTTTCCACAGCCGCGACAACTGCTGCGGATGCGCTCGATTTTCCCAGCATTGGCTGGAACGGGGCTGTACGCGAGCGCCGCCGTCATTCCGCTGGATGATGTGGTAAACGCGGCCGCAACGCCTGTTACCGCTGTCGCGGTTAGAAAGCTGCGTCGTGTCAGAGATACATTTTTCATATTATTCCGCTCCTCAGGAACGTAATCTTCGGTTGTACTTCCCGAACCTGTTACTGCAAAAACTCTTTGGCTAAGTCTGTTGTCTTCCATTTTTCAGCCCACTCGATTGCCCCAACTTCTTCCAGATCGCCAATCAATGCCGCTGGATAGAGCTTCGGGGTCACGAGAGCAGGATCTCCCTCGAAGTGTTTCTCAATCTCATCTCTACTTCTCGGAGCAAGGCAGAACGTAAGCATTCGCTCGTAACTATCTCTGTATTTGGGGTTGCCATCAATCAGCCGTGTCAGTTGCTTGATTGGACTTGATGTTTCAAGGACGCTGCGTCCAGATGCGGTGGTAGTCCAGCCCGCTGCATCGAGATCACCTTCCGGAACATTCAGGGGCTCCAGAGCGCCTGCTTCTTGCAGCCAGTCGAAGATTGTTGCCGGTTGATACATCGAGACATGACCATGAGTGAAGCGCGCGATTGCGGCCTCTATCTCTTCGGCCTTTTGTGGCTCCTGGCAGAGTGCAAGCGTGCGGTACATCGGCAAGCGAAGGCTTGTTATTGCTTTCATCAATTGTTCGATTCGTTCTACTTTGCTCGTATTTTCAACGGATGTTGGCATTTCCATGGGCTCCTTCAATGCGACAACGTGATCCGACCGCAGCTGTCCGCTATGCGGATGAGCCACGCTACGTGGTTATGATCGTTAACTTGCAGACACAAGTAATGCACCCGGATTGCCAAACTGGGAGTTCCACAAAGATCGAAGTATCTTCGCAAAACAGACGTTTCACTGGCCGTTTAGCGGGAGTCACGCTGGAGCCTGCTAGCGAGAAGATCCACTTGTTTCCTTGTTCTCGGAAAGCTTGACTTAAATGGAGGTAGATGTGACTCGAAACGCATCACACTGAATTTTGGGTAGGTGTAGAATCCATCCGCCAGCAAGATTGAAAGTTGTATCAATACAAACAGGTTGAGTCGCCAGCGAAGTGCCTCCCCAGTGAGCCACTTCGCTGGCTTAAACGAAGAGGAGTGCATGGATGACAGCTGGAATTTTTGAGCCTGCCAGACGGAAAGCTCGATCAGCGCAGTAAGTCTTTTTTTGAGATTCCAAGCCGCCGCATGAGGGAGTGCAGCGTTGTTCGCTTCATGCCCAGCATGTGGGCAGCTCCGCGTGGTCCGGCAACAATGCCGTTCGCCTCTCGAAGCGCACGCAGAATTTGCTCACGCTCAGCCGCTTCAAAACCTGCACGGGTCGCCTTAAGCAGATCAGGCTTGGACTTTTCAAGCGGCTCCAGAGTGATGGTAGGTTGCTGAGAGATACCAGACGAGGGTAGTGTCAGTTCATTTCCCTGGGTCAGAATCACGGCACGCTCGATGAAGTTCTCTAGCTCCCGCACGTTGCCGGGCCACTGAGCTCGGCAGAGTGTGTACATCGTCTGGTCCGAGATAGTGTCAATTTCGCGCCGCATCTTTTTTGAGAACTTCTGGACAAAGTGCCGCACCAGCGAGGGGATATCTTCAGGTCTCTCGCGGAGAGGTGGAATGATGATTGGGAATACGTTGAGTCTGTAATAGAGGTCGCTTCTGAACTGTCGTTCGGCAATCATCTGCTCCAAGTTCTGATTTGTCGCCGCAATGATCCGAGTGTCGACCCGGATCGACCGGTTTCCACCGATTCGTTCGAATTCACGTTCTTGCAGTGCCCGCAACAACTTCGGTTGCAACTCGAACGGTATCTCACCAATCTCATCCAGAAACAAGGTTCCTTGATGGGCCAACTCAAAGCGCCCAATCTTTTGGGCAATGGCTCCGGTAAACGAGCCCTTCTCGTGCCCAAACAAGTCGCTTTCGAGAAGCCCTGATGGGATTGCGGCGCAGTTCACCTTGATCAGCGGACGGCTACTGCGATTGCTAAAGCTGTGAATCGCGCGAGCCACAAGTTCTTTTCCAGTGCCCGTCTCCCCAAGAATAAGAACCGACGAGTCCAGAGCCGCTACAAGCCGGACCTGATCGAGGACAGCTTTCAGAGCGGCGCTCTCACCAACGATTTCCTCGAAGTTGTGATCCGAGCGGATCTCCTCTTCAAGGTAAAGCTTCTCTCTTGCCAGCCGGTCCCTCAACTGCAATATTTCCTGATAGGCACGAGTATTGTCAGTGGATGTGGATACTTGTCCGGCAATTTCCATGAGCATCTCGATTTCGCACTCCGAGAATGCATTGGCGTTTTCATGCCCCACGCTGAACGCTCCGAAGACTCTTCCGCGAGCAGACAACGGTAAGGAGCACACGGCAGATACACCTTCCTCTACACTAACAAGGCCCAATGGCGAGCCCTGCTTTGCGAGATACTCCAATTCAGGTTTACGAATCACGGTAGGCAGGCCCGTTTCAAAAACAGACCGGAAAGGAGCCTCGTCAATCGGCCAAGAGCGGCCAACAATTGCGGACGCGGACGATTTGCCTCCGGCTGAATGTACAGCCTCAAGCCGCAGGCTATCTTTATGTACTCCCCTCACCATATGTTCGTGGCGGACTATCAGGCTGCAATGCTTAGCCCCGCACAATCGCTGGATTGGAACGAAAATGTGCTTGACCAAATCGCGAAGAGTGCGGGCTGACACTGCTACATTTGTTGTATCTAACAGAATACGCAGTCGCTCCTGTGAAGCTCTTGCACTCTCACAATGCAGTGCATTGTCGATGGACACTGCAACCTGTGAGGCGACATGCCGAATGAAATCGGTGTCTTCCTCGCTATATGCGTTGGTGCGTGTACTGAGGAACTCTATGACGCCCACACGCCGCAGGGACGTAGTGAGAGGAACTACGCAAGACTGCGCGATGTGCTGTGCATCTCTGAGCACAGCGACCTTTGGATATCGCGCGTGGAGTTCCTCCATCTCGACGATGATTGTGCGCTGATTCTCCCACACCCATCCCCCGGGACCATCGTCAATTACGAACTGCTCAGAATCTTTCCCTTCCGAGGATAATGCCAATGGATGAAAGGAAGACGTCAGTGGACGAAAAACGCTCACTTGATCTGTGTCGCAATCGAACAGCAGTACTTCCAATTCGTCGAACTCGACAATAGAATGCAAAAGCACCGAAAGTGCTTCGAGAAGGGTGGCAACGTCGCGATGGAGAGCAATGGCTTGGGACACTTCGAGGAGAGCTTGGTATCTCTCCAGTGCGGCGTTCTGAAGTGCCGATGTCATGGTCTACCTCGGTAGTGAATCTAGCATGCCGCAAAATGCTGCTCAAGTCACGATGTTGCAATAGCTTGTGCAGAACTCACGATGTCCGATGCTATGCGTCTAGCGACAGCGGTTGTATTCTTGATCCGTAACCCATGCAGTATCAGATACTTACCCTTGAAATGACCGATCGACTATTACAGATATTCCGCGGTTTCGCTGGTCGGGTCAAGACTCGCAGACTGCAAAACCCAGGCCTGCAACGAACTTGCAATTTTCACTCTAGCTGGTTCTCAAGCGTTTTCAGTATCCGGAAATTGACCTTCGTTCCCCAGGCCCGGTTTTGCGCTCCGAACTCGAAGCAGGTGTTTGAAAAAGAACCAGATTCCCCTTCCACCCAGTTGGACTCTGGGGCGGTAAACGCACACCAGAGATTAACACTGGCACCGTTGTTCTCAATGTTGATCGGCGCATATCGCTGTACTTGCCTGTAGGGATAGAGATGTGAAGATTACACGATGAAAAAACATCCCTCCACCGAATCGACTTAGGAGCTGACGTGCGATGCTCATTGTTCGTTGTCGCACGCTGTGTTCCAAACTGTGTTCAGTGATCAGTTGGTGCGTCGGATACGAAAAGAAGCCGGCGTCATAGACCCTACGTGAAAGAAACGCGGACTACCGCAGATCGCCGCCGGACACTATGTCTCGAATTAAGGATAAAGTGCCGAGTTTTGAGTCGAAAGTGTCGAGGTGAGGGGCTAGGCGGACGTGATGCAAGGAGCTGGATTCTGCCGCTGTGGATGATAACGCCCGTGACCGTGTAACCACCGGTTCAGTCAACTTTCCCTGACAACCCAATCCTCCCGAAGCGGAACCTCTCCGTCGTGCGGTTCGGTTTCGCGACCTTTGCGCATGAAGCCTAGCGAGGTTTATGGAGATAATCATGGGCAAGATGGATTCAGCCCTGGAGTCTCGGAGAAGGAATGGCCGTGGTTCTACACAAATATGTCGGTACTTCGTCGGAGTTGACTGTGGATTCCCGAGTGAACGGATAGGCACGCACTAAATCCTTTCATCTCGATTTTACGAATTCAGTATTGATTGGTCTCTCTCGTGCAGGAGTGCATGGTGAGCACTCTGTCTGTTTGCGCTACGCGTGGAAAGATGGAGTGCCTGCGGCAAGACTGCAAGCGGAAATTCCATGTGGTTCGCTGTGTGGGTTCCGTCTCTGACCGGAGCTTCCTAAAAGTGCATGTCACTCAGGGAGACTCCGGCGGTGGCCACCTCTGCGAAGCGGAGGGCGGCCCCAGGGATGCGCAGGAAACGGCGCTTCCTCCCGACTTGGAAAGGAGACAGATTGACTTCTTCAGGGATTTTTTTGCAACCGGAGCTTCCCCGGTTACCGATTTTTAGTCCGCGACGTGTTTCAAAGACGCGGTTGCTGCGACTTTCAGTCACGGATCGTTGCAACTTCCGTTGCCATTACTGCATGCCGGCAAAAGGAATCGGCTGGGTAGGGCGCAAAAAACTTTTACCTCTAGAAAAACTCAGTGAGCAGGTCGAGTGGCTCGCCCATCACACCAGCATCGATCGAGTGAAGCTGACCGGAGGTGAGCCCTTGGTTCGCAGAGGCCTCTGTGCATTAATCAGTGCCCTCTACCTTATTAAGGGTATTCGCGAAATCTCTCTTACTACGAATGGATCTCTGCTCGCGGATCAAGCCTGTGCGCTTAAAGCCGCTGGTTTGTCGCGTGTCAATGTCTCACTCGATTCGCTCGATCCGGATCGTTTCGCCGAGCTCTCACGGGGCGCAAGATTGTCGCGGACGCTCCTCGGCATCGAGGCAGCCTTGCTGGCCGGGCTCAAACCTTTGAAGTTGAATGCCGTGCTGCAACTTTCGACATGGCAGCAGGATGTTCCCCGGTTGCTCGACTATGCCGCTGAACTTGGTGTCGAGCCCCGTTTTATTGAACTGATGCGAACTGGTACCGAGCGCGCCTGGTGTGCCTCTGAACTGGTGACTGTCGATGAAGTGCAGGCGTGGCTGTCGGAACAGACCGAAATGGTTCCTGTCGCCTCAGCGCCGGGAGCGCCTGCCAGCCTAACCCGCATCCAGTGGCGAGGCCACAGGATGAATGTTGGATGGATCACTCCGCGCTCGCATCCATTCTGTGCGAGCTGCGAGCGTCTGCGCATGGACGCGCAAGGACGTCTGCGCCGATGTCTAATGGATCCAACGATGTTTAACCTGCGAGGCTTGCGCAGCACGGGTGGCGACGCAGCGGCGGCCGATGTTTTCTATACCTACATGGATGGCAAGCACGCTCCCAACAACATGGACAGCGAATATGCCATGAGCCAAATCGGAGGGTGAGTATGAAAACCGCGATGAACTCGCAGCAAAATTCGACCACCCAGATAGAGAAGCAAGGTGTACGAATTACGTATACCTATGGAACTCCTGTGCTTGCCCTGTGCGGTTTCTCCGGCTCGGGCAAAACCACTCTCTTGGAAAACGCGATTGCGCAACTGGTCGCGCAGGGTCTTTCCGTTGCTGTTGTCAAACATGACAGTCATGGTTTCGAAGTTGACCGAGAAGGGAAGGATTCCGACCGCTTCTTTCGCGCCGGAGCCACAGTTGCGTTGCGTGGCCCGACGCAGCAGTTTCAGCGGCGTACCCTGTCTTCTTCGCTCTCGTTGCAGGTAACCCTCGACGACCTTTCGCGCGACCATGACTTGATCCTCGTCGAGGGGCATAAGCACACGCCATTGCCAAAGCTTTGGATGGAAAGCTCCGGACAAGTCTCTGTACCGGAGGGGGTAACCGGTATTCTTGCCTCCTTGCCCTGGGGTAGTGATCGTCTTACCGCTTTCATGGACTACCTCAAAACTTGGTTACCCTCGGAGTGGAAGAAGCGTCCCCTCAACCGCGGTATGTTGATTGGCGGAGCCAGCTCGCGCATGGGGGTGCCGAAGCAGTTGGTGCAGTTTGGCGAGCGCCAGCTTGGCGAAATTGTCGTTGATGCGCTACGTGCAGGCTCACTGAACGCTCGCGTTGTGGCCTTGGGCCTGGGACCGTTACCCGAGTCGCAGAAGGACATGTACCTTTTTCCGGATGCGATCGGCTTCACTGGGCCTCTGGCAGGTTTGATGGCAGCTCACCGCTGGGCTCCGGAAGCGGCGTGGATTGTTGCCGCCTGCGATCATCCACGGCTAAGCGCCAGAGAGATTCACTGGTTAGAGTCTCAGCGTAAGCCAGGACGCTGGGCTATCATTCCCCGTCAGGATGACGGCCACCCGTGTCCCACTCTGGCTCTGTATGAACCACAAGCCCTGAACTTCCTTGCTCGCCGGGCCATTACTTTTGACTGGGAGGAGACTCGTCTTTCCAGCCTGCTCGACCACCCACGCACCGTGGTCCTAACTCCCCCGGAGTTCCTATCCGGCTGGAGCAACGCTAATACTCCAGATGAACTTCAATCCGTACTGACGCGGGGCACGCCCTTCGTTGAACTGCAAAGAAAGAGAGGTTAACCCGATGCTTGGTTTTGAAGCTGCACTCGACACCATACTCTCCAGCGTTCAACCGTTGGGTACTGAGGATGTTTTCCTGCTGGATGCATTGGACCGAATTCTCGCCGAAGACATCGTTGCTCCCTGGAACCTGCCGCGCTTCAACAATTCTGCCATGGACGGCTATGCCGTACGTTTGCAAGATTGTTCCATAGCGGCCGTTCTCACGGTCATCGATCATGTTCCAGCGGGCAGCCATGCAAGCAAGGCTGTCACGGCTGGAACGGCCATCAAAATCATGACCGGTGCGCCAACACCAGAGGGCTGCAACACAGTGATCCCACTGGAAGATGTTGAGGAGACCGATAGTTGCATTCGAATCCTACAGCCAGTCAAAGCCCACAGCAATCTGCGTCTTGCCGGCGAGGACGTCTCTGCCGGCGAACTTGTACTTCAGGCTGGCACTGTGGTGCAGTCGCCTATCATCGGTGTACTGGCATCGTTTGGTCATTCCATGGTGAAGGTCATTCGCCAGCCACGCGTGGCCATTGTCGCCACCGGAAGTGAACTCGTAAAACTGGGAAGCCTTCCGGCAGAAGGCCAGATTATCGACAGTAATACCTACACCTTGGCATCGGCAGTGACCAAGATAGGAGCCATCCCCGTGGTCCTTGGCATCGTGCGTGATGACGTCGAGTGCCATCGCGAAATACTCCGCCTGGGGCTTCGGTCTGATGTGTTGATTACTTCCGCTGGAGTCTCCGTGGGAACGCACGACTTCGTACGTTCCGTCTTGGATGAGCTCGGCGTTACCAATATCTTCTGCCGGGTTCAGGTAAAGCCAGGCAAATCCATCGCGTTTGGGATGAAGGAAAACAAGCCAGTCTTCGCGCTTCCCGGAAATCCCGTCTCCAGTATGCTCACCTTCGAGGAGTTCGTTGCACCCGCACTCCTAAAGATGACGGGGCACACGCAGGTAAAGAAGCCAATGATATCCGCTGTCTTGCAACAGCCCTTGAGCAAGCCGGTCGGGAGGACGCATTTGCTTCGCGTCCACCTCAAGTACTCGGAAGGACGCTACCAGGCGTGGAGTGCGGGACGCCAAGAGACAAGCTTTCTGAAAACCATGGTGAACACCAATGCCATTGCGGTCCTGCCCGCGGAGCAATGTTCTTTTGCAGCCGGTTCGGAAGTGCAGGTTCATCTTCTTGGTGAGGCCTTTAGGCTCTCTTCAATCTAACGACGGAAACGCCGATGCTTCATGTTCATAAAGTGAATTCGAATACGATCTGCTTTCGCGTAGAAGGCACCATGGGCCCGGAAGAGGCCCATGGCTTGAATTGCGCCTGGACGGATTCAGCAGAATTGCGTGAGGGCAAGACTTGCATCGTCGATCTGTCCGCCGTCACGCACTTTGACCATTCTTCGGGTGTTCCCATCGTGCGCCGGTTGATACGCGACGGAGCACGCATCAAGGCACCAATCTACGCTATTCATTGCTTGATTGAGGTCGTCTGTGATGAGCAGCACCGCGCCCTACAGCAAGGGGATAGAAGTTTTCGAGCGTCACTCTTTACGGGGGACTATAAGTGCGAGCTGCCCGATGGGTAAAGCATCATCCACATGTCCTACTTTGTCGAGAGTTCGTCGCGGCGTGACAAGAATATCGCCACAAATGCCGCCCTCGCTAACTTCGCGGGAACCTAGCCGAGCGCCTTCTTCACTTCCTGGGCGATGTAACGGGTCGACAGACCCCCACCCCGAAACGAAGCGCCTGCCTCTGACAGTTCCCGCAGCAACTCGGTCCCTCCGTCACCGATAAAGCTAACGCCGTCAAGATCAACCACATAAGACAACCCGTTGGATGACTTGATCGTGCTCTCCCAGACCTGGCGAATCTCTTCAATCCACGGACCGCTGATAGAACCTTCTAGTTTGAAACGCACAGTGTTTTCGTCGCTCGAGATTACTGTGATGCGTAGCATAGAACGATTGGCCACCCCTCGCCGAATAGCGTGCACGGATCGGGCCAATCATGGCTGTCATTAGATTTTGGACCTCAGATCTGCATGTTTATCTCTCAGAATTTCAAGCAGCAAGTAAATTGATGATGTGTTGGATAGAAGCGGCAGCTTGGAGTTTGCTGGCGGGAGGGTCGAGTTCTGTCGGTGAGCGATGGAACAGGCTGTTGGCCAAGAGAGCGGAAATTCCGGGGGCGGTGTGCAGTTCCAGGGCAGTGTCCAGTAAGCTGCTCGGATGGCAGAACCTTATCAACTTCAAGTAGTACTTCGGATGGCAGTCCCCTGATATGGCAGCGCCTCTTGGTCCCCGCAAAAACAAGCGGCGCCCAACTCCATAAAGTTCCCGCCTTTGACTGGAGTGGTGAACATCTTCACCTCTTCTGTATCCACGGACAGGACTATCGGTCGCCGCAATGTGGCGACATCGCCTTCGGTGAGGAGGCGCGGCAAGCCTTGCTCTCCCGGTTCCGGCTGCATGACGGCGAGCGGTTCCGGCATGGATACGAGGCATCACGGCCGGCTGGGCGCTGCATGTTCGGTTGGAGCATCGTCTGCATCGTGGATGTTTCTAGAGCGTGTTTCATAAACAGTGCCTCAGCGTAATCCAGAAGCAAGCGATGTAG
>CAZLZA010000092.1:0-16950 GCA_964563875.1 uncultured Acidobacteriaceae bacterium
GCCTCCGACTGTACCGACGATCTCTGCCCATCCCTCGGCATCGATTGCCGCCGCCACTGGCTGCGCCGAACCGGTTGCAGTCTTGATTACCAGCAAATTCTGAGCCTCTCGTACCTCAATCACGAACTCGCGAACCAACCGCCCCGCCGAGTGAAATCCTGGCTCGACCTGCTGGTCGCCATGAGTCACGCTGTAGCCGGCCGACGTTTTGACCAAGGCCAACTCATTGATGTCCCGTGATAATGTCGCTTGAGTCACATCAAATCCCTGCCGCAAAAGCAGCTTGCGCAATTGCTCCTGGTTCGCAACGGACTCCTGCTGTACCAGGTCCAGAATCAGATTTTGACGTGACAGTTTCGACATGGGTTTCCCAAAAAAAGCATTATTATTCAAACGATCGTATAAGTATGCATCCTATTGGGAGAGCACGTCAATAATTTTAGAGAGAAAAACCTTCCTTTTCACGTATGCGCCCTGTGAATATTTCAAATAAAACCAGTCCTGCCGCTTGCCCCCACAGACCCGCGTCAGGATGGTGCAACCGCACTGGCACGGCTTTTGGCACTCCGCGCCACTAACCAGAGCATGTAGCCGACCGTCGCCAGTCCGCCCACAAACAGAAGCAGGAATAACACAATCACTCCGGTCTGCGGGCGCACCGCGAGCGTTCCCAGGTTCAGGTAGGGCTTCAGATAAGCCAACCGCAGCAGATAGCGCAGGCAGACCATCAGGAAGAGTGTAACCAGCGACATTCCAAAACCGACGTGGACCATCGCCATGGGCTTCTCCGCCAAACTCCCCAGCAGGATCAGCAGCATGGCGGAGATCACCGACAACAGGGCCAAGCCAAAGACCGCGCCGGCGAGCGGCCCCCGCAACAGAACCATCGCAATTTCACGCGGAATTGCCAGCAGCAGCCACATCCCGAGCAGAAATTGCAATCCCGTACAGGTTGCAAACACCAGCGCCGAGCGCTGCACCATCCAGCGCCCGTACTCTGCATCCACCTTCATCTTGCGCATGCCGAGGTGCGCCAGGATCGCCGAGAACAAGGCGATCGAGCCGTTGACAATATGAAGATACCGCGGAATCACGCTGTGGTCGCCAGAATTCAAATTCCATCCGTTCGGATGGGCGCGATACATCGCGAGCCACCGCCCGGGGCTCAGCATTAACGTCATGTTGTTGACGAAAATGAACGCGATGCCCAGCAGCACGCAAACCGAAGTTGCCAGCACGCACCCCGCGATTCCCTTTCCTCTTTGTGCTGTGAAGGAGAAGTAATAGAATCCGTAGTACGCCACCATCACCAGCGGGATCACCATCAGCCAGAGAATGCCAATCAGGATCGAACTGGTGTAAAGGAAGTTTCCAAACAGCACTTGTACGAACAGTAGCGCCGCAACGCCCAGGGTCACCGTGAACGCCAGAAACGTGGGCAGCACGGTTGCCAGATCATTGGCCAACCGGCGCGAGTAAAGATGTTCCGACTGACGTCCGCGAAGATAGTTCCACAGCGCCCAGATGCTCCCTCCGAGGGCGGAGTTCATGGCCGCTAAGTGGAGAGTGAATACCAACAGCAGCAATGTGGTCAACAGCCACACCGGACCGGGCAGCGGCAAGGGATCGACGTGAGGAATCGGAATCGTCTGCATCAGCGCACCCCTTGTGGTAGCTGCGCCGGGCGCATAAGTTGTGAATGAGAGCTGCCGGTGGGTGTTTCCGCCGGAGCAAATTTTTGCGGCAATGGCTTGGCGGCCTCCTGTGCAATGTAAAAGGCTAGTGCCAGCGCCTGGTCATCCGGCGCATTGAAATTCGGCATATTGCTGCTCATCATGCCGAGTGCCGGGAACATTTCCTGCACCTGACTGGGAGTCTGGTTTTCAAAAACACCACGCAGCGGACGGAACTTTCCATTGACGGTGTGGCAGTGCCCACAGCGGGAGGCAAACACTTTCTCGCCAATTTCGAGACGGTTGCCGTCCGTGATGTTGAACTGCCACGCGGGATTGAGTCCCGCGAGATAACTCCCGAGGGCTTTGCGATCTTCTTCGTTCCCCGCATAGGGAGGCATTGTCCCGCGCAACATTTGAATGTGTTGCAGAATATCGGCAGCAAACTCGGCATCCCAGCCATCGACGCGCCGCTTCATGCCGCGATATCCTCCTGCGGCGTGGCAGCTCCCGCATTGCAGATGGAATAGATTTTCTCCGTACGCCGCACTGGCCGGATCGTCGGCCAACAGAAAATTCGCCGTGTGGCTCACTCCTGTTGACTGCAGCGCTTCTATCTGCGAGGCGCGCTGGTCGTTGGCGTAGACTAGTTGATTGATCACCCAAGGCTTGCGTACGAATTCGCGCAAATATTCACCTGCGCCGATCATGCCCAAACCGCAGACCACCAGCAGCGCCACCACTGGAGCCCGCATCCAGCGCGGCTTCCACAGTCCGCATAGCAGCACGAGCACCAAGGCCAGCAGGGTAAATCCCACGCCGCCGCGAACCGCGTGACGCACTCCGATCAGAACTCCATTCAGATACAACTGGGAGAATTGCGGGATGCGCGCAAGGTACCACCACAGCGACAACGGCAGCACCAGGACACCGGCGATCATCCACAGCGCCGCCCAGCGCGCCACCTTCTCGCGGCCCTCGTCCTTGGGCAGCGTAATGTAGCCAAAGATGCCGGCCAGAATCACGCTCACCGCCGTGCGTGCCACCAGCGAAGGCCAAAATGTGGGATTAAAAATTCCGTCCCAAAAGTTCTGGGTCTCAATCCAGCGCCCGGGAGTAAGCATGAAAGTGAGAATTCCGTTGATGACAAACAAACTCATCCAAGCCGCAATAAAGTAGATCCAGCCCACGATCTGATGATCGCGCGCCGACAGGCTCTCCCAGGTTTTGGCGTAAATGATTGCCGCCGCTATCTCCACGAAGAAGAAGACCCACTCAATCGCCCACGCCCACACGAAAGTATGAATGAGCGTCGACGTCGCCTCCGGGCTTACCAGACCAATCGTGAACCAGATACCGACGCCGCTGATCGCGCCAAAGACCAGAGTGAGCAGCGCAAAGAACATGGAGTGGCGGCGGCAGTACTTGAGCAGCGCCGCGTCGTTCTGCCGACGCGCCAGGCTCTCAGTCACGACTAGGAAAAAGCCTCCACCGACCGCGAAGTGCGAGATGAAAACGTGCAGCACCGCGACCAGTGCAATCAGCATGCCGGCGGGAATCGCGAGTTGCCAGTGTGGGTAGTTCAAGGTTCAGACTCCGGGCCAAAGCAGATGATTTCCTCAGTATCTTCTACCTGCGGCAGATTGAAAGCAATCTCGAAAGCAGGATGAATCGTTTCGTTCCGGGGGCGATCGCTAAACTGAATTGTTCGTTTCGGTAAAAAGCCGCGCGCAAAAGAAAAAGCGCCTCTCCGCAGAGAAGCGCTTTCTTAATCCTCGTCCGGTCGGTTCACAGACGTTGTTAGGTTATTTACTTATAGTATTCCGCATTCTTATCAACTGCGGCGGCCTTATCAGCAGGCACTTCATCAGCAGGGAAGATCGCGTCAACGGTGCACTCTGCGATGCACGCACCGCAATCCATGCACTCAGCGGGATTGATGTACATCTGGGTTGCTGTTTCAAACGCGGGTTCGGATTTTGTCGGGTGGATAGCATCTGCCGGACAGGATTCGACGCATACCGCGTCCTTCTTGCAGGCATCAGTAATAACGTGGGCCATAGAAAAATCTCCTTGCAGCTCCGGGTTCTGCGAATCTCAAACCATGTAACCCGCGTACCCGCGCGCATTTTTATCGTAACGGGTTGGGTACTGGGATTCTGTGATTTGGATCACTTTTTTTACCGATATTAGTAGCCAATGTTCCGGCAGCCATCGTCCGTATGCTTTCGGGGCTTTGCCCCCTGCCACGCAGCGTGCGAAGGCTGAGCGCATCGTGACGCTTGGCAAGGCGTACCCCGCTCTCATCCATCATTAATGCGCAGTGATAGTACTCTGGAGTCGGAAGTCCCAGCACACGTTGCAGCAGAATTTGGCGGGCTGTCGAGCGCAGCAGGTCCTCGCCGCGCACCACCTCGCTGATTTGCATCGCCGCATCATCCACTACCACGGCCAACTGATACGCCGGAACGTCGTCACGGCGCCACACCAGGAAGTCTCCGAAATCACGTCCAGCCTCGTATGATTGACGGCCCATCCGCTGGTCTACAAACTCAATCCGCTCGCCGGTGGGAACGCGAAAGCGCCAGTTCACTCCCGCGGGAAACGCCGCCGTCCTTCGCTGCTCACGACAAGTTCCCGGATAGATCGGCTCATCATTGTCGTCGTGCGGTGCGCTGGCCGCCGACGCCAAGTCCTTACGCGAACACAGGCACGGATAAATCCATCCTTCGCTCTGCAATTTTCTCCACGCATCCAGATAGAATTTGCGCCGCTCACTTTGTGAGTAAGGTCCTCGCGCTCCGCCCACATCCGGACCCTCCTGCCATTCGAGCCCGTACCAGCGCAGGTCTTCTAACATTGCCTGCACAAACTCAGGACGGCAGCGCTCTGGGTCGAGATCCTCGTTACGGAAAATCAGTACGCCCGCCTGCTCCCGCGTCCGCTCGAACGCCCGCCAGAATGTCCGGGCATGGCCAAGGTGCAAATACCCGGTCGGGGAGGGCGCGATCCGTCCACGATATCCTTGAATTATCGCCATCCATGTAATTCTATCGCCCGAATCGGCGTGCATAAGAATGCGCCATCGTCGGCGATGGCGCATCTCAATCCAGCCACTGCGGGCCGAACGTTCTCTTATGACTTTTCCACGATCTCCAGAGCCACACGCACGGCGCTCAATATCTCGGCGAATGAATTGATCGCAAACAGCCGCTTATGGATTTCGTCCACTTTGACCATTGTATTCAGTACCTCGGCAACGCTAAAATCACGAATCTCGCAGCCGCCGGAAAGTACATTCGTGCACTCTTCCTGTGAGGACGCAACGCCGGAGCCGTAGACCTTCACGGCACCGTCCTCGCGGATTAATCCGAACTCAAAGGTGTACCAGTAGAGCCGACCCATACGTTCCAGTTTCTCTTCACCCCCCATCGCGTGGCACACCCGCCCGTACTCTGCCACGGCGTCGGCAAAGCGCTGATTGGCGAACATTGGAAGGTGCCCCAGCGCATCATGAAGAATGTCCGGCTCTGGCGTATAGTCCATCGCCTCGCGGCTGCGCAGCCAGGTTGTTGTCGGAAACTGCCTTGCCTCCAGCATCTCGAAAAACGCCCGCGAGGGCATGAAACCAGAAACCGCCTGCACCCTCCATCCGGTTCGCTTTTCCAGTCGCTCACTCACCTCCGGCAAACGCGGAATCCGCTCCTGCTCCAACCCTAAAGCGCGCCAGCCCTCCAGGTATTCGCGGCAGGCGCATTGCTTCAGTTGCGCCATGCGCCTTGCAACCAACTCACTCCAGAGCGCGTGCTGCTCGGAGGTGTACTTCGTGTAATCCTGTTCAATCAGAAATGGCTTTGCCGCGACCAGTTCGGTATGCTCTAAACTCCGCATCGCTCCCTCACCTGCCCCACGCAACCTGGCACCCTATCTGAGATGCCGGTGCCGTCGATGACGATGCGGCAACAAATTGGGGTAACTCGGCCGAGCGCGTGCGATTCGGCGCCAAACTTGTTAGGCTGTCTCTCGGAGACTCTCCCATGTCTAACTTTAACGATCAGCCCGAGATTCGAATTCAGAATTCCGAAGATTATCGAGAAGGCTATTCCAATAGCGTTCAGGTGCGCATGAGTGTGTGGGATTTCTTTCTCGCTTTTGGAAAAGCTCTGCCGGGCAATGGCCCAGGGATTGACCTGCTCAATTTCCAGGGAATCTACCTGAGCCCGCAGCAGGCAAAGGCGCTCTCGCTCATGCTCCAGCAGAATGTGGCAAACTACGAGCAGACCTTTGGTGAAATCAAGCTTGATCCGCAGTTCGCTCAGAACGGTCCCATCCACTAAATCCATGCCTCGGAAGACACCGCACGCATCCGCCGGAGGCGCACTGACTCCGGCCCTGCTTGCCTTCGGAGCTATCTTTACCGGACTCTGGCTGATGCACGCTCCTCTGTTGCGGTTACCTTATTTCTGGGACGAAGCCGGGTACTTCGTTCCGGCGGCACGGGACATTCTTCTTACTGGCGATCTCATTCCACACACCACCCTTTCCAATGCCCATCCCCCTTTGGTGATGCTGTGGCTGGCCCTGTGGTGGAAGCTTACGGCGTACACGCCTCTGGTGACTCGCACGGCAATGCTACTGGTGGCGGGGTTCGGGTTCACCGGGCTATGGCTGCTGGGGCGCCGGGTGGCCAGCGCGCCGGTAGCCAGTGCGGCCGTGGTGCTTACCGCTCTGTCACCCACGGTGTATTCACAGTCGGTGATGGCGCAACTGGATATCGCGGCATTCGCCCTGGTGCTGTGGATGCTGTACTCGCACATCTGCGGCCGGCGCTGGCAGGCCATTGCCTTTGCGGCCTTGGCGGCGGTGGCAAAGGAGACCACAGTGGCCGTCACCCTGACCTTGCTGGGGGCCGACCTGCTGGGCTGGTTCGCCTACCGGTGGTGGCCGGTGGTGGCCGGAAAGTGGTGCCTGCCGCGGCGCACCCTGGCGCAGATCGCGGCGTATCTACTGGCATTGCTGCCGCTGGTGGGCTGGTATTGGTATCACTTCCGGCGCACTGGCCATGTCTTCGGCAATCCTGACTATCTGCGCTACAACGTGGGAGCGACGGTGACGCCACTGCGCATCGTGCTGGCGGGGCTGATGCGGCTCTGGCACGTGACCGGCTATATGAATCTGTTCGTGCTGACCTCGGCCGCGCTGCTGGTGCTGTGGGATGCGCGGCGAACGCCCCACATTCGCCAAAAGACGGCGGATGTGGGCCACGAATTCGCGGACGTGGGCTGCCAAACTGCGGAGGTGGGCTGCCAAGTAGATGATTCCGCGCCCGCCATTCCGGCGAACGTGGGGTTGCTGCTGGCGCTGGTGGTGCTGGCGCAGGTCGTGGAATTCTCTGTGGTGGGCGGAGCGTTGCTGGCGCGCTACATGATTCCGGCGATTCCGCTGGTGGTGCTGGCGGCGGTAAATGTACTGCGACGATATGCGCCGCGCTGGCAGTGGTGGGTCGCAGGATGCGCGGCTGCATTCCTGGTCGCGCTGTTTTTCAATCCGCCGTGGTTCATCTCGCCGGAAGATAACCTGACATGGACGGAGTTTGTGCGGATGCATCAGCAGGCGGCTCGCTATGTGGAAGCGCACTATGCCGAGGATTCCATTCTGACCGCGTGGCCGGCTTCGGATGAACTGAACCGGCCGTTTCTGGGCTATGTGCAACGGCCGTTCAGCGTGGTGCGACTGGAGAACTTTACCGCCGGGGAGGTGCTGCGCGCGCAGCAGCAGCCAGAAAGTTTCGACGTGGTGGTTGCGTTCTCGACCAAATACGAGCCGCCACGCGGGTTCTTCCAATACATTCCGGGCTGGACAGCCATGCAAACCCGATTCTTCGATTTCCATCAGGATCTGCCAGCGGCTACGATTGCGCGGCTTTTGCATGGGCGCATTGTCTGGAAGGATTCGAGTCCCGGAGTGTGGATTGCGGTGATCGAGATCGACAAGATCCGGAATGCGAAGTTGGAAGTTCAAGGGTTCAACACTTCAAAGTAGAGCGGTGCTGATGACAGCGCTTCCCCTCCCCCTATATTTCCTGGTAAAAATTTGAAAACAGGATGGTTAGGAGCACTTCCCGATCTTTTCCTACTTCCAGAATAGCAAGTTTGAGGAACGATCCCCTCAATTGGAGACAAACTCTATCTGGCGTTGAATCAGTAGGTTGGGATGGATTGCTGGGATTTCTCACTTGACGAAAGCGCAAAAGATGTCCGTTCTGGTGCGAAATGTTGCTGTTTGGTCGCGTGAAAGCGGATTTTGGGGCAGTTTCGGAGCAGTCGGGTCTCGATGTGTTGCACTTTACATGGTGCAGTTTCAGGGAAACCATTGGCAAGAGGGTTAATTGCTGGAAGGCGCATTTTACTGCTTTGCTAATCGTTGCCGGGCACAGATTCCGCCGGAACAGACCTCGGCAGTTCCGAAACGGGATACTGAGCGACATGGCGATTGTTCGCCACCTAACCGTCGATCCCTCCGGCGAACATGGATTCATAGCGCGAAACGGCGGTTAGCATGACGTTCACATCTTCGGAGTTGGACGGGGCTGGCTGTTGAGCTACAGCCGTTACTGCAATACCCAGAAGCAACCATGACCACATGCGGCTCATGCGTTCGAGTCCTTTCCCTTGGACACTACACTTACTTCACGCCCAACACTTTAGCGGGGCTGAGTTGCAGAGTCACGCGATTGTTTACGAAAACAGGGCAAGTAACTCAGTATCCCAAAATGGCATTTTGATCGACTCACGCAATATGGGAGCGACCGCACCCCACAATCGCCAACTGAGGGCGGTTGTGGGCCACCCGCCTGCTGAGAATCAGACGACAGGAAAATCGATTGCGGGTTGGAAAACTCGAAGCCGCACGCGTATTTGCGCAGCGTAGGGGTCCTTCGCTGACGCTCAGGATGACACTCTTAACACACTCGTCCTCTCAACACACTCCTTCTTAACACACTCATACTCTCAACACACTCCTTCTTAACACACTCATACTCTCAACGCACTCCTTGCTGGCAAAACACCGTAACTTTGCTAATTCTGGTGAGCACCAACACAGACAGAATGCCTACTCCGAACAGCTATTCAGGTGCCAGCTCGCGGGCGCGGAGGAAGACGGACTCGAACATGGGGGTGGTGAGTTTTCCGGTGGCGGTGTTCTGGTTGGAAGGATGGTAGGAGGCAAGCAGGGTGATGCCGTTGGGCATGGGGTATTCGGCGGCGTGGGCGAAGCGGTAGCCGGTTTTGCGGGCGATGACGGACTGGCTGAGCAGGGTGTCGAGGTAGGCGTCAAAGGCAATCTTGCCGAGGGCAACGACGACTTTTAGCCTCTTTAGTGCGGCGAGCTCGCGGGCGGTGTATTCGGCGCAATTGGCGAGCTCGGAGGGTAATGGTTTGTTGTCCGGGGGAGCACAGCGGACGGCGGCGGTGATCCACAGATTGCGCAACTTCATTCCATCATCGCGGTGGAGCGCGTCGGGCCGGGAGGCGAAGCCCAGGCGATGCAGCACCGGGTACATAAATTTGCCCGAGGCGTCTCCGGTGAAAGGGCGTCCGGTGCGGTTGCTGCCGTGGGCTCCGGGGGCGAGGCCGAAGACCAGGACGCAGGCCTGGGGATCGCCAAAGCCAGGGACAGGACGCGCCCAGTACTCACATCCGAGGTAGGCACGACGCTTCTCGCGGCCAATGCGCTCGCGGTACTCGACCAGGCGCGGGCACCGGCGACAGGTTACAACCTCGGTCTCCAGAAGCTTGAGTGGAGTGTTTTCCATTCGACTTGATTCCCTACGCTGCAATATACGCCCGGAGGCCGGAATTCCAGTGCGGCTGGTACTTTACGCCAACTTCTAACCGCGGAATGCCATCAGACCGAACACGCCACTCAACGTTTCGGACCGGTCGTGGCGGTCACGGCCGGAAACAGAATCATGGAGAAAATCTACAGATGCGTAAACTTCTTTTGATCGCCACCCTCTCACTCGGAACATTTGGCTTTGCCTTGGCTCAGGCCACGGGCAGCGGTTCAGCCGAAAGCACAGGAAGCGTGGGCTCAGGTTCCGGGGCACCGGCCGCCAGCCAGACCGGCCAGACCGGCACACAGTCTGGAACTATGGGCGGGAACAGCAGCACCGCTCCGGGAAGCAACCCCGGCGATATGGGCTCAAATGGCTCCGGTACAACGATGAACGGAACTAGCGGTTCCGGGACCAACTCGACGGGCACGGCTGGGGAATCGACCGGCACGGACCCGGGCTCGATGAGCAATCCAAGTGGAAATCCGACGGCGATGCCGGAACCATCGCCGAGCTCGCCACCACCAGCTACGACTTCTCCGGAGCCCTCGACGAGCACCCCGCCGCCAGCGGGGTCAACCACGACTCCGGGGTCGACCAATCCGCGGTAATTCCGCCACTCCGGAGGGCGCACTTCTCCGGTTGATCCTTTCTGGTGGCCCGTATCCATTGCGGGCCACAGCTTTTGCTGGAGGGAATTTTATTGGCCGCCGGTTTGACCCGCGCTTGCTTGGTCTCATACACTGAATCGTTCGCAGTCGGCGCTTGCGCCGCTGCATGTACTCACAGGTTGGAGCGAACGGCCCCCCGGCCTCCGCAAATCTCTTGAAGACTTAAGGTTATCCCATTGACATCCACTGATGTGACATCCAGCGATTCGACCCCTGAAGTAACCCCTGAAGTGATTAAGAACCCGTGCGAGCGCGAAGTCTCGGTTGAGGTTTCCGCCGAAGCCGTAGCCCGCGAATGGAAGAGCGCAGTTGCGCGCTTCCAGAAGCACGCCCGTATCCCCGGCTTCCGCAACGGCAAAGTCCCGGCCACCATCATCCGGAACAAATATGCCGATGAAATCAAGTCCGAAGTGGTGGAGCATCTGATTCCCCCGGCGTTCCGCGAAGAGACCAAGAAGCAGAACCTGGTCCCGGTCGGTCAGCCACGAGTAACGGAGCTGGAACTGGAAGAAGAGAAACCATTGCGCTTCAAGGCTGCCTTCGAGGTGCTGCCGCCGATCGATGTGACCGGCTATAAGGACGTCAAGGTGGCGCACGAAAGCGTCGAAGTCAGCGACGACGAGGTTCAGAAGGCGCTCGACGCGCTGCGCGAGCAGAACTCGACCTACATCAATGTGGATGAGGATCGCGGGCTGGCCGACGGCGATTTTGCCTCGGTGGCGTTCAAAAGCACCAGCCAGGAAGAAGGCGCCGAGCCGGTCGAAATGAACGACGTACTGGTCGACATTGGCGGGGCGAACACGCTGCCGGAGTTCAGCGACAACCTGCGCGGCGCCAAGGCAGGAGAGAACCGGAGCTTCGACGTGACCTATGCGCCGGACTTTGGCGACAGCCGTCTGGCAGGCAAGACGCTGCACTACGATGTCGAGATCAAGGGCATCAAGACGAAGTCTGTGCCGGAGATGAACGACGAGTGGGTGAAGGATCTGGGGCAGGAGAAGATGGAGACGCTCGACGACCTTCGCGCCCGCATCCGCGAGAACATGGTGCACGAAAAGACGCACCAGTCCGAACACCGGGTGAAGGACCTGATTGTGCATGAGCTGACCACAAAGTTCCCGATCGACGTACCCACGACCATGGTGGATAACGCGATTGACCAGCGCCTGGAACGCGGCTTGCGCTCGCTGATCTCACAGGGACTGCGGGCCGAGGACATCAAGCGCATGGACCTGAGCAAATTGCGCGAGGGTCAGCACGAGGGCGCACTGCGGGACGTTCGCGCCAACCTGCTGCTGGAAAAGATTGCAGATTTGGAAGGCATTGAGATCTCCGACGAGGATCTCGATAAGGAGATTGCGGCGGCGGCGGCGCAGTCCAAGCAAAGCCCGCTGGCGCTGCGCAAGCAGCTTGAGGAGAAGAACGGGCTGGATGGATTGCGGCAGCAGATGCGCTGCGATCGCGCCCTGGGTGCGTTGTACAAGCAGTCTGAGTAAATAGCTGGAAAGTTTCGCAGTCGACCGCTCCGATTGAGCATCGAATAGTCGGGAGCGGTTTTACCAGGATCGGGATGGCGTTCCAACCCCGGTCCGCAAAGGAGCCGGATAATTATGCTTGTGCCGATGGTGGTCGAGCAAACCAGTAGGGGCGAGCGTGCCTACGACATCTACTCCCGGTTACTCAGAGATAACATTATTTTTCTGGGCACTCCGATTGATGACAACGTCGCGAACCTGATTATCGCGCAGTTGCTGTTTCTCTCCGCCGAAGACCCGGAAAAGGATATTTCGGTATATATCAACTCACCGGGCGGCTCTATCACGGCGGGCATGGCGATTTATGACACGATGCAGTTCATCCGCAATGATGTGGTAACCATCTGCATTGGACAGGCCGCGTCCATGGGGGCGATGCTTTTGGCGGCCGGTGCGCCGGGCAAGCGCTATGCCCTGCCAACCTCGCGCATCCTGATACACCAGCCGCTGATCATGGGCGGGGGGATCTCCGGACAGGCGACCGACATCGACATCCACGCACGCGAGATTCTGCGTATGCGCGAGTTGATGAACCAGTTGATGGCCAAGCACACCGGCCAGGTGCTGGATAAGGTGGAGCGCGACACCGAGCGCGACTTCATCATGAATGCGCAGCAATCCAAGGAATACGGCATTGTAGATGACATCATCTACAAGCATAAGTAGCTGATGCGGAAGCGGGGGGAACGAGAGCTCCCCCGGTTTTCTTATTGGCAAATCCGGTTCGGCGGAGGAAAGAACGCCGGGAGTTGCGCTATTGTTAGGTGAGGGTTCGGACCGCCGAGCTGGTTACTAACGGACATGTACTGTTGGACCATCGGCATCAGGCATCTTACCTGCGGGTTTGTACCTCTCAAGTAGCGTTGGAGGATAATCGGTTGTAGGGCGGTTACGTCCGGAAAGCCAGACCGAATTCCGGGCCTTACAGATTGTTCCAGGGCGATTCACAGAGCCCCCGGCCCAGGGCCAGTTTTAGACATCCGGGCTACCCGGGAAAGCCATAGGAGTTTCCTAGTGAGATCCAGGTCTGGTTCTGACGAAGTATTACGATGTTCGTTTTGCCATAAGTCCCAGGACGCGGTGGCAAAGCTGATCTCATCTCCATCCGACTATCCGCGCGCCTATATTTGCGATGAGTGCGTTGCGGTCTGCAACTCCATCCTGGAAGATGACCGCAGCGAGGCGCAGACCGCTGCCAGTCCCAACCACTTGCCCAAGCCGCAGGAAGTCAAGACCTTCCTGGATGAATACGTGATTGGACAGGAGCGCACGAAGAAGAAGCTGGCGGTGGCGGTTTACAACCACTACAAGCGCATCTACATGAACCGGCAGAAGACCAGTGAGATCGAGCTGACGAAATCGAACATTCTGCTGATTGGGCCCACGGGAACCGGCAAAACCTTGCTGGCGCAGACCTTGGCCAAGATGCTCGATGTGCCCTTCGCGATCGTCGATGCGACCACGCTGACCGAAGCCGGTTATGTGGGCGAGGATGTGGAAAACATCATCCTCAAGCTGCTGCAGGCCGCCGACGGCGACGTTGCGCGGGCACAGACCGGCATCATTTATATCGACGAAATCGACAAGATCGGCCGCAAGGACGAGAATCCCTCGATCACCCGCGATGTTTCCGGTGAAGGGGTACAGCAGGCACTGCTGAAGATTCTGGAAGGCACGGTTGCCAATGTGCCGCCGCAAGGTGGCCGCAAGCACCCGCACCAGGAGTTCACGCCGGTAGATACCACGAACATTCTTTTCGTGGTTGGTGGAGCCTTTGTGGGACTGGAGAAGGTAATCGAGCGCCGTATTGGGAAACGCGCGGTGGGATTCAAGACCGGCGAAGACGCCGAGCGCGATCAGATGGGCAACCCGCATAAGCGTGACGACGAACTGCTGCAACTTGCCCAGCCGCAAGACCTGATCAAGTTCGGGCTGATTCCGGAGTTTATCGGACGCCTGCCGGTGATGGGGGTACTGAGCGATCTGGATGAGTCAGCGTTGGTGCAGATTCTGACGCGTCCCCGCAATGCCATCGTCAAGCAGTATCAGCGGCTGTTTGAGTTTGAAAACGTGAAGCTTCGCTTCTCGGATGAAGCGCTGACGGCGATTGCACGCGAAGCACTGAATCGCAAGGTGGGAGCACGCGGACTGCGCATGATCCTGGAAGAGCTGATGCTTGATCTGATGTATCACCTCCCTGGTCAGAAGAAGATCAAGGAGTTCGAGGTGACGCGGGAAATGGTGGAACAACGCAACGTTTCCATGCCGCGGGTCGAGAAGCAGGCTTCATAGCCGAAAAGGATGTGGATGACGCCCAGCCGGGGATGGCTGGGCGTCATTTTTGACGTTTGTTTCGAATGTGAGCGGCAAGAAACAACCGGAGACGGTGGCCGCCTCCGGAGAGTGGAAGTTTTATGGCCAAGGCGAGGAATTCTCCCCCTGTTGGGCTCCGGTATGCGACGCAAGCGACTGGCATGAGTCGAGATACGCTCGATTCAAGAGTTCCCGGCACAGATTTGGAAACCCATTTCAGTATGGTTCGTTCGAATTAAGGCAGAATCGATTAGCACGGGCCCGTATTGCCGCCGATATGACGATGTAGTAGGCTCGAAATCAATCAGTGAGCCAGCGAGTTTGCTAGGCCTGCAAAATCGACTGGTCACAATGGAAGTGAGGCTGAGTGAGCCTGATCAAAGAGAAATTCGAAACCCGCAAGCTGCCGATGATGCCAATCCGGGATGTCGTCATCTTTCCGTTTATGATGACTCCCTTCGTAGTAGGCAGGGAGTCGAGTGTGCGCGCCCTGGAAGAGGCTCTTGCGGGAGACAAACGGATCTTTCTCGCCACCCAGCACGATCCCGGTGTCGATGAACCCAAGCCGGACGAGATTTACCAGGTCGGCTGCATTGCGAACATCGTGCAGAGCCTGAAGATGCCCGACGGCAATATCAAGGTTCTGGTCGAAGGAGTGGAGCGCGCCCGCATCCTGCAGGTTACCGAAACTGATGGCTTTTATATGTCTTCGGTGCGGGTGAACCGCTACACGCCGGAGATCACGCCGCAGGTGGACGCCACCATGCAGCGCGTCTCGTCACTGTTTGAGCAGTACGTCAAGCTCTGCCAATCGCTGAACCAGGAGACGATTGCCGCCACCGTGCGGGTGGACGATATCTCACGCCTGAGTGACACGATTGCCGCCAATCTCCAGCTTTCGATCGAGGAAAAGCAGGAGTTGCTGGAGATCTTTGATCCGGCGGAGCGGCTGACCCGGGTTTCCGACGTGCTCGACATTGAGATTGAAAAGCTGAACATGGACCGCACGATCCAGTCGCGGGTAAAGCGGCAGATGGAACGCGCCCAAAAAGAGTACTACCTCAACGAAAAGATTAAGGCCATTCAGAAGGAATTGGGACGCGGCGAAAAGAGCGAATTCGACGAACTGAAGAAAAAGATCGACGTATCCGGGATGCCGCCCGACGTGCTGGAAAAAGCCACCCAGGAGCTGAAGAAACTGGAGGCGATGCCGCCGATGTCGGCCGAATCCACCGTCTCACGCAATTACCTGGATTGGCTGCTTGCAGTCCCGTGGAAGAAAAAGTCCAAGGAAATCAGAGATATCGACTTTGCCGAGCGCACCCTGAACGAGGATCATCACGGGCTGGATAAGATCAAGGAGCGCATCCTTGAATTTCTCGCCGTACGCCAGTTGGTGAAAAATCCCAAAGGCTCGATCCTCTGCCTGGTTGGACCTCCGGGTGTCGGCAAAACCTCTCTGGGCATGAGCATCGCGAAGGCTACGGGGCGAAAATTCGTCCGCATGTCGCTGGGCGGCGTGCGCGACGAGGCGGAAATCCGCGGCCATCGCCGCACCTACATCGGCGCACTCCCCGGCCAAATAATTCAAATGATGAAAAAGGCGGGGACTCGCAATCCGGTCTTCATGCTGGACGAAGTGGATAAGATGTCCAGTGACTTCCGCGGCGACCCATCCTCGGCGCTACTGGAAGTGCTCGATCCCGAACAGAACTTCATGTTTGTCGATCACTATCTGGACGTCGAGTACGATCTGTCGCAGGTCTTTTTTATCGCCACGGCAAATGTGCTGCACACTATTCCCGCACCTCTGCAGGACCGCATGGAAGTGCTCCGGATGCATGGGTATACGGAGCCTGAAAAGCTTGAGATCGCACGCCAATACCTGGTGAAGAAACAGCTCGATCAAGCCGGATTGACGTCGGCCAACATTCAGTTTGAAGATGACGCGCTACGCGGAATCATCCGGTACTACACGCGCGAGGCTGGGGTTCGCAACCTGGAACGCGAGATCGGCAACGTTTGCCGTAAGATTGCACGCTCAGTGGTTCGCGAGGGTGACAAATTTTCCGCCAGCATTTCGGCCGAGAGCTTGAATACCTATCTCGGGGTCATGCGCTTCCGGGATACGGCGGCCAACGAAAAAAGCGAGATCGGCCTGGTCACCGGACTGGCCTGGACCGAAGTCGGCGGCTGCATCCTGACTACCGAAGTTGCCATCATCGACGGCAAGGGCAAGCTGACGCTCACCGGCAAACTCGGCGACGTGATGCAGGAGTCGGCACAAGCGGCGATGAGCTATCTGCGCTCACGTTGGCAGCGGCTGGGGATTCCACGCGACTTCTATCGTAATGTGGATATCCACGTCCACGTGCCGGAAGGAGCCATTCCCAAGGACGGCCCCTCGGCGGGAATTACGATCGCCACGGCAATCGCTAGCGCCCTGAGCAAGATTCCGGTGCGGCGCGATATCTGCATGACCGGCGAGATTACATTGCGCGGAAAGGTTCTGCCCATCGGTGGACTGAAGGAGAAGCTGCTGGCAGCTCACCGAGCTGGCATCTTTGAAGCCATCCTGCCGGCGGAAAACCAGAAGGACGTGGCCGAAGTGCCCGACAACCTCCGAACGGAGATGAAGTTGCACTTCGTGGACTCGATGGACGAGGTTCTGCAAATCGCGCTGGAACAGCCGCTGCCCGACATTCCAGTCGCCAGCCCACTGCCCACGATCACTCCGCAACCCGAAGGAACCGAGGCCCGGCAATAAGGCTTTTGCGACTAACGTACCTAAGTAGGCCCGCCGTGACTGGTGGGCCTACTTTATTGCGCCTTCACTCGCTCTCATACAAATATTTACCCGAACTGTCCTGCCTCCTGTGGAAAAGGTTTTTGTATACGATGCAAAGCGCAACAGTGTAACG
>CAZLZA010000093.1:0-9321 GCA_964563875.1 uncultured Acidobacteriaceae bacterium
GCTTGCAAATCTCCACCAGCGTGTGGTGCTTGCGCACGTCGCGGTACTCCTGCATGTAGCGGCCGGCCTGGCGGAGAAACCAGACAGGGGTGCGGTCGACCGGGCGGCGGAGGCAGGCGCGGATGAAGCGGCTGCCGTCCAGGATGGTGTCGGGAGCGGTCTCGGGGAAGCCGCCGGTGGCGGCTGGAAATTGATTGGGGAGGTCCATACAGAGTTGATTCTAACGGGACCGGGCGGGATGCCGGAATTCCCGCCGCGGCGAGGGATGAAGAGGCGGGTTATCCACCCGGCCCTGCGAAAAGCCTGGCCCGTAGCGAGCTTCTGGCTGCCCCGCGCGCAGTTTATCTTCCCGCAAGCAAAAAGGCGATCCCGGCAATCGCAACCAGGAGCACCGCGACGCTGGCCGCCACAATGACCGGCATCAGATTGGCGCCGGAATCTTCGTGTTTGTGGGCTATGTGTTCCATTGAATCTCCCTCCTGAGAGGCCATTACTCCTATAGACACCGTAGCGGGCAGATGCGGGCAAGGTGAGCTTGGCAGGGCCTTCCCTGAGTTCTCAAGCCCAGCCCTCGTCGCCAGGGATCAAGCCCTCGCCGCGGTGTTACGAGATCCAGTCGTTGCAGCGTTTCCGCCGGCTCCAGCCGGAGTCGGTCTTCTCCAAGACGAAGGTGCCTCCGTTGCCGCACAGCGAGCCGCAGAAAAATCCGTAGGAGACGATGGCCAGTTTGTGCTGCTTGTCAAAGCGAATCTCGCTCAGTGTGAAGAGACCATGGGCAAACCCGTTGCTGACGGCGTCTTCAATGGATTTCCCTTTGCCAGCGGTCCTTTCAGGATCGTTTTCCCTGACTTCATCTCTTTGCCGGTCAGGATCGACCAGGGCGATATTGTCCGAACCCAGCTTGGCCAGGTCCGCGGTACGGAAGCGGTGCAGCTCCGGCGTTGTGGTCTCAAGCTCCAGCCCCTTGGCGCATTCCGAGTCACCGGAGGGGCCGGTGGCGTCAAGAGGAACGGTCTGGACGGCCAGGTTGACGGAACTCCAGCCATGCCGCATCCACTCCCCCAGGATTGACCGGTAGATGGCGAGTTGCTCCGCGCTGAGAGGCTTGTCGCTGACTTTTGGCTTGGATCCCTGAGCGGCGGCAAAGGAGACGGCTGCAATCAAAACTACGGCGAGTCCCGCACACTTCCTGAGCATCGCATTCCTCCGGATGAAAAGAGATGCTATCTCATTGGACACCGCGGCGGGAAAAATGGATCAAATCGTGGGGGCAAGAGGCAAAGGCTCTTCAGGCAGGGGCCGGTCAAGGGCATCGGTCTCCCACCCTTGCGACGGAAAGAAATCAAAAGGATGGTGTAAATACAGAAATTACGTGAGAATACGGGACGCGGTGGGAGACGACGGGATTAGGCGGGAACGACGCGGGTGAAACCCAGTTTTCCACAGCACAGCGTCGCGGCGAGGATACAGAACTTACGCGAGAGTGGTTGGCCTAAAGATGACGGAACGGAGCCGTATCTCGTTGATTCCCGGTGCGACCAAACACGAGCCATACCATAATGTGATACTCCGCATATTTCTCAAAGCACCGATCTGTGGAAAACTCCGAATCGCTAGGAGTGACGAGGCTATTTCCAATTGTAGAGCCCTCGAAAGTACACCATTCGAGGGATAAACTCGATCACAATTGCCCCCTGCCGCCCCTGTTTACTCATCTATAACGAGCCACCCGCCTCCCGATGACCCGGAAGACACCCGAAAACCCGAGGAGATCACCTCACCCAAGCCGCCAAAGTTGGCGGCTCAGATGAATCAAAGAGGGGCGCCGTATCGGACTTGTACCGAAATCCTCCTAACCGGGTCGGGGCTAGGCGTTCTGCTGTTGAACTATTGGCGCCACACGGGGATAATTATAGCCCCAGAGTATCCGCGCAACGACTATCTCGTCCTGGCTATCTGCCGGAAATTCCGGTCTGCTGGAAGGCATTGAATCGCGGATAGTAGCTCTTGGCTGTCGTCGTGTCCGTTGCGAGCGCCATGCCGGGCACAACCGCCGTTCCAGGCAGGTTCGTCGTGACCTGATAGACGGTTCCTGTGTCGAGCTGCAAATTGACCGTGCCAGCGGTCGTGGTCCACGCCCAGAAATCATGCCGGCTCGTGTCCAAGGCGACCCCGGTGTCCGTGACGGTGCAGTACTGGATGCTCAAAACTGTGTTACAGGTCTCAAGCTTGTATGTCGAGTCGCCGCTTGGCGTGGCAGTTCCGCCTGACCCAGAGCCATCTTCACCCGGCTGCAGGCAAGTAAAGGAGCTTGTAGATAAGTTAGAAGAAACGATTTGGCAGGAGCCGTTCATCGCCGTGCTCCCAGCATAGGTAATCCCGCTCAACGTTTCTGTCTCAGCGAACAGCAGCCCATGGGCCGCATTGCAAGTGACAGTGAGCAGCCCGCTCGCTCGCACCGCCGTGGTGACAGTGCAAGCTGCCGGGGCATTTGTGTCGGCGCGTAGCCAGATACCAGCAGTGGGTACTACCCAGGTTTGATTCGGGTTGATCAGACCCGTGCGGAGCCGAATGTTCGCGGTAGATGAAAGCGCGCCATACATTTCGAGTTTCCAGTGTGCCTGCGCCCCAACCTGGCCAAAAGAAGACACACCGCCTGGATCGAGCGAGACAACCAGCCCCTGCCCCTGCACAGCCTCAGTGGTCATGGTAGGCAGGCCGCCAGGAGGAGTCGAGGCAGAGCTAGCGACGAAGTTCGCGGACGAGCCGCCGACTTGATGCAAATTCCAACCGAGCTGGCCAAGACTTCCCGGATAGTTGGGCGAGGCCATGCCTGTCATCCAGTCTTCCTCCAGCGAGATCGATGTCTTATCGAATACGTTCGCCGCCGGCACGGTCGTCAAGACCGGCGTCCAGGTCACGCCGTTCGAGTACGCAAGCTGACCTGTGTCGGAGAGTTGCACCAGCATACCGTTGTTTGAAGCCGCCGCCGCAGGCACCGTGCTAGATGTGTAGATTCTAGGCGCCGACTGCGAGAGCGTGCGCGTGATCGCTGTCGGATGGTTGTACATCAAATTGTCATCGTAGACCGACAGCGTCTGAGTCTGACCATAGACCTGCGTGTTCAACGACCGCAGGAAGATAGGAGTCACGCCTGCCGCCAACGCTTCGGCGACGAAGGCCTCCACCTGCGCTCTCCATTGGTTCGCGGTGAAGGTCGCATAGTCATTGATCTGCTGATCGACAACGACGTAGTCGCAACTCTGGGTCGCTAGCGAGGATGCAAAGGTCGAAACAGCCCACTGCATCGTGGTTCCAGCGACCGACACATTGTCTAAGTACGCAGCTCCGGTCGCCGTCTGCAATGCGGTTGGAAAAGCGCCAGTGTAATACGCGCCCCAGGAGTCCATGACGGCACAGAGCCGCGAACCGGCCGGAATCACCGGGTCATCGATCATGGGAAGGTCCGGGTCATTCCACACAAACCAACCTGTGCGGGTGACGCGCACATCGGTCGGAATGCTGGAACTCAAAGTGATTTCTACCCGCGCGGTCTTGGCTAGATTGAACGGCACCTTTACCCTGGTCAATTTCACGACGGTCTGGTTATAGACGAGCGTTCCGTCTATCCAGACCTTAATGAGCGCGGCGCTCGGCGCAGTGCTGCCATCCTGCCCGTCTACCGACACCATGGTCGTAAAATAGCCGCTCCTGCCGTCCAGATCGGCGCTCAGCCCAACACCCTGACCGGCCGTGCCAGCTCCGAAGTGAGTCTCGTAGACGCTGCCGCCATATTGGAACGTGGCGTCGGGCAGCTGGGGCGTCGCGTCCCAGGCGTTTGCCAGGTTGCGCTTGTATCCTTGTTGAACGCCCTGGATGAGGGAAGTCGTTCCTGGCACGTAATAGGGCGTGCCGGTCAAGCCGCCAAGCGCGGTCCACGCTGTGCCCTGCAGCGCGCCAGTGTCAGAGTAAGTGTTGCCCCCGGCCGTCAGTTCAATGTAGCTATAGCGTTTCGTCTGCTGAGAAACCCACCAAGCCAGCGCAGCGTATCCCTGCGGCCCCAGGTGCTGCCCCATCTGCTCGTTGTAGAGGTTCCAAAGATGCTTGCCGGTGGCCGATTTCTGCAGCGTGGGCTGAATTGTCACCGTACTCGAACTGATGGCCGTGACAGAGTACACGCCATAAGTACCATCGTCGTGCTGGATGACCGCGCCCCACGGCCCCACACACGCGCTTCCGCATGTCCTGCCATTGGTCGGATCGTAATCCGCCAAGACGCCGATGTCGATCGAAGTCAAGGTGAGCGTGCTTGCACCCACGGTCCCCGTGATGGTGAGCTGCCCCTGGTTATTCGTCCAACCGGGCCGCACGTCGCCGGCGTTATAGCCGGTGCCATTCGGCGCGTTGGAGGCGACGCCGGCGAAGAAGTCCCAGGTATCCAGGAAGAGCCCCCACATCGATGGGCGACGGAAAGCCGGAGCACGGGCGAGGCTCGCGGCATAACCCACGGTGATCGCATCGGTGGAGGCCGAGGGCGACCCACTGACCGTGACCTTGGGCGCAACCACCGGGCCGCCCGCTGCCACCCCGCCAGTGACAGCCAGGCCGTTCGCGCCGTCTGCCGCCACGCCGGGAAACGTCGCTCCGGACGCGCCTTGTGGACCGGCGGGGCCAGTTGCGCCAGTTGGTCCTTGGACCCCCTGAGGCCCAGTCGCGCCAGTCGCACCCGTCGCTCCGGTTGCGCCGGTTGCACCCTGGGGGATGCCCAGAGATAGCGTCTGGCTGGGCGCGGTGCCAGTGATCGACGCCGTGGCCGATGCGCCGGGAGCCAGCGTGCTGACCGTGCCCACGGAGAGAGAGTTCGGAGGCCCGGCTGGTCCGGCAACCTGCATCGCAGTCGGAGATGCGGGCGGCGTGTAAGTGTCGAGACTCCAGGTCGATCCAGAGGGCTGCACGCACGGAAGTATGGGAGCCGTCCATTTCGTCACCGTATCTTGGATCGTGAGCTTATAGCAAAAATTGCTTGGATTCGTGAGAGCGGTGCTTACGACCGTGCAGGGGGTTCCTTGCGCGCTGTTGACAAATGCGCCGCTTGAGATTGTGCAAACGGAGGGCCGCGGGAGCAAGAGACCGCCAGTGGAAATATTTGCATTGAGGGCATTGCCGTCCAGATCGGTAGGTTGCCAGGTTGCCTTTCCGGACCCCAGCTTGGAGCCATCTGCGCCCACGATGTTTGTGGCCACTACGGTGGTTGTTTGCGATTGCAGCGACAGCGAGCAGGCGAAGAAGAACAACAACGCAACGGACAAATACTTCAAAGGTCTCCCCCTTGGGCGATAGCGATGGCTTCCCACGTTGTGCTGGTGGGCGCCGCAGGCAATACGAAATTAGCGAATTCGGCAAACGCTCCGATCCGCTGGCCCTCAGTTGTGTAGAAGTATGCGCCGTAGGTTGCGGATGGATTGTCCTGCGAGTCTGAGGTCGATTCGAGGGTGCAGGCGGCCACGGTTAGCGTGCTCCCTGAAAGAGAACAGGCTACGGGCTGGTAGAAATTGCCGCTCTGCGAGGCGTCTTCACTGGGCGTTCCGGCGGCAACAATTGTTGCGTCCGCCGCAATAAAGCTTTGGAGAGCGTAGATACGGAGCTGCACGTCTGGACCCAGCTCCCAGTTGGGCACGCTTACCGATGCGATGGAAATCTCGGCCATATGACCTAGATCTTCGCGCGCGAGGCGAACGTGCGCAGCGTTTATCGTCCACCAAACGTGAGTTGGCACATTTCGCTATCCGGTGCGGCGCAAATTCCCCGTTGGTTTATCGCGCGAAGCGCCTTCGCGGGTCGCCGCAAGAAATGCTTTTAGGGAGGATCGCGAAATTCTCCAGTCGGAATAGCTCGCGAACTGGTAAGCGTCGAACCGGCCCTCCTCTATCAAGCAAATCAAGGGACGAAGATCTTCGTATCCTAAGGCCCTCAGGGCTTCGGCGGAATAGATCGTGTCGCTCAACGGGAACGGGAGCAGATCTTCGTCGCGATGCCTGAACATGGGGTGGTCGAGCTTGGGGCGGCGATCAACGATCCCGTAGCGCGAGCGGAGCTGATCGCATAAGCGCACAATAGAGGAATAGAGTACCCGCTTGCGCCTCTTTTTTCCGTACGAGACAAGATCCAGAAGCGCGCGTCCGCCGTTGCTGCGCGTGGCCGCCAGCCGATAGACGGTGCGACGGCTCACGCCCAGGATGTGCGTAGTGCGCCAGACGTCCACGTATTCTCGCTCGGCGAACGGGAGGATCATCTGTTCGAATCCTTCGCGACCTATCGTCATGACTTTTTTCTCCATAATCCCTTTTGCCGGGCTATCCGCTTAAGAGCCCACCAGACTTTATTCGCGTCCGCCGTTGTGCGGATCGTCTTGTCGCCGCGCTTGGCGAGGGGGCTGCGGTCCGATTCCAGGAACCGGCGCAAGGTCTCTTCGGTCCAATCGAGTTGCTGGCACATTCCGTGAATTCGGGCAATATCCTGTTGAGTAGCCATTTGTGGCGAGTCGGAGTACTCCTGACCGTCCTTGCGGCCGTCGAGCCCGGCGCGCCGCGCCTGATCTCGATTGAGGCGGCGCTTGGCGGGCATCTTCACGCCCAGGGCTTGCTGGATCTGATCGATCAAGAATCCGGCATCATCCGCGCCGAGGACGCTGAAGCTGCTCACCGGCTTGTGCAGCCGTTCAGTGGCCCAATCGAGCCGCGCCTGGCGGCCGACACCCACGCCGATCTCGTGCGCGGCGAGCTGGCCATAGAGCGTCTGCAATCGCGCGAGTTGAGGTTTAGTGATCTTCATGTCAAGCCTTCCGGTTGAGTTCCTTCTTGCAGCGGTCGCAGAGTACGGGAGGCCGATTCCTCCGCATTTCGCGGCCATCGTGCTGCCTACACGCGTCCGAGCAGAATTTAGCGGTTCTGCGCTTCGGATCGATCAGGTTCGTGCATCCCATGCGCTGACATTGCCGCTTGTAATCCGTGTCCATCGTTCTCCCCTGAGAAAATGTTGTCCGGCACCTCAAAGAACCCGAGCGCACCCTTGAACGGTACGGGCCGAGGAAGGGCGAGACGGGCGCGAAGTAGGAAGCCGTATTTGCCTACGAAGAAAGCGCTCGGATGAAACCGGACGCAATCGTAGATTTCGATGCTGCCGACGATATGTCCCCCGTCCCTGCGCATATCTCCCCAGTTCGGGGGCGGCATCTCGATGCCATCTTTGGAGGCCATGTACTCGACATCTTCCCAGTCGGATTGAATATCGCCGTTGTTCCAGAACGCGCTGGCGTGCAGCCAGATGCGCCCACGGACTTGGGTGTACCAGCCGCGGTTTTCGACTGGCTTTCCGTGCAGGATTGCGAACCACCATGGCGCGCGTACACTCAAAGCCCTCATGCCACACCCGCTCTTCTTGCCGGAGAAAATATCTCGGACATCGGCGGCTTCTTAATGGCCTTCGGTCCGCGCTTGCGGGCGGTGAGCACTTTGATGCGCTCAAGCAGCTCCGCCGGTGAGCAGCCGCCGCGCAGCAGCACGGCGTCGGCCACTAAGCTCTCAGGCTTTTCGCGCAGGCCGCCGGCCAGCACCAGGCTGTGCATGTCCGGGGCCATCGTCCAGGCCTGATCAAGCAAGCGCTCGACGCCGGTCAGCGGCCAGTCGCAGAGCAATGCGTCGAAGGTCGCGCCGTCAAGCAGTTCCAGCGCTTCAGCTGCGGAGCCGCAGGGCTGAACGACGAAGCGGTTGATCTGAAGCATGTAGCGGAGCGTGGAGGCGTTCACCTCGTTCGCGCTCACCACAGGATTCTCTTCTTGGGTCTCATCACTTTCTCTTTCTGCTTTCACCCAAATGCTGCACGATCAAGGGCAGTTCGGTTTGGATGGTATCCATTGCGTCTTTTGGAGCTAGGCCGGGATCGACCGAAAAAGCAACATCGTCGGTGCGTATCACCAGCACCAACAAAGCTTCGGAGTCGATGCGCATCTTGGTCGCTCTGCGCATCATTTCGGCTGTATCGGGCAGGTACTCCGGCATGGCAGTTCCTCTACTTCCAGTTGTGGGCGACGATGAGGCCGACAATCAGCATGATCTCTAGCAGGCTGATGGTCATTGCAGCGGCCAACATGGTGGCCGGGTCCGACTCTTGCAGCTTCATTCCGATTCCTCTCCTGCGCTTTCGCGCCACATCGTCACTTCGTCGATCAGCGCGCGGATCTGGCGGTTGCGCTGAGCGACGGGCTTGGGCAAGTACTCGTCTCTCGGCTGGCGTGCGTAGAGCCCGCGCAACGCTTCGAGTTCTTCCGGAGTCAGGCCGTTCATCAGGGCCTCCCTGTGGATGGCGTTGAAACGTACTCTGTTGAGATTTGGCCGAAGAGCGTGCGCAAATCGTGCAAGTTGCGGATGATCCGCACGCGCTCGCCCAGGGCGACGATCTCTTTCACGTAGTCCGCCGTGCCGCTGATGCGCTCTTCCGCCGTGACGGCAAAGAAGTAGCCGCCGTCTTCGCTGTCGCGGCTGGATACGATTGCCATGCCGAACTGCATCACCAGGTCGCGCACAATCTGCTTGATCTCGCGCGGGGTGATGCCGGTCTTGGCCATCAGGTCGCCGATGGGCATGGCCAGGTTGCGGCCCTGGCGGCCGCGCAGGCACTCGATCACGCGGCGCTGGCGCTCGCTGGGCTCCCACGGACCGCGCCCGGTCAGCACCTCGTGGACGCGGCGTTCGTTGGCGGCTACGGCCTCTCGGCGGAGATCCTCGTCGGTGCGGATTTCAAAGAGAGTGTTCATGCGGTCTCCTTTGCACCTTCCGTGTAAGTCTCCCGCTCAATTCCGACCGCCTCGCACCACATCCCATGCAGTTCGCCGGCTATGGCCTCAACCGTCTGCTGTGTGACCCTGATCCGGCTTTCCGTCATCTCTTTCCGATACCGGAAGATCGGGTCAATAAGGCTTGGTATCTTTTTCATGGCCAACTCGCTTTTGAGCGCCAGCAAGTCGGAGGTGACCCGCTTCGATTCGGCAATCAGGCGGTCGATCTGCCGGGACGTGATAGTGGGTGATTCATTCATTCCAGGTCTCCAGTCGTGTTCAGAGAGTCTTCGAGCAGCTCGCCGCACTCCGCGCAATAGCTGCGCGTGGTGTGGATCGGCTTGTGCGGCCAGTTGACGGCCTGGTCGTCATAGATCGCCACCGGGTCGCCGGGTTCAATCGTTTGGCGGCACTCAGAGCAACCAAGCGCGACGGAAGCGGTACTCCACTCGACCAGCGGGTTGCGCGCGCTCATTGCTGGTCGCCTT
>CAZLZA010000093.1:9421-16926 GCA_964563875.1 uncultured Acidobacteriaceae bacterium
GCATCGAGCGTGCGCTCCGTTACCGTCATGGTGATGGGCAAAGCTGTGTCAGGCGCGGGTTCAGGCTTCGTCTCGGCGGGAATCGATAGAGGCCTGATACCTGATTTAGCTTTGCTCTTGATGCCCGCGCGCTTCCGGATCAGCCAAACGCTGCCGTCCGATATGCCAAGCCGTCGCGCAACAGCCCCGTTGCTCTCGTCGGGAGGCGCGGCGAGAATCGCGCGCCGGGTCTCAGGTGTGATTCTGGTGCCTGGTTTGTTTTTGCTTGGAGTGCTCACGGTTGCTCCTTTCGGTTGAGGTTGAGCCGGCGCGGCGGCGGTTGCCATTTCGCGGATCGCCTCCAGAGTGGCCGGCGCGGCCGTGGAGGCTCCGCAGACAGTTGCCCCAGCCGCTGGCCGCTGCTCGGCCGGCGGAGGGTGCGTGCCATCGTCGCAGGCGGCACAGAGCAGCTCGCCGGCAAACTCGATGACGGCGTCGCAGCAAAGGCACATGGTGCAGCGCTTGCCGCGCGGCGCGGCGGTCGAGGTGGAGGGCGCAGGAAGCATCAGCGGCCACCTTTCTTTCTGAGGCGTTGCCGGACGGTCCAGCAGCCGGGGCAGAAATCTTCGCGCGGCGTTCCCTGGCGCTTCCATCCGTGCTTGTTCGCGGCCAGGCGGAGGTCCTGGTCCGAATAGATCGCGCCGTCGACGGGGCCTTCCTCCGGGAAGTGCTCCTGGCAACGCGCGATCGCGCAGAAGAGTTGTTTGCGGGTAACGATCGCTTCGCACCGCCTTTCGCGGCATCGTAGCGCTCCCGATCGATGCGGCAGACCACATTATTGAGATCGCTAGCCTCGCGGCGCGCTTGCATGGTCGATTCGCAAAGCATCGCACCGCGAAGGAGATCGCTCTTGTGCTCAACAAGCTGTGTGAGCATGGAAAGGCTATCTACCAGCGTCCTGTGCAGTTTTTCGGCGCGGCGCTTAAACATCTTGTCAGAGGTTTTGCTCATAGCATTCCGCCTTTCTTGCCTCCGCCGAGGCATCTGGTCAAGCTGCTTTCGAGTTCCGCATCTATCTCTTCGCAGCGGCGGACATTGGCCACGGCGAGCCGAGCGCGGATGATGGCCTGGATGTAAGGCCGGGGCGATCCGCCGGCCTGCCACTCGCGGAGCGTGGCGTAGATTGGCTCCTGGATGCCGCGCGGCACCATGGCCCAATGCGCGGGGCACATCAGCAGCTTGCGGCTGATGCGTCGGTTGCATCCGTCAGCGAAACACTTCTTGCGCGCGCCGAAGCCAAACATTACGCGACCTCTTTCCTGAACGAAGCGCGAAAATGGTCCGCAGCATTCTGCCAGGCTTCTCTGGGCGTGGCGCAAATATCGCTGAGATGTTCCCCTTGCAAGCCGACGCGGATATACCAGCAAGGCTTCCCGGTTCCCCGCAACGATTCATAGTGGTCCAGGATCGCCTTGGGTTCCGCAGCCAGGATCATTTCTTTGTTGCTCATTGCTTGCCAACTTTCCGAGCGCTCTTGCGCCTGTTGGAGCGGGAGCGCAGCGACGCGTCTCTCCACCCGCGCGTTTTCCGCATCGAGCGCCATTCTGGATAGCGATTTGTCACGAGAATCCGTACGATGGAGAACTCCGGCATCATCATTGCTTGCCAGCTTTCTTGGCCGCCTTCTTCGCGGCCTTCGCTTCGCGCTCGCGCACAGTGGCGATGGTCTCCACCTTGAGCGACGGCGTCTTGGTCTTCTGCGTGAAGCACTGCGCGTAGAGCGAGAGGATGCGGTCACGCAACTTGGCCGGGAGAGTGGCCTGGGGAAGCACGCGCTCGGCATCCTTTTGCAGCGAGTACTCGACGCGGCGCGAGAAAAGCAGCGGGAACACCTTGGGCTGCTTGGCCTCGGAGAGCAGCAGTTCCAACTCGGTCACGTTGGAGTCGATGATCTCGATGGTCTTGGGCGTAGTGACAGTGCCGATCCAGTCAGCGCCTTCAAAGCGCCGGCTGGCTTCGGCGTTGGTTGGGACGTGGCCATATTCCTGGACCGCATTCATCACCAGGGCCTTGGCGGTGTCGGCGGTGCGCTTGGCTTCGTCGGCGGCGAGTTGCTTGGTGGCGAAGTCTAGGCACAGGTTGTCAAATTAGGTCGGATTCATGCTGCCTCGTTTCCTTGGGTTGTGAAGCATCTCTTCAGGTCGTCGAGCCACTGTTGCAGTTCCTTTTGGCTACAGCCCTGGCCACAGAGACCCTTGTAAATAAGCTCCGGATTGCGCGGCGTGGCGATGCATTCCAATGGCTGGAAAAGGATGCCCTCATAATCGGGATGAATCACGGCAACGATCCAGTGATTCGTCTCGCCCTTGAGGGTTCCGCATTGACCGCAGCGGATCGTTGTTACTTCCATCCCCTCCATCAGTCGCCGCCTTTCTCGTGGGCCGCTCTTCCGATGGCCAGGTGGAGAGCGGTGGAATACATATCCAGGGCGGCTAGGCATTGTTTGGCGACCGGGATCGGGATGCCTCCGAAATGCGTCTCACACTCCCGAACGAGTTGAAGCAGATCGGCAAGAGTGTCGAGGATGTCAGAAAACTCCGTTGGCATCGAGGCGATACCGCGACGGCTCTCGATGCAGTGCAGTGCGCCAGATGCGCCCATGACGACGATGCGGCTGTCAGTATGCGCGGCCATCACCGGCCTCCGATCTTTTCGGCTTTGGCCACGCCGGTGCGGGTTAAGTTGGCAATTTGAAAGGCCCGGTTGCGGCACAGCTTGAATTGCGTCCGCAGGCGCGATAGGTCGTCGTCGTGATTCAAATAGATGGCCAGCAGCGTTATAGCTTCTGCGTGAAGCAGGCACGTCTTGGCATCGATCTCTTGAAGCACATGGTCAAGGGTTTTGGTGGCCATCACTTACCTCTTTGAACAGCGCCCATGGCGAGCGACTTGATCCGAGTTGTGTTGTTCCTCAAAAACGCGAATAACCTATAGAGTTCGGCTTGGATAAACTCCGGTCGGCAACCGCCCTTGATCGAGTTCCGGAGGTTGTTTGCGGCCTCGGAAAGTTCTCTGGTTCTATCAATGAATTCGTCTAGTAAGGGGAAGGAATGCTCGATCACCGCGCACCTCCGTGGAAAAGCACTACGCCAAACTCGATGACGAACGCGGCGACGGTCAGGACAAAGCCAAGAACGAGCATCCCGGCGCCGGTGCTCAGCCCGTCAAGAGCACGGTTTGCCAGGCGCTCGATTCCGTCCCAAGTGGTGGCAGCCAGGCGCGTCCGACGCCGGGGCGTGACCTCAACGATCTTCGAGAGCGGGTACTCGCGCACCTCGATCACGTATCCTCTGGGCGTTTTGAGCACCACGGCTTTGGCGTTGCCTAGATAGGTGAGCAGCAGCCCGTCGTCGGAGATATGGAGATCGGAAGCGCTCATGCGATTGCCTCTACTTTCTCGGCCGCTTGCTCGGCCGCCGCGGCCTTGATCTGGTCGAGGGCGTTCGTCAGCGTGCGGATGTTGATGTACGTTCTGTTGTGCTCGAAGGCGTCGCGAACGGTGGCGCTCTGGATGAGCCCATCCGCCAGCCGCTTGGCCGCCGCCGGAGTTTGCGCGGCCAGCAGGTGGCCGATCTCGCGCTGCACGATGCCGTGGGCTTCGCCGCTCTCAAGGCCGGGCAGCGCCACCTTGGCGATGATGCGGCTGTTCCACTGCTCCAAGGTCGCGCTGAACTCGTCGAACTTGCGCTTCAGGTCGTGGCTGCCGGCGAAGAGGAGCGAGAAATAGGGCGGCTGGTCGAGCAGTTCGCGCAGCGTCTCGAAGCACTCAATCGCCAGCCTCTGCGCTTCGTCGATCACCAGCAGCACTCGCTGATCGCAATACTCGAAGCGGATGCCGGCCATCATGGCGTCGATGTTGTTGTTCGCCCGGCAGCCGCAGGCGATGGCCACCCGGCGCACCAGGTCGCGCGGCCGGATGCTCTGGCGGGCGTAGATATAGAAGGCGCGGCAGCCGTCCTCGGCGGCCATCTCGGCCAGGTTGAGGCGCGCAACTTCGTGCTCCAGCACAAAGCTCTTCTGCGATCCCGGCGGCGCATAGATCATGTACGCCACCGGCCGGGGCAGCAGCTTTTGGAAGGTGTCTCGGATCGTCCGGACGTTGGCCGTGTCGTACAGCTCGCCGGTCACTTCGACGCCCTGGCCGATAGGGTGCCGATCCATGAACTCGGTTGCCGCAGCCACCAGTTGCCGCGACGACTTGGCGATGGTGTGGTAGCGGCCGGTGAGGAACATGCGCAGCGTGTCAACCGAGTAGCCGATGCGGCGCGCAAAGTCGGGATGCGACAAGCCGGTGCGCGCCAGATAATCCTCGATCTGCTTGCGGGCTTGCACTTCCGCTTGATGTTCGTCCAGCAGGGCGGTCCCGCTGGGCGTGGCTTGAACGTTCACTTAATTGCCTCCAAAAAGCTGTTTGCAATGTCCGAGGCGCTGGCGGGCGCAACGGCTTGCTTGTTTGGGCGATTCTGGGCTTTGCGTTGCGTTACGATGTCCAGGCCGGTCTCGCCGGCCGGGAGCTTGAGCCGCGCGGCCATGGCCTCAAGCGGAGAGAGCGCGCCGTTGGAGCGGGCTACGCGGGCAATCTCTGTGAGGGTGTTGCGGGTGGATTTCTCCAGCCCGCGCCGGGTGCGGAAGCTGTCGGCGATCTGTGCCTGGGTCACGGCGTCGCCGGGCGCAAAGCGGATCAACTCTTCGGTCCTGAGCCGCGCCAGGTAGTTGCCGTCGAGATCGAGGGCGTCCACGGTCTCCGGCACGCCCTTGTCGAAGGCGATGAGGATGTCGCGTTCGTTGCGCTCGTGGAGGGTGATCCAGCCGGCCTGGTCGCAGGGCACGTAGCGGTGATTGTTGAGCGTGATGGCGCACTCGTGCACGCGGCGCGTGGTGCGATCCATCATTAAGAGGGCTAAAGCCGCCGGGTCGGGCGCGGGCTGCTGGTTGGGATTCTGGCAGGCTTCGAAGACTTCCAGCGGGCTGGCGCCTTCCATGCCTTCGCCGCTGTGAGGCGTGGCGTTGTACTCCTCAAACCAGCCGAGGCAGGCGGTGATAAAAACGCTGGCCAGCGGGTGGCGGCTCTCGTCGGCGCGGCCGGCGCGCACCAGGCGGCGGTGCTCCATCATGGCCAGCGATGTGGCGTCGGGGCGCGTGAACGGATTGCCACTGGTGTAGGTGGGCCAGACCTTGTCAAAGCGCTCGTGCAGCGTGCGAAAGAAGCGCTCGACGTGCTTCGATTGCGGATGGTAGGGGATGCAGTGCGTTACGGCGATGCCCAGCCGCGCCAGAAAGCCGGTAGCGGCGATCTGCTCAAGCTCCTGTTTCCACCAGCCAACCGGGGCAAGCGGAGATTCTCTCAAATAACCCGGCAACGCTCCCTTGGCTACCTTGCGGTAGTCTTTGCCATTGTCGGCGTATATCTGCTCCGGAGGGCCGTGGCGATAGATGGCGCGGCGCATGGTGGCGGCGATGGCGCGGCTGCTGCCCTCCCAGGCCCAGCTTGCGCCCAGAAACAACCGAGAGCGGTAATCGATCATGGCCGAAAGCCGGATGCGGATCGGCGCGCCCAGCTCGACGTTGTCGTAGATGTCGTTGGCGCACTCCACATCATGAATCATGTGGTCCATAACAGCGACCTGGTTGGCGTAGACATCGGTGTAACCGCGGCGCAGATAGGCAGCCATGCGCTCGCGGTAGGCCTTGCGGCCTTGCCTGGCGTAGACGGTCAGCGCGGCGGGCATCTGGCTGAGCCAGGCGCGCACCGTCTCATAGCTCGGGGCGGCTTCCGCGGGGATTTGCAGGATCTGCAAGTCGCGCAGTATCGCCTCGTGGCAGACGGTCGCACTCATCCGTTCATCGAGATAGAGGTACGCTGCTAGCCAAGCGGCTTTGGGGTACTGCTGGAAGAAGCGGCTCTTGCCTTTGTCGGCGCGTTGCCTGTCGGCCAGGGCGGGCAAGCCGCCCTCTTTATAGTTGGCCAACCATTTGTAGAGCGTGGCGGCGCTGATTCCGGTCGATTCCGACGTGAACTGCACCATGCGGCTGAAGCTGCTGACTGGTGTGCCGTCCTGCATCCATAGCATCCGCGCGCCGGGCAGCTCCGCGCGGTAGTCGAGCAGGGGTTGGATGATCTGGAGGCGCATCTGCGCCTGCGCCAGGGCTTCCGGGTCGCTCAACGCAACCCGCTGCGGGCGCGCGACCTGCGGCGAAAAGGGGAGAACGGCCAATGAGGCACTCATAGGCCCCTCCCGGCGAGAATCAATTCGGCGTCGAGCTTCTGTTCGTACGCCTTACCGATAGCGATCAGACGCTCTTCGTTAGGGCCGACCATACGGAAGCCAGCGCGCTTGATTCGCTCCTGGAGAAGCCGGTAGCTCCCGACGACCTCGCAGAAGGCAATATCGAATTCTGCGGGCCAACGGTGCTGCTCCGCTGCCCCGCTCGTATATGAGTTCATCATCCGAAGAGTGACGGGTTTGCCCAGTTTTGAACTCATTCCATCCGCAATCTCTTGGCGACTAAGCTTGGATCGTTTAATCTCGATACTCAGCAATTTGTCTATTGCTGATGCGTCATATGGGCGGCCGTAGTTTCCCCTGTAGCTCATAGCTGAGCCTCCGCAAGGCGCGCTTCGATTGAGGCGAGATTTTCAGCAGCCCTTTTTTGCCGGATGTATTCCCGGCCCAAGTCCAGAAGTAAGGCATCTGCGGGGGTAAGTAGACGGAAGCCGGCAAGCTCGGCACAGCAGCGCAGAAGCGAGTCGTCGCCTGTGGCCTGGCAAAAGGCACGCTGCCAGGCAGCCGGGAATCGGTGCAGGTCCTTGGATGGAGCGCTGTAGGCGTTGAGCATCTGCTCGGTAACGCGCTTGCCGAGCATGAGGCTCATGGCATCGGCGATCTGCTCTCTGCTGAGGCGGCGAGCGTGCAAGGTGGCTGCAATCGTGGAGCGTATCCGGAGATCGTCGTCGAACCCCTGAAAGCTAGGAGAAGCCTCAAACGCAATCGGGTCGCTTTTTCCGCTGGAAATTCTTGCTGGAAAGTTTGCCAGTGACTTTCTGGATGCTTCCGGGGCAGGATGAGGTGGTGATGCGTTCCCTCTCGTCATGCCGCACGCTCCCCAGACTTCCGCTGGAAGCGCCCAACTTCCCGGTCAACGCGGGCGTATTCCTTGGCAAGGGCCTGCTCGACTCGGCTCGATCTGCGGTGACCGTTCGCCACCATGCAAACGTGGGACCGGCTGAGGTTGAGAGCACGGGCCACGCGGTTCTGAAGATCGCGGGTGAGCTTCGTTCTAAGGGTGTCGGCGTTCATATATCCTGTCAGAGGAACCGCGCTTCGCGGAACTGCGTTCCTCTTGAAGTACAACCGTATAGCCGCAGCTTTGCCATGTCAAGAGAAAATAGAGCCACGGCGTTGAATATTTTGCAAGAGGGGGCGCTTGCCCAAAGGATCAAAGCTCTCAGGAAGGGAATGGGGCTCA
>CAZLZA010000094.1:0-16891 GCA_964563875.1 uncultured Acidobacteriaceae bacterium
AAGGCGCTGGCGGAAATTTTGCGGCAATCGCTCTCCGGCGCACCGCTGGAGGAAGTTGCTGCCGTACCGGCGGACGTGGTGTACCGCATCTTCGGTAATGAGCTTTCGATGGGCAAGTCTCTCGGGCTGATGGGAATGGTGAATATGATTCGGTCCGAGGCTCGTCAGCATCTGCAGGCCGCTGGGTCCACTCCGTAAGGAAATTAGTAGGGGATTATCCCCGTGATTTGTAGATGGGGAGTACGGACGGGCTTGGGCTGAAATCCAAGTCAAGGCCGAGCTGCAATTTGGCGGCTTCTGTCATTCGGCTTGGGTCCCAGGGGGGATCGAAGACCACCTCGACGCTTACTTCTTTGACGCCGGGCAAGCGCGCAAGCTTGCGCTCGACATCGGCTTTGAGGACGTCGGCCATGCCGCATCCCGGAGCCGTCAGGGTCATCTGAATTTCGATACGGTTGGCAGTGTTCTGGCTTCCAACTGCCTCCTGGGTTCCCACTGGAAGCGGCGTGATCAGGCACGAATAGATTAATCCAAGATCGACAATGTTGACCGGAATTTCGGGATCGAAGACGGTTCTCAACTCGGCCCAGACCGTCTCTTCGCTGAAGGTTTCAGGCGGCGCGGAAGCTCTTTGATGCACGGAGAGGCCGAGTGCATCCGCATCCTTGCCTTCCATGCGATACATGCCGCCCTGAGCGGTTGCGACCGTATAGCTATCGCCTAATGCCTGGCTGATTCGCACCATGGTGCCCACGGGAAGGAGGTGGCGAATCCCACTCGGGATTTCCAAGACCTCACAGTCGCGGCGCAGCGTCTTCGGCTCGTTCATCTTCAGATCCATTCGTGCTGCCAGCGGCAAGCGCATGCGCCAGGTGTAGAACATGTTGGTTAACCAGGCTCTCGACATGTTTGCGAACCGGACCGTCCTTCATGCGCGCAATGCATTCCCCGGCAAATGCGCGCAGCAAGAGATTTCGCGCCGAAACCTCGCTGATGCCGCGCGAGCGCAGGTAGAAGAGCGCTTCTTCATCAATCTGCCCGATGGTTGCGCCATGGGTACACTTCACATCGTCGGCGTGGATCTCCAACTGTGGCTTGGTGTCGATTTGCGCATCGTCGGAGAGGAGCAGGTTGCGGTTGGTTTGTTTGGCATCGGTCTTCTGCGCATCTTTGTGGACGATGATCCGGCCATGGAAGACGCCGTGGGCGTGGCCGTCGAGGATGCCGTTGTAAAACTGACGGCTGCCGCAGTGCGGGCTGGCATGTTCGACCAGCATGTAATTGTCAATATGCTGATGATCGCCGCCAAGGAAGAGGCCGTTGATCAGACACTCGCCGCCTTCGCCGGCGAGCACCGGATGCACGTTGTTACGCACCAGCGCACCACCGAGCAGGACCGAGTGCGATGCGACATTCGCGCTTCTGGCCTGCTGAATACGCAAGGTGGAGATGTTGAAGGTTCCGGCTTGCTCGCGCTCAATCCGATAGTGGGAGAGCACGGTGTTATCGGCGGCGGCGAGTTCGGTTGCGGCATTGCAAAAGGCGGTCCCGCTGCCGAGGGATACATACTCTTCGACGAAGGTGGCCTGGCTGTCCTCATCCATCAGAATGAGATTGCGGGGATGGCTCATGATCGGCGAAGCATCGTCGAGGGTGGAAACAAAGAGCAGACAGATTGGCTCTTCGACGATCACGCCCCGGCGAATGTGCACGTAGGCACCATCCTCCATGAAGGCCGTATTCAGGGCGGAGAAGCTGTCGCGATGCTGGTCGAGGTAACGCCCCAGATGCTTTTCCACAGAGTTGGAATTGCGGTCGAGTTCGTTGGCCAGGCTGGCTACCTTTACACCATCCATTGGTTGGTTCAGCAGCGATAGTTCGGGTGCAAAATGTCCGTTGAGGAACACGAGTTGGCAACCGGCACCTTCCATCCGCCATGGCATAAGCTGCTGCGGCGAAACTGCGGGCTGCTCGTCCTGCATCAAGCGAAATGTGGTGTTCGCAATCGCCGAGACGGGGGTGAATCGCCAGTCCTCATCGTGGGTGGTGGGGAAGTCAACTTCGCAGAAGCGGGCGAACGCTTCGCGGCGGAGGTGACGCAGCCAAGGAAGTTCGCGGCCTGCGGCCAGCCGCTCAAATTCGATGAAGCACTCGAGGTAGTCCTGTCGCGCTTGGGTTTCAGTGATCACGTCAGCTCTCTTTCTGTCTCTCAGGCGGCGGAGGTGCTGGCTTCAATGGAGCCATAGCCGGTTTCTTCGAGTTCCAGCGCCAACTCCGGGCCTCCGGAACGCACGATGCGGCCATCCATCAGCACGTGGACGTAGTCGGGTACGATGTAGGTGAGCAAGCGCTGATAGTGGGTCACCACGACCATGGCTCGTTCCGCACTGCGCATAGCGTTGACGCCCTTTGCCACGATCCTCAGCGCGTCGATGTCGAGGCCGGAGTCGGTTTCATCGAGAATTGCGAGGCTTGGTTCGAGCACCGCCATTTGCAAAATTTCATTACGTTTCTTTTCGCCGCCGGAGAAACCTTCGTTCACGGAACGGTTCATCAACTTGTCATCCATCTCCAGCAGGTTCAGCTTTTCGCGATACATCGGCAGAAAATCCATGGCCGACATCTCATCCAATCCGCGAGCCTTGCGCATGGCATTGAGCGCCGAGCGCAGAAAGTAGACGTTGCTGATACCGGGAATCTCCACCGGGTACTGGAAGGCCATGAACACGCCTTCCCAGGCGGCTTCCTCAGGCTTCATAGCGAGCAAATCCTTGCCGTTGAACAACACCTCTCCGGAGGTGACCTCGTAGGTGTCCCGGCGGGCTAACACCTGCGCGAGGGTACTCTTTCCCGAGCCATTCGGCCCCATGATGGAGTGCACCTCGCCGGCATTCACCTTTAAATCAATTCCTTTGAGTATCTCGTGATGATCCACGCTGACGTGGAGATCCCTGATTTCGAGTAGTGGGCTCATGCTTCCTCTTTCGCTTCGTATGGCTTGGTTATCCAACGCTGCCTTCCAGGCTTACGCTGAGCAACTTCTGAGCTTCCACGGCAAACTCCATCGGCAGCTCGCGGAATACACGCTTGCAAAAACCGTTCACGATCATCGAGATGGCATCTTCGGCTTTGATTCCGCGCTGCCGCAGATAGAACATCTGATCCTCCCCGATCTTGGAGGTGGATGCCTCATGTTCCATGCGGGCGGTGGAGTTTCTCACCTCGATGTAGGGGAAGGTGTGAGCGCCGCATTGGTCGCCGATCAAGAGTGAATCACATTGCGTGTAGTTGCGGGCTCCGGTGGCACCCTTCATGATCTTTACCTGTCCGCGATAGGTGTTCTGGCCGTGTCCGGCGGAGATTCCCTTGGTGACGATCGTGCTCTTGGTGTTCTTTCCGATGTGGATCATCTTGGTGCCGGTGTCGGCCTGCTGATGGTTGTTGGTGAGAGCTACGGAATAGAACTCACCTACCGAGTTATCGCCGCGCAGAATGCAACTGGGATACTTCCAGGTAATTGCCGAGCCAGTCTCGACCTGCGTCCAGGAGATTTTTGAATTCACGCCCTGGCATTTGCCGCGCTTGGTGACAAAGTTGTAGATTCCGCCCTTGCCCTCCTTATCGCCGGGATACCAGTTCTGCACCGTGGAGTACTTGATCTGGGCATCGTCGAGGGCGACCAGTTCGACGACCGCGGCGTGGAGTTGGTGTCGATCGCGGATCGGCGCGGTGCAGCCTTCGAGATAGCTGACGTATGCGCCGTCTTCGGCAACAATCAAGGTGCGCTCGAACTGTCCGGTTTCGGCCGCGTTAATTCTGAAGTAGGTGGAGAGCTCCATGGGGCAGCGGACTCCCTTGGGAACGTAGACGAAGGAGCCATCCGTGAATACGGCTGCGTTCAGGGCGGCGAAAAAATTGTCCGTGTAGGGAACGACGGAACCTAAATACTTCTGCACCAGTTCGGGGTGCTGCTGCACGGCTTCGGAGAAGGAGCAGAAAATCACCCCGGCCTCGCGCAGCTTCTCCTTGAACGTGGTCACGACGGAGACGCTGTCGAAGACCGCATCGACAGCGACATTGGCGAGCAGTTTTTGCTCTTCGAGTGGAATCCCCAGTTTCTGATAGGTTCGCAGAAGTTCGGGATCGAGCGACTCCAAGCTCTCCAGAGTGGGCTTCTGTTTGGGAGCGGAGTAGTAGACGATGTCCTGATAATCGATGGGGGCGTACTTGATGTTGGCCCACTTCGGCTCAGCCTGTGCCTTCTCGAGCGACGCCCAGTGGCGATAGGCTTTCAGCCTCCATTCGAGCATGAACTCGGGTTCGCGCTTCTTAGCCGAGATGAGACGAACCATGTCTTCGTTCAGACCCTTGGGAACGCTTTCCGACTCGATGTCGGAGATAAAACCCCACTTATACTCGCGCTCGGCAAGGTCTCGAATAGTGTTTACGTTCGTGCTCATGGCATCCTCCATAGTGCGGGTTCGGCGGGCAAAAGCCGGACGGGCACTGCCGATCGCAAGTGCATTCAGCGGATCAGCTCAAGGTACAAGCCTTTCCTCTCGCTTGATCCTGAATGGCGCACGCGATATGGCTCCCTAATTTAGATGCTGTGACTGCCGGCTTCGACCCAAGCAGCACTGCTCGGCGGTCGAAGGAGGTGCTCCGGAACGAGGACGAGGGCAAAACAATTTCGGACCGAGTGCTTTACGGGCAGGACTGGTCGGTTCTTCTCACATTGAAGACGACGGATACAGCACGCGGATTGCCCTGAGGGTCGAACAGCCGGGCCCGCAGCATGTGATGGCAGGCTTGGCGGCCTTCGCCGCCGAAGATGGCCTTGGCTTCAAAGGTGCCGTCCTGCCGCAAGGGATACTTTCCGACGGAATACCAACGGTTGGAAAACACCTCTAGCCGCACGTACCAACCATTCGCCGCGCCATTGGTTTTTCCACTGACTTCACCAATTCTGCTCACCCCGGATTCGGCGGTGGGTGCAAGGATCTCGACCGAAGTGCTGCCGGTAGGGATCGCCAGAGCCGGTGGGTTGGTGCGCTGATAGATGAGGATGGTATGGCCGAGGGTGGAATCGGGCATTTCGAGGACGGGTGTGTAGCGGGCCATGTGTCCCCAGAGCGCGCTTTCCATGGCGTTTGCTTCGGTGCCGATTCCGCCGTCGAGAATGATGTAGTCGAACCAGCCATTCTCTACCGCGCTGCTGTAAGCGGAGGTTTCGCTGTTTCCCTGGTACGAGAAGGCGAAGGGATCGGTGATCCGCGATTGCGGGAGCAGCGGATTGAAGTAGTAGCGAAGGACGCTGTCATCGGTGAGAATGCGGGCATTATTCGGGAGCCGGCCCTCGAAGTAGGAGAGGACAGGTTCAACGTTGGGCCAGAATACGGTCTGGTCATACGATGCCGATTTGCCGGTCCAGGCGGAACCGGCGGCCAGCACGAGGACCAATGAGATGGCGGTCACAGCCTGGCGGAGTGTTGTGCCGCCGAGACGTTTGGCGAAGGCGATCAAGGCGTAGACGGCAGCGGGTACGAGAAACAGGAGCACGTAGGTGGAGTGTTTCCAGAAGTCGAAATCCGCGCGGGTCTTCCACTGGAAAGCCAAGCCGACGGCGGCTCCGAGCCAGAGAAGTGCGGTGACCGTTCGGCGTCCGCAAGCGGCCAAGGAGAGCAGAGCCAGGGCGGCGATGACCCAGAGGTCGATGCGCTTCCAAACGTAGACGTCCCACAGTTGCCAACCGTGCGCGCGCAGGGAGCCGTAGGCGGCGCCGTAGCGCAGCAGATAACTTAGATCGGGCCAGTAGCGGACGAGGTAGAAGACCGATGCGGCAACCATCGGCAGGCAGAAGGAAAGCGCCGCGCGCCAGCCTTTCCTTAGCGCGATGATGACCAGGAACGGAAAATAAATCGCGACGATGTATTTGCAGAGGAACGCACTGAAGAGACAGACGGCGGAGAGCATCCAGCTGGGGAATTCATCTTCCTGCCAGGCGCGCACGAAAGCCCAGAGTCCGATGGCAAAGAAGAAGAATGCGCCGGCATCGCGGGTGGCGACGCGCGAGGCCATGACGGCTGGTCCCAACAAGGCAAACACCGCGGCCGCACCCACGCCTACGGCGCTGCCGTAGAGGCGTCGCGAAAAGCCGTAGACTGCCATGACCGCGGCCGTGCCCATGGCGGCGGCCATCTCCCGGACAGCGACGAGGCCGCCGAGGCGATCGGCAAGGGCTGAGAAAATCGGCCACAGATACCATCCGAAGCTCCAGCGCAGGGGAGAAGCCAGCGGTGCTTCGAAATGCTTGGCGAGGAACATGCGCCCGTATACAACGTAAATGGATTCGTCGATGTATGCGGTCGTGTAACCTGGCTCCTGGGCGCGCAGCCAGAGTGCGACGACTGCGATCAGCAGCAGTGCCAGGATGCGTTCCGCGAAGAAAAAATCGTCGGTTTCAGGGCACAGAACGACCGTCCGCTCCGCTAGAGGTTTGCTCGCTACAGAATTCACCGAACCGCCTTCCAGAGCACTTTCAAAACGTCCGGCGTTATCGTCGCCGGGAAATACGTCCGGCTGCCTCACCGGATACACCTTCCGCGATTTCGGTCTAGAAGTAGTGTCTCCAGGTAACGGCTGGGAGGTGCCGGTGGAACGCGTTGAAGACGTTCAGGTACTCGTATTGAATCCGCAACTCGTTGTTGGCGCTGGGACGCCAGAGCATCCGGCCGCTGAAGGTGCCCGCGAACTGCATATTGCCGAACGAGGAGGTGCTGCTTTCCACGTTCTGGGCGCCCGCCGTGCCGGTGGCTTCGAACTGAAGACGTTCGTTGAACTTGTGCGAAACCGTTAAGCCGCCATAGTTCAGCAGGAAACGTTGCGGACTGAAATAGCCTCCCGTGCGATTGAACGCCGCCGCGGGCGCATCGGCGTCGTACTGGAAACTGGTGTAAGAGAAGCCATAAGCCACGCGGAAGTAAGGCGCGCCGCCCAACGATTTTCCGAAGTTGCCATCCGTCGCCCAACGGCGGTTTGAGTCCAGATTGCGACCGGTGTAGAGGCCGTCGCTGTAGCTCAAAGAGAAATCGTAACCATGCCTGGCATTGTTGTAGTGAGTTGCGATGGCGGCGAGATTGGAGGCGACCTGTCCGCTGAAACCGTTAACGGATTGGCTTCCGCGAAGCGAAAGCAGGCTGTCGTCCACGGCCGAGCGATCAAAGCCCGTTTGAATCTCAAAGGACGGAAGCACCCGATAGCGAAGCTGTATTCCGCCGTCGATTTCCGGGGAGATGCCGGGATAGCTTTCCCCGCCGCCGACGGTGGTGATGGCGAGCCGATCACTCACTTTGGAATCCAGTTGAAAGCCAAAGGTGTTCGAGTTGAAGGAATCGCCGGGGGCCGAGAAGAGGGTTGGCGCGTACTGGAATGAAAGACGATTGTTGAGGCCCAGGGGCTCGGAAACCGCGACGTTCAACCGGTGGTAATTGAGGTTTTGGCCATTGCGGCGGAATGCAACTCCGGCTTCGGACCATGCGCTCAGGGCGCGTGCGGCACTTTCGCGGAGGTCGCGATACTCGGCATCCTGCGGGAGTCCGGCGATCATCAGCCGGGCTTCTCCGTAATGCTCTAAGCCGATCTGGGTGCGAGCCATCTCGGCGGAGACCTGCGAGTCCTCGGGGGCGTCACGGTGAGCCTGCTCCAGCAAATCGTATGCCTGCTGGTAGCGGCCTCGCCAATTCAAGATCTCAGCTTTGCCGCGCAAGGCGTCGATATTCTCAGGCTCGGTGGCGAGTACCGTGTCGTACAACTGCATGGCCGCGGGGGAGTGCCCCGACCAAGCAAGCAATTGAGCTTCGCCGGTCATGAGGCGGGTGTTCTTCGGGTCGGCGCGCCGGGCGCGGTCGTACAAATCGAGCGCCAGTTGGCGTTGGGTACGATCGTACTTCAAAGCATCCGCATACGAGGCCAGCAGGGCGCTGTTGTTGGGATCGAGCTTCAGGGCGGCTGCGAAAAATTTTGTGGCTTCCGGGCGCGTGTTCAGGTTCCAGCTCAGGATCTCGGCGAGCTGCTTCAGGGCGGGCACATAGTTCGGAGAAGTTGCGAGGACGGCCCGCAACTGCGAAATTGCCTGCTGCCGGGAATCGGATTGCCACGCGAGCACGGCGGCGTACTCGGTGCAGGTCTGCGGATTTATTTTGTCCAGCGAACACGCATGGGCCAGCGACTCAAGAGCCTCCGCGCGATTTCCGCCCTGCCAGCTCATCCAGCGTCCGAGTTGAGCGGCGCGCGGTGCATTGGTGGGCTCGAGGGCGACCAGATGCTTCAAGGGTTCCAGTGCGGCGCGCCATTCCCCGGTCGCTTCCAGGCTATCGACCAGTCCGGCGAGCGCCTTCGGGTTATCCGGTTCGGCGGAAACCACAGTGCGAAAAAGCTGCGCGGCATTGGAGTAGTGTCCGCAGTCGAACTCCTGTTGCGCCTGCTGTATCGACGCAAGGGGCTGGGCGAAGGCGAAGAGACTGGCGCAAAGAATAAAGACGATCGAGAAAGTTTTCATACCGGCCTATTCCTCACGCTGGCTCATATGGGTAAGTTGCAATGCGCTCATTTCCCGCGGGGCGATCTGCCAGAACAGATACTTCGAGATCTCATCCCGGTCGCGGGGCTCAATCGCGGTGAACCGAATCCCATTGGCTACCCTAGTGATGTTTTTGATCTGGTAGTGCTGGTTGCGCACGACTTCGCCAGAGGCGAAGATGACCCGGGCGGGGAGATGGATCTCAACCTGGACGGAAGTGCCCGGCACGAGGAATGTATCCAAGGTGACGGAAAGTCCGTCGCGGTTCAGGTTGCGGGCGTAGCCGGGAACTTCCTGCTCGTCCAGCGCAGCGTCGTCAAAACGCATGATCACAGGCACATCCAGCCGGGAAGGGAAGCGGTAGATGGCGCGAAGTTCCTTGCGGCGCATCGCACTCCAGACCACTCCGAAGATCAGGATCAGGTAGAACGCTGCCCAGAAGATGTTCACGCTCAATGCCCAGAACATAAATGTGTCACTGGTATGCATCAGCCGGACAAGACCGGCGACGATCGAAGCCGCGATCAGTACGCACAACATGGCGGGGAGCACTACATCGGATAAAGACGCTGCGTCGGCGCGTGACTTGGGCGTCACTTTGAAGCCGACCTTCTTGCGGAACAGGCCCATGACCGAGCCCATCAGCACGTGCATCTTCAGGATATTGAACTGCTCGCTGCGCAGATAGCTGCGGAAGCCTCCCTGCAACAGCACGGATGCCAGCAGGTTGAGGAAGAAATAGGGAAAGAAATATTTTACGAACAGCTCCGGGGTAGTGATCAGGGGAAACACACCGGCCAGCAATGCCACGATCGGGGTCAATAGATACAACAGCTTCTGATAGCTCATCCAGTAGAAGTACATGGAGGCGAAGTAGCAGAGGCGTTGTCCCAGGGTGAAGCCGCGGCCGAAGATGGGATTTTCCGCACGCATGACCTGCATGCATCCGTAGCCCCAGCGCTGCCATTGTGTGGCAAAACCGATATAGGTCTGCGGCGCCAGTCCGAAGGCCAGGGTCTTGTTGTGGTACAGGACGGTCCGCTTCTTTTTCTGCAAGCGCAGGCCGGTGTGCATATCTTCGGTGATGGTTCCGGTGGCGAAGCCGCCGATCTCCTCCATCGCCGAACGGCGCAGCATGGCCGGGCTACCGCAGTAGAAAGCGGCGTTGAAGCGGTCCTTGCCCGGTTGCAGGACGTTGAAGAAAAGCTCCTGCTGTTGCCAGCCGACCCGCGTCCGCCAGTTCATCTTGTGCTGGAATGAGTCGAGGTTGTAGAAGTCTTGCGTGGTTTGCACGGCCGCAGTGTTTTCGTCGCGGAAGAAACCAATCACCTGCTCGATCAAATCGGGGCTAGGGACATGATCGGCGTCGAGGGTTACGATGAACTCACCGGTGGTATTTTGCAGTCCGTGATTGAGATTTCCAGCCTTGGCGTGAGTTCGTTCGCTGCGGGCGAAATATCCACAATTGAACTCTTCCGCAAGTTGCTTCACCTCGGGCCGATCACCGTCGTCGAGGATGTAGGTTTGGTGCGGATAGCGCATCACGGTGGCGCACAGTACGGTTTCGCGCAAGAGCTCGACCGATTCATTGTAGGTGGTGATGAAGACATCCACTGTGCGGCCTGGAATCGGAATGGGAGCGGTGTGGCGCGTCGGTGCCCAGGTGGTGATGTAAAACAACAGCGCTTCCAGAAAATTCAGGGCTTCGGCCACGATGAAGGCATAGAAAAACCATCGTGCCGCGGGATTCATGGTGGTGGTGAAGCGCCAGTAGAAATATCGGGCGGTGAAGATCACGGCGAGCACAATCGTCACTCTGGCAATTGCCAGCTTGATCTGGCGGTGAGCCGAAATCCGTGACGCTGCTTCCGACTTGACTCGGGGATCAGGTTCGACGGGCGGAGGAACAGGCGCAGGAGCGACTGCGGTTGCCGTCAACCCCGAGGCGAGGTCTGCCGTATGCCCTTTGACTTTATTTTCAGGGTATGACTGGTTACTGCGCATGGGAATTCGGACCAACCCGGAGATGAACTTCTGGAATGAGAGATTCTGAATGAAGGTAACATGAGCAGAGCTGAAAACCAACGGACAAACACACTGTGGAACAAGGCTGGCGGGCCTTAGGAGCGTCTACGAGTCACGCTTTTCGCAACGGGAAAGGAGCATTTTGGGTGGGAGTTTTAGGGCACAAAACTGATGGAGCGTTTTCTTGAAGTACCGGGAGCGCAGAATCACTCCCGGTCCAGCGGTCAAGTAGATTAGGCAGCTTCGCTTGCCGACGGCGACTGTCCTTTGCGGTCTTGGGCTATGGCGTTGAAATGCGCGAGACGCTCCTGCATCTGCTGCAAACGTTCGCGCCCCTCCGCCGAGCCCTCGATCACTTTTTCAAGATTGGCCATGAAATCGGAGGCGAATTTCGTGCGGCCTTCCTGCAGGAACGGCTTTAGCTTCGCATAACAAAACCAGGCTTCGTGGCAGGTGTCGTTGAACATTGTTGGGCTCAGCGCTCCCTGGACCACGAAAGTAGCGGCCATGTTCCAGTAGGACAGCACCTGCCCGAGCCAGCGGCTCTGCGGGGATCCAAACTGCATCATGGTTTGTTCTACGTCGGAGAAGCTGCGCGGCCAGAATTCGCCCGCAAACCAGTTTCTGGCCTTGCGCATTTCGGTTTCCCGGCGCAGATCATAAAGACGCAAAATCAGTTCCGCGTCGGCGGCGGTGGCGTGGGTAGATTCCATGAAATCCTCCTCGTATTTGGGTTGAATGGAAATAGGCTCAGACATTTCAAGCGATACATCAGGATGTGTCGTTCCGGCTCCGCACGCGCGAGTTATGCCCTCGCGCGTGCATTCCTTTCATTGCGAATTCAAGCATGAGGGCGAACTCAACCCTCAAGACTTGACGCACGGAAGAGTGCTGAGTCAGAGAATGGTGCACTGCTCACGGTCAGGCAGCTCGACGGATGTTGATATCCTTGTCGCTGCGTCCGCCACCCCGTCCGCCGGTCACCATCCGAATGATCCACGTCAGAATCACGGCACCACCGATCGCAACCAATATCGTGTAAATCATTCCGCCTTGGCCGGCGAAACCCAGACTTCTCATGATGAAGCCGCCGATGAGCGCTCCGATAATGCCCACGACGATGTCCATGATGGCACCGTATCCTGAGCCCCGCATCAACTTGCCCGTCGCCCAGCCGGCAATCAGACCAACCACGATCCACGCAAATATACCCACGGTAATTCCTCCTCTTCAAACTTTACGCAGGTGGTTTGGATGCAGCGGAATGGGCTGGGATGTAACACCAGAGCTCATAACCACGGACGCAGGCTCGACGCCTTGCAATAAGAGCTGAGGCGAGTTGCCGGATGGATGGGTGCGGGTCGTACACCATCGAGGTCAGGACGAGGATTGTAATTCCGGGGTTTTGATCGGGCTGCGATCGCGTCTGGCAACGGAAACCTCGGAGCCGCATTCTCTCATCGAATCACCGGTAGAATGCTAGGCCCCCGGCACGTCTCTTCTTTAGTTCTGGACGGCCGTGCTAATTCCAATTCTCAATCAACGCGTCATGTAATTGGAGGTCCCCATGTACGTCATTACTGGAGCAACAGGCCACACGGGAAGAGGTATTGTCGACCGCTTGGCGTCACAAAGGCATATCGTTCGGGCGATCGGCCGGGGTCGAGAGCGTCTGCGTGTACTCGAGGCCAAGGGTGCCGAAGCCTATGTGTGCGATCTTGCAGACACGGACGAGCTGACCCGCGCGTTTTACGGCGCGCTGGCGGTCTATGTGATGATTCCGCCGACGAACGAGAGCCCGGATTTTCGCACCTATCAGGAACTCATCGGCGATTCGCTGGCCACCGCAATCAAGGAGGCAGGGGTGACACATGCGGTGTGTCTCAGTAGCGTCGGCGCTGATAAGAGCGAAGGGACGGGTCCGGTGGTGGGTCTCCATAATCTGGAGCAGAAGTTGAATCGCATCGGCGGATTGAACGTACTCCACCTCCGTGCCGGGTACTTCATGGAAAACACCTTCGCCCAAGCCGGCATCATCCGCGCGATGGGAAAGGCTGGTGGTCCGCTGACTCCCGACCTGAAAATTCCTATGATTGCCACCCGGGACATCAGCGCCATAGCAGCCGAGGAGTTGCTGAACTCTGAATTTACCGGGAAGCAAACCCGGGAACTTCTGGGACAGCGCGACATCAGCATGAAGGAGGTCGCCGCCATCCTCGGCAAAGTCATTGGCCGGGGCGGACTGCAATACGTTCAGTTGCCGGAGGATGCTGCCCGCAAAGCCATGGTTCAGTTCGGCCTCACCCGGGACCTCACCGATCTGCTACTTGAGATGGTCGATGCGTTGAGCCGCGGGCACATGAAAGCCCTGGAGCCGCGTAGCGCGAGGAATACAACTCCAACCTCGTATGAGACTTTTGCCATGGAAGAGTTTCTGCCACGTTTTCAGCAAGACGAAACTTTGGCTGCATGAACCCCGGGCCGCATGAACCTTGGGCTGCCTGAGCGGGCGGCCAAACGAAAACGGGCTCCGGCGCTGACCGGAGCCCGTTTCGCGAAGCCGGGTTAGAAAAACCAGGGTTAGAAGTGGAAGCCTAACTGGGCCGTATAGCTGCGCGGCGTGACATAGTGGGTTCCACTGAACGTGGAAAGAAAGTTGTACAGTCCATAGCTGTTGGCCAGGTTAATGACCGTGAACTGCGCGCTCAACTTGTACTTATCGCCGTGCAACAAGTTGTCGTCTCCGAGGGCAAGGTCGAAGAGGTTACGCTGCTGAATGCGTGGAGGATTGTGGTCGTCGTTCTCGGCGCCCGGGGCCGGAATGCTGGTGAGAGTAGATCCGTATTGCGCAGCCGGACACAGATTGGCTCCGAGGTTCGAACTGATCGGGGTAGTTGGAGTGGCGCGGATTGAGCCGCAGAACAGCCCGCCCTGAAACTGCTGATCCGGGCTCAGCAGCGACGCATCCACCACGGAGATACCGCCTGCCGGACCGTTGATGCAGTTGCCGCCGGCGCAGGGAACAGGTCCCGCTACCAAGCCGCTATCATAACGCCAGTTGAAGCCCATCCAAGGTCCGCGCTTCCAGGGTTGGTACTGCAAATGGGTAGTCTCATTGAACTTCTCGTCATGGTCGATGCGGAATACCCCCACTGGTCCCGGAGTGGCTCCGGCTCCGGCAACCTGCGGAGTAAAGAAGCGCGCGGCCACGCTGGAGAAGACGACCAGCGCGGAAAACCCGTGAACGGTGGGTACGCTAAGACGGCCTGCGTAGCCGGGAATCTTCGAGCGATCCCATTCCACGGGGAAAGTAATTGGGGTGTTGCCGAGCACGCTGAAATCAAAGCCGTGGTGGGTGTACTTCCAAATGTACTCACCGGAGAACACCACGTATTTTCCAAGGGCCTGCTGGAATCCTGCGTGAAATTCGTTGCGCCAGCCCGGATTCAATGGAGTGAGGCCAAACGAAGAGCAGTTGAGCAGCGGGCTGAGAACGGGATTAGCGCATCCTACGCTCGAAAGTATCAGGTTCTCGTTGAAGGGGCTTTCCATGGCCCGCGCGTAGGAAACGCGCAGAACCGTGTTCGTCCGCTTCACGTTGTATGCGGCACCCAGGCGAGGCTCGGCTTCGCGATGCGTGGTCAGACCGTTGTATAGATCGCCGCGCACTCCGAGGTTGAAATTCCAATTTCCCACGGTCATCGCATCTTGCAGATACAGGCCAAGCTCTTTCACATCGGTGTGACCGTTGAAGGCAAATAAAGTGCCCCCACGGGTTAGATCGTAGGGCAACAGCAGAGGGTTAAAGCTCGGATACGACGGCGCGTTGAGCGTTGGATTCACGATCCCGAGATTGTCGTGCTCATCGAGAAACGTTTGCTGGTAGGCGGCGCCCGCCTTTAGATTGTGGATGCCCTTCACATACGAGAACTCGGAACGAATGCCAGTATTGGTGAGGGTGCGATTCTGGCCGACGGTCTCATTTTGCAGATCGGGTGAAAGATCGGCAAACGGATTGGTACTCGGATAGTAGTTGTACTGATCCCGTCGCACGAAGGCGCCCAGAGTGAAGAGCGTTGAGTCGCTGAGCAGGTGGGTCCACGACGGCGCAATGTTGAAGGTCTTGATCTGCGAGCGCTGGTCGGCGGGGCCAACCGGCAAGCCGTTGGGGCCTAGGCCGCCATTGTCCACCACTACTCCGGACCAGGCGGTGGCGTTCTGCTGATCGAAGGAATTGGGCGTTTGGAACCAGGAGCGGGTGAATTGCAGATTGGTGTGGATCGAATCTGCCGTTGAGAGTTGATAATCTTCGCGATCGAAGACGTTCTCTTCGTTTCCTTTGTCGTGCATTACGGTAAATTCCGGAGCGTCGAGGAAGCGTCCGGTATTCAGGCCGCTGACGGAGATGAAATTTCCCCAATTCTTGCCGCCGTAGCCGACGTTGAAGGCGACGTTGGAGGTACCGAAATTGCCGTACTCGGCGGTCATGCCGCCGTGCGGGGTTGTCATACCCTGGCCGGAGCGGGTCGTGATATCGACGACCAGACTCGTCTTGTCGCCATACTCTGCTGGTGGTGCCCCGGAAATCACCTCCATCGATTGGATTGAATCCAGAGGGATTTGATTGGAGAAGACCTTGCTCTGCTGATCGGTGATCGGCTGCCCGTCCACCGAGAACGAGTTTTCGGCGTGGTCACCCAAGCCATGGAAGAGACCGTTGGAATCGGCAGCGACACCGGGAGAGGCGAGCGTGACCAGCGAACTCACCGAGGAGGATGCGCTTTCCAGAGGTATTCTTTCCATCAGGTTGCGGTCTACATCGGTGTGAAAGGTTGGCGTATTCTCGAGCAGGTCTTCGGCCGAGGTCTCCACGGTGACCGACTCAGAGGAACTCGGAACGTTCATCTTCACGGTTAGATTGATGGGAACCGACGACCTCACATCGACGTCTTGCACGGAGGGAGCAAAACCCTCCCCGGTGACGGTGAGATGGTAGGGGTTGAAGGGAACGTTAGGAAAGGTGAATCTTCCAGCGCTGTCGGTCACGGTGTTTCGAGAGTAGCCGCTGACCGGGTTTCGCGCCTCGACGGCGGCATTGACCACCACTGCACCCGAGGGGTCCACCACCGTGCCAGTGATCGATGTTGAATTGCCAGACTGCGCGTATCCGTACGGTCCCAGCGCAATACAAAGAATAGCCAGAAAAGCCGCGGCAAGCGACTTCTTCTTGCGGAGAGCGAGCATGAATTTCCTCCAGAAATATCTAGGTTGCAGAGTGAAGCCAAAGACGAATTGTCGGTTTCTGCTGAACCTAGGCTACGGGAGGTGGACGGACGTAGAGCGCGAATGCAATTAGGCGCTGCTTGGCGGAAACAACTGGTTCCGGCTGAAACGTGGATACCGCAACGAAGGTGGCTCGCGGCAATATAGCCGGGGGGGTGGGAGACGCCGAATGGGCGGCGACACAGACCGTGCACCGAACCGATTCGTTGGCGTCCGAGTGATGATGAGCGATGAGCGCTATGGCCGACCAGAAGATCAGCAAGAGGCACAGACACGCTATCCGCTTTGAGCCCGACCGCACGACCGCTCCCCCATTAACACGAGACCAGCTGATACTTCATCGACGCAGAGTCTCTCAGCCGAGTCTAAACCACTCGATCTCGATTTGGATGCACAACCGAGCACAAAGAGAGGCCTGACCCTCGCATCCTAGCGCAGAGGCCGGGTGGAGGAGATTCAATCTTCGGGAAATACTGCCGTAATGATTGCGGGCAACCCGGCCTCATTTGGCGATAATTATTTCACGCCGAACTGGGCAGCTATCGTCGCTAACGCCATCAGACGAGCGCTACTCCAGCATTGCAGTCAGTATTCGGATGTCTCTGACGCTTACGTCGATTTGCGCAAGAACTGAATCGCGATCCGGTCTTCGGAGGTGTCGCCTACTGTCGCGCTGGAGTTCAGCTTCAGCCCCGCTCGGTTCAGACGTGAAGCACGGTTGCACGGGCCGCAAAGAGGTCTTCGGACTCAGAGAAAACAGTCCGGAACGGTGTGGCGAGTTTCCATAGCGAACCTCGGACTGACGTTGCATGATCCAAACACGTTTGTTACTATCGAAGAAGTCTTGAGCCAATCAGACTGCTGTATAAACAGGCCCGTTGCAATTCTCAGCCTCTGGTCCGCTGCAAAATGAACAAGAAGGGCGCGTAGCTCAATTGGCAGAGCAACTGACTCTTAATCAGTAGGTTGTAGGTTCGATTCCTACCGCGCTCACCATTATTTTCA
>CAZLZA010000095.1:0-16527 GCA_964563875.1 uncultured Acidobacteriaceae bacterium
GCCGACACATTTCGTCTGCAATGATTCGTGCATTGTCCATGAAGCTCTCGAATCGCCCAGGGACTAACAGGCTGGCCCGATCCTTCTCAGTCTTGGCAATGAACGGAAGCATGACGGCCTTATGCTCATCCCGAAGTTCTTGCAACTTCATTTTGTCGAGCACGCGAGCCAGCGCAATCATTTCCGAAATCGAAGGAGGCTTTTGCATCTTGAAAGAGCGCAACGACCTTGCAAAACCCGCGATAAAGTAGTGGATGGCTTTCGGACAATGCGGCGTCCGGCTTGCGACGATGGCCGCTTCCTGTTCAGGTGTCGGGTGGTCGATATAGATGCGGGCACAGCGCCGCAAAAGAGGATAGCCAAGTTGCCGTTCGTCGTTGGCCGTGACGATAGTAAATGGCGGATGTATGGCTTTGATCTCGCCGAGGCCAGGGATCGTTAGCTGCCATTCGCCCAGAAACTCAAGCAACTGAGCCTCAAAAGCATGGCTTATCTTGTCGATTTCGTCGATCAGTAGAATGCATCGCTCTGTCGTTTCCAGCGCGCTCAGCAGCGGCCCAGCCAGATAGAAGGCACGGTCTGAGACCTTCTTCGCGGCTTCGTCAAAGGTCCCCTCGTGAAAACGCACGAACAACTGACGCAGTTCATCACTGAAACTTCCGATTGCCTGTTTGTCAGTGAGACCTTCGTAGCACTGCAGGCGCATGAGCTTCATGCCCGTTGCACGTTTGACGGCAAGGGCCATCTCCGTCTTTCCAGCGCCTGCGGGGCCTTCCAGAAGAATCGGCTGATTCGTGTCGCCGGCGGCATAGATCGTGTTGGCTATTTCGTGAGTAGTGAAATAGCCAACCTTTTCGAGCGCGGTGAGTGTCTCTTCAGTGTTCTCGAACATTTCATAACTACAATATTATAACTATGTTTTTTAGTCTACTAAAGAATGCGCCGCCAAGAACGCGGGGGAGGTGATAGAGGAATAGTTCGATCGGCCACCACAGTGAAGATGCCCTGGATGTAGCACCATGCGGTCCGATGGGGGCGCATCCGTTTCGTGGTGAAGGTACAACAGAGCAGTTCGTTCGGATGCTGTGGAAAGATGTCACGGATGGTGTTGGCGAGCGGCTGGGGATGTGCTCAGGTCGAGTGGGGGATGATCGACCCTTGCAATCGGATGTTACTTGGCTACCTCTTGGGTGCGCGGGGTTTCATGGAAGCACTCTCGCAGGTCGGTGGAGCCTCCAGAAGAGCCTTGAGCAGATCGTAGCGGTTTCGCACACCGAGTTTGTCGTAGATCAGAACGACGCGGTTCTTGATAACTTGGCATGTCGTCCCGAGTTGAGCCGCGATTTCCTTGCACTGTTTACCTTCCACCAGCAAGGCCGTTATATCTCTTTGTTTTTGCGTTAGAAGGCCCAGCTTGTCTTGCCCGGAGGGTGTGGCGTCGTCTGGGTAATCCAGCGACTGAATCCACGTCCGGCGCTCCCGTAGCGCACCAACACACTCCGCCAGATCAGCGGCATTCGCTGTGCGAAACATGATTCCACAAATCGCAGGTTGGTCGAGTAGAGGAAGATATTCATCCTTACGCTCGGCAATCCAGACCACAGAACAAGAGAACTGCCGCGCGAGCTTCATTGCTTCTGAGCGCAAGGATATTTGACCGAGAAATAGAATAGCCCCTGGATTGTTTGTTATGCCGCTGGCAAGCTCGGCCTCAGTAGCACAGTCAGATATTTGGGTGGATTCTGGGAGAAGCCGGCTAAGCCGGTTTGAGATCGACGCCTGGTATAGCGATTGGCGGTCGAATACGAGGATGGTTACCACTCACTACCTCACGTAAACTACTTAGAATGTGTAATCTACCAAATGCCTAAGTTCTCCTTTCGCTTACAAGGCAGAGGCCTGTCGGTGATCACAATAATTGCAATGTTGTAAGCAGAATAGAACACGGTAATGACGATGGACAGGTGCCTAAGGTAATCTACCTGCCATTAGGGAGGGCCAGGTCAAACGGAGCACCCTTCTCCTCCACACGGTCTTCCCTGTGGGAGCGGATTTCACTTAGTGTTGAAGTGAGCAATCAATAGTTTTACAGCCATGGCGAGAGCCATTGACAGAATCGGTACCTGGAAGTCGGCTTCGGTCCGGTCAACCTATGGATTGCAACGTCGCTCATGAACAACACTGCTACTGGCTCCGCTTCTTCGATACACTCAAAGCGGGAGATACTCGCACGTGTTCCTTTACCTGATTCTGTTCTGCCTTCTACCAGGAGCGAAAGCGGGAGTCGTAGATGGTAATTCCTCGCGCCGACAACTCCTCCAGCAGCTGCGTCACGGAATGAGATATCTCACTGTCTCCGGGTATGACCACTGCCCATTCTAAGTTCTCTCGTAACTCTCGAGAGCTGATGCGCCATTGATCGAGCGCGGGCGGCGTTGTCGCCCCAATCTGAATAAGGGACCAGTGTCGAATGAGTGCCAGTGCAACGTCACGGTTGGGCAATGGCCCGCGCACGATAAAGTGATTGTCGCCATGCACCAGAATTCCCACCATAGTGACCTTATGCCTCGAGGCGCGAATCGGGGACCGGATAACCGATCGCGAAGTGGTACACCACCTGCCCCTGCCTGGGCACCAGCTTAAGATAATGATGCACCTCATTATCGTAGAACGCGCCGATGCCGGTCGCCCCCAACCCAAGCGCTTCCGCGGCGAGATACAAGCGGTGGCCGACGGCGCCAGCTTCGAAATGCACATAGCGATAACCACGGTCGCCATGGACACGGACGGCACGTTCGAGATCGCCGATCATTGAGAAGGCCACGCATGCATTACCGGCGAGATTCTGCCCGAGACTTAGCCCCGCCGCTGCAACGCGCTGATCGCCGTCTCTCATCTTTTCCAACTCGGCACGCTCCTGCCAGAACCTGTACACGCCTGGTTGCAGCCCATCAACACGATGGGCGTACAAATAGAGCTGAATGAATCGCGTGCTTGCAAAATCAGCAAGCAAAGGCTCCGCCGTGACAGCAAGGATGGCAGAGAGCTGCGCCAGAGATATTGATTGCAATCCACCCAGGAAGTCGAGCGCCGACCGTCGCATTCGGGCGACCTCGCCGAATGTACGCGCGGATAAAGCCGAAGAGGGCAGCTTAATCTCTCCGGTGCCAGTAGGAGCAGGTTCGCCGGCAGAGATGGCGCCTTGCTCGCCATTGCGGAGTTTCGTGACCGTGTGAATACTGTCAATGAGTGGGTACGTGATCGTCTCCTGTGAGAGCTGATTCGCGTGCCCACCGAACCAAACGGCCTCGTTGGCGTCGGCTTCGCGCACTGGAATGGAGCCGCCGCGCAGAGTGATGATGAGCATCGGCCACTCGTCCTGACTGGGGCGACAGAGCTGCGCCACCTCATCGTCCGGGAAATGGCCGACCGCGAAGCTATCGCATCCGATGGCTCGGGCGGCAAGCGCAAGCGCTTGCCAGGCATGCCCCATGTCGTGCAAGCAGTATCGATATGCCCGATCACGGTACTTCCAGGCCTCGCGCCATACAATGCTGGTCAATACAAACACGATAGGGACAAAGCTGCCGGCCAGCTTCATTTCAAAATTACCTAGCCCGCGTTGCTCGGCCATGTGCGCAGAGGGGCGGTAATGAAACAGCCCATCAGGCCACCCTTGCAGGCCCCGCGTGAGGAAGTGGAATTCCGTTGGGTGCAGATTTCCGGAGGAAGGATTCACGCGCAGCGCGTAGCGGTTCCCGGTAGACGGGGCGCGTTTGGAGGCGCTAATCGCAGCGGAATAGAACAGTAGTTGAGAGAGGAACGTCGGACCGTCAGCGGCGGGTGTGGTGCCGTAGGTACCCCGAAGAAGTTCGAGTGCTGACATCTGAGGGACCGGCGGATCTGCTGGCAGGTCGAGCACAGGCACGCCCTCGTAATGGCGGAACGGTTCAGGCATGTTCGCCCAGTCGAGCACGTGCTGCGCCAGCCTCAGCGATTCAACGCTGTGCTTAGTAGAGTCGTGATAGTCGCGCCACGTCATTTCCGTAGATGTGCCCGATGATACCGACGCAGATATTGAATTGCTGCTCGATCCTAACATCAGAAGCGGTCACGCTCCTGGCTGCATTTCGCGTTGTGAGTAGGACATCTGCACTATGCACGCGCGTCCGAGATCGATTTAATGTCGGGGGCGGATTCGGTGTCCTACCATCGCACCTCGCGAGCCCGCAACGCGAGTCCCTTCGCAACCGAGGTGAACTCTGAGCCACTTGCTAAACGACTCGCTCCAAATCTCTGCTCAAACAGAGCTCGTACTGCCGGAACGAAGGAACTACCGCCGGTCAGAAAGACTCGATCGATCCGGGAAGGATGGATTCCCGCCTGCGTCATAAGCTCATCCACGCAGTTGGCGATGGATTGGAGTTCCTCGGAGATCCAGCCTTCAAACTGTTGGCGTGTCACTGGCGCAGAAATCTCGAAGCCAGGAATGCGGAAGCAAAACAGCGAATTCGTTTTGCTCGACAGCTCGTATTTTGTACGCTGTACTGCGCTATGCAGCCTGAAGCCAAGGTCTTCGGTGATTAAGAGCCTCAGATTGTCAATCTTCTCTGGTTCGACCGCCTGTGCGCGCAAGGAACGCAGGGCTTCCATGTTCTCCTTGGATTTTAGGAATGAAAGCTGGTGCCAGTGTTCGAGCTTGGCATAGGGCCAGTTCGGCATAGGCGCGGTCTTTCCCACCAAGCGGCACATCGAGCCTCGCCCCAGCAGTGGCGCAACCAGATGCCGGACCAGCTTCGCGTCGAAATCATCCCCCGCTATGCCAAGCCCGGCATTGGCCAGAATCCGCTGCTCCGCACGCTTCATCTCTCGTGCCTCGGGTCCAACACGAATCAAGCTGAAGTCCGTTGTGCCACCCCCAAAGTCTGCGACCAACAGAAGTTCCTCGTGGTTCAGGAGAGCCTCATACGAATACGCCGCTGCAACGGGTTCCAACTCGAATTGCACTTCGGTGATGCCCGCCAGCGTGAGAGCCTCTCTTAAGCGCGAAATCGCGTACAAATCGTTTTCCGCACTCTTCGATCCCACGAAGCGCACTGGGCGCCCGACCACCGCTCTAGTTCCAAACGGAAGCCCGGAGTCCACGGCGGCTGATTTAAGCGAACGCAGCAGAAAAGCTAACAGTTCCTCGAACCGGTAGCTCCGTCCGAACAGATTTGTCGATTGCAGCATCGAATCGGAAAGATAGGATTTGACGGATTGAATCAGCCTGCCGCCGCTCTCACTGTGCAAATAGTGATGGACGGCTTCTGGGCCGGCATAGGAAGACATCGGCTTTCGTGGACTCTTACCCGGAGGAACGAAGAACAAGATTGAGCGGAATGTCTCGGCATCAATTTCATCATAGTGAAAGCGGCCCGTAGTCACGTAACCGAACTGGTCCGCGACTGCCACAGTGCTGTTAGTTGTGCCGAAGTCGACACCTACCACCTTCTCCATCTTCTAAACATATCGTGTTCCGGCGGTTCATGACTGGCTACCTCATGATCATGCCTCTAAGCAGATGTCCGCGGCTGTGGTTCCGACGCGAAGCTCGGGGACGTGAACATCGCCCCTGGATCGCCGGTCAGTCGTAGATTCGGAGCGGAGGACTGTCCGCAGAAGAAAGTAAACGTAGACCAGAAAATCGATTCGCTTTGTTATTGGTTCGCAACAGCGCGGATACAGCTTTCCAGGAACTCAGTGCTTTTGTGCGTGGTGATCTCTGCGCGAGTCGCCAGCAGGTCTCCTAGCCGGCAGATTTTCCCGCGCTGGGGTCCTTACTCCTTCGGCTTGGCCGTGGGTGGCAGAAGTCCATTGAGGCGCAGGTACATGGCGGCTGCAGAATAGTGGTCCGCCCAGTCGCTGGTAAGGGCGATCACGGCGGCGGCCTTGGTGGCCTTGCGTCCGCCGAAGAGTGTGACTTCGTCGCCGAGTCTGGCGTCGCCCACCTGGCTCAAGGCCGTGGAGCAGAAATCAAAGGACACCTTCAGCGCATTTACGAGCTTCTCCTTTGGATCAGCGTCGGAGACTTGCTGCGGAGGAGCAGCACTGCCGGAGATCTTCGAGCACAGTAAGTTATTCGATTGTGTGATGTGGCCGACCAAGTGTGCGAACGACATCTGTGCCGTGGTGGGTTTGAACCCGTACTTGTCCGCCGGCATCTCCTGCGCCGCCTCGACCAGATTCTTCTGCCGCCGCTCCAGGGTGTCGCGGGCGGCCGCAATCACCGGATTGCTCTGCGCGTAGGTCAAAAGAGAGAAGGCACACAACACCAAAGCGACCATCAGCTTTTTCATGTATCCTCCGACGGATACGTAGGAGTCGCGCAGAGTGTCAGATGTTGGCTCATGTCAGGAACATCTCACCAATGTGAGGCGAAAGGCAGCGCCGCAGCGTAAATCAGCTTTGCCGTCGTGTATCGCAGGATAGTCAAGGCTGGCACCGTAAGGTACCATGGGAGCCGTTATGGCCGACAAGATACAGGAATCACCGCGCATCCCGAAAATTCCCAAGGAAGATCCCCCGGCGCCCCCACGGCGACGGAGCCATTGGGTATGGCCGCTGGGTCTGGCGTTGGCCGGCTTAGGTGGCGCCACTGCTTTCATGTTGCGCGGCTGCTGGCACAAAGACATGGGCTGGCCCACCAAACATGATGACGAGTTTTCTTACCAGGTGTGCATGGGATGCGGCATTAAGCGTCTGTTCGATCCCCAATTCTTCCGAGCGTACGGCCCATACGGTTACGATATGCACGACCTAATTGCACATGAACGCGCCCGCCGCATGGAACGGGCTCGCCGCCACGAAGAACGCCTCGCCGCCAGCCGGAAGCAGAATGGAATGATCCCCGAGCCACGGAGTGACGAGAGAAAATAACCTGCCTGAAGAGTTCGCGAGAGTGATGATGCATTAATTGCGAAGGAGTTCCATGACCTCTTTGGGCGAATGCTTCCAGCTTCAGATTGGCGTATTCGGCCAGCTTACAGCGCGCGAATGGATCAATGCAGGGACCTTGCTCGAACAATCCGTGTCCGCCTCATTCCGGACAAAGCACCGTTCAAGGTTCTGGGAGCCATCATGAAACAAACAATTGCCTGGCAGGATCAATCTACAATTAACTGAGTCACAACTCTTCGCTCTTGTCAGCAATACTCAGCTTGAACTGCCATCCCTCGTAGCTCATCAACATACGACCAAATTCGTCCCAGGTGATCTCCCGGCCATCGATAATGAGAAGGGGGACTCGACCATCGTGGGTATCGTCCCACTCGATCATGCCACGCACCAGTTGCCGGTCGGCGATCTGCAACCCATGCTCGCTGTCGGTGAGATGTTTGGTGGATAAGGCACGCCGCATCTTTTCGACCAGTCGCCCGAGTAGCATTAGAAGATCATCCTCTGGATCGCCGATGATCTGGAACTGGTAGCCGGCCGGATTCCCGTCGCGAAGCTCAAATGCGTTGAGCGCAACCCCAGTCCCAAACAAATGGGTGCGGAGGTGGAATGTGTGGACTGTTCCCGCGCAATCAGTGAGAGCCACCGGCTCAAACCTAGTGTTCTCGAACCCCTCGAGCCCATCTAGTGCAGCTACTTCCCGGTTGAAGCATTGGCTACAAAGATGCCGGTACCCGAGCTCTATCGAGCCATAATTGACGATGTCGTAGCTTGGCGTAATCTGATTACAACTGTCGCAACGAATTTTCTGATCTTTGAACTCGACTGGTTCCATTTTCAGGGAGTATAGCAGGAGAGATCGTGGTCGCATTGGGTTTGGCTAGGTCTCGGTCGTTCCAATTGTTCTCCAGTTCCGAGTTTCATTCTTAGCCTCGCCCCGTTGCTCGCGAGAGCGCATCCAAGACTCAGGCCTATGCATAAGTTCCCGCGTCGAGTACTACTTAAACTCGGAATCGCGGCCGGTATTGCGGAGTCAAGGAACGTCGGATCGGTTGTAATGCCGACGGGAATATAATGAGGCGCTCATTGCCTCTAGACTTTTGGAAAGGTCTTAGACAGTGAGCTTCAGGTACGCACCGGCGCCGGATTTGCACCAGTTGCTCTGCGGCCTAGATCGGAGCCCCCAATGACGAAGCTCTTGGCGGAGGCCGCCGACCGAGCGATCCAATACGTCACTGGAATCGCCGAACGGTCTGTCTTCCCACATCCTGCCGACGTGTTGCGTTTGGAGATGCTGGGAGGTCCGTTGCCTCAATCGCCATCCGATTGCTCCGAGGTCTTGGCGCTGCTCGACGATATCGGGTCGCCCGCAACGGTGGCGACGTCCGGAGGCCGCTATTTCGGATTCGTAGTCGGTGGAGTACTACCTGCGGCTTTAGCAGCGAACTGGCTGGCTAGCGCATGGGACCAGAACGCGGCAATGCAGGTAATGTCTCCAGTGGCTGCAAAGTTGGAAGAAATTGTTCTGGGTTGGATGGTGGAACTACTGGGTCTGCCGCCCGGGTCGGGGGCGGGCTTTGTTACCGGCACGACAATGGCAAACTTCTCTGCTTTAGCCGCAGCGCGGACCGCGCTCCTAAAGCGCGCTGGATGGAATGTTGAAGAAGACGGACTGTTTGGTGCTCCCCCGTTTCAAGTGGTAGTGGGAGATGAAGTTCACGTGTCGGTGCTGAAGGCGCTATCGATGCTGGGACTAGGGCGTGCGCGACTCACACGGGTTCCGACCGATGACCAGGGACGGATACGTCTGGAGAGTCTGCCTCCGTTCGACGAGCACACGCTGGTCTGCATTCAGGCCGGAAACGTTAACACCGGTGCATTTGATCCTGCTGAGGAAATCTGCACCCGCGCGCATAAGGCAGGTTCCTGGGTACACGTGGATGGGGCATTCGGTCTATGGGCAGCCGTTTCACCGCATTATGCACCTCTGCTCGCTGGCGCTGGCGCGGCCGACTCATGGGCAATAGATTGCCACAAGTGGTTGAATGTGCCCTACGATTCCGGTGTCGCAGTGGTGCGTACGTCGGAGCACCTCCGCTCAGCGATGACGCTAACTGCCGCGTATCTGGCGCCGGGTGATGGGCGGGAGCCTTGGCACTATGTGCCGGAGGCGTCGCGACGGGCGCGGGGAGTTGAGTTGTGGGCAGCAATGCGCTCACTTGGCCGCAACGGGCTGCGCGACATAGTTGAGCGAAACTGCCGACAGGCGAAGATGTTTGCAGATCGTTTGCGCGAGGCAGGGTTTGCCATTTTGAACGACGTGGTCTTGAACCAGGTATTGGTGTCGTTCGGTAAAGCTGAGGAGACGCGGAGGGTCATTGCGGACATCCAGAAGGAAGGGACCAGTTGGTGCGGTGGAACGCTGTGGCATGGGCACACGGCGATGCGGATCAGCGTGTCCAGCTGGGCTACTACAGATGAGGACGTCGAGCGCAGCGCATCAGAGATGACTCGAATAGCAAGAAGGTAGCCACAAGCGGTTGTTATGATTCGCAGCTTGAAAGCCACGCCTGCCTACCGGCTCGTAGGACCTGGCTCCCAACCGGCTGAACAATTCCACTCCCGCGCCCTCCATTTCGTTTCTGCTCCAGCGGACGTTGAACAGCTCTGGCGATTCAGACTCGGGTTAACGCTGCTCAAGGCCCCCTGCAGGAAAGATACGAGATCCCAAAGCCCGTCAGGGATTTGAACCTTTCGTCGCGGTCGGATCCGAGCATCAAAGCATACGCAGTTCCAGATTTCTCGGAGGCTTCGTGAAACGACATGTTCTCGCAGGGACTCTCTTTTCCCATCAGGCACGTTACAATCCGTGCCAATCAGAGCTGAATGGCTGATTAGCGAATGCTGCGGCGATATTTGCGATTTGATTGGGAAGCATACGGAAGCCCAGTGCGGCGCTCGTGGATCGACAATCCATAGGTCAACGGAGGCGACAGGTGAAGAAGGTAGTGTTGGCTAGTTTTCTGGTGTTGATGGTCTTGGGAGTTGCCTACAACTGGGCGCATCGTTCTGCTGGGACTACGGGTGAGGCGGAAGTGCTTGCGGCCAGCGGGGAGAACGGACATGCGCAGGCCGGAGCGGGAGTAGCAACCAGGGTGAATTGGGTGACGGTTCGCGATACCCGGGAGCGGGCATTTTCAATCCAGGTACCGCAGGGCTGGAAGACCTATGGCGGGCTGTTTCGTTTCAGCGCGATAGACGCGCGGTCAGTTGTGGATATGACTTCGCCGGATGGGCTAACGAATCTCCGCCTGGGGGACTCGACGGTTCCACCATACAAGGTGCCGGGCCCGTTTCTGAAGATGGGGCCGGGTGTGGCGTCCTATGCCGTAGGTAATGTGTTCGCGACTAAGTACGGGCAGGCACGGTTCGTCTCTATGTGCCAGGGACTGAAGTTGACGAAGAGCGACGCGATGACGCCAAAGTATCATCCTGCAGGTGGAGGGATGACTCGGACGACGGCAGGCGAGGCATTCTTTAGCTGCACCGCAAATGGCGCGCCGATGTCTGCGTACGTGTATGCGGAGACAACTCTATTGGGGCCTGGAGGGCCCGGTTCGAGTTGGTTGGTTGTGGCGCTGGGTAGCGTGATCGCTCCGGCGCAGCAGGAGACCGCGGCAATCGCCATGTTGCAACATGCTGGGGACTCTTTCGTGTTGAACCCGGCGTGGACGCAAATGCAGAACCAGTTGAACCAACAGGCAATCCGGCAGCTTGACGCCTCAACGCAGGCAACAATTGCGGCCACCAATTCGGCGGTTGCGCATCAGCGGGCGATGATCAGCGCGCTGCAAAACGACAGCTTCAACGACGTGATCAACGGGGTCCAGGAAACAAAGGATACTGCGACCGGACAGCGATACATCGCGCCGCTGGGCACGGGTGGAACGCAGTGGGTGCGCGACAGCAAAACCGTGGTGGAGTCGGGGCTGTCACCAGGCGCGGGGTTCGATCGACTAACGCCGGTCAGCCATTAATTCAGTCCTGCGCGGCGATGGTTCGCACACTGCACCTTACGCGGCTGGCCTGGAGCGCATTTAGAGTGCGGGCAACCGTCAAGAATGAGTCAATCGGCGACGGTCAATGAAGGCCACAGAGAACGGAGTGTCGCCACATCCGGGCCTGTCAGTAACGGAATTGATGGCCGCTGGATAGCAGTGTTCCGGGCACATTGGATTGTTAGCCCGAGTCGGCCGCATCGTGGAGCAACTCGGGCAGATTCAATGGAAATTTTCCGATCCGACCCGCCGCATCCGCAGTTACGTTGTCTCTGCGACAGGCCACTACGGCGTTTGAACTAAGCCGCTAGCGCGGCGGACGCTAGCGTGTGGTGGTCCCCCAACGTTTTCTCCGGTGTAACGTGTGGGTCACAAGGAGGTTACTGTGACCCGACTCAGGAAGCTGATGCTGGACGAACTCCAGCGTCGTAACTACGCCAAGAGCACCGTCCGATCCTACATTCACGCCGTGCAGGACTTCGCAAAGTACTTTCACAGCTCGCCAGAGCGTCTCGGTCCCGAGCATATTCGCGAGTATCAGGTTCATCTGTTTCGAGACCGCAAGCTCTCACCGGGTACGATCTCCAGCCGCACTTCTGCCCTGCGATTTCTGTTCATCAAGACACTAAGACGTCCCTATATTCCCGACGACATTCCCGTGCCGAAGCGGCAGAGACGGATGCCAATCGTATTGAGTGTAGAAGAGGTAGAACGGCTCATTGCTTCTGCCCGCAACCTGATGCATCGCACCATGCTGATGATGTTGTATGCAACTGGGCTGCGCCGGGCCGAGCTCTCCCATCTCAAGGTTTCCGACATCGACAGCGAGCGAATGGTCATTCATGTCCGCCAGGGAAAGGGTGGACGTGACCGCGACGTGTTGTTATCCCCGAAGCTGCTGGAGACCCTGCGCGAGTACTGGCGCTGGATGAAACCGCAAACATATCTGTTCCCAGGTACGGTCAACAACTGGCGAGCCGACGTGCCCATTACGGAGAAGATCATCTGGACTGCCGTGGCCGAAGCTGCGAAGCGAGCCGGTATCGCGAAGCGCGTGTCCCCTCATACGCTGCGCCATAGCTTTGCCACTCACATGCTGGAAGCCGGCGCCGACCTACGCACCATCCAGGTACTGCTCGGGCACTCGAAGCTGGACCACACCACCGTCTATCTCCATTTGTCCCGGCGCCATCTGCAGGCAGTTCCCAGCCCTCTGGAAGCTATCGAGGTGTCCAACCCCAATGCGGTGAAGCGCTCTAGAAAACTGCAGAAGCGATGAGCCGGCCCACCCTCGAGGTGGCCGACATCGTCCGAGCAGCAGGCAACAGGTATTGGGAGCACCACGGAACACACCTTGCATGGCAGCATCGCAAGGTGCTCGATGCCATCGTCCGATGTCGCACTGCGGCCTTGGGCGGCCATCGTGATCAGTGCACGTGCTGCGGCCATCAGGCCATCTCGTACAACTCGTGCAGGAACAGGCACTGTCCCAGATGCCAAGGGAACGCACGCGCCAGATGGATGGCGGCGAGAGCAGCGGAGCTGTTACCGGTGCCGTACTTTCATATCGTCTTCACGCTGCCACACGAACTCTCTGCTCTCACTCTGCAAAACAAGCGACTGCTTTACGATCTGCTCTTCCGAACCAGCGCCGCCACACTGCTGGAACTCGCCCGTGACCCGAAGCATCTGGGAGCAGAGATCGGATTCCTTGGCGTGCTCCATACCTGGGGACAGAACCTTCAGCATCATCCTCACATCCATTACGTCGTTCCTGCTGGCGGGCTTGCTCCGGATGGCTCCAGATGGATCGCGTCGTCGAACCGCTTCTTCCTGCCCGTCGGCGCACTCAGCCGGGTATTCCGCGGCAAGTTCACCGCCGGGCTTCGTCAGCTCTTCCAGCGACACAAGCTTCAGTTCCGCGGCTCACTCCGGAGTCTCGCCGAGCCACATTGCTTCCGCAGGTATCTGCGACAGCTTTTCAAAGAGAACTGGGTGGTCTACGCCAAACCACCTTTCGGCGGTCCCGAACACGTTCTGCATTATCTCTCGCGCTATACCCATCGAGTCGCGATCTCTAATCATCGACTCGTTGCCTTCCAGAATGATCGAGTTTCATTTCGATGGAAGGACTATGCCCACGGCGGCAAGCAGAAGATCATGACTGTTTCCGCCGATGAGTTTCTGCGCCGATTCCTGATCCACGTTCTGCCGAGAGGCTTAGTCCGCATCCGCCACTTCGGATTCTTCGCTAACCGCAGGCGCGGGGATGCGCTCTCACGCTGCCGTATTCTACTCGGTGGAGCGACCTGCGCCAGCGATCCCCAGATTACTACCCAGTCGCGCTGTCCTGTCTGCGGAAACCGCATGCTCATCATCGCACGCCTCACCAGCAGCCAACTCTTCTTCCGGTCGATCTCGATACTCCCGGTTCCACGGAGGTGCACCGTTGATAGCTCCTGACAGATCCTTGCCACACCGGGGTTCCAGCAACGTCTCTTTACGGGTGTGTTCAAACATGCCACAAGCTCGTGCGCTCACTTGCCGACTTCGCCTCGCAAGTGCATACCCAGCGCCTCTCGCAGAGACACTGCTACAACTGCGAAAACCGACTCGACGGCTTTGGCTGCCATGCGCTATTGCTACGAGACCGCCCTCTGACCAACAAAAGCAAAACCAAAACCCATAGGCCTGACCGCGTCCGCCGCAAACACTAGCGGCTCAGTTCAAACGGCCCTATCGAAACTGCCCCGACAATGGAAATCCGCGCGCACCCACACGTCTTCTGCCGGGGCAGTCCCGATAGGGTTCTAACGTTTATCGTTACCGACTGAAAATGTGGCTATCGCAAACCGGTTGCGATACAGTTGCTACGTGAATTGGGGGTACGTGTCTCCCATGACTGAGACGACGGAAAGCTTCAGACCAGCGCTCTACTACCCGTACATCCACATCCGAAGCGAGGACTGGCTTAAGGCCACGCTCCTGTGCGTACCCGTCGTTAAGCGCCTGATCCCCGAGAACTACGACCCTGAAGACACCGGTGACATTGCCCCATACGCGAAAATCGCAGGTCCCTATGGCGAACTTTTGCAGCGAGTACCTGCCTATAGCGTCGCTGCAGATCAGGCGCAACAGGAGCTTTTCGGTAAGATTCGCGATAACCTTGACACCATTAAAGAGGCGTACGGCAGGGCAAAAGCACCCGCGGTCGACGAGTACTGGATTCACGATGCTAAATTTTCGGGTTCTCTCCTGGGGTATCTGGAAGATGAAGGTCTGGCATGGAAGAGCGCTGATCCGAACGCGTATGGCCAAAGGAACTGGTACGCGCTTCATCCGACTCTGGGCAAAGCGGTCATGACGTGCATTGGCCTGAGTACAGCGCGCGACAGCGATCTCGACATCGTGACAGCGGACGGTAAATACCACGAAGCGCTGCTGGCCACAGACGAAGACGATATCTTTGACGCCCTTTTACGTCAGCACAGATTGCAAAAGCTGACCGCAGATTCAGAAGCCCGCCGCGATCTGGGTCAACTTGTGATTGCTCTTGCCGGAATCAATCTCAAGGCGCTTCCCGCGGACCGAATTCCCGAACTCCAGGCATCGAAGAGGTTCGCCGCCTTCGGCAACCTGCTGCGGAGGAGCGCAAGCACAATCGACAAGAACACCGACGAAGCCACATACAATCGCGAGCTCGAGGCCGAGGCGGAAGAAATCGTCGATGCATGGCGTGACGCCGTCAACGAAACCAGCAAAGACCTGCGGGAAGCTGTGTTTGAGAGTGTCGTGCTCGGGTCTGAGGTGGTCAAGACGCTGGTGAAGGGTCCCGAGGTATATGAACTAATTGCCGTTGGCGGATTCGGTCTGTGGCGCGTGGGCGATAAGGTCAAGCGTTACGTGGAACGCCGTCAAAAGAGCAATCATTTTCTCAGCCAAATCAGCAATGCCGAGTCAAAGGTTCTTCGCCTGCAATTTCCGCTTGGCCTTTAGCGATCCATGGTGGACTCGATAGACTGGACTCGGCAATGTGCTCACTCATTCAGGGTTAGTACCGCGAAGTCGGCCAGCGTTCACGATTCCTGTCAGAGCGGGTACCGAACGCATGTCCAATCGGCCTTTATAAGAACTAGCGTCTCAGACTGGCCATGCGCGTGAGAGCTCTACCAAACTGGCGGCCGAATCTGTATACAGTTAATCTTTACAGGTTACCTGTAGACATGAGACATTGATCTGGTGAGCAATCGAAAATCTTCTATTCAGACCGGGCTTGCTTCGACGCTTGCTGTCGAGATGCGTACTGTATTCCGCAAGCTCAAGCTGCGTGTACGCGAGCATGGTGGCGGCAACAATCTGCCGCCGTCGCAGGCTTCCGTTCTTCTCCGACTCGAAAAGGATGGTGCGGCCACGGTTTCAAGTCTGGCGCGAGCGGAAGGGATGCGTCCGCAGTCCATGAGTGCCATAGTGACGCCGATGCAGGAGTCGGGCCTTGTGAGAGGTGCACCTGACCCGAGCGACGGACGGCAGATTCTGATGTCTCTGACGCCCAAGTGCCTGAAGTTGCTTCAGGAGGGCAGGGCCGCGAGACAGGACTGGCTCACCACGACTATCTCGCAGAAGCTTTCGGTTCAGGAGCAGGAGAAGCTTCAGGCGGCACTCGAACTGCTTGCGCGGCTTGTCGAGGATTGAACCCGCTGCGCCCCGCCTTTACCCATGCCAACTTCGTATTCGAGGAGAAGAACCGATGCCACTGACTATGCTTGACCCCAACACCGCATTGATCGTCATTGATCTGCAGAAAGGGATCGTCAGCGGAAACTTCATTCATCCCGTCGGCGAGGTCATTGCCCAGACGCGCGCGCTGATAGATGTATTCCGTGCGAAGAACCTTCCAGTCGTGCTGGTCAATGTGACGGGACGACCGGCAGGGCGGACGGAACAGGGTCCGCGCAGCAACACATCATTTTCCGAGGGATGGACCGACCTTCTGCCGCAGCTGGATCAGCAACCGAGCGATATTGCCGTCACCAAGCGAAGCTGGGGCGCGTTCGCCACCACGGATCTTGAACACCAGCTTAAGGCGCGAGGCGTTACCCAGGTTGTTGTAACTGGTGTGGCGACATCCGTTGGCGTTGAGGCAACCGCTCGCCAGGCCTACGAGCAGGGTTTCAATGTGACGCTCGCACTCGATGCAATGACCGATACCCGCCAGGAAGCGCACGAGTACAGCGTCAGAAATGTCTTCCCTCGGGTCGGTGAGACTGGGTCTACACAGGAAATCATTTCGCTCCTCGAAGCAAGGAACTCTGCATTATGAATTGGCTTTGGCTTGTATCGTATTTCTTTGGGGGCGCTTTTGCGGCAAACGCCATCCCTCATTTTGTCGCTGGCACTATGGGACATCCCTTCCAGAGTCCCTTCGCCAAACCATCCGGCAAAGGGCTCTCGTCTTCAACGGTCAACGTTGTATGGGGATTCTTCAACGCGGTGGTTGGGTATCTGCTGGTCGCGCACGTCGGTGCTTTCGATC
>CAZLZA010000096.1:0-16405 GCA_964563875.1 uncultured Acidobacteriaceae bacterium
CTGTGGCAGAGTATCCTCCTGCAGACGTGAAGTCTGGTCCAAGTCGCCGGGGCTTCTCGGTGTCTTCTCGTCCAGTTTGAGCTGATCAATTCTCGCCTTGAGTTTTCGCGCGCTAGTGATGATTTCCTTCTCCTGCCACCAGCGGGCATTCAACGCCTTCGCTTTCTTGCGGATTGCGGCAAGTTCCACTTCCACGAAGGCGCAACGCCTTTTCGAGTCTTGGTCATCTTCCTTGCTAAGGGCCTGGCGCTCAATTTCCAGTGTGGTTGCACGGCGTTCGAACTGGTCGATCTCAGTTGGCACGGAGTCGATCTGTATGCAGAGCGAGGCCGCGGCCTCATCGATTAGATCGATCGCCTTATCCGGTAGAAAACGATCGCTGATGTAACGATGTGAAAGCGTAGCGGCGGCGACAATCGCCGAATCCCTGATGCGTACACCATGGTAGACCTCATAGCTCTCTTTGAGCCCCCGCAAGATGGCAATTGTGTCCTCCACGCTGGGCTCGCCGACGCAGATCACTTGAAAACGCCTCTCCAGCGCCGAATCTTTCTCTATGTACTTTCGATACTCCTTGAGCGTGGTAGCGCCAATAGCTCGCAAATCGCCCCGAGCCAGAGCCGGCTTCAGCATGTTGCTGGCGTCGATTGCCCCCTCAGCGGCTCCGGCCCCTACCAGGGTATGAAGCTCGTCGATAAAGAGCACAATCCGCCCCTTGGAGTCTTCTACCTCCTTGAGTACGGCCTTGAGCCTTTCTTCGAACTCGCCACGATAGGTGGCTCCGGCCAACATCGCGCCAAGATCAAGTGCAATCACACGTTTGTTCTTCAATCGCTCGGGTACATCTCCCGACACGATACGCTGTGCCACTCCTTCCACGATCGCGGTCTTGCCTACGCCGGGCTCGCCGATAAGCACTGGGTTGTTCTTAGTTCGCCGGGAGAGAACCTGGATGGTGCGACGGCTCTCGTCATCCCGCCCGATGACCGGATCGAGTTTGCCATGTCGGGCCAGTTCCGTTAAGTCCCGTGCATAACGCTCAAGAGCTTGATACTTGGCCTCCAGATGCGGGACTGCTTCCGTTTGCTTCTCCCGCATTGAGATCAAGCCCCTAAGAATGTTCTCGCGCGTAGCTCCCATGGCAACGAGTAAATCTTGCGCTGCGTCACGTTTCAGTTGTGAGATTGCGAGAAGCAGGTGCTCAGTCGAAACGTACTCGTCTCTGATGTTACCGGCTTGCCGAAAGGCGATATCGAGCATTTCTCCGCCCGACTTGGACATTCTCAAATCTTGCGATGCACTCGCTCTTCTAGGAAGCTGCTCGATTGCGCCCATGGTACGCTGTCGCGTTTGTGCCTCCACCTTCATACCATCCAGGAGAGGTACTGCAATGCCTCCTCGATCTTCCAACAGCGCGGCCAGCACATGCAGAGGGAGAATCTCTGGATTGCCATACTCGGCCGCCAAAACGTTGGCACGTTGTATCGCCTCCCGAGCTTTTGCGGTCAGCTTGATCCAACGAGTTGCCATAGATCTGATTGGTACCTCTTTTCCGATTGTCGTGGAATGCTATCCTCAAGCCGCGACTCTCGCTATCTGACAATCGCAGCGCTACCATGCAGGTCGCATAGCGGAACAGGAGTGATTTTCTGCTCTCTGCAATAGCGCCTGGCTGCTTCGCCTGCGCCCTTGAAGTGTGTATTGTTGAAGTCGTGCACGATGATGCATCCCCCACGGTTCAACCGCGGATAGAAGAACTTCAAACCCTCATAAACCGGCTGATACAGGTCCGCGTCAATGCTGACGAAAGCGAACCGCTCTACTACGCCCGCAACCGAGTCTGGGAAGTAGCCCTTCTTGAAAATAGCTCGATCCGGATATGGAAGCCTGCGGCGCACGACCTCCTCACTGGTATCTCCAAATCGACCGGCCTGCGCGTTCGAATACCCGCGCTGCCGTTCCACGGAAACATCTCTGATATCGAAGCCTTCAAACGTGTCGAATAGATACAGTGTGCGCTCCGGAAACAAGACATTGATTTGGGCCGCAAACGCACCGGTATATACTCCAAGCTCAGCCACGGCACCCGCCACTTTGCGTTCGATCAGGTCCTTAGCGAACAATCTCAGTGTTGCCAGGCGAATATCAATCAGTCCGCGCAGCAGCGAGATGGATTGAATACGGGACGCACTGAAGCCATCCGCGAGCAACTGTGTTTGCACCGCCTGCTCGGCTTCATTGTTCACAATCGCAACAAAAATCAGGTCCGGTTTGATTTCGGCAAGCCTTGCAGGCCCGATCACGGGCAAGCCTTCGAGTATCGTCCCTGCGAGATGGTTATCTACGAATGCGATGACTTCATAGCACTCGCTCCTTAACAGCTTCAGGAGCATTTGGCCGGCTTGCCCGGCTCCGAAAATTGCGACAGTTTTGACATCGTGCAATACAGGCCTAACACCGTGTGTTTCCGAATTTGTCTCGTGACCTTCCAACATGCACATCTTCGGCCCGCTATGAATTGCAATATCAGTTAGTCTAGTGGTGCTACAAAAGCGCCGGGACTCCGTTGTGTACGAGTCCCGGCAGACTCAAGGGATATAGGGACACTTGTTTATATTTGATTGCGACCAGCTATTAATTGACTCCAGTGTTGAGTAGCATTCGCCCGACCAACACCGACGAGTACAACGCCGGTTACCGTGTTAGGCTGAGGCTGCCTTGGTCTGGACTTTCTCAGATGCCATTTTGGCTACGGTCACCTTCGCTGTCACATAGGCACTTACAAAACCGCAGATCATCCCGGCCATGCCACTTCCGAATGCGTTTCCAAGTAAGTCTTTCGGAAGAGGAGCTACGAAATAACCCATCAGCCACGACATCACAAAGCAGGCAATCCCCGGTATGATGGCCGCCTTAAAAAATTCTTTCTTTGGCGGGATAAAAGCGCCTATTGTTACGATCGCTACAATTCCACCCACTATGCACGACGTCAATTGCGACCTCATGATTCACTCCCTTTCGGAACATCGGGTAAATTTGAGTCTCACTTCTTCCAGCTCGGAACGACGACATTGTGCTGTGGGGCGGCGAGCAATCATTCGCGCGCTGCCCCACCCTTTTTAGGCTTTGGCCATTCCCATGATCCAGCGCTTTACCAAAGTTTTGACTTCCTGAACCTTGTAGGAGTTCTTCTCCATCACAATTGCATCCTTCACCGCCAATTCGGCGGCTCCGTCCGCAGTTGCTTCGTTCGCTTCCTTCCCCTTGAGGAATTCCTCGACCGCAGGCATCTTGAGCGGAACGGGAGCTACGCCACCCAGCACCACACTGGCATCGCTGATCTTTCCGCCTTCGGTCCGGTATACGGTCGCCAAGCTGACAATCGCGAAGTCAACCGACTCACGGATACGGAACTTGTCGTAGCACATCGTGTAGTTGTTGGGGACATGTATCTTGATTTCCTTCACTAACTCGCCTGGCTCCAGATTGTCCGTTGCCTTCAGTTTGGTAGTGAAGAAATCCTCAGCATTTAGCGTCTTTTTTGTGGTAACGATTTCAGCGCCTAAGGCGAGCAGCACTGGCGAAATGTCAGAAGCGTTCACCGAGTAACAGCCGCAATTCATGCACCGCTCGGCTTCCTCCAGCGTCGCCTTCCAATCCAAGCCAAACGTGTCCTCCAGATCTATACTGCGATCCTTCGCGGGCCGTTCCGGCAACGTGGAAGCTGTCGCCTTCTTGATACCTTCCGGGTTGAACTTCAGCAGTCCGCACTTCGTGTCTCCACCCAGACAGGCTGGAGCCTCAACCTTCACGCCAAGATATTCGTTGATGGCGCTGGCGGCTGTCCTGCCCGACCCCACGGCCTTGATTACCGTCGACGGGCCGGTGGTCACGTCGCCGCCGGCGAACACGCCGGGGCGGCTGGTCTTCTGCGTTTCCGCTTCAACTTCGATCAGGCCACGTTTGGTCTGTAGTTCGTACTTTTCACCCAAAAAGGAAAGATCGATCTTCTGGCCAACCGCCATCAGAATCGATTCGGCGTCGACAACCATCATTTCGTTCTGATCGTAGACCGGTGCAAAGCGATGGTCCGCGTCAAATACCGACGTGCAGCGCACCAGTTCCATGCCCTTGATCTTGTCCTTTTCATAGACGACCTTCGATATGCCGAACGACGGTATGATCTTGACCCCTTCTTCCCGAGCGCGGGCAATTTCTTCCTTGCTCGCCGGCATTTCGTTTTCCGACTCCAGGCACGCCATGGTTACGGTCGCAGCGCCCAGGCGCTTGGCAGTGATGGCCACGTCCATGGCAACGTTGCCGCCGCCTGTCACTAATACGTGCTTGCCAATCTTGCCCTTCATCCATTTCTTGACTTCGATCAGGAAATCCAATCCGAACTGGGTAAGTTGCTCACCGTCAAAGCCAAGAATCGGCCGCTTCCACGCACCAGTATCGAAGAAGACGCTGTCAAACTGCTTCTCGAGATCTTCGACCTTGATGTCTGTGCCTACGTTGGTCTTCAGGATGAACTTCACGCCCATCTTCTCGAGCGCTGCAACGAGCTTCTGAACGTATGCCCTTGGCAGACGGTAGGAAGGAATTGCATAGGCTAGCGCTCCGCCTGGCTCCTCCATCTTGTCGTAGACCGTAACAGCATTCCCTGCCTTGCGCAGATAGAAGGCTGCGCTCAGACCTGCCGGTCCGGAACCAATGATTGCGACTTTTTTTCCGGTTTCCTTCGCCGGGGCAGCGTAGTACTTATCCGCGTTTTCGAGGATGAAGTCGCCCACGAAGCGCTCGACGTTTCCGGTTGCAACCTTCTCGTCGGTATAGTTCCGGTTGCACTTGTCCTGGCAGAAATGCGCGCATACACGCGAGGTGATCATCGGCATCGGGTTCGCCTGCATTACTATGCTGGCAGCCGTTTCCACATCTCCTTCGCGCAGCTTCGCCATGTAACCGGGAATGTCTGTTCCCGCCGGACAGTTCGATTGGCAAGGAGCAGCGTGCGTGTTCATGCCACCGAAGATCGAGTGGTATCGATTGTCGCCCCTGATGGCATAGCACTGCTCGCCACCTTTGCGCGAACACTCCAGCCTGCCGCCCACTTCGTGGGGATAGCGATAGAACCAGCACCGCACGTCCTGGCAGATGTTGCCGCCGATCGTAGCCACGTTCCTGATCAGCGGTGTGGCAACCGACCCGGCAGCCTGCGCCAATGCCGGCAAGTATTTCTTGATTTCCGGTGAAGACGTGATGTCCTTCAGCTTGGTCAAGGCACCCACTTTGATCGTCCAGCCGTCGCTCTTGATGTACGCCGAATCTGGAATCGTCTTCAGGTTTACAACTTCGTCCGGAGACTCCGCCAGGATTCTCTCTTTCAAAACGCCGAGCAGGTCGGTACCACCGGCAATCACCACCTTCTTCCCGCTCTCCGCAGACTCCAATACCTGGCTTGCTTCGTTAAATGATGTTACGTCTCTATGTTCGAAATATCTCACTTCAGCACCCACCCTTCTTCGCGGTAGCCACAGCGGCGCTCTTCTTGGCAATTGCCTTCAGCACCACATCCGGCGTTGCAGGATACTCAGCGACTTCTTCGCCGATTGCATTGGAGATGGCCATCAGCACGGCGCTTGCACCGGCCGCGCCGGAGATTTCGCCAACACCAACAGCATTGAAATGGTTCGACGCATTCTTAATTTGCGATTGCAGAACGACCGTATCGAACGCCGGGAATTCATTGAACGGGCGCCACTTGTAGTCGATCAGGTTGGTGGTCATCAGCCTGCCCGTGGGCAGGTCAACGATATGTTCCTCATACAGCGCAGTATCGACACATGCCGCGCCGATGCCACCCTGCATCTGCATCTCCAGCGTCTTGGGATCAATAATCTGGCCTGCGTCCGTACCGCTGACGATTTTGAGGATCTTGGTCAGACCGGTATCGAGATCAACCTCTACTTCCACGATAAAGATGCAGAAGTTGGGAGTGCTGAACTGTTCGATGTGTTTGCCGTATCCCATGATGGTGAGATCTGGCTCCCAGAGCCCTTTCCAGTTCACACGTTTCTCAGGGTCGGCTTTGACGTACACGTAGCCTTCTCTGGTGTCGAGTTCCTCCGCCGGAAGATTGAGCTTCCTCGAAGCCATTTCCAGGAGCTTGCTCTTTACATCCAGCGTGGCCTTGGTGACCGCCTCGCCGTAACAGATCGTGCCGCGAGAGCCACACAGTCCAAAGCCGGTAGGATTCGAGAGGGTGTCCGGGTCCGTAACCTGAACCAAGCTCATGTCGACGTCCAGGATTTCGGCCGCCATCTTGGCTACGTTGGTTCTCTGTCCCATGCCCGACTCAGTGATATCTACCTGCACCACAACCTTGGAACCATCCGAACGCCCAAGGTCGGGAACGATTTTTACGTAGGCTTCGGTATTGTCCTCGCCCACATCAGCGTTTCCGATAATCCCGGCGCCGACACCGGTGACCTTGCGGCCGTTAACCGAGGTCGGTACACCCCATCCCTTCCACTTGTCTTTCCAGCCGAACTTCCGGGCAGACTCCTCCATGGCCTGCGGATAATCATGAGACCCCTTGCACTCCCACCAGAGGCCATCCCGCCACTGATACCTGTCGCCCGGTTGAACGTAATTCTTCTTGTAGCACTCGATTGGATCGAAGTTACCGGCTTTCATCGCCCTGGCAATCAGCAGTCCCAGGCAGCTATTCAGTTCCTGCCCGCCGTAACCTCTCACGATTCCTGCCGGAATCTTGTTGGTTATTGCGATGTTCGTGTCGAAATCCCAGTACTTGCACTTGGAAGTTACAAGTTGCATTTCGCCGAGGCCGACACCCACCTGACCCTGAATGCTGTCGGAATACGCGCCTGAATCGAGCAACCAGGCGCCCTGCACGACGCAAACACGGCCGTCCTTGTCCATGCCGATCTTAGCCTGGATCGTGGCGCCCAAGCGGGTCTCGTGTGTGCCCAGTTGCAGGGTCTTCGATAGGAAGAACTTTACCGGCCGGTTCGTAACACGCGAAAGCAGAGCGGCGGGAACTACATCGCCTACTAAGGCCTGCTTGTTGCCGTAGCTTCCACCCGTGTTGAAGGTCATAATCCTGAGATTGGCGTCCAGCATACTTGCCGAGTTCAGCACCTTGAGGATGTAGTTGCTTTGGGTGGTGGCCCACACCGTGTAGTTGTTTCCTCCGTCCCAGCGCACGATCGCCCCTGGAGGCTCCGGTGATAGGGGTGGGCACATCTTATTGAAATGGATTGTGTCTTCGGCAATATACGCCGCTTTCTCGAAGCCCTCCTTTATGTCTCCGCGCTTGATCTGCCAGAAAGCTCCATGCGGCTGAAATGGAGGGTATCCGGGAGGCACGGCGTTTCCGGGTAGCGTCTCATAAACCTGCGGTGCGCCAGGTGCTAGTGACTCAAGGGCAGTAAAGACGGGCTGTAATACTTCGTACTCGACCTCAATGAGATCGATCGCCTCATCAGCGATTTCTTCCGTGTCTGCTGCAACTAGGGCAACGATGTCGCCGACATACGCGAGCTTCGCGTCCATGAAAGGTCTGTACAGTGGCCATCCCACGCGCCACGACTGCGGAACTTCCTTATAGGTGAGAACGGCATGAACGCCCTTCACCATTTTCGCCGCTCCTGCATCGATGCGCTTAATCATGGCGTGAGCATGGGGACTTCTCAATGCTTTGCCACACAGCATCTTCGGTAATCTGAAGTCGTCGAGAAACGTAGTCTTACCGGTAACGATATCGACTGCGTCCATACGTTGCGTGTTCTTGCCTATATAACGATATTCTGGATATGCTGGCATGAGTCAGTTCCCCCTCTGCGCTTCTGCAACATGCTTCACCGCGTCGATCACGTGATACTGGCTGATGCACCTGCAGTAGTTGCCAGCCAGAGCCTCGGCAATCTCTTCTTTACTGGAGTTCGGGTTCTTATCCAGCAACGCCTTGGACGTCATGATGATGCCCGGAGTGCAATATCCGCATTGAAAAGCGTAATAGTCGATGAATGCCTGCTGGATATCAGATAGCTTTCCGGTAACAGGATCTCTCAACCCTTCGATCGTCGTGATCTCTTTGCCGGCGCACTCCACGGTCAAAAGCATGCAGGACGTCACAGCATCGCCATCCATGATTACCGTGCAACAACCGCACGCGCCCTGGCCGCAGGATTCTTTCGAACCAGTCAGATTCAGACGGTCGCGCAGAGTTCTGGAGAGCGTTTCACAAGGCGCCACTTGTCCCAACCTGCTTCCCACCGAGAATTCATACTCCTGTCCATTGATTTTTAGCGTTATAAACTCTTTCCCTTGTTCTTGCATGTCCTCTGCAAGATTTACCGATATGCTCGTAGTGAGCTTTTCCAGGGGAATTGTCGTTCTGTCTCTCATATTTCCTCCATAACAATGATTAGGGCAAGATACTGGGCTTCACTATAGGGTCCGGCTGAGACTCAGCATGCTGGCTTTTTTAAAAAACGCCGCACGGCGCGAGATACTCTCAGTGCTCGCCTATTGGACCGAAGACCTTACGCACACGAAATAGAAGCCGGGTTCCTTCCGAGGTGTTGTGCGCTCCCGATTCAACATAGAAACTTGCGAAGAATGTGATCTTGTCGGGAGAACCAATTTCAACTCCAGGACCGTTTCCAAAGAGCCGCTCTTCAGAACCTATGCTGGCGACGTCGTTGTACCTATTTTTAGTAATTTGGTTTACTGCGTAACCGTTGTAGCCAACGCGGATATCCTTTTTCACTAACCAGCCGATCGTATAGTTCTCATGTAACGCCTGTCCGGGTTGCATGTTCTTGAATCCATAGCCTACGAATGGATCCTCGTTTGCGCTGTTCCACAAGTAATGCAACCGGCCGCTGATTTCCAATTTGTTAGAGTGCTTTATCGGATAGATAGTGAAGGCATACCACGGTTCAAGACTAACCAGGTGATTGCCTGGGTTGAGAATTCGTTGGTCGCTGTACTTGCCGGTGGGTACCGTTAGCGTAACGTGAAAACGATGAAAATAGAGCCGCCCCAAGATGTTCGTTGGTTTCCACGACATCATAATGGGCGATATTGAGATATCTCCGGCGCCTCGAATCTGGTAAGTGCCACCCGCCTGGGGCTGCGTTAAGACTACGTTTGCAAGTGGTGCCAGAACCTCCGTTCCCACGTTAGCGCCTAGAAATTTGTACGAAGTATAGTACGCTAGGTGAGTAACAAAGACATTTACAGTACTATTGGCTCCGGCGATTTTATTTCCCTGGGAATCTCTGATACTACTTGCGGGTGCATAGCCGATGTACTCCTCAATGGCGCCCCCTGGTCCGGCAAGACCATCTTCAAATGTAGTCATCCCTAAGTTAGAAACAGGGAGGTTTACCTGCGCGCTTGCGAACCCTGTGAGACCGACACAGAGCAAAAGACAAGAAATGACTCGTAGTTGAGATGAAGTTTTCAAGATAGCTTCCTCGGAGGAGCAGATTTGGTCCTCTCCACTCACACCTATGCGTAGGTCCCTTTAACTCCGATAGCATCTGTCTCCGCCTCGGCCCGTTCTGTACTCGGCAGGCGTCAAACCAGCTTGGTTTTCAGCTTTGCCAATTGGCCAAGTTACGGTTGATTTGAGAGATACGCACTCGTGGAAGATGCAGTTGGTTGACCAATGTCGAACCCGCCACTCCAGCTTTATGTTTCAAGGAGTTAAGTCGGCAATCAACAGCTAACCGGAGTACGGGGCGTTCAAAAGTGACAGTCTGACAATGCAAGAATGAAATGCAACGCGCAGTCAGCTAAGTTGATCCTGAAGTGGGCGAGTCGGCTCTGCGAGCGTATCGTGAGAAGAGAGGACGTGAGGTTAAGGCATCACCCTTCGCAATAGGAACTGTGTTTGATTTAACCACCGGTGGAACTATCGCGGGTAGCGTCGGCAGTGACCAGAATGGGGAGATAGAGCTCAATGTTTTGTGCACCATGGAGGGGCACATCGCCATCTTCAGAAGCTGAGAAAACGCATCAGGTAGGTACAGAGACAGCAGCTATCGCATCAGACCGTAGCGCTTCATCTTCCTCCACAACGTAGACATGCTGATGTTTAGTGCGTGGGCGGTAGCCGTACGGTTTCCTCGATGCTCTGCTAGAGTTGTAGCTATGATCTGCTTTTCCCCGCATTTTAAGTCGATCTTCTCCTCGTCTGACACATTGGAACTGGATGCTATTTCGTAGGGAAGATCGCGTACCTGGATAGCTTCGTATCGTGTCACGACAACTGCCCGTTCCAAGGCATGCTTTAATTCTCTAACGTTTCCCGGCCAATGGTACGAGATGATCCGCGCCATCGCGTCTGGGGAAACGCTGCTCACGGTCTTGTCGAAATTGCGACTGATTTCATGCAGAAATTGCTGAACCATCGCAGGGATGCTGTCACGCCTCTCGCGCAACGGTGGAATCTGGATCACGAAACTGTTCAGCCGGAAGTACAAATCTTCACGAAATTTTCCCGCTGCAGACAAGGCTTGGAGGTTACGATTTGTGGCGGCGATAATCCTTGGGTTGACCTTCAGTGTCTTATTACTACCGACGCGGCGAATCTCACCATTCTCAATTGCACGCAGCAACTTCGCTTGGAGGGCAAGCGGCATTTCCCCAATTTCATCCAGAAACAACGTTCCGTTGGCGGCGAGTTCGAATAATCCCGGCTTGTCAGTGACGGCCCCGGTAAATGATCCGCGAGTGTGGCCGAAGAGTTCAGATTCCAGAAGCGACTCTGTGAGTGCCGCGCAGTTCACCGATACCAGTTCTTGTCTCCCACGCGCGCTATGCTCGTGAATCAGGTTGGCGAAAAATTCCTTACCAGTGCCTGTTTCACCTTGTATAAGGACAGGGGTATTCAAACGCGCCACACACACAGCCTGGTCGAGGATCTCCAACATTGTTTCTTCGCGAACGATGAACTGCCCTTCTTCTAAAGCCTTTAAAGTCTGCTTGCGGAGGGCAACGTTTCGCATCGAGCTGGAAGGGGAACAACCGACTCCAGACGTTTCTCTGCGGCTAACAAGTACAGAGTATCTCTGGCGCAGTTCTTTCCAACAATCCTCTACATCGGCGAAGTCGCGAAAGCCGTAGTCCTCTCGAAATTCTTGAAGTTCATCTTTCCAGCTTCCCGCATCGCGGCCAACGACTACGCAATGATCACAACCACAAGCAGCGCATTCCGTTTCCTTGTAGTAGACTTCCAGACCCCGTTCAGCCTGGCAGTATCCGCTTGCAAAGCCGGTGGCCCACCAGCAGACAGGCGTCTTGCTCGGGCCAGAAAAGAGTACGCTCTGTTCCGCTTCTACGGAATTGTAGTGGTGGACTTCAGATTCGAATGCCGACGGGTCCTCGCAGACGGAATGTACTTCCGCCTTCAATATACCCATAATTTCTTCCAGTCGCGGTGCGACGACGAAACCCTCATGGCGGCCAAACAGGCTCTGAGCGCCAAGAGAGCTGAAGAATCCTTCGCGGTACCCAAAACGTATTACCGCTTTTCGACCTTCCTTTTCGCCCAAAATCTTCACGAGGTAGGAACGCCATCCCTCGAAGCCGGATGCGCTCAGCATCACCATACGCCTATCTTTGAAAAACATGGCGCCGACGTCCGGACGAAACTCCACGAGTCCAAATACGCTGAGGTCTCCCTTTTTCACAACAGCACCGCCCGAATAAACCGCAAAATTGTGTAGTGAAGCATAAGCAAGCAAAATTGCAAAGGTTCTCTCAATCCCTGCAAAAAGTACCGCCAACAACCAATAAGGACGCGCTTGACCCGCTCACGTGGAACCTTCCGCGGCAGATTCTCCTTGGTAAAGCGCTCAAACTTCATCTGTTGTGAGCCGGCTAAATTCTCTCATTACCTGTGCATCTGTCAAACGGAAATGTTTCATCACATCATTCAGTTTTGAAATCTATGAACTATCAATCCTGAATGACGAACATTCGCCTGCCGATTTGACCGTCTTCTAACTGACTGGATCATCATCGATTTGCGCCTCCGTTGAGTTTGGCCAAAAACCTGCCTACTTAATCGACGTACCTCCTGAAACTGCGATGGATGCGCGGTTGCGGCGGCCGGCTTGCAGAGACTCCTAGCTCTCTTCCGCGTCACGCAACTTTCTGGGTTCGTCGAAGTAGACCGCGTCGGTGGTGTCTCCTCTGTACTGTAGCGCTTGGGCCCCGTTGAAAGCGGGGTCCGCATTTTTTTTCGAACGGAATGATTGTGGTCCGGATGGAACTTACGTCAGATTAAAGAGCTTTATTGGGACTAAAGTGAAGCGAGGAACGAGTATCTCAAAACGGGACTTTCTGCAAAGACATGCCGCAGCAGCAGCGGCAGAGGCGATTGGAGTCCCTCCAGGTATGGACCCTTGGGAGACTTGGGGTGAGAGCTTCCGATGGGTTGACCGGCAATGCAGGCATTGCAGCCTTGCTTGCAACGTGAATGTCGGAATGCAAGATGGGAAGGCGATTGCTGTGCGGGGCGCTAAGTCCACGGAGACCGGAGGTGTGATGTGCTTCGAAGCAGCCAACTTTTTCGACCCGGCAACGAGGCCCGCTGAATACCGTTGTTTTCAAACGCACACTAGGTGCGTCGCTGGTGTGGTGTTCAAGACAGCGGCTGGACGCGCCCGTGACGTAGCCCTTCGCATGACTAAGTTTGACGGTCTGGAAATCACTGGAGTAGACGCTGATAGCTGGGTCGCGGCGATTTGGAGGCGGCGGTCATTTGCATCCTTAGAAAATGACGTCAACTCCGCAATTGCTGATGATGACGTCGAGCGCCTGCTTCCCGCATTCCTCGGTCAATACTGAGGGACCTTTTTGAATTGATGAATTTGGGCGAGCAACATAGAGCGCTACGGAATCGCCTTGATGAGAATTTTAGGCTCGTCTGCAAAGGTCAGTACGTACCTCTTTGCAGAGCGCACCTCTGACGTTCGCTAGAATCTGAATCGAGCGAACGTCAGAGAGGAATTTATCGGTGAGTCGCGGGTGCGATGGGCGGTACTAATCATGGTGAAGTGTATAGATCCGGTATCCCGCTCCACGTTGAGTGGACAAGTAGCGAAGCGTCTTGCTGCCCGAATTACCTCCGGCCAATGGCAACCCGGTGAGAGACTTCCCTCGGAAGCAGAGCTCTGCAAGGCCCTTGATGTTGGCCGTTCCAGCCTGCGCGAGGCACTTGCTTCGCTGGCCTTTATTGGCCTGATTCGCGTGCGTGCCGGTGGGGGAAGTTATGTTGCCGAACAACCATCGGCCCACTTCATCAGCCGGCCTCATAGCGGAGTGCTAACCGACGAAAAGTCGCTGGCCGACTTTGTCGAAGCCCGGGTGTTTTTGGAGACCGAATTTGCTGGTCTGTGCGCCGAACGCATTACCCCGGAAGAATTTGCTGAATTGGAACTTCTGGTGGAGCGCATGAAGACTTCGGTCCACAACGTGGAGGAATTCGCGAAGCTGGATCTGTCTTTCCATCTCTCCATGGCAGCGGCCGCAAAGAACGCGGTGCTCGATAAACTTTCGAGCATGCGTGAGCAGACGATGGAGCTGATCACCAAAGGCCTGCTTATGGAAGAAGGAATGGAGAGTGCCCTGCGGGGCCACATCAAGATCCTCGAAAGCTTTCGGCAACGCAATCCCGACAACGCACGTGAGGCGATGCGGCATCACCTACAATTTTTTCAGAATGGCTGCGATGTCCGCGTTGCGGTGTCGTCCATAACAATGGCGAAAATAGCCCGTCCCCCAAGCAGCCTCGCCAGCAGAAAAGGAGCTTTCGACCCTGACGACTTCTCGAAATAATCAGGGCCGTTCCGCCTCAAACGATATTCGTACCAATTGGCGCGAAGTGGCAACACGTGTGCTCCTTCTTATCTGGTCAAGTCACTCACCGCAAAATTGAGATTCGGTTCCGGCTTAGGTTCCGGATCGGTCGGAAGTTTCTTCATTACGGGGATGAGCTATGTGTCTGTGCGATTTGTGCCAGAGAGATGAGCCGGTTCCGGGTCGGATATTGTGCCCGGTGTGCGCTGAAGCGATCACGCGCCTCGCCAACGGCAATGACCTCATGAATCCGCCGAAACTTGCGATTCCACAGCCTTACCTAGCCCTCAACCTCGACTGGCAGAACTACAAGGTGATGTGGGAGGCGCGGATCGAGCCGTGTCGGCCCTAGGTTGCGGCATTGGCCTCAACCCCTTGATAGGTCAGCAACGTGTGCACCTGACAATATGCGAATGAATCTCGCGTCCGTAGCCGCGCTAGTCGAGTATCTCAGAGAGGAGCTGCATTCCGTGGACAATAATCCAATTGATATCGTGATTTGCCTCGGCAGTTCCTGTTTCACACGTGGCAATGCAGAGAACCTTCGCGATCTTAAGGCCTACTTGGAACGTTACAATATTGGCGTCAATTTTCGAGCCTGCGGGACGCTCTGTGTCAGGAACTGCCCCTCGGGCCCGACCATTGCAATCAATGGCACTAAGTACGGGTACGTGAAACCAGGAATGGCGATCGCCCTGCTGGAACGAGAACTTCGGAAACGGAACAAGGGATGCTGACGAATTCGCCTGTCCGCGACCTATAGCATCACCAGTCAGACACTGTGAATGGATCCGCAACAATGGCGGAGCCCTTGTCAGATCGCCGATGATGAGTGCTAGGGCGTTTCAACTCGGGCATGCGAACCTGCTTCCCGCTCAAAATCGAGGACGCGGAATGTTCCCCATTTCGCGGGTAACGCAGCCGACGTGATTTGGCGAACACTGGAATCACACACTTCAACAGTCATAATTGCTTGCCTTCATTCGCCGGCAGCAGTTCGTGTAATGCCGGCAGTTACTGGAGAACTTTCGGTCGGCGGTGGCAGTACAACACTGCCCTCATCGAACACGCGCCTCATCTATTCACGTGGAGAAGGGGCACTTCGGGGACGTTCGGGGAGCCGCCGCTTGTGCCCATGCATAGGACACCCATCGCCTGGCTTCATGTATGCTGCCTCGGCCAGGCGTTGGCGGTGTTGGACCAGTTCTTCGATTGTCAGGACGATCATCTGGTGCAATTCTGCGAAGCGCCAAATTTCATCTCCCTTGGTCATGGTGCCATCGGGATTTGTAATTTCACACAGTACCGCAGCCGGCTTTAGTCCCGCCAGAATCGCCAGGTCAACAGAGCCTTCGGTGTGACCTTGGCGGCTCAGAACACCGCCAGCGACAGCTCTTAGCGGGAAGACATGTCCGGGACGCGCAAGGTCGTCAGGACGTGCATCATCGGCGATCGCCGCACGGATGGTAGTCACACGGTCCTGCGCCGATACACCCGTAGTAACCCCGCGGCGCGCTTCGATTGAGACCGTGAATGCAGTCTGAAAGCGGCTCTGGTTGTCGGAGACCATCGGCGGAAGATCGAGGCTCCTTAAGACATCATCGTTCAGGCACAAACAAACGATGCCACTGCACTCCCGGATCATCAGAGCCATGGTCTGGACAGAGATCTTTTCTGCCGCGACGATGAGGTCGGCTTCGTTCTCGCGGTCGAAGTCGTCCATGAGAATGATTGGATGACCACGACGCATATCGGCGAGTGCTTGTCGGAATCGTTCTTCGGAAGGAATTCTCGCTAACTCAGAAATGAGGGCACTACACGGGATAAACGACATTGAAACGCTCCTCGCAAAATAAAGAATGATGGCGAAAAACGCTTCAGGGCGAAGTTACGCGCACATTAGTTCCAGCATGGAAGGCTGGAATCCTAAGTTGCGTCGATACATCTTCTTTCATCCGGACTATTACCGTCGGCTCCGGGATTTCACCAGATCTGCAGACCCTGCATTCCTGCAGGCGCTCGCGGGCTTTCACCGCCGGTGGGGAATTACACCCCGCCCTGAAGACGTATACTCACTTAGCCTCTTATATAGAGTAACGAGAAACCCGCGTCAATCAATTTTGTGAACTTATCAACTTACTAATTCCCGCTGATTGCATCGCGTAGCATGGTAGCATTTCATATATGCATTTCATGTGTTGCACTCCTGAAACGATGAATACAGTTTTAATCGTCGGCCAGCTTCCACATTTGTCAAGAACGGTGTCTCAGGTCGGCAACATGTAGCGCAATATCTCGATTTCGTCCTCTAAATCACGCAGGGTGACGTCTAGCACCTGATTTACCAGGTTGCTATCGAGGTCGAGCTCATCTAGGGCGGCCTCGAACAACTCGAGCTGGAGATCGAGATCCATACCGACCGGACCGTTGAGGCATATCAGGCCAGCATGAACCGCCACATCCGCATACTGCCCATTGGAACCGGGCGACTTGTCTGGGCCGCGAA
>CAZLZA010000097.1:0-16323 GCA_964563875.1 uncultured Acidobacteriaceae bacterium
TGCTAGAGGCGAAGCTGACCGAAGGCGCGCTCGCCGAAACAGCCGAAGGCGTGCCATCGATCGAGCTGATGCTGGTCGCAAACGAAACCGTCCCAGGGTAGTTGGTTGCTGTGAGGCTGAGGTTCAGCTGCGCGTTGCTCCCCGCCTGGATCGTGATCGAATTCGAGGATGCACCCAGGGTGTATGACGGCGGAGCCAGCGCCGCGTACAGCGCGCCGCCGTTAACTGAGCCCAATCCCGTCACCAGGTCGTAGCCGGCCGTGGCCTCATAACCCACCATCCCGCCCGAGCAACCCTTCGATCCTGCGGTGCAGGGCTGCGCGTTGCTGCCCGTCGTGATGTCGTGGAAGATAGCCGCATAACTCGTCGGGTCCGCCGCCAGACTGTAGAGCGTCTGATTGAAGTTTCCCTGCTTGCCGTACTTCTCCACCAGCAGGGTCAGCATTCCGGCAAACGAGGGCGAGGAGGCCGAAGTGCCGCCCGCCGTCATCAGGTCCGAGTTCGAGTCGCGGAATCCATCAACGCAGCTCGGACCATCCGTCTGCGACGGGTCGGTGGCTGAGGTGAACTCTTGCGAGCACAACAGGTAGGCATCGTGATCGGCCGATGCGGAGAAGGCAACGTCGGGCACGAACCGCATCGGCACCCCGCTGAAGTTGCCCGGAGCCCACTGCCAGCTCGGCATGGCATAGTACAGACTCACACCACCGCCACCGGAGGTCAGAGTACTGGTTGGATCTTGCGACTGATCGTAGGAGGTGTCGTTCCAACTCGTTTCCGGAATGTATCGCAGCGCCGAGCTGATGATGTCGGCTGTGCTGCTGTAGCTCCAGTACTGATTCGCGCCAGGCTCCGGGCTGCCGGCGCTTCCGTCGGCACTGAACGTCGTCCCACCAACGCCGGTCACGTATGGGCTGGAGGCCGGGTAGTCCGCAACCGCTCCTTGCGTGGCAATGGTACCTCCCTGGTCGCAACCGGCCGCTCCGGCATCGCCCGAGGAATTCAACACCGACTGTCCCTGCGCCGCGGCTTCCTCCAGAAACCCATCGAAACTAGCTCTCATGTTCGCCGAGAATTGCGTCTCGCAACTCGCGTAGCTGATGCTGATGACGGGTACCAGCGCGCCATACACCTTGTAGGTCGTCACCAGGTAGACCGCGGCGCTGAACACGTCCTGCCCCGGATCATCGGCTGCTGCATAGACGAAGTCGACCGTCGCATTCGGGGCGATGCCGCCCGACCATTCCACGTCCAGGTCCGCCTCGCCAACGTCGCCGACGCTCTCGCCCGCCACGTCGGTGCAGTCCGCCGTGCTGATGCAGACCATGTTCAGCTTCGTCGCACCTAGCCCGGCAGCCGCGCGGAAATCATCGACGTCCGCCTGCGGAAAGTAGGTTTGCCCGGCTATGCCCACGTGCATTCCGGTACCGGTGTAGCCCGCGCGGTAGATCGATGTGACGTTGTAGATGGTCGCCCAGTCGCCCGACGTCAGGAAGTGATTTCCCGAAAACTGCGAGGTGAACTGTGGATTCACATGCTTCACAATCGTCTGCGGCTTCGGGCGGAAGCCGCTCAACCCGCCAACGCCTGCTACCACGTTGGCCAGACCTTGAGGAATCGCGATCTCCGTGGCGTTGCTGATCCGCGTGTCGGCGCCAATTCTGTATCGATGTACCTTCGTGCGGAAGGCTACCTCCGCCTGCGCCACCGTTCCGGAGAACGTAATCAGGTTGCGCGACGGCGCTACGTTCCTCACCGTGAATCCGTGAGTCTCCAGCCAACCCGTCACCTGGCTGAGGTCTGCCTCCGTCAGTCCAAAGCGAGCTCCGAATGCCTCCTGGGTCAGCCACTGGTGATACTGAGCCGACTTCGGATTCTGCTGCGCCTCTATGAGGGCATCCAGTTCCGCCTTTTCGGCGATGCTCGGAGCAATGCTCAGCGTCATCGACTCCAGCCGCATGCCGGGACTCACTTCGCCCATGTCACTCGCCTGCAGTACCAGCGGATGCAAGGTTCCCGAGAGTGTCACCACCGGCCCAGAGGTCAGTTCCTGCGTAATGCGGTTGGGGCGCGGCGTGGTCTGGGAGGCCAGTGCTGCCGTCATCGCCAGAACCACGGCCGACACGGCTATCCATCTCTTCCAGCCGTTTGTTGCAAGAAACTGGTCTAGTTTCCGGGGTGCCATCGCTATCACCGGACACCCCCGCAATGGCAAAGGACTGCTCCAAGGCACGTCCAGAAAACCAGCGAGAACGAAAGGGCGATCACAATTCCCCGCGCCGGCACCCCGCCATCGAACTGCATGTCTCTTTCACTTGCCTGATTCAGAGAGCACCTCCGGAACGATCGCATCGCCATTTCCCTGAGTTCGCCGCCGCGTGGACGGCAATGACAACTCCGGCGCGAATGAGCGATGGACATCCCCGCTCCTTCCGCGCGCCTGTTTATTGGTGATGAAAAGCTGAACCGTGGTCTCGAACTCCTCAATTGCTTCACGAAATGCGAGATAGGCCCGATAAGCCCGGAAGAGCGCTTGACACTCTTCACACCCACCCTTGATGCCCCCTTGATCGTCCTTAACGGGGTTGTAGGCGGGATGCCGGGAACATCGTCCCTTGATGCGATACACAACCCGAAACGCCATCTTGAACATGGAACTCCTCTCGATTGCCAGAATACAATATCATATATAGTTTTACTATTGCTGTTATGTTTTTTGGTTCGTGGTGTAAAAGGAGCTGCAATACGTGGGTAAATCGGACTCGGAGCGGTCATGCGCTGAAGTTGAGGACAATTTGGCGCTAGTGGTCCGCCGCGCCGGACGACCTCTGGAAGAGTTCACGTGGCGATTTTTTTGAAGCATCAAGCGGCGCGAGCGGAGAAGGCTGATTATCAAATTCTGCTGACGCACGATGTGCTGGAGCGATTGCTCTATCGGCTCAGTGTCTCCGCCCATCGTGAACGGTTCATCCTGAGGACCTGCGTAGACATGGTTCCATTGACGGCGCCACTCAGCAACAGGTCACGCTGGCCTGCTGGCGGTCCGTGGTCAGATAGCGCGTAAACCCATAGCCCAGCAGGTTCAGATCTCGTGTCGGCCGGAATGGATCTTTCAGCCAGGTCACGAACAACATCGCGCGCCCTAATTTTACTTACCACTACGTTGTCTTTCCCGTTCGCTTACTCGCTCGCGTGATCTTTTCCACCATCTGCTCTCGAAACTTCCAATCCGACTCAATCTTTCCAAGTCCATCTCTTGACGGCGGGTGTGCTCTCTTTACCAAGTCTCCCCAAGTACAACGAGGACGGAGCAAAATGCATCCGTCGATGGTCACCGTTTCCAATGAAGTCAGGGTGTAATGATTCACTGTGTCGCCCACTTCTAGCCAATCATTGAGGGAGCAGATCAAATGCTCCGGCTCCGAAAACGCGAGCAGCTCTTTGTTTTTGGTAAACTTCGCAATTCTCTTCGGATTGCCGAAAAACGGATTCTTCACCACGATGCCCGATACGCATCCTCCGCTATGCTTGATTTCCTTTGAACCGATATCCGTTACAACATCTTCGAGTTCAATCTTGACCGGAGGAATTAAGACAGCGTTGTGACCGTCCACGGTCTCCTCAGGCGCAAAGACGAGATTGTCTGGTGTGAGAGAACGGACGAACCTGTTATACGGTTCCGCGTTTACTGGTATCCCAGGTAATCGCACGATGACTTCACCTGAGTGAATCCGAGAATCCTTTCCCATGAGCTGACGGCCAGTCAGCAGGAACATCCCACCGTTGTTAAGTACATCGAAATAAGCCAACTCTTCCGAATGATGAATATGTCCTTTGTAGCCTCTGTATCGTTGAGAGCGGCGTGCGATCTGTTTCAGAAAATGATCACTTCCGAGCCCAAACCAGCCCGAATCCTGTTGCCTGATTCCGAATGTCCCCTTTCCGCCAAGTCCCAAACAATTCTCTGCAGCTACAAAGACTTCACGAAGATCCTCAACAGAGGAAGAATGCAACTGAACACGGAGACTAAACGCCATAAGATATTCGTCAAAGATCAGCGGAACTCTTGCGAAGAGAATGTCTGAACGATCCCCGCGAAGTTGGGAATGGATTACTCTGTTAGGTACCTGCAAAACCTCGTGCGAGGGGGGCATCTCGACATATCGGCTCTTCGAGACTCGTGGACTCTGCCCGAGAAACCACATCGTGCCGTCGCGCCTAAGCCCCCGCCGCTTATTGTCTATCAGTTCAAGAATGCTCACGCGCTGATAGAAGACGCCATAAATCTCCTCCGGATTAAACAGCAATACCTCAAATTGCGAGCGGCGCTGCTCCACATCCCTGATGAGCGTTTCAGTAAAGCCAGAAACGCTACATACGCAGCCTATGGTGCCGTTGGGCGTCCTCTCGAGACGATCCTTGATCTGGCCAACAACTTCAATATCAACCTTCCTATTCAGCCATTTTGTCTCGAACAGAAATGTGTCGCCGCCGTGTTCGGCCAGCACATCCGTCTGTCTGGGCTTCGCGCTTCTCGGATTCTTGTGGACAGTGAAGCCGCTCTTGAAGAGCAGCCTGCAAAAGAGGTCCTCAAATTGAAGCCCGCGTCTCACTGGGTTCTTAACATCCCAGAGTTGTTGGAACTCATCTTCGAAATCGGTCGTCAAAGCGATAGGTCCTCGTTCAACAGCTGTCGCGCTGTAATTAATGATAAGACAGGCAGTTGAATCTTTTCAGTAATTTGCGCACTGCACTTAATCGGGTTCTGGCTCAACTTTGGTGCAAGCATTGGCCGATGAAGACCGGCTCGGGTAATAAGCGAGCGCGGAGCAACTCGACGCCAGCGCGTCCATACATTTGGCGATTCAGCATTTTGAGCTGATTAACATGTCCCTCTACTGGTCCGTTGCTCCACCTTTGAGTGACTGCGGCTTTGTCGGAGTAGCGTATGCCGAGTAACTGTCATATCGAGTCGACTCAACATACGCTAACCTGACCCCCCGCCCAGCGCCCGTCCCAGCAGCATCTTGATCTCACCCAAACGGTTGGTTTGCTGTGCGTGCAGCACTAAGACGCCCACCACGCGCTCGGTAAAGATCTGGTGCATGCATTCGCGGCTGCGGCAACCAGCGGTCGAAGGGTGAGGCGGCGGCTTCTTGGACTATGGCTCCCCTTTCGGCGTCTATTCCCGCCTCAACCCCTATGCAGCAGCAGGACGACCCGCGGCACTTGCCTCCCGCCAGTCGACCGCCGCCGACCATGGCAGCGCTTTCTCACCGGCAAGGTAGCGCAGCGCGCCTATAAGCCCCTTGTCAGTCATGCGAGGTCGGCAACGCGACTGGGATCCTGACCGATACTCCGGATCGAGGGTCTCCGGCGCAATCGGCGTTGTCGTTATTAATACGCTTTTGGCTGGGTACACACTCTTTGCCGAGTGCATTGCCCGGTGCGGCTTGTATGATGAAGCGCATGGTCGAGATCCAGAAAGACGGGAAAGGACAACCCTACATCCAGTGGGAGCAGGCTCCGGGCGGCTGGAAGCGCGATTGGATTCGGACCAAAGATGGCGAGGGAGACTGGGCTGGAACGAAGCGCTACCTCAACATTGTGCGCACTGCAAGCGCTGACGGCGGCCCGAGCGGCAACGCGACGGACTTTCCCATCTTCTCCGAGCTTCCAGATGAACAGATTATCGAGGCCTTCGTCGCTGCGGTGTGCGCGGTGACAGGCTGCAGGATTCCCTAAGGCCCAGGCTGGTTCTTCAGTTTGACCCACATCAGAAATGGCTCGATTTCATCAATGGGAGCCGTGGTATTGGCATATGCCTCTAATTCCACGGCAGCTCGCCGGATTACCTCGATGACAAACTGCTCCATGCCCCGTCGGTCCATCCCAAGTCGTGGATTCAGAGTGGACCATGTACCGTGGAGGATGCGAGAGCGATCTTGAACCATACGCGTTGCGAACTGCTTGGCGGTCGTCGTCGATTCGCTCGTCAGCATGTCATTCGGGCTCAAGCTATAAAACGCGGAAAGGATCAATTTGATACGAGATCCGCTCCCGGACGTGCTCTCCGCGCGCACCAGGACTTCCAACGCCGTCTCTAGCTTGGCGAACGCGATGGCATCACTTGTTTCCGCCAATGCTTCATGAAGCCAGTAGGCGGCATCACACCAGGCTTGCCCGAGAATTGGGAACCTAAACTGCCCCGTCGCGAACGATGTCACGCACTTTCCCACGGCCTCGATCACCGGGGCGGTCTTTTGAAGGGCTTCTGCCATTGTGCCGGGCCCTATCGGTAGTCCAGCGTCTCGATTGGAGAAGCTGCCGGAGTAGGAGCCACCTGACAGAGAGATCGTTTGGCCTTGGGCCTCCCCGCGACGAACATCGAGTCTGGACATTCTTCGCGTGTCCCAGAACAACGGGAGAGCAAGTTGGAGACCGGCGATGGCCAGGTCGGCGGCAAGCGCGGCGATCTCTTCGCCTCTTTGCCGATCACAATGTTCAACAGAAACGCACGCGAGCCAGTACGCACGCGACTCCTTCATCGAAGCCAACATACGGTCAAATCCATCTCGATCTATACCGCCAACACGAGAGGGGTAGAATTCGCTCCGTGTAACGTCATCGATGTGAATGAAAAGAACTGGCCCGATGGAAAACCGAGACGCCGGCCATGGAGAAATTGCGCAAGGTATGAAAACCTGACGGGTAGCCGCGCGCTGACTGAACCATTGTTCCAAATCCGTGTGCAGAGTCGCTACGGTGTCAGCGTTCATGGAATCCCCATCGCTCCCCACGTAGTTTACTAATACATTCAGGAGTTCCGAGCGGACGCTATCAAAGGACACACCCCGTTCCATTCCTGATGACCGCGTGACGAGCAACTCAGAGAGGTCGTCGAAGGCATCGGTGGCAGCTCGATTGAGGACGATCACCCCGTCGCCGACAGGATGTGCCAAGGCCATACCCTCGGCGCGTAAGTACTCGTGAGTTATTTGGTGAGCAGACATGGCGCGTGCTCCCAGACCCCGAACAACCGTGCGAAGAAGGCCGAGCTCGTTACTGTAGTTCTGCGTCACGTTTCCCTTCGGAACGGCAGCGTTCTCGCTTCTCGTAGACGCGCCGATCCCCTACAAGTATATCCGGTAAAAGGAGTTATCGAGCACAAGGCCGAACGATGAACCTCAAAACGGATGGCCTCTTGGTTGAAAGGGCCACTCTCTTATAAGAAGAGTTGTCGCACTCATCTGCCCTTACGTGTGTTGTAGCTCAACTTTGCTTGCACCCCCGCCTCAATCGCGATTTTGCGGCCATCCGCCGCTCCCCCATCTCTTCCATCAGCCTCCTTGTGGCACCCATATACACCTCCCTGCCCTTCTCATTTTACCTCCGGAGTCGACGCTCTTGTATCAGTTTGTATTAGTTAGTATCAATTACTATCACTTTGCATTACCATGTTTGCGGAGGAAAGACATATGGCAACCAAGGCAAAACTCGTTCGGGACATGCGATTGGACAAAAGACTAACGCAGGAGGATGTCGCATCAAAAATGAAAATCAGCCAAGCTACGTACTCAGCTATTGAGCGAGGCGATAAACCGCGAGCAGTAGAAGAAGCCCTGGAAACGATTAATCGAATGCGTACACGCACGGACAGGACGGACGGCGGAGCGCAAAAAACGGGCAGACGGAAGGACTAACAGATGAAACCCGAGATAACAAAACAACTTCAGGCCATTCTGGATAGCCGCGAACAGCAGAAACAGGCAGCGGCAACGCAAGCGTCTGAAGCGCAGAGAGAGCAAGCCGCTAACCTTGTGGACTTCGCGGCCAAGAAGGCCGAAGTAATCAGGCCTGCATTCCAGGAAATCCTTGAAATGTACCAAGCAAGAACAGTGCCCGTCCGCATAGAAGAGCAGGACGAGCGCCCTAACTCTAAAGGGGGGACTGAATCCCCAACGATAACGCTGGACCTGGATGAGCTCCATTCTCACTACGGGACCATGAAGCCTGAGTTCAAGCTGACGTTCGATAAACGCACGCGGAAACTGTCCCTCTACACGTCAACCCGCTCACAAGCCGGACCCGCCGGAGATGTATCTCTGGATGCCATTACCGGCGATTGGATTCATACCGCTTTCCTGAAATACGAGGGCGGCAAGTTCTAAAGCCTGGGAGGGCCAAACCGTGGCGACTAAAGAAGAGGTACTTGCGAAGCAAACTTTCAAAGCCGAGGGTTTTGAAGTTGACAGGCGTGTGTTCTACACACTAATCGGAGAACAAAACGAGCCACAACGCGAGAAAGCACAGGCGCACCGTAACAGCAAGGCCATAGCCCTGCTATTCAAGACGCTTCGTGAGAATGGGACTCTGACAGAAGACCAGCTAGACGAGCTTCTGTTTAATGTTGTCATGTGAGCGTGCCTCACAGAGACTCCCGATAAGAAATACTTTTAGGCTGCTTGGGTCTGCCGGGCGGTGTTTAAAGTGGCGTGAACGGCATTTACCGGGATTAATCCGCCGAAATCACTTGGGAAGCTCTCAAGTTGTGTCGGATGAGCAGACTGCATTGGTCTCTCAATTCAGCATCAGCGGTTCTCGGTGGGGGCGTCCACGGCTGATCGCCCAAATGAAGTGGCACGGACGCGTTTATACCTTCAGGTGTCTTGTGGTCCCACGCGGACGGCAGGCTTGCGCCAGTCGCGTGATCGAAGAGGTAGAGCCACGTCCCACTCGCCTGGCGAAGAGCAAAATGAAATGTCCCAGTAAACTTATGCCAATCTGTGTGCTTGAGACAGAGCGCCATACGCCGTGAACGATAGAGAAGGCGAGGTAACGACTGTGCAGTCTTTGAACGATCTCTGGTTTGGAATTGCAAAGCACAAGTGGAAGACGATCGCCTATATCTTCACTTGCTTTAGCGTGCTCTTTACGGTCGTCAAAGTAGTCACGCAATTCTTTCCTACGATACAGATTTCTGGACCAGCGCCACTCATGGCAGCCATCCTTATCAGTTGCGCGTGGGGATTGTGGAAGGTATGGAAACCATCGAAGACGACAATCAACATTGCCAACTCCAGCACATGCTTGGAGATCGATTTCGGTGACATTTTCGAGCAGAAAGGCGTACGTGCCATTGGCGTTAGCGAGTTTTTCGAAACACAACTGGGGCAGCCCGTTTCCGATAAAAGCCTTCATGGCGCCTTTCTGAAGCGGCACTTCTCCGGCTATCAGGATTCGATTGACAGGCAACTCGGAGCCCAACTCATCAACGAAGAACACACTGAAGTGTTTGATAAGGTTGAAGGCAAAACTCTTTGCTATCACATCGGCGCGACTGCCCTGATCAACGTGAACGAAGACCGATACATCCTTTTTGCCCTGGCGAAGACGAATCATACGAACTGCAAGGTCTACTCGGATGTCGAGCTGATGTGGCGTGCCTTACACAAGCTCTGGCAGAGAGCACGTGTTGAGTGCAATGGCCATCCCCTGAACTTGCCATTGGTAGGCAGTGGCCTTGCTGGGCTAAACCTCCCCACCCGCGATTTGCTCAATCTCGTAATACTCTCTGCGATCACGGAATCGAAGGCGCATGAGATTACGCAGACGATTCGGGTCGTTCTGAGGCGAGACAGGTTTGAGGGCATCGACTTGAGAGAAGTGAAGCAGCATTGGGAGGCATAACTGATGGCATACAGAAGCGGGACATATATCGCGTTTCATGCTGATGGCAATAACATCCCGGGCGGCAAGTCCGACATCGACTATTACACCCTCCTCCGCGCGTGGGACGCAAACAAAAACCACGACTTCCAAATTGTGAACAGCCATGAGAAGGCATCGGCTGTTCGAGACAATAGTAAGAAATCTACCTTGCGGGCTTCTTTGCTAGAGCGTCTCCGCAATTCCAAAAACATGGTTCTAATCGTTGGTGAGACCACGCGCTTGGATACCGATTGGGTACCTTTTGAGATCGAGAAGGCCGTCGATACATACGAGATGCCGATCATTGTCGCGTATACGGTCTTTAGCAATGCGATTCGCAATCCCAGTGCGCTTTCGGGCTATTGGCCGCCCGCCCTCAAAACACGTATAGCCAACGGAACGGCTCATGCTATTCATGTGCCGTTCCAGCAGGCTCCGTTATACGATGCAATTGGCCAGTACTCACACGACAACCTACCGAAAGGCGGTGGCTTGGGAATATATGACGATCCCACCTATCTCGGTTGGGGCATCCCATAGGCGGACAGTCCCGCCGGGCGAGCTATGGAGTAGTTGCCTAATCGCTAGGCTGTACGGCTTTTGCCAAGTACAGCCATCGCTTCTCTATCACGAGTGCGAACATCAGCAGATGGTGATCGAGATTAGACTCGTAATGTGAAGTCGGGCATACTGCACTGTTTTCGAGCGCACCCGATGCTCATGGCTGGATCGTCCCAAGGGCGTTTTCCGTTCTATTCCAGAGCCAACCCTTCGACTCCGAGCTAGACTACGTCTGCCTTCCATCGCTTTGCCCCCAATTCGATGGGCAACGCTCTGAGAAGCGAGTGAAAGCCTTCGAGATCGTTGGCAATGTCCTTGTAGATGTATGGCATAAGCAAACCAGGAACTGGAGACGCATCGGTGTAGCGGAGCGTGATAATGGCGAACTTATTCCCCTTCGCACGCTTCTGCATTATTGCGTAGTCGACCTCGGTCGCAAGGTATTTTTCATCGACGAAATTTGCGGTGATAAAAAATACGGCGGCACAGGATTCCTGAAAACCCCGGAGCAATTCTCGCTCTAGGTTCGAACCAACCGGCATGTTTGATTCATCAAGCCAAGGATCAAATCCCAACACCTTCAGCGGCTGGTAATAGCGATAAACTAGGGGCTTGTCCACGGACTTGTGACTGAGAAAGATCTTCCCCTCCGAACGACCCAAGAGCCTGTTCAGCGGAACTGCCTGCAGGTCTCGCGCTTCAGGTGTGGCTAGGTCGGCTGCCGTGCCAAGTCGCTGGGACAACTCCGCGAGAAATGGGCGCAGAACTAGCGTGCGAAACAGCTCTACTGAGCTGTCGTGCTTGTTCTGGCCGTGGGCAATACCCAAGTGAAAGATATGCGCGGGCTGTTCTTGCACGGATTTAATAATCCGATAAAGAAGCGCGAGTTCTTCATCTGCGTCAGCGGGAAAGGACAGTCTCGGCGGCCGATTCGTTGCGGAATTCCACCACTGGCCGACGTCAGTGGTGGAATTCGGCTCTATCGGTCCCAAGACACCTCTTACCAGAGGATCGGTGCCGCAGTATTCCAAGAATCGCTCAAAGTGATGATTGAAGGTGGAGACGTCTTCATGAAGTAGGTCATCCCTTCGACTCTTGAATTTTCGAAGTGAGTTCAGAACTTCTTCCTTATCATCCAATCGCGCATCCGATGCGTTCACGGTTCACCTTCAGACGAGGGATACCCGAGTGCCGCAGAAGGAGCATAAAGGCACATCGGACCACCGCTCAGATATTTTCATCTTTTTGTTGCAGCACAAGAACGTCACAATCTTCATATCCGCCGGCTCTGGTCCATGGATGGGCCGCACCGGCAGAACCGCTCGGGAATGTTTAAATTCGATGGACAATGACAAGAAGCCGCCGGACTGCTTTCGTCCACCGAAGGAGTCCGCAAGGCCAGCAAACGTCCGGTTCAAGCGAGGAAGCACGTATTCTCGATAAACAATCTGTTTGAGGTACGTCATTGTTTCCTCGGTCAGCATTTGGCGGCTCTCTGCCCGATGGCCGCAATAAGGGCACCAGAAGCAGTGAGGTAGACTCGACTCGGTACTTGTATCGCCGATCTCCAGACCGGCACGTTGGCAGTACGAGGTCAGCAACCATTGCAGATCGGCAGGATCAATCTGTGTTTTGAAATCGCGACCACACGAGGGACACGCGTACCGCATGAAACCATCGCGATCCGTGCAGATCGAAACGGCGAATTGAATCTGATCGTTTGGGTCGTCCGCCACCAGCTGTTCTTCTCCAACTGTTCTGATGAGAAAAGTCTACCATCTCATTCCCCTCTGAACTGACTTGTTTGGCCGTTCAAGGGGGGCCAAACGACCGAGCGGCACAGTGCCTGTGGAAAGCACAGTGCCTGTGGAAAGTCGAATCCCCGCCGAACTTCTGCTCATCGTTGACGTAGCGGGCGGTGGTGTCGAGCTTATCGCGGCCGAGCAGGAGCGCCGGGCGTCGTGGGGGCAAATTGCGGACCGTGATCTTCTTCATTCGTTCCGGTGGCCTCCGAGATTCTAGCCTTCGGCGCCGGCACTCTGAACAAGCGACCGGGCCGCAGCTATATGGTTATGCGGCAGCCATTGGAATCACCTCACCGAACGGAGCCGGATGATCCTTGGTGGCCGCCCACAGCACAGGATGGTTCGGTGCCGCGTCCGGGAAGGAGCCCTCAAGGTCGGTGAAGACCACGAGCGCCTGTGAGCGCTAAAGAAGCTGCGATGCCCACTCGTGGGAGATACAATTGCACTCACGATGAAACGTCTGCTATTGGTCGTAATACTTCTTTCCACGCATGTATCGCTGTGCGCCCCAACCAAGAAGGGCGCCCCCGCTCCTGCCCAGCAGAGCTCTCCTATCGTTGTCGAGGTCAGAAGTCCCGCGAAATCGGACGCGGAGATCGCCGCAGACGCCCGTAAGGAACGCAATCAGGAGAATACGAACCGCTGGAGCATCATTCTCACGGGCATCATCGCTTTTGCTGCACTCGTTCAGGTCGGAGGGCTTATTGGCCAGATAGTAATCTATCGCAGACAGGCGAGAATCATGAGCGACTCGTTAAATGTTGCCGCGGATCAGGCGAAGGCTGCGGAAGTTGCCGCTACCGCCTCGCAACAGAGCACCGAGGCGCTCATGAACGGAGATCGAGCGTGGATCTCCGTTGTTCCCGCGATCATCGCCCCGGAACTTCATCCAGTGTGGGAACCTGGCGATCCGGAGCCTAAGGATCCGCAGTTCATGGATCCGTTCCATCACGGATTCCCAATATTAATCAAAAATGTCGGAAAAACGCCGGCGCGGATTGAAAAGGTCTATACCCAGTATGTGTTTCTGCAACGGAGACCGGAATTGCTTGAGGACGAACCCGCGTACATCGACGCAATGAAGGAACAGAGCTTTCTTCTTATCCCGAACGATGAGACGCCGGTGATGACGTATCTCACGATGAACGCAGGGCTTCTGACCAAAGGCGAGGTATCCGCGATTCATGCTCAGGCAGCATTTCTGTACGCGTACGGGGTCATAAATTACAAAGACGTATATGATCGTGCGCACGAAACGCGGTTCGGCTACGTATACCACTTCCCAGATGCCGGCTTTGTGAACATCGAACGAACGGGATTCCGTCGTGGTGGCCCGGAGGCGTATAACCGACAGACGTAGACCAACATGGCGTGCGATAGCAAATCTTGCAAAGGGAAGCCATTCCTAAAAAGGCTCAGTGATCTGAGAGACCCGACACCGTGTGAAGGAGCGGCTGTGGACAGTTGACGTATGGCGGCAAGTGCATCGGGCCCTCGACCTAGGTCGCGACGTGCAAGCTGCTGTCATCCGCGTCTAGCCTCCCCGGCTAGAGAGTGGCGGAAGTGGCTTTCGAATCTTCCGCAAAGAGCTGGTCGAACTCGTTTTCCTTAATGCCGAACATGACTTCGGCTTTCACCCTAATTTTCTGGCCTCTGACTTTTAGCATCGATTCGAAATTGCCGGGCTCCAAGTCGCTCCAGGTCAACAGCCTGTCTGCGAGATCTTGATCTGAATAAGGAGCGGTTCCCCTGCCAGGATTTCTGAACCAATCATGTGGTGGTTTGTCGAGCTTGTTCAGATTGTCATCCGCGCGAAGGAAGTGGAAATTAGCATAGTGGTTCACAACTTCGTGGGAATAACCCGCTGCCTCCAGCTTTGAGCGCGGAAAGATGTGATCGCGCTGAAGCTGTTCAGGGTTGTTATCCACCGCGATACCACCGTGCGCGATATTGAGCGCTAGATCGAGATGACGTTTCAGCAACTCGTCTAGTGATTTCACTCCGTATTCACGTCTGACGAGGGCAGCAAGCTCTTTAAGCGGAAACGTCTTGGCCTTTGCAATCTTGTTCTTCGTGAAAGCACCCATACGTGCTTCCGCACCGCTGAAAACGCCGCTCATGATCGCCATGTAGATCCCGATGACGATTTTCCGACGATCGTCGCTTGCAAGCTGATCGTGTTGCGAAAGGAAGATCACGAATGGCAGAAGCGCGTTGTGTCCGCCTCTGAAAAACCTCTCTGAATGAATCTTGCAGTCGTCCGTAAGGATGATGCCGAGCATCTGCCATGCCTTCTTGACGTTGGGCATTGATTCCGGCAGTTTCTTTGCGAGGCTTTCAACTTCCTTCCGGTCGCTGACCAGTTTGTCAAACCTCGTTTCGGCGCCTTGCGAAAGCAGCAGCGTTTTCAAAACGTCGTCGCGCGTGAATGAGTAGGGACGACTCGTGTTTATCTCCCTAACAACCCTCTGTAGTTCCGGCTGAATATCATTCCAGGTGAGATCGAGGAGGCTCATCAAGAGGTCGGACTTTTGGAGAACCAAGCCTCCTGAATTAACACGAACAAAAATCTCGAGGATTTCCTCGATTGGTGTCGCGCAGGATGAGTCCTCATCGACCGTTATGACCTGAAGCGATTTATGACTGCCTAACAGAGAAGCGCATCGGATAAACACGCGAGTTGCTCGTATGGTTTCGTCGGGCGACAGTTGCAAAGCCTTGGCCTTGCTATCAGCCGCTATCGCTGCATTCACAGGATTGATAGAGAGCAGGTCTCGGAGCGGCATAAAGTGCCTTCTCGAACCGTTGTTAACACCATTTTGGGTGGCGGCTTCGGCAGCAGATAGGAATTGTGTTGAGTAGTACTCGGAACCAGGATCCTTTCCGTCAGCATCGCCACTGAGAATATCAATATATAAGACTTTGTGGCTGTAGGTGCCCTTGAAGGCAGCAAAAAGGCTGGTCAGTCTCTGCTGCCCATCCAACACTAGATATTTGTTAGAATTCTGGTTCGACGACTCATAATTGAAAACTTCTGTCACGGAAGTATCCACGTCCCGCGGGATCCGCCGAAATCGTTGTATTGTCGAGGTCCGCCAAAGCATAACCGCGCCAATTGGAAATCCGCGAAGAAGGCTATCCACAAGCCTGTAAATGCGATCTTCTTTCCAGACGAATGGCCGCTGCATCGCCGGAAGGACAACATTGTCCTGCTCAACCTGCCCTAGAAGTCCGTACAATGTTGGATCAAGCACGAGTACCTCACCACGTTGGAATCAGTACGATCACGACACGCGAATAGCCGCACAACGCGTCACGTTGCAGCTTACCTCAGCGGCATGCCATTTACTAGACATGACTCTCAAGACATCGTCCAAGCCTGCTCCCCGGACTTTGACCATTCTTGCGGATGGCGCGGAAGACGCTACCGCTCGTGATCTTCGCCGCCGGCCGCCACTCGTCGATTCCCTGCTTGATCGGCGCCTCCAGCGGGACGGAGCGTACCTTCTGGAGCTTGCCGATCAGGTCGATCAGGCCCAGCCGTCGTTCAGCTGCCGATTGTCTTTACCTCGAGGTTGCGGAGCTCGGCCCGGCGCAGCCCACAAGCAAACAAACCTCCCATCAGAGCATAATCGCGTTTGCCGACGAGGATCGTCCGGTCGGAAATCGCAAACAGCGCCGCACGTCGGACAGCCATATGCGCTGCCCCTCGCGGCGGCCGGTGACCGGTCGGGGCACAATTCTGGGCACTCGCTGTTATAAGAGCTGAAGGGCGGCGGGTAATTCTATGCGGCAGCCATGGGAATCACCTCACCGAATGGAGCCGGATGATCCTTGGTGGCCGCCCATAGGACAGGGTGGTTTGGTGCGGCGTCTGGGAAGGTGCCCTCAAGATCGGTGAAGACCACAAGCGCCTGCGGCTGGATCGACTGCTCCTCGATGTATTCAAAGCAGGGGCAGAAACTGGTTCCTCCGCCGCCCACGGGTTCGAGCGTAATCGGCTCGCCCTGGTCAAAGACGTCGGCTTTATGAACCTGGGTGTCGAAGTAGAGCACATGCACCAGCTGGGGCCGCCGCTCCGAGATGATGGAGTTCAGTTCGTCCTGGAACAGCCCAAGTTGGCGACGGTTGATCGAGCCGGAGCAGTCCACTCCGACCACAATCTCGCCCACGCCATCCTTGCGAATGCTCGGCAGGTATAGGCCCGAGTCGATGTGGCGCCGGTTGGGAGACGACCAGGAGTAGT
>CAZLZA010000098.1:0-16173 GCA_964563875.1 uncultured Acidobacteriaceae bacterium
ATCCTGCAGAAGATTGCACGCCTTTGTTCACGTATTTCCGGGACAGCACACTAGCCCCGAAGAGATTAAATCCCTTATTGGGTTAGTAGAGACTCGATTGAATGACGCCCGGGTCGAGATGATCTCCGATGACTGGCGATTCGCAGCCGCCTACAATGCGCTTCTCGCTTCTGCGACAATCGCACTCCGGGCAAAAGGTTATAGGGTGCCCAGTCAGTCTGGCCACCACGTGCGCACCCTTGAGTCGTTGGAGTTCACCATTGGCGCGAACGATACCTTCATCCGCAGGCTCAAGAATTTCGCCAATAAGCGAGGAACAGCTACCTACGAGGTCGCCGGCGCGGTTACTGCACAGGAGCTTCGATCAGTGATCACCTCGGCTGAAGAGCTTCATAATCAGGTCATTGATTGGCTCCATCTGAACTATAGAGAACTGCTCTAATTCGACACCCACAAACACGAAAGCCGCAGCATAGGCTGCGGCTTTTTCGTTTTGCTTCTGTGGCTATGAGTTGGACAGGCGAGCGTGAACCCGGATTGCGATCCTTGCCGGAATCCGCATCTGCACCATTCGGCGGCGGCGCGGGCTCCGGGACGGTGCCGCCGCCGTGAACATCAGCACTCCGGCCTCATCCTCAAATAGCCGACGGATGGTGTTGGCACTGCAATGCCAGACCTTGCCGAGTTCGGCGGGAGTGTAGTGCTGGTCGGTGGCGATGGTCTCACCGACAGAGTTCTCACCCAGGGTCAATGGCACACGGCACGGACGGTCGACCTCTGCGGTGCTGGTTGTGGGGGTGCCCCCGATTGAGTTCTTGGCTGGCTGTCGGCAGGGCCGGCCTCCCATTACATTTACTGCGTTAAGTGACATCGAGTACTCTCCTGAATTGGCTTGCATTTCGATCATGGCAGGAGCGTTCATCCTGCTAAAGAACTTCCTGCACGGACGCGTACCTCCTTCACTCTTACTCATCCGAGTACCGCATCATTCTGCGCCGCTGGCTGAGACGAACCTGGTGGAACGGCGGGATCGATACCGCCAGCCCTCAGCAGCACCACCATAAGATTGATCCGATTGCGAACGCCAAGTTTCTGGAATACATGGGAGAGGTGAGCTTTCACAGTAGGCAAAGCGATTCCGAGACGCTCGGCGATCTCAGCGTTGCTCGCTCCTCCTGCCACGAGCTTTGCCACTTCACGCTCACGATCGCTGAGTAATTCGAGAGGCGCGAGATCCGCCAGGCTTACTTCGCTGACTTGCTCACCCGCACGTTGAACACGGCATTGAGACGTGCTCGCATTCTGGGTCTTCTGAGTCGTGTACGCACGGAAAGCGGCTTCCTCGACCGAGGAGGCCTCAACTTCAATGGACCACAAGACCGGATAGTTGCACGGGCTGGTGCCAGTGCGCAGTTCTACATTATGCATAGCTGTACCTCTACAGAAATTGATGGATCCTGTCTGAGGGAGCCACGGCCGTCCGGCGTATCTGACGCCTCTCCGGACTTCTGCGGCTCCTGAGACTGGTGTGCTACGCTGGTCCGGCCTCTTACACCTCTATGCCTAGCTGCGGTTCCCATGGCTGGGAATTCACCTTCGGCGTGTATCCTGCGAGGGACGATAAGGCGGCAGATTGCAGCATCTCACAAGTAGCCGTGTGTGTCAAATCGCCCGGAGCAAACTTGTGCCTGAGAGGTGGATCAGCGATGCGATCCCAGCGTCTTAATTATTCGTGCTGCGACCCATTCGCGGGTGACAGCTCTTTTCCGATGTACACCGGATCACAAACGATACTTCCGGGGACCTATCGTGAATCCGGCTTACTTCAGGCTATTCCGACCGAGCGCCCAGGACTTCACAATCGTGGTTTCCCTGGGGCAATCGTTCGGGGGGCGTGATTGTAAATGACTACAAGCCTGTTTCCGAGGACTTTGGAGGTGACGCAGCATAGCGCTCTTTGGGAAGGTCTTGCCAACAGTCAGGACTGCAAGCAGTGGCTGCGCGATTGAACTTGCGTTAGGTGTTCCGCAAGCGCTCGCAAAGCGGCAAAGATTTCGGATCGGGATTCCAGATTCGCGGCCCATTTGTTTTCATGCGGGCTGCGATCTCGCCTTTCACGGCGACAGCTCTCTATGCAGCCGCAGCCCGTGTCTCTCGTTTAGCACTCGAATTGGCGGTTCAGGCTATACTGAAATTCGCCTTCCGGGCTTGTTTCAAAGTGCCGGCTTCGCGTCGCTAATGACGAATTGATTTGTGTCTCTTCACTGCGAGTTGCACGACCAACTATGGATCAACCTCGAGCAATTCCGGCCCTGCTTGCGCGTGTCCAAGGCACCTTGTGTGCGTTCCCTCTCGTTGACGTAATTGAAACCATGCGGCCGCTGCCAATCGAGCCGCTGGCCAATACACCTGATTTCGTATTGGGGGTCGCCCGTATCCGCGGTGTGGCGGTGCCTGTGGTTCGACTGTCGACGCTGTTCCAAGAAAAGCATTTTGGTGATCATTCGAATCGCTTTGTGACGATTCGGGTGGGGCAACGTTGTGTTGCCGTGGCGATGGAGAGCGTGCTTGGCATAGCCGACCTAAGTGACCAAACGTTCGGCAACCTGCCCCCGCTGCTCCAGACTGGAAAGGCCGAATTCATTCAAGCCCTGAGCACGTTAGATAATGAATTTCTCGTCGTTCTCGACGCTGCTCGCATAGTGCCAGACTCTGTCTGGCGAGAACTCGCACAAACAAAGGCTTTGCAGTGAACCGAAGTTTCGCCCCGTCCGAACTCGCAAGCTTTCGTGCTACGGTGGCACAACGCTTGGGTCTGAGTTTTGACGACTCCAAACGTGATGAGTTGGCGGATGTGTTGCGCCGCAGAATGGACGCGACAAACAGTTTGGAGGTCGACAGCTACTTGTGCCTGCTCAGAACCTCATTACCAGAGCTGCGCGCCGTAGTTGGTCACCTGACGATTCCAGAAACATACTTCTTTCGTATCCCGGACCATTTTCGCGCATTACGAGAGGTCGTCCTACCGGAGCGCGTCCAAGCACGCGCTGCCAGCCGACAACTAAACATTCTGTCCGCAGGTTGCGCTTCTGGCGAAGAGCCTTACACGATTGCGATGCTGGTGCAGGGGCGCCTCGATATAAAAGGATGGCAAGTCTCCATCCAAGGCATTGACGTGAACCCCTCCGTTATCTCAAAGGGTAAGAAGGGGCTTTACACTCCCTGGTCACTGCGTGAAATAGACCCAACATTCAAAAAGCGTTGTTTTCGAAGTCAAGGGCGTGATTTCCAGCTCTGCGGCTCCATTCGCGAAATGGTGTCACTCGAAGAGGGTAATCTGGCAAACCCCCATGCTGCATTCTGGAAACCGAACACCTATGACGTGATTTTCTTCCGTAACGCATTTATGTATTTTTCTTCGGAAGCGGGTCAGTCGATTGTGGACCGTATGGCCGAATCCCTGGTGCCTGGCGGGTTTCTTTTTATGGGCCCGGCGGAGACCTTGCGCGGCGTGTCGCATAAATTTCGTCTATGCCACACGCATGAAACGTTTTACTATCAGCTTCGGACAAGTGACTCAAATGTGGGGCATTTTGCGCAGTCGCGTACGTCCGCGCACACGACCTTAAACCAATCTGCGACTGACGTGGGGATGCCAGAGGTCGAACACGGCAGCACTTGGGCAGAAACCATAAGTCAAGCAACAGAGCGCGTAAGAATGCTAAGCCATCCCCCCCGGCATCCGCGCGAGGCGATCCCCCCGGCAGCAAACAGCACTCCCTTGGATCTGAGCGCCGCTTGGGGACTGCTGCAGCAGGAACGGTTTGAGCAAGCGCTGGCGGCGCTAGATTTGTTGCCTGTTGAAGCTCAGCGGAACTCGGAGGTTCAGGTGATGAGGGCAGCTTTGCTAGCCAATCGCGGCGAGTTTGCTGAAGCTGAAAAGACGTGCGCATATGCTCTCAAAGTGGATCAGTTGAATGCGGGCGCTTATTACGTGATGGCGCTTTGTCGCGAACAGTTGGACGATCGTGGAACTGCGATGGAAAATGACAGAACTGCGATCTATCTGGATCCATCTTTCGCCATGCCGCACCTGCATTGGGGTATCTTGGCCAAACGCAGTGGGGAATCGGAATTGGCCTTGCAGGAACTGAGCCAGGCGTCGTTACTGCTGCCGCGTGAAGATGCGAAGCGAGTCCTCTTGTTTGGTGGTGGATTCAGTCGCAATGCCTTGGTGCAAATGTGTCTTCGAGAGTTGCGAGGGTGCCAGGGACAAGTATGAACACGGTGGTTTCGAAGCTCGAAAGTAGGATCGAAGAAATGCGCCGCCTCTTTGACGAGTCGTTTGCCATTGTGCCGCATGAGCAGGTTGCAGAGCTGCAGCCGATGCTCGCCATTACCCTTGATGCCGGACGCTACGCCATTCCGATACGCGAAATCTCAGGGCTAGCGGCACTCACTGAGAAGATTGTGCCGGTACCCAGCCGGGTGCCGGAGTTGTTGGGACTAACCGGAGTTCGAGGAATTGTTGTTCCGGTGTTTGATCTGGCCAAACTGCTCGGACTCAAATCACAGCGCGAACAAGTACGTTGGCTGGTGTTCTGTGGCGAACGGCAGAGCCCAATTGCTCTTGCGTTCGAGACGATGGAGCGGATGTTCGAGCTGCCAAGTACTGAGAAAATTGTCCCTCAAGATGGCCACGGCCGCTACATCAGCGCAAGCTTGCGCGAGGGTGTCACCTTGAGGGGGCTGATCAGCATTTCCGCTTTGCTTGAGCGTATTAAAACGCGCGGCGCGAGTGAGCGCCGGAAATAGGACAGGGTTAAGGAGAGCCGTAATGGATCGCAGGTTGACCTTCGGACAAAAACTCGCAATGGGATTTGCCATCACCACCATACTGGCGACGGCCATGGCGGCAATTGCTGTTTACGCTCTGAACCGTGTGGTGGCTAGCAAGGACCGCGTTCTTACCGTAAACGCACAGAACCTGATTGATGCCGCCAGGTTGCAGACCGCAGCCGCAAGGAAAGCAGCGGCCGTACGCGGCTACATGCTTTCCGGAGATCCTAAGTACCTTGAGCAGGAAACCGAAGCGCGGCAGCTTTTCCTCCGAACCTTGGAACACATGAGGCCGAATCTGTTCACACCGGAAGGCAAGGCCATGATTCGCGTCGTTGAGGATACAGAGATGGAACATCAGGCCCTGGTGCTGAAGGCCAATGAGATGCGCAACGCCAACGCGTCGAACGCTGCGATTGCTCAATTCATGCGTGGTGAAGTGATTCCCGTGGTCGAACGCCTCTACTCCAGGGTTGACGATTTTGCTGCATGGGAGGAGAAGCTGCTAAATGACGGGCGGAATGCCTCGACCGCCGAGGCTGACTCCGCCAAGAAGCTTGTCCTGGCGATTGGCGCCTTAGTGATCGTGCTTGCTTTCCTTTTAGCTGGATTTTTCACCAGGTTGCTTTCGCGTCAAATTGGCTCCGCCGTACAGGATGTTTCCAGCTCCTCTGCTGAGCTGCAAAGCACGGCGACTCAGCAGGCCACCGGCGCGCGGGAGCAAGCGACGGCGATGAGTGAAATCACCATGACCATCAATGAGTTGCTCGCTACCTCTCGTCAGATTGCGGAAAGTGCGCAGCGAGTCGCGAGCATTTCGTCCGAGACCGCGGGCGCGGCTGCCGTTGGCGACAAGACGGTGCAGCGCGCACGGGAATCGGTTGTTGGTATCAAGCAGCAGGTCGATCTAATCGTCAACCACATGCTCGATTTGGGCCGAAAATCGCAACAGATCGGCAGCATTGTGGACATCATCAATGAACTGGCGGAGCAGACCAATATTCTAGCGATCAACGCCACGATCGAGGCTGCAGGTGCTGGAGACAGCGGCAAGCGATTCGCGGTGGTGGCCGATGAAATCCGAAAACTGGCGGACCGAGTCGGCGGCTCAACAAAGGACATTCGAACTCTGATCGAGGAAATCCGCGCCGCCGTCAACTCCACTGTAATGGCGACGGAAGGTGGCAGCAAAGCTGTGGATGCGGGCACGCGTGCGTTCAGTGAAGTGACAAATTCGCTGAATCAGATCACCCTAATGCTGGGCACGACGACGGAAGCGGCGCGCGAGATTGAACTTAGCACCAAGCAGCAGACCACAGCTGTCGAACAGGTGAACGGGGCGGTGAACAACGTTTCACAGGTCAGCAAGGAAGCAGAGGCGAGCACAGCCCAGGCGTTGCAAACCGCGTCGCAGCTTGCGACCTTGTCGCGCGACCTGAGCAAATTGATTCGATCCCAGGCAAATGGTGCCAAATAATGGCGAAGGATCCCTACCGGTATTTCCGGATCGAGGCTAAGGAGATTGTTGAGCAACTCAGCCGAGGTGTGCTCGACCTTGAGCAAGGAATCACGGGCAAAGATTTGGTGGGTCAGTTGCTTCGTTTGGCGCATACCCTCAAGGGTGCAGCTCATGTCGTAAAGCAAGCAGACATTGCAGCACTGGCGCATCAGTTGGAAGATGTCCTCTTGCCCTTCAAGGGCGGCGATGCAGTACCTAAAAACCAAGCTTCAGCGATGCTCCCTCTCGTGGACGGCATGACGGCGCATCTTTCGACCTTGGGTGCAGAACAGACGGAGCCCAAGACGACAGATCAATCGGTGGCGACCGTTCCCGATGAAACCTTCGATACTGTGCGCGTCGATCTGGGCGATATGGATGCGCTGGTGGAAGGTGTAGCCGAAAGCAGCGTGCGTTTGGCTGGCCTGAAAGCCAAACTGGCTGCAGTGGAGAACGCTGCCAATCTGGCTACTTTGCTGGTGAGCCATCTGTCAGCTCCCGGAGTCGACACGGGACGTGAGCGTGCCGCAGTGTCACTGGGAAAATGGCGTGCGATTGCCGGAGACCTGCGGACTGTCCTCAAACCGTTGTCTCGCGGCCTCGTCTTAGGCGTAGAGCAGGTGGAGCGAGAACTGGCACAGGTACGGGATACGGCGCACCACCTGCGCTTGGTACCTGCCAGTGCTGTCTTCGCTCCCTTGCGAAGAACGGTGCGCAATACTGCGCAGACGCTGGGCAAGCAGGTGGATTTTGTGACTACCGGTGGAGAGCATCGGCTTGATGCACACGTATTGGCGGCAGTGCGAGATGCATTGTTACAGATGGTTCGTAACGCGGTGGCCCATGGCATTGAAACTCCAACGGAACGTGCCCAGTTGGGTAAGGCCACACTGGGCAGGGTCTTGCTGAAGGTTCGTCGCAAGGGCAATCGAGTGGTCTTTGCTTGTGAGGATGACGGACAAGGTTTCGATGTGGTGGCACTGCGCCGTGCCGTTGTCACTCGCGGTTCGGTATCCGCGGAAGCAGTAGAAGCGCTCAGCTCTGAAGATGTATTTCGTCTTCTGCTGCGTGGCGGCATCAGCACTAGCGGCTCGGTGACCGAGGTTGCCGGGCGTGGCATCGGAATGGACGTGGTTCGAGAAACCGCCAGCAAATTAAAAGCCGAAGTGGCGATGTGGACTGCTCCCGGCAACGGTAGCACCGTTGAGATATCTGTGCCTGTCTCGTTGTTGTCTTTGAGCGCCGTGGTGGTTGAGAGCTCAGGATTGAAGGCTTCGCTCCCGCTGGACGCAGTACAACAGACCTTGCGATTAGTGGACACCGATATTGCACACAGTCCTGATGGCCACTCCATTGTGTTCGACGGCAGGACCATTCCCTTTCTTCCATTGGCGGATGCGTTAGGACAGCCATCCTGGCGCAGACCGGAGACGCGTTTTTCGGCAGTGGTAGTGCGTTCCGGAATGGAGCATGCGGCGATAGGCGTGGACCGGGTTCTGACCACGGCAACTGTTCTTCTGCGCCCTATCCCAGTGTTCGCGGGAGTCGACTCGGTGGTGGCGGGCGCTGCGCTGGATGCTGAAGGGAATCCGCAACTGGTTCTGGACCCAGCTGCACTGGTTCTTGCGGCGAGCGCCAAGCGAGGGATCAAAGCACAGGAAGCGCCGCAGCGAACGCCAATCGTACTGGTGATTGATGATTCGTTGACGACGCGCATGCTGGAGCAGAGCATTCTGGAAACCGCCGGTTATGAGGTGCATCTCGCAACCTCCGCCGAAGAGGCTTTAGAGAAGACACGCGAGAAAACCTACGACCTGTTCGTGGTAGACGTGGAGATGCCAGGTATGGATGGTTTTGAATTTGTCGCTCACGCCCGCTCCACTCCCGCTCTGTCAGGCATTCCTGCCATACTGGTTACGTCTCGTAATTCCGTGCAGGATAAAAAACGTGGCGAAGAGGCTGGTGCGCGGGCGTACGTCGTGAAGAGTGAATTTGATCAGGCACAATTGCTGCAAACAATTCGTCGACTAATAGGTTGAGATGGCAAAGATTCGGGTCTTAGTGGTGGAAGATTCCTTGACCGTAAGCAAGCGTCTGGTTGAGGTCCTGGAGTGCGATCCTGACCTGGAAGTGGTGGGTGAAGCTCCGAATGGTCAACGTGGCATTGAACTGTGCGAGTCACTGCGGCCAGATGTAATGACACTGGATATGATGATGCCGATCATGACCGGCGTGGCGGTTGCCGAATATGTGATGGCTTACTGTCCTACGCCCATTCTCATCGTATCGGCTTCCACGAACCGTGGCGAGTTATTCAAGACTTACGACGCACTGGCAGCCGGCGCGCTCGATGTACTGGAGAAGCCCACAGGCAACGCGGTGCTCGATGGCTGGGAACGCAAGTTAATTTCTACCGTGAAATTGATTTCTCGGATCAAGGTAATCACCCATCCGCGTGGACGGACGACGCAAAAACATCATGCTCGAGTCACTACCGAACTTCCGGTACGTTACCCGCAGTCTCCACTTCAGGCGGTTGCCATAGGTGCTTCTACAGGAGGCCCTGCAGCGATCCGTGCAATCCTGAGTGAACTCCCAGCGAATTTTCCTTTGCCGATTCTGATTGTCCTTCACCTTAGCGAGCCGTTTGCAGCGGCGATGGCGGAGTGGTTGGACGGGCAGTCTTCGATTCGTGTGAGGTATGCGCGGGACGGTGAACCTCTGCCGAAATCCGGCGCTGTGTTGGCTCCCCCGGGCCGACACCTGGCGGTGCGTGGCGGGCAACTTTGCCTGGACAACGGCCCGGAGCGGCATTCGTGCAGGCCTTCTGTCGATGTGCTGCTCGAATCCATGGCGCGAGAGATGGGATCGGGTTTCATCGGATGTTTGCTCACCGGCATGGGGAAAGATGGGGCGTTGGGGTTATTAGCCGCACGCCAGGCTGGAGCCATGACCGTGGCGCAGAACGAGGCCAGCTCTGTGGTGTTTGGCATGCCAGGTGAGGCAATCCGCATTGGCGCCGCACAACGCGTACTGCCGGTGGAAGAGATTGCGCCTACGCTCGTGGCTTTAACCGCTGATTTGAAAATGGGGCAAGGCTTGTGAAGTCCCGCATATTAATCGTCGACGACAGTCTCACGGTGCGGATGGACCTGAGCGAGGCATTTGAGAGCGCTGGATTCGACGTGACCCCCTGCTCGACAATACAAGAAAGCCGCGCCGCTCTGGACGGGAATTCTTTTGCATTGATCGTGTTGGATGTCTTGCTGCCTGATGGGGACGGAGTAGAGTTTCTGCAGGAAGTGCGAGCGAACACCATGCTCGCGGCGATCCCAATCCTTCTGCTTTCAACTGAGGCGCAAGTCCGTGACCGCATTCACGGACTCAAAACTGGCGCAGACGAATACATTGGCAAGCCCTACGATTCCAGTTATGTGGTCGCCCGCGCACAGGAACTGATTCGACTGCATCAGCCACGACCCACTAGGGATGCTCGCGCTACGATCCTGGTGATCGATGACAGCGCAACTTTCAGGAATGAAATGCGTGAGGCCCTGGAAGCTGCGGGCTACCGCGTAATCACCTCATCCACCGGTGAAGACGGATTGCACGCGGCTGTGAGTAATCGACCATCCGCAGTGATTGTCGATCATGGACTGCCGGGCATCGACGGAGCTACGGTTGTGCGGCGAATGCGTGATGATGCGGTTCTGCGCAGGACTCCCTGCTTGCTGCTTACAGGCTCAGAGGACCGAACCCAGGAGTTACGAGCGCTTGAGGCTGGCGCCGATGGTTTTGTGCGCAAGGCTGAAGATCTGAGCGTAGTGTTGACACGGTTGGCAGCAGTCTTGCGGTCGGCCAGCACACCTTCCGCGCTGGATTCCCAATCCAGCGTTCTTGGGCCTAAGAGAGTTCTCGCGGTTGATGATAGCGAAACGTATCTTGAGGAACTGGCAGGACAGATGCGTGTGGAAGGCTATGACGTGGTGCTTGCCCGTTCAGGCGACGAGGCGCTCGAACTGGCAGCCGTGCAGAGTGTGGATTGTATTTTGCTCGATCTTATGATGCCAGGGCTATCCGGCCATGAGACCTGCCGCCGCATCAAGGAGTCGCTGAAGCTACGCGATATCCCCCTGCTCATGCTGACGGGCGTGGAAGACAAACAGGCAATGGTTGAGGCAATCAATGCCGGGGCAGACGACTACATTCCGAAATCAAGCGACTTTGAAATTGTGAGGGCACGGGTACGTGCGGCTCTTCGCCGAAAACAATTCGAGGACGAGAACCGCAGCTTCCACGAGCAAGCGCTGCGCAAGGAGATGGCAACCGCCGAAGCGCGAGCGCAGCGTGAGCTTGCGGAAGCGCGTGCGGAACTGCTGGGTGAGTTGCAGCAGAGCCGGGACCGGCTTGATTTCGCCCTTGAGGCAGGCGGATTGGGCGAGTGGGAACTCGATCTTAAGAACCACCGCATGACGCGATCGCGCCGCCATGACGAGATCTTCGGTGACGACACGCTGCTCGACAACTGGAGCTACGAGTTATTTATGGAACGGGTACTGCCTGAACACCGCAGCGGAGTGGATACGAGTCTGAAGGTCGCTCTTCGCTATAACACACCGTGGAGCGTCGAAACCAGGATCCGTCGCAAGGATGGCGCTGTCCGCTGGATCGCAATCCAGGGAAAGGTGTCTTCTGTTCTGGATGGCGAACCGTTTAAGATGGTGGGCGTCATCACGGACATTACTGCCCGCAAACAGGCTGAACTTGCACTGTTGGAGCGCGAGCAACAACTGCGCGCGATCCTGGATGTGCTTCCTGTCGCTGTGTTCATTTGCGATGTCAGTGGCAAGCTCACCCAAGCAAATCCGGCCGCTAACCAGATCTGGGAGGCAGAAGGGGTGCCGCTGGTTGAACTGCAACAGTTCCGCGAATACAAGGGCCGGAGGCCAGGAACCAATCAGAGGCTGGAATCGACCGATTGGGGACTCGCTAAAGCTGTTCTCCACGGCACAACCACCCTGGGAGAGGAAATTGAAATTGAGACTTTCGATGGAACGCGAAAGACGATCTTAAACAGCGCTCTGCCCATTCGCACACCTCAAGGAGAGATCCTCGGCGCCGTCGCCGTGCACGTTGACATTTCAGAACGAAAACGGGCAGAACAGGCGTTAATACGCAGTGAGAAGTTGGCTTCGGCCGGCCGCATGGCGGCGACGATTGCGCATGAGGTCAATAATCCGCTGGCCGCCGTCACCAATGCTCTTTTCCTCGTAAGCAGCAATCCGGACCTTCCCATATCGGTACGCGAATACATTGAGCTCGCCGATCGAGAGCTCAGGCGCGCCGCACATATGGTCAAGCAGACACTAGGGTTTTACCGCGAGGTAGGCACCGCAACCGCAGTAAACCTCCCAGAGATACTCGATGAGGTTTTGCACCTGTTTGATGCCAAGCTCAAGGACTGCGGGGCGCGAGCGGAGCGTCAGTACAAGTGCACAACGAGTATCAACGCGATTGAGGGAGAGATGCGCCAGGTGATTTCTAATTTAATCGTCAATAGCATCGACGCGATGCGTCAACCTGGCACGTTGTTTCTCCGCACGGCGGGTCCAGTATGTGTCAACCAGCGCCCCATGGTCATATTGACGATCGCCGACACTGGGACAGGCATCGCAGATGAACACAAAAAGCGGATATTCGAACCCTTCTTTACCACCAAGAAATCTTTTGGAACGGGCCTGGGATTGTGGGTAACCAGCGAACTAGTGAAAAAGCATGACGGGAGGATTCGCGTTCGCAGTCGAATTGGTAAAGGTACCGTCGTGACCATTTGGATGCCCATTGAACGTCGCAGCGAAGAGCGTGCCTAAGGCTGTTCCTCAGGCGCTGCGGAGTTCCCGGGCATTTCCCAGGGAACCGCGATAAACTCTTGAAAGACTCTCTATCGCGCGGTAGAGAAGCGAAGGTTAACGAAACACCATGTGCACTCCCGCTCCCTTGAGCAAGAAGGTCGTTTTCGTACTCGATGATGAACCGGCCATCGCTGATACCCTCAGCGTGATCCTTCGCGCGGCTGGATTTTCGGGTGTGCACCTTCTATGACGGCCTGTCTGCCTTAGAACACGCTCAGGAAGAGATTCCCGACATCGTTCTGAGTGATGTGATAATGCCGAAGATGAACGGCATTGTTCTGGCCAGAAAATTGCGAGAGCAATTGCCCAATTGTCGAATACTTCTGATTTCCGGCAATACCTACTCCGCAACTTTGCTCGCAGAGTGGCAGGACCAAGGTGGGCCAGAGTTGGAGATACTTCCGAAACCCGTCAGTCCACAGACGATCCTCCGCAAGCTCTCCACCATAGCCGCCGCGATGGATGCGGACAGCGATAGCCACAAGTGAGGTCCACCTCTTTCGCTGTCGTGCCATAGGATTCGTCGCAATCTGGCGGCGCAGTGGAGAATCCAGCCTCTGATTCCTCGCCAGCGTCGCGGTAGAGGAATACAGATACCCTCGTCATACCCACCCCGCCTCACCGGCGGCGGTGACCAGTTTGTTGCGCACGAAACTCAAGGCCAATATTGACCAATAAACCGTTCTCTCCAGCGATGGATCCCAAGAAGGATGCGGGAACCCAGTGCGGATTCCACTTGCCGGGCCAGGACTGTATTCCGCTGAATTACGAGAAGCCGGTCTCGGGCAAGCTCGAAGACGGTCTCACGTTTTTTGATTCTGTCGCTCAATATCTCCTTAACAAACTACCTGAATCGACATCGCGATGGCGGATGTAATCCATTCACGCTTTGAATCTTTAATGCGAAGCAGGTGCGCGCACGGGCGTTTCATGTTTCATGCGATCGTCATTCGTAATTTATTTCTACCCGGTACGTGGTCCGCCTAGGCGGAGAGCTCTTTCGCCGCGGACACTCGTCGTGGGCTTGAGAGTCTGACAATCTTCAATCGTATCGGTGATCCATAACGGGAAAGGGTTGCCTGTTTCTTCCGGCACCTGCCGGCCCGGGGTATCGGCGCTTGCCATCCAACTCCGGAGTCCTATCGCTTTGTACCACCGCGCGCTGAGTCGCGGCGGGTACACCGGATCCCAATAACTATGAAAGCGAGAGAATCAGAATGAAGGCAATCAAATTACTGAGTCTGTGTTTCGTGTTGTCGACAATTGTCTTTGTCTCTAGTGGCGTCTATGCCAGTGATCTGGTTCAGCAAACAGCGTTGCCTGGTGACTGCATTCCCAAGTTTTCAACTCCGCTTCCGGTATTCGGACCGGCAGGTCCGATTCCGCGCGTTGATGCCCTGACCCATCCTTCTCTCACGATAACCATGAATGAAATCAACCAAGCTGTGCTTCCATCGACTGTTCACTATCCGGCAACGTATATCAGCACGTGGGATCGCCAATCTCATCCCTGCCCCGTCGTAACTGTTAAATCGACCAGAATCTATGGTTATCAAACCACCGATACGCGCACAAGTGCCCTCCTCGGGCCGGCGAACTGGCCTGGAGTAACTATCGAAACGAGGAGGTCTATCCCGACCGTTGTTACCTATGTGAATAAATTGCCGAGCTTTAACCCGCTAAACCCGGAAGGCCCCGGCCTGGTTCAGGGGCTGATCAGCCTGGACAAGACAATTCACTGGGCGGACCCGCTCCATACTCCTGGGACGAACCCCTGCATGAATGACCCGAATGGACCTGGCTGCAACCAGCCCTTCATCGGTCCGGTGGGAGCGGTAGCGCACCTACATGGCGCAGAGAACTCGTCTACCGTCGATGGCGGGCCGAATGCATGGTTTACGCCCGACGGAAGAACCGGCCCCGGATATACCAGCCTTTATAATGCTGGTCCCGGTAAGGCGGTCTATGTTTATCAAAATGCCCAGGAACCTGGGACCCTCTGGTTTCATGACCATCTTCTCGGTGCGACACGCTTGAACGTCTATGCCGGTCTCGCTACGTTTTATTTCATTCGACAGCCAGACAATGAACCTGCGAACCTCCCCAGCGGTCCTTATGAAGTGGAAATTGCTCTCCAGGATCGTCAGTTCGACACCAACAGTCAGCTCTACTGGCCGGATGGAAGCGATCCGAAATGCGGCTCCATGCAGGTCGGAGATCCTTGCCTGAACGGTCCGCCCTCGGACCCGCAACACCCTTTCTGGATCCCTGAGTTCATCGGAGACGTGGCCATCGCCAACGGTGCTCCCTGGCCTTACTTCAACGTAGAACCACGTCGCTACCGCTTTCGTCTTCTGGACGGATCGAACGCACGGATGTGGAGACTAATGTTCGGAGCAGCGCCTGTCTACCAGGTCGGCGCCGACGACAATTACTTTGACTCGCCGGTGAAGATGGATGATGTCTTCATCGCACCGGGCGAGCGAGCCGACATTATTGTCGACTTCACTGGCTTGGAGGGCCGGACGATTACCGTTACGAACAATGCCAGCGTGCCCTATCCTGATGGGCTTGTCCCAGGCGTCGACCAACCCGGGATGGCTCAAGTCATGCGGTTCATAGTAAACAAACGTTTGGCGGGACGAGACACGAGCTGTGATCCCGCAGCTGACGGGTGTAAGAGGCCAACGCCGATTGTGGCATTTACAGATGGCGAGGGTAACATCAGTCCTAGCCTTAAAATCGATGTAAAAAGAGAGCTCGTCTTGAAAGAGGCGGAGGATCCGGTGACCGGCGGCCCCGACATTGTGATGGTCAACAACACTTTCTGGGACGGCACGAAGTCACCCAGCATCGACGCCGTATTTCCCTCAGATGGCATCAGCGAATTGCCGCGACAAGGGTCCGTAGAAGAATGGGACATCGTCAATCTGACTCCAGATGCACATCCCATGCACACCCATCTGGTCCAGTTCCAGGTGCTCAATCGCCAGAATTTCGATGTTAGCGGCTATACCTCCGATTGGTCTTCCTTCTTCCCGGCAGGGTGTGCGGGTGGCGTCTTGTGTCCCGGCTATGGTCCGCCTCTTGCCTATAACGCGCCCAACAAAAACGGAGCTATCGGCGGCAATCCCGCTGTCGGTCCTTACCTTTCCGCCTCTCCCGTGCCTCCCGAAGCGGACGAGGCCGGGTGGAAAGATACGGCCAAGGCATATCCTGGCCAAGTGCTAAGGCTGCTGGTGAGATGGACACCGACAGACACGCAACTTCTGCCTCATAGATCGTTTGCCGGCCTGAACTTCTACTCATTTGATCCCACCTATGGACCGGGCTATGTTTGGCACTGCCACATCATAGACCATGAAGACAACGAAATGATGCGACCGTACAAAGTGACAAAGTAGTCAACGTGGCTACAGTGACATGACACAAAGATCGTTGTCCCAACCTTGTCGCTCTCGTTTTGGGAGCGACAAGGCAAAGACGGCCATCGCTCCTGTCAAGGTGGTTAGGTCTCCGAGCCGCCGGCCACCGACAAGTCACCTGAGCTCGGCATCTCCTTACAGTTCACGATAATTGACGGAGGCAGCGGCTGTCTGGGGCTCCTACATTCAGAGGCGCCGATCTTGACCTTAGTTAGCGTTAAGGAATCTTCCGCCGACAAGGACCCAGGAATCTAGGAAGTTAGAGCCTCGATGGAGCTTGCCCCTAACGAAAACGTCGGGGGCGGCGGGCGATCAGCTTCAGCTTTATCTTCATTCTTCATCTCCATATTTACACTCCAGCCATCCCCCTCGAACTTCTGGCGGCCCCAATCAAGCCTTCTGAACCCAGACTCGCCGGCGGCGTCCATGACGGCGGCGGCCGGCAATCTGAACCTTCATCTCTCTACCTGCAAATCACCCAGCCCATAAAGCATTCATC
>CAZLZA010000099.1:0-4175 GCA_964563875.1 uncultured Acidobacteriaceae bacterium
AACGGTAATTACCGCTCCGGTCTTCTGGTTGTACCACTGCTTCTCGGAAGTATCCTTCTCAAAGCCGCCGAGCCTCAACATCTCGTGGTCCTGCGGTGTGAGTTTGTATTTTGGGTCAGCCTGAATCCGGCCGACCACATCGTCGGCTGCCACCAATACAGCATCGCCCGGCTTCAGCGGAGCGGCGGGCTTCGGCGGGTTCACCACACCGTAGGCCTGCTTGTATTGCGCAACTAGACTCTTCTCAGAGTCAGTCCACTGATCCTGCGGCTTGTTCTGAATCTGCGCGATCTGCGGGCCGAGCTTGGAGATCGTCGATCGCGCCTGCAACTCGTCCGTCTGCAACCCCTGCGCCGTCCCCTGATTCGCCCTCTGCTGCTGCGCCTGCGGCGTGTAGAACCGGGCAACCTGGGCGAAAACCGGCGGCCCGGCCTGCATGGACACCTGATGCAGCGCCTGGGCCTTCTCTTGCGGCGTCGAGGCTGGGTTCGAGAGAACGGCTGCCGGCGGAAGAGGTTGGGCGTTTTTGCCTTTCCCTTTCTTCTTGCCACCGTCCTGCTGGTCGATGAGCTGGCCACGGAAGTCTTGCAGCGCGCCCCATGAACCGTTCACCGCGGACTGTGCCGACTTGAACGCATCCGAGTTCTGAGGAATGCCCGCCGAGGCCAACTGGTACAGGCGCTGGGCATCCTGATTGTAGGAGTTCTGCAGATCGTCCGACTTGCGCTTGAGTTTCATCGCCTGCTGCGCGTTGACCATATTCCGGCCTTGCACGTAGCCACGGAGAATGCCGTCGGCCAGGTAGGCAATTGCCCCGCTATGCGTCACGGCTCCGAGGTTCTGCGGAGGCTGTTGCTGTTGCGGTGGCAGTTGAATCTGGGGCTTTTGTGGAATAGATGGCGCGTCCACTGTAGGGTAAGGGGAGTCGGCAGTGTTGTAGGTGGGCAGATCCTGCGCAGCAGGAGCAGCGGCCATGCTGTCGTCTTGTTCGTCTTGAGCCACGAGTCCTCCTATGCCAAGAATGATGCTGCTCCACCACCGTCTGCTACTCCGCCACTATAGTCCATGCCGAGATCGTTAGCCCCGGTCATACCTGAAACTGCTCCATCTCCACCTTGAGCGCCGATGTTGCCAAAATTATCTGCAGGCATTGCCTGTGAAGGACTTTGCCCAGCCATAGACGGATTCTGTTTTCCGCCCGTCATCAAGTCCTGAGTGAACGAATTATAAGCTCCCAGCGTTTGGCCTTTCTGTTGCATATTCTGCTGGATGATGCCGCCCTGAATACCGGCAGCTCCTGTATATCCTTGATTCGCCGCCCCGTATCCAGATATTGCTTCGCCTTTCATCGAGGTACTCTCGCCGATTCCTTGCGCGCCCAGTTTCGCCAGAGCGTTGAACGACCCCAGGTATCCTTGAGACGCGATTTTTCCGACCTGCTCTCCCTGTTTTACGTCAGCATTTTCCAGCGCAAGCGCTTTGGTTCCGCCTGCCGGGGAGTTGTTCATGATATTGTCTTTGGCGCCGGCTGTGGCTTGAGCAATCTGCTGCGCGGCGGGAGCAGTGGCGTTCGAAATAGCGTAGGGATCCCCTGAAGCTAAGGTTTGATAAAAATTTTGAGCTGCGACAAACCCGGGATTTGACTCGTTGAAAAGTGTGTTGGCCTGGGAATTTTGCTGTGATGCGAGTGCGGTCAGTGCATCAGCATTAGAAGTCACCGCATTGGCGCTGGTAGTCTCTGACGCCTGAAGAGAAGCATCCTGACTGGTTGCACTTTTTCCCATCTCGCCACACTCCTACGGCGAAATGATAGCAGGACTGGCGGGCCGGGGAACTGGCTTGCGGGAGATGATTTTCAGGATTTTGCGGCGCTCAAAAGGGAAGTTCTGGCTGTAAATCGTCCTCGGTTGCCGCCACAACCTCGCACCTGCATCCAGGGAATCGGCGCTCGAAGACCTCGAATTGCACGGCAACCGCCTCGGCCGTCCGCTCCACGATCTTGTCGCGCAGCAGCGCGCCGTCCTCGCCGAACGCTTGGACGACGACCAGATCCTCGACGGCGACCGGCGCGGTGCGCTCTGCTTCGGGAATGACCTCATCGACTTCCGGCCACTGTACATCAATTACGGGCGCGGGCGGAACCAAACGCGGCTGCGGAATAATCTTAGCCAACCCAACCTGTTCCTCTTCAACCTTCCGGGGGTTGAAGAAGTAGATGCCCGCCCCGTTTTCCCCTTGCGCAATCACCTTCAAATCCATGCCCGCAGGAATCCCCGGCACGTAGGTTGCGCTGTACGGGAAATAGACCACCGCAATCTCGCCAGCGGCCAGGCGGGACACTTGCTCGTCGATCGACTCGCGGGAGTTGTCGAAGACCGGCTGTGCAGCGGCCACAGGCGCTAGAGTATCGACCTCTGCCGCCCGATACTGCTTGACCAGGAAGTCGGCCACGTAATCCTCGAAGTCCGTGCGCAGCAGCGTAGAGATGATCCCCGTCGCCAGTTTGTTGCCCTTCAACTGGTAGTAGGGAATGGCACCGTCCACTTTGAATCCAAACTTCGCCATGAACCGGGCGGTGAGCAGGTTCTCCTCGTAGCGGATTCCGTGCAAGGCGATGATGTCGAGCTCCTTGAAGAGATAGGCGAGGCCCAGCATGGTGACGATCTCTTGGTCGGATGTGCCCCATGCGTCTCGAAAAAAACCATAGCCACCGAAGAGACTCTTCTCCGTGTGGGGGAAACCGCAAGAGATGACCGAAAAAGCAAAGCCGAGTTCATGAAACTTCTCGCCTTCCCATCGGCCAAGGATTATGAGATATGAGCGCGAGGCGAGATAGGTGACGATGGAATTGAAGTCGGACGCGGGGTTGCCGCCAAAAAGAGCGTCGAGTATTCCGTTCCCAGACCGGCGCTTGGACTCGCGACAGCGATTGTACAGATGGCCAAGATAGTCGTCGGGGAAGAGATCGGCGTTCTTCTTGTCGTAGCGGATGGCTTGAAGGTCGCCGAGGCGGTAACCGTCTTCTTTCAAGGCCAAGAGAACGTCAACTTCATCCGCCATACACCACCATCGCTTTCGGATTTTCCTTGACCAACGCCTGTGTAGGCTTGCGATTCCATGGTAAGTCGGCCATATCCCACGAGACGAAAGCAACTTGCGCCGGTCCTTCAAAGAGAATCCGATTACCAATCTGACGGCGCATGAAGATCGTCCCATTACCGTTCTTGAAGTAACTCTCGCGGACTTCGACAAGGCCTTCCATCACCGTCCAACCTCCAACGCCAGCAACACCACGCCGGCAATCAGCAACGCGACCGAAGAAAAGCCGAGCGAAAGGATCAGCGCGTATTTGTTGAGGGTGTAGTTGGACGGGCCGATCTTCTCATACACGCCCCGCGCTTCGCTGAACTCCTTGCCGGGGTACTTCACTGTCATGTACCCTTCGTAAAAGAAGACCAGCAGCCAATTGAATAGCAGCGAGCAGAGCGCAGCCACCAGAAACACTCCGCAGACCCAAAGATTACCGGTGTACCTGAAAGTCCAGGATGCGCCATACAGGCCAAGAAGGCCGATAGAGTAGCCGAAGACCGAGTAGAGAATCAGCAGCGGGAAGAAGGTTCCCGGCTTCGTGCCCTGTCCATGGTCCATTTCATAAGGACCAGCGGGCAAGGCAAGGCGAAGGGCAATCCAGAGGATAAATGGCAGGGCTACTGCGAGTTCAATCGGCATTTGATTTCCTTTCTTCTTCGATGTGGTCAAGCGTCGCGACTGCGCGTTTCAGGCCCGAATGGTCACTCCAGGCGTCCGGCATACCTGCCGACTTCCATTTGGAAAACGCGCCCCAGAAAGCAGATTTGTTGGATGTTTCCTTTGTGATATTGGGAGAGCTGTAGATGAACCCATTCTGCTCTACTACATCCCTCAGTATTTTTGCCTGATCCTCCGCAATACTCCCGTTCATGAATGGCTTCACGGGCATGAATCTTTTTCTCAGGAGAGTGATCCCTCCAAAAGAAATGCTCGACTCAAACCACACCGTTGATTCAGGATGGTTCCACTTGACGGTTACGCCAAGAGCTTTCAATATCCATCCTGAGTATTTCGGTTTGGAGATAAACCCCACACCATGAAAGCCTTGAAGGAGAACCCCTCGTCTTAGTTGGAAGATCGTCATT
>CAZLZA010000099.1:4275-9265 GCA_964563875.1 uncultured Acidobacteriaceae bacterium
CTCACATCCCGCAAGGTGTTCACGAGTTGGCTTTTGGTGGGGGGTTGGTTGAAGCAGATTCCGTCAAGTTCTAAGTTTTTCACGTCCATGAATTGTCCTCGTCTCTAAGCGTTGGTTACGCTTGCAATTCAAATGTACACCCGGCATCCGATTCTTGCAAGCGGAAAATCAGGCGCTCACTGCCCGCGCCGTAAACTGCTTCATCGTCTCAGGGAAGTCGGATTCCTTGTCGGATAGGCGGTATATCCTGTGCTCATCGACGAAATTGGTCTCCATGAACCTCTCGTAGCAGGCGAAGCATTTGAGGCGCCCGTCCACCTGAAACACCGCCTTCGGGTGTCTCGACCTGCATTTCTTGTCTTCACATAGCCTAAACGCCACAGTCGCCTCCTACGTTTTAAGTTCGTACGGTCTGAAACTATTTCCCGCTCCAACTGGCTTCCACTCTACCTTGATCGGAGCCCACATCTGGAAACGATCTGGCGGAACCGCTCCGGTTGCCAGCGCAACCAGTCGCCATGTCCTAAAGGTGAACGCCGTCGTCCCTGGGTTATTGTTTCCAAATCTCTGCCTAATCACCGTGCGCGTCGCGGCCGCCGGCAGTGTGAACGTGAAGTAGGGAATAGCGTTGTTGTCAGCGTAGAGGCTCACGGCGATCGGCGCCGGGGAACTGTAATCAAAGTAGGCCTGCTTGGCGAACTTCGATTCGTCCGTCCCAAACTTGATCCAGTAGGAATCGATGGTCGCCGTCAGCTCCGCCAACTCGGCCGCGTAGATGTCCTCCTGGTAGAGAATTGGCGCAACCGTCACCGGGATGGTGTGAATGATTGATGCGCGATATGCCTCCTGCCCGAGTCCGTTGTTGACGAAGAGATCCACTTTGTCTCGATGCGTGGTTGAGGCATTCGCCAGCGGAACCGAAATGAACCCGCCCTCGAAGAGCAGCGTCGAGGTCATCACTTGGCCCTGCGTATTCACATCTGTCTCGTAGCAGTTCCACTGCTTCTTGTTGTGTGGCTTTCCGAGGTCGCGGTACGGATGCTGGATGGTCATGGTGATTGGCGTCTGGATCAGCGCCGGAGGTGTCGCTGTATTCCATCCACCGTCGTCGTAGTCGCCCACCTGGTCTTGCACCACGGCGTACTTTCCGGCTCCGATCTGCTTGCCGACGAGAAAGACGTTCGTGTCCTTCTCCCAGAACATCGCGGTCGCAGCCACGTCGTCATAGCGGAAGCGCTTGTACTCGGTATCCCATATCATCCGATACCGGGGACTGCCAGTGCCAGTGCTGATATAGGATTCAATAACTTGATTGTTATAATAAGCGAACACATCCTGTCCGGCCTGGGTCGGGTCGGCCTGCGGCGGGATGCACTGCGGGTTGCCGCGGTAAATCCATTCGATAGGCAGCGTCATGTATTGGCCATCGGCGCCAGTGAACATCCGGATTCCATCCGCTGCGCGGTAGGCAATCGCTCCCTCAACCTCGATCCATCCATCCCTTGCCACGATGCCATGCACGGAGCCTGTTGGTTGTGGATAGGGATTTGCTCCTCCCACGATGATCTTCCACGTCTTCAGCGTGCCGACAATCAGCGTGCCGCGCCAGTTGATGACTGCGTTGATAATGTCGTCTGGCGTCGAGACGGAAATGTAGTTCTGCGGACCGAAATTCTCCGGTAACCCCTTTTTCGAGTAGTAAAGGTTGTTGGGATTGTTCTCGTCGCCAGCCAGCCACACCTGGCCGTAGGCCTCGGCGCACAGACTGCATGGTTGCCGGGGAACAGCGTAGACGCTGACCGGCTCGCCTTGGTTGTGCTGCAGCCGCAAGATCGCCGTAAAGGTTCCCGTCCCGCCCGTGATGACCGCCACCACCTCTTCGTTCGACGGATTGCCGATGATGGCAAGTTGGTTCTGCACGAACACCGCGCCGGTTTGCGCCACAGTCACCGTCTGCGAGCTGAAAGTGCTGTAGATTGAATTCAAACTGGAAAGCGTGGTTGCCGCCGCCAGAGTCGTCTGGATCGGCGTAACAAGCGAGCTGGTCACAGGCGGATCGTTGTCGAGTACCAGGATCTGCGCCTGTTGAATATAGGCGTCCGCGATCACATCTTTGAAAACAAACTGGCCCGTCCCTGTTACGTTCGGTATCTGGCCGACCTGGACCCAGTTCGATGATAGCGTGCCACCTCGGCGATACTGGCGCACATGAGTTACCTGCGAGTCCGGAGAATACTGGCCCACCACCTGCGCCGCTTGCCTCAAGAAGATTGGAGCGGCTGTCGAAGCCAGGTAGCCGTAGTCTTCATTGAACATCTGCTCCGGGTTTGGCGACGATTCAGTACCCGTGTTTGCATTGTAGTAAGTCTGCCGATAGTCGTAGCCAACTCCCGCGAACGAAGATGGTCCATATCCCCATTGCAGATAAAGTCCATTCACTGAGAACGACACGCCACCATTGGAGTTTGTTGTAACCGTCAGCGTCCAACCAGTCACATTTGCCCAGTCGATTCCCGCTTGTCCCGCTTGTCCAACCGGCAGAAAGTTCCCTCGCGGAATATAGCAGGCTTGCCACGATCCAGAACCTGTCGAGATATTTGTCGGCTGCAGTTGTGCGCTAATCGTTCCAGCAGGCTGCCCGGTAATCAATCCGAGTGTGTCTGCAAGTATCTGACTTTCTGTTGCTTGATACGCTGTCGTGTTCCCGCTCACAGCTCCTTGGTAATATGCTGGAGAGATAAATGCCGTGTAGTAGTTGTTGGTTCCAGAGGATGTAGTAAACGACAATTCTACCTGACTTATATTTTCTGGATTCGACACCAGCAGCGTCAGAACAATCAAGTCGGCATCGGTCACTTGGTTGTTCTGATTTAAATCCAGGTTTACTGTCTTGCTTATTGTCGCGGTCGAACTCGCTGCCGCAATCGTCCCACTCCATGCGCCAAGAGGAAACGCAGCCGTTGAGGGAGGAACCCATTCATAGAATCCCCATGCGGACATCTGCGACGGATATGGAGAAGCATACTGGTCTGTTAGAACGCAAGCGGAAGGAACATTGGCATCGCCTGAACCGGAGGTTGTGTAGGTAACATATCCTCCATTCGCCCCAATCTGCACGGCGGACTGAAAAGCAACCGTAAGAGATGTGGTAGTTGGCGCTGAAATCACTTTGTAGAATCCATCAACAATATCGCTCGACGACGCATAAATAGCCATCAGATCATTCGCAACAAGGCCGTGCGCCGCTGTCGTATTTACGAGCAGTTGAGTGTATATTCCTCCGACAAGCGTCTGCGACGTAACACTGGAAATCGGGATGGTGACCTGAGTATTTGTATTTAGCAAGGCAATCATGCCGTTTGCGATAGGTCCAAACGCTCCAGGGTTGCTCACCACCGCGTAGGGGTTTGTAATAGCCGTGGTAAGCGAGCATGACGGGGAGCCTGCTGGAAAGCATTGCGCTGTGAGAACTATTTGAAATTGAACTAGGTTAAGGTTTGATACGCCTACAACAAATGACATTTGAGAAGTGGGATGCGTTCCCGATCCTGACGATGCGGACGTATTATAAAATGTAGTCCACGTCGCTCCCCCATCAACACTGTACTCGTAATTCGCATAAACGTATGCTGCCCCGCTTACGCTCCAACTGCTGCTGACATCTAAATAAATAGTGACCATTTGCCCTGTTGATGGAACTACAGAAGCAAACCCTCCTCCTACGCTTGTTGTTACCGTGTTGGTTCCAGCCCCTGTTTGAGATACGCTGCCCGATGATCCGGTAACGTATCCCGTAGATGGATAGCGCGTCCCTCCTCCGGTTGACGAGGATATTCCGTAGAATTGGCTGAAATCTGTAATAAGAGTTCCGTAAGTGGCATCCAAGGTATCCAACGCCCCATATCCCCAAGCACTCGTTCCTGAGTTGGTGTACGTGTTTCCTGTAGCAAAACTATCAATCATAATAAGCAGCGGGGCGTAGGGAAGCACATTGAGCGTGTATGGGGATGGGTCGATGCCAGTGAGTTGCGGGTTGCCTGTTCCTTGGTCTTTGATTGATGCGTTTTGGTCGTAAATGAAAAGATAGGCTTGGCTTGTCTCAAAGCAACTTTGGACAATGGACTCGAATGGCTGGCCGGAGAGAACAATTTGTGTCCCGGTTACGGTCGTCGGCAGAGTGAGCTGCGTGTAAGCTCCTTGTGTATTTCCTGAACGTCGCTGGAGAGATCCGTCGGCGAGACCGGCGTAACGCCATGCGCTGCCTTGGAATGCGAGTCGCGAAAGAGATGTAACCGGCTGGGTAAAATAATGATTGCTGGTTCCTGCGCCAGCAGGATCGCGGTTAATAATAATTGTTCCGTAGCGAGAACTCATGCTGTTCTCGGCCCTGGAAAGACAATTCAAATCGTTGAGGTAAGTATCTGGCGGACACTGATCTTCTATATCTCTTGCGATTAAACCTCTGTCGCGATAGATGAATGGAATCGGTTTGTATGTTGTTTCCTCTGCCATGTTGTTCTCTTTACGTCGGAGCCGTGAAGGAAGTTACCAACCCTGCGGTAAAAGTCAAAGATCCATTCGTTCCGCCGACTGTTAGTTTGACCAGCGTCACCGTTCCGCTCACTCCAGTTGCCAAGGTTGCCGTGATCGTTGCAAGTGTTGATGCCTGAGAATTTGAGGTCATCTGCAACCCCGTCAGACCCTTCAATGCGTTTTTACCGCCAATGTCGAGTTGCGGCCCGAGAGACGATGCGCTGTATTGGTTTGCCGCGTGCCCCGCCGATATTGCATCTGACGGGGAAGTGGGCGCGGCCAGGCCTGTGATCGTGCTGCCGGCCACATCGATCCCCGAAGGGAGAACGCTTGGTCCGCTTGAACCCTGCAGAGATTGAATCGCTCCGATGAGTTGGTTCAGCGTTACATTGACGCTCCCTGGGTTCTCCGCAAAGTCTTTGGCTGTAAACTGGACGCGCTGAATTGGCAGCGGTGT
>CAZLZA010000099.1:9365-13743 GCA_964563875.1 uncultured Acidobacteriaceae bacterium
CCCCAGCGGTAGAGCCCGGCCCGGTCCTCGAACCAGCTTTGCAGCGGCCCGACATAATTGGACTGCCAACTACGATCTTGCTGGACGAGCTCCTCCTGCGTCAACTCGTACAGTCTACGCATGGATTGAATCGTGCCGCCTGTCGTCGATCCATCGGCGCCGACCTGCCGGTAGGTGATGACGTTGGGCGACGGCGCGCTGATGACCGCGAAAACGCCGACGAAGGATGGATCGGTTGGATTGACCACGGCGAAGGTGTTGTACTGGACCAGGTTTGTCGGCCCGCCCGCGGTAAGCGTCACAACTCCGCCGGCGCGCACCATGCTGGTGATGCCGATGTCGAGCGCCGAGGCCGCGATGCGGTCGATCAGGATGGCCGTAGGCGGCGTGGCCTGGTAGATCTGGCCCATGCTGACGTTCTGGAAGAACCGCTGGTAGAAGCACGGCACGGCCGTCAGGAACTCGTTCTGCGCGCGCGACAGGTACTGCAGCATCTCCGCCTGAGTGAAGATCGGGTCTGTGGCCTGCTGAGTCGGGAAGGTTGCTCCCCAGACAGGTGCAGCGGCGGCGTGCGCGTTGGCGAAGTTGGCGGTGAAAGTGGTGGGAGAGGGAACCGTTAGGACGGTGACGACTTCTTGCGTGGCGTTGCCGGGCTGCTCGACGACGAGTTGCGCGCCAGAATACATCGCGTATGTGCTGCCGACGGTGGCCGTAACACCTGCGCCGGCGGCGATGGGATTAGAGAGTCCAGCGTAGACCGCAGGCATACAGAGGTGCAGGCTGATCTCAAAGATCAAGTCCGCTGCCGTCCTGTAGCCTACGCCTGGATTTGCGATGACTCACCCCTCAATGTTCCACGACGCGCCTTTTCCCCGTTTGTTCCCTTACGCCGTGACGAGCGCCTCTTCTGGAACGGCAACCGGGTGCGTCTCGTCCCAGTCCGCCGGCTTGTTGACGCCGAACTTGCCAACTCCACCGCAGGCGATGCACGTCGCCGACATGACGCCGGGGCCGCCCGCCATCTTCTGTGTGGTCTGGCCGTGGCCGTCACAGCCGAGGCATTCTGCCACGAATGCTCTGCCGAAGCAGATTTTGCAAGCCCGCTCGCCCGTGCCTTCGGGATGCTTTGCGAGGCCGCACGAGCACTCGCTTACTGCGCCGTGAAATTGCTGGATTCCGTTCGCCATGGAAATCTCCTATCTCTTGGTTGTTGGGTTGATGTTGTTGGTCGCGCCCATGCCGCTCGTAAAGAGAAGCGGGTCGCGAAGGTCTTGAATCGCGCTCATGCGCTTCGCGCCCTGCAGGTACTGGTCGAAGAGTTTCATGCCCTCCTGGAACTCTCCTCCGAGTTCCTTGATTCGGCAGTAAAAAGTTGCGTACTCCTCGATCAACTGGAAGAAGTTGTCCTCGAAGACCACGCTCTCGCTTCCAGTGTACGGCCAAACGTCGGTCGTTGGATACTGAATTGCGGTCACGTTCACGGTTTGGGGTGTGGAGACTGCCGGGTGGACGACAAAGAGGTTGAAGCTGATCGGCGCCCAGCGCACGGCAACGTCGTCAACGTCCTGGCTCCAATCGCTCTGCCAACTCGTTTGCAGGTAGTCGAGATCCCACAAGTTTACTTTGTAGAGCGGGCTGCCCGCGCCCTGAATGTCAGTCAAAAGAAGCAACCCCTTCGGGATCTGTTGCCATACCGAGTTGGCGGTCAGCGTGAAGGGGATGTTGACGATTTGCGTGGGCCGGCCGACGAGCAGGAGTAGATCGTTTTGCGCTTCCATGATCGCCGAGTAGATCTCGTACTGCGCAGACCACCAACTTCCAGCGCTCCCCGGTACTTCTTCGAGGCGCGACTGGCAATTCGCGGCGAGCGTGGAGATCGGCGTGGCCATGGGCTATATCTGCGTGAAGCGCGGGACAAGAGTGCCGGACCCGAGCACCCAGAACTGCGACAACTGCATGGGCTGGCTCTGTCCGATGGACTCAAAATCAAGCGGCGTCGTGGCCCCGGAAGCGAGGTAGTCCATGACGCTCAGATCGGTAGAGGCCACAGTCGAAGCGTTCCCGATGTAGGTTGCCGCGGAAAGAGAGACTGGCTGGATATGCACGTTGCCGGCGTCCTCATTGAGCACACACCATTCGCCGATGGCCGCATGGGATTGCTTCAAGCCTTGAACCACCATCACGGTTCCAGAGGTGATAGTCTTCACTGTTCCCTGGTCGGGAATGGAGCCGACAGCCACAATGCCCGGCAGGAACGCCGCAGCAAGGCCAACAGCTACACGGTCGCCCGGCAAGAACCCTTTGGTCGATGTGACAGTCAAAGAGCACTGCGTCTCGTTTGAACCCGGCGTGAGAACTCCACTGAATTGGTCTGGCGGTGGTGTGACGGCAGCAGTGACGGCCGACCCGAATAGCGGTTGCGCGGCCCCTGAAAGTGTGATGATTCCTGCAAATGGGCGAACGGCCATGGCTTAGTCTCCCTTCAATCTGGTCAACGGGTTCTTGGCATCGCGACCATACGGCGACGGGCAGCAACCTGGTTTTTCCGTGCTGGTCACCTCGGCTGGTTCGTGGACGCTGCGGTAGCTGGACTTGCAGCCGATGCCGCCCATGGCGCCCCGAACATTGTCCATCACGCTATTCAGCTTCTGGACGTATTCCCCCGTCCCGCCCCACTCGTTCGCAACCGAGGGGTCGTACTCCTCGTGCATCCCCAGGCGCGCACGATCGATGTGGAAGTTGTCGGTGGCCGGCTTCGAGTTGGCTGGCGCGTCCACCTTGCCGAAACTCTTGCGCCGGAATACGTCGGTGACTCGTTCCGATGGGTTCATGGTTGCCTGCTTCCCGCCCTGCGCTTTGTGGCGCGGTGCAACTTGCGCTTTTTCGTTTTGCGCTTCACCGTCTTCCGCTTGGAAGAAAGCCTGGCTGCCTTCTTCAAAAACCTCGACGAGTGGCTACGAGCTTCCATTTCTGGGGTTTCTTTGTCTTCACGCATACCTCTGCCTCACTTGAGAGAATTTTCTCTTGACAAGATCACTTACCGTCACCTCGCGCTGCTGCGGTGGGTCGTCGAAGTTCTGTGCGTCCGAGTTCAGGACTACGCTTTGAAACCCGTAAGTCTTTTCCGCCGCCGACAACTCCCGCAAATTACCAACATGAACCTTTTTTCCAAAGGAGTCATGGACGTGATCCAGTGTGATGTCGAAGCTGTTAGCTGTCGTATCAGCTAGTTCTCGCGGCCTCTTCATACATCCACAATCCACTCCATGCCATTGCCCCTTATAGGGAGGCTCAAGTCGAAAAATACGCCGATAAACCACTACGCCGCATCTGTCGCAAGTCTGTGCCATCTCGTCTCTTACCTCGTCTCCATCTTACCACTACCAATCGTTTATCGCACCACCACTCATGACAGCGTGCTGCGCATCCCAGAGCGATCCACCCGGCGTATAGAACGGCAGATCCTCGCCCTGGATCGTCGCGCTTGTCCGGTACAGATTCTCGTCCTCGTTCATCATCTCGACCAGCAAGCCTTCATACTCTTGGTGAAAGGTGTTCGCCAGCGACAGCGCCGTCTGCGGATCATAGCCGGGGTTGTCCTTCGGCTTGTAGCGCAAGGCCCAGCACATCGCTTCCTTGATCACCACGTCGCAGCGGATGTACGGCGGCAGGGAATCAGTATCGTTTACGAGGTTGGCCGGCTGGCAGTAGGCCATAAAAGGGAGCGCCTGGCCCGTGAAGGGCGCTGGCCAAAGCTCAATCAAGTAGTTCCCATTCGGATCTGCCGGCATCGGCGCCAGCCCCCACGGAAAGTTTACGGTGATGCGCCACGGGTCGCGGTTATCCAAATAATCTTGCGTGAGATTCGTCCACAATTTGAATCCCATCTGCATATTGACGCAGGTCTTGATGTACTTGATGTTCGGGCCGAAACTGTAGTACATCTGCACGATGTAGTAGCCGGTCGTCTGCGTCGTCTGGCCCGGTGGGAACGGGCCGCCCCATGGAAGCTCCAGCGTTAGCACCTGCGCAAAGGGATCGACTCCCGTGATCGTGTAGATCGGCGTGTTGAGCCCGGCGCGGAACTGGCGGCCGATGAGCGTCTGGTCCCAGGTTGTGTTGTTGCCCTGCACGGTATTGGAATTAAAGGTAACCGTAGCCGTGCCGCCGCTGACCGAGGCTGGACAGATGATCTGGCCTTTTGTGAAGAGGCCGTACCAGGTCTTGCGCGCGTAGATTTGGCGCACAATTTGATTTATGGCGTTTGGAGCCTGGGCCACAAAGTTCGGATTCCAAGCAGTAATTGCTCCCTGAATCTGCCCAAAATTATATTGCTGGACAAATGGAAGCACGCCAGCGTTGGGCTGGACCTGCTGGG
>CAZLZA010000099.1:13843-16023 GCA_964563875.1 uncultured Acidobacteriaceae bacterium
TCTGTGACCCCGCCCCTCTTTGATCGATGCTTTACTCTCCGCTGTTCAGGAAGCTCGCGAACCAGGTGCAGGCACTCAGATCGGTTCCGGGCGATACCTGCGGGAAACCAGTCGGGTTGCCGGTAACCATCAAAGCGGCCGTTCCAGAATCGGCGGCGGTGGTGAATCCCGCATTGATGTGGTTCGAGACGAACAGCATGCCTGTCAGGGAAGCCGCATTGACCACCAACTGATCGCCGTTGACTCCGGCTCCGTTGGTCAATCCCTGAATCACAACGATGTTTCCGGGGACCAGGCTGTTGAGTGCGGTCAGCGTTACCACGCCCGCCGTACCCGCCGAGTTCGCGGTCGCAAGAGAGTTGGAAATCGCAAACGCCGTTCCCACTGTTACGGGAGCTCCGCCGGAGGTGACCAGCAACTTGGCCGTGCCGACATCTGCTCCGGTCAAGAACGAAGATCCCGTCCAGTTCGCGGTGAACTGCGTGGCCGAAGCGGTGAGAATCTGAGCAATGACGCCGTTGGCCGCCGCGCCGTTGGTCAGGCCTTGGATGACAACGAACTGGCCGGGGACAAAACTGTTGGCGCAAGTCATGGTCAACAGGCTGCTGGTAGCCAGCGAGTTGGTGATGGCTGCCGACGTGCCCGTGGTCAAAAGATTGCCGGGCCCGGCCTGGACGAGGTGATAGGTTCCTGTGGTGTCGGCCGTCGCGGCGGTGATGTTCGCTGTCGGATAGTTGGCCGTGAATCCCGTGGCGGAGGCCGTTGCCACCTGGACGATGTGGCCATTCAGCGCGCCACCGGCGGTGAAGCTCTGGAGGTACACGAACTGGCCAGCAATTAGATTGTTGGCGATGGCCACCGTGATGACGTTTGATGCCACGCCAATCGTAGTGGACTTCGCAGCGGACACGGCGCCAAGGCCAAGCGGGATGCCAGCGCCGACGCCAAGCAAACCGACCTGCATGGTCACGGTCGTAGCCGGAGAGGGAGTCGCGCCGAAAGAACCAGCCGGGAGGATGAAGTCGGCCATGTAAGCGGACGCGGCAGCGTTCTCCCCTATCTGGTCTACTCCGTAGGCGAACTGCGATCCGAAGTTTCCGATGACATTGGAGCCCGTCGCCAGAGCGCCAGGGATCACATAGCCGCCGGACGGATAATCGGCCGTGCCCGGCTGAAGCTGAAACCCTTTTTCAACTTGCGAGGGTCCAGATGCCTGGGTGCAATCGGGAATCGGGGTAATCGTCAAAGACATGGCTGCTCCTTGAAACTACGCCCGCGCATCACTTCGACACGCGGGCCTTCATTTAGAACGTGGGATCGCAATTGATCCAGATGTCGGCGGTGACGTTGGAGGTGACAGCCGACAGAGCCAGCGCGTTGCGCGAGCAGAGCGGGGCCGAGCCAGACGCCGTGCGGGTCACGGTGAAGTTCCCCGAGGCGCCGATGATCGCATCGCCAACCGCCGTCGAAGCGCACACCGCAGCCGCCGGCAAGAATCCCTTGGTTGCGATGAAGCAGAAGTTGCCGTTCAGCGCCTTGGTGGCATTCGCTCCGGTCAAATTCAGCGACGTGAAGTTCGGCAGCAGCCAGCCGGCCAACGAGTTCAGGTTGCCGGTGGACGCCGGGTTGCCTTCGGAGAAGGTGCCGGTGACGGTCGTGTACGTCTCGTCCGTCCAGTAGACAGGGGCTGGATAGGCCAACATGGCCGCGGCGGTCGCCGAGTTGTAGCGCACATAGCGCACGATCAGCGGAGCGCCATACCCATTACCCGCATACAGCATCGACGGACCCTCGGATGCGCCCGGCGAAAGCAGGTAGGCTGCGCCGATGGGATTCTGCGCACCATTCGGCCAGCTTGGCGAGTTGACCGGAGGCTGAGTCGTGATCGTCGACGCATACGTGTCGATTGCGGTGTACAGGTTGCCAGTTGTGATGATCGGAAATTCTGTTCCGAGAGCCATGTGAAGCCTCCAGCGCCGTTGCGCCATTGCAAAATTCTTGTGGGCGGGAATCACCCCGCCCCGTTCAAACTGTTATCCGGTCACGCCTGAGAGAATGAAGCCCAGCCGCGGCGCGCTGACCACGATGTTGCCGCCGAAGCAGAGCTGGCCGGCGGAATCAACCGAGTTCGGCAGTTCCTTGAAGCCGGTGAACCCGAAGCCGAACAACTCGTGATCCGA
>CAZLZA010000100.1:0-15450 GCA_964563875.1 uncultured Acidobacteriaceae bacterium
GCCTCACGCGTAAGTATCTAAGCTGAGGCCGAACCTATTTTTGAAACATGCTCTAAGAAACTACAGAGCAGCGCCCGACCTTAGAGTTTCCACCAGAGTGGCATTACTATGGTTTGCGATGGAGACTTGCTTGAATTGTTCGTAAGCAAATGATTCTAAAGGATGGTGAGCGCGGCCGGAATTCAACCTATAGCTGCTGGTTAAGAGGGAGGCACTCTCGTTATGAGATCGTCGTTCGGTGCACCTCCGACATCCGATCGACAAACGGCCAGTCACGCACGAATAGTCGGCTATTCGGAGTCATGATTCGTCAGCAATGGCATGTGATCTAACCCATAGGTTTTCACACGGGCCGAAACGGGCTACGCAGCCGTTTTCGGCCCTTTGTTTATGCGGGTTCCAGAGGGGTGGTTTTCGACCCTTTCCACACAGGCCCGATTGACCCGTTTGAGCACCTTCCGGACGGTGGCGGTTGAGATGTGGTGGTCGATGGCGAGCTCGCGAAGGGTTCGGCCTTCATCCCGCTGGTCCCGGATGGCGTCCTCGTCGAGTTCCAGGGCGCGGCGGCCGATATGGCGGCCTTCGAGTTTGGCGCGGCGCATTCCAGCGCGAACCCGCTCGATGATCAGATTTCTCTCCAGCTCCGCGATCGCGCCAACGATGACGATCATCGCGCGCCCCAGCGGACCGCCGGTGTCGATGTTCTCGCGGAACGATACGAACTCGATGTTGAGGTGGTTCAGATCATCCAGCACTTCCAGGAAGTGGCGGACCGATCGCGCCATGCGATCGAACGCCCAGCAGACAACCACATCAAACCGGCCGCGGCGGGCATCGGCCATCATCTGATCGAGTCCCGGGCGCTTCGATTTGGCCCCGCAGATGGTGTCCCGGTACTCCATGACGATCTCATAGCCACGCTGGGCGGCCAGGTCGCGCAGGTCGTATAGCTGCGTTTCGGTGTGCTGATCGACTGTGCTCACTCGCATATAGAGGGCGGCGCGCTTCATAGATATCTCCGTGGAAGCCGCCGGCGGCGCTCGATCACGGCCCGGGAGGAAGTGCATGGCAGCACCATCCAGTCGGGACCGTCCAGAGTCAGTTTGTTACGCCAACGGCCCATCGGATTTATTCTTACATGTCTAAGACATGTTGTAAACGCCTGATATCTTGAAAGAAAGCTACCAAGAAGGTAGCCGAAGAAGGCCAAATCCAGTGCCAGCTCCCCTCGTAGTAAACGTCGATCCAGCAAATAACGAAGTCGATGTGGTGCTCGGTACCCAGATCACGATCACCTTTGATCAGTTGATCGACACCACGACGATTGACGAAAGCACCTTCTCTGTCACCGGCCCCGGCCAGACACAGATCCTCACCGCGGGCCAACTGATTGCCAAGGATGGCGACACCCTTCTCAGCCGCGAATACATCGAAGGCACCTTCGCCTTCGATGTGACTCCAACAGGGGCGTCGATTGTCAGCTTCGTCCCCAAGCGTCATTTCCAGCCCAATGTCCAGTATCAGATCCTGCTCCTCGGCCTCGATGCCTCGCTCACCCTCGACGTCATCAAGAATCCCGCCGGCGAGGGCATGGCCGCCGGCTATAGCTGGAGCTTCCAGACCGGCGACCTCAACCTTGCTGTCCCGCCAACCCAGTCTCTACTCATTGAGAACACTCTGGCGTCGGCCATCAATCCAGTCGACATAAAGATCCTTCCCCGCAAGATGGTCGGCGTCGATCTCACTCAGATCATCGATGTCATCTTTCCGGGCCCAATTGATCCCACCTCCATCGACCTTAACGACTTGATGCTCAGTATCGAGCCGATCATGGGCGATCCCCGGATCGCCGTCCCACCGAACCTCAAACCATAGGAATACCGTCTTTCCGGCCTGTTTGCCCCATTAGCAATCCATTGCCGGAATGACGCCGCCGGCGGCGCTGCCGCCCGCGTATATGCTGCTTCCTGCTCGATTTCAGCAGGTGGCTGGAGGGCTGCTTTTAAGTCACTGAGTGAAATTTGATTGATCTATCACTCAGGGGTGCGGAAATCTGGTTTGTGATGATAAATGGGTGCGGAAATTGGGTTGAAGGGTGATCAGAGGGTGCGGAAATTTGGGTGATGAACTGATCTATCAGGAAGCCTGCTAACAGTTTGTCCGGGAGGGGGATGAAGGTGGAGATCATTACTGGGAGAGTAGTAAGGGAAGTTCATGGATGACAATGATCATTCTTCTACGCCGCCCGCCCCGACTGGCGTCGGGGACGCCAAGGACAGGGTTGAGCACCGGATCAGAATGCGGAAATCCAATCATGATTGGTTCAACGGGTGCGGAAATATGATCTGACAGCGTGATCAGAAGGTGCGGAAATTTGGGAGATGAGAAATCATGCTTGGCCGGTGGTCGGGATTCTTGCATCTCGCAGAAACCGGGAGATCTGATGCCATTCCCATTGATGTGGGTTGCAATCGAGTAACAGTGATATGCATAGTTCAGGCGGAAGCGGAAAAAAGTGAACGAGGTTAGTTGTTTTTCAGCAACTCCATGTTAGAGTAATCCCGCTCAGCCGTGATGCTTATCACGGCGAGGCGTGATAAGCGATGCTCCAGAGTTACCAGCTCGATTGGGGTGAGTTTGCGATCGCATCGCCGAGACGCGGAAAAAACTGTTTACTTCGGACCCTCGTATTTCCATCCTGCGATCTGCACCGGTGCAGATCGCAGGATGGCTGCTCTGGTATCAGAATTTGTGTGTGATGTCTCCCACCCGCCTCTTCGTGGTGATTCGGCCCCTGTAATCGAGAGCAAAGCATGATTCGCGCGCACAAGCGAAGAAGCTGAATATGCGCATCGAGGTTGTAGGAGATGGAAATGAACACAGGAATTCGTACGGGTATCGTTTCTGTAGTTGCAGGAGTGTCGCTCACCGCATTCTTGGTCCTGATGCTCCCACAGAAGGTGGACGCTATTCCCGCGTTCTCCCGCCAATATGGCACTTCGTGCACCACCTGCCACACTGACTTCCCGAAGCTCAATGATTTTGGGAAAGCCTTCAAGGACGCAGGTTTCAAATTTCCCAAGGATGACGAGACTTTTCTGAAAATCCAGCCGACCATGCTTGGTGCGCCGGCACAAAAGGAACTTTGGCCGAAGACCGTGTGGCCAGGCACCATTCCGGGTCTGCCGCCGATCGGTCTGCGCATGAACAATTTCTTCCAGGTGGTCGGCAAGAATCGCGGCAACTTCGATGCGCTTACCCCTGCCAACACGATTTCGCCGTTTATTCCGAGAACCGATTTTGAGACTGGTTTCTTCTCGATTTTCACTGCGGGAAATTTCGGAAGCGAGATTGCCTTTTGGGTCGATGACGACATCAGCGTGGCCGGAGACAACGGAAACGGCGGTCTCGGCGATGGCTATCTGAAGTTTGTTAATCTTGGGCGGCTGATCAAATTACCGAAGGATTCTCTGTCGCTCCGCGTGGGACAGTTCGAACTTGACCTGCCATTCACCCAAGCGCGTTCGTATGACATAAGCCCGTACGACATCTACCAGGAAGCCAACATCGGAGCGATGAATTCGATGTTTGCTCAGCAGAACGTTAATAACGGATTTGCATTCTCAAATGCCGCTAAGGGCGTGGAATTGAGCGGAGGGCACAACTACGGCGGCTATCAGTATTCGATCGCGTTTGTGGACCAGAACACCAGCGGGGTAGACCAATTTGCTAACTCGTCGCCCTTCGTTCCCTCGGCGACCGGTGGCAGCAACGGCGGCGTGGGCTTTGCGTCCGACTCGAACTTCAAGGACATCTACGGCCGCTTGGCTTACCGCTTCAACCTCGAACACGACAAGGCCAGTCGCAACGATGTGCAGGCGGCAGGCTCGATGGGGCCGCGCGATCACACTTCACTCAAGCTGGGCAGTTATTACTTCTACGGGCGCTCGGTGCAACGTGTCCTCGGCGGCGGGGCGACGCCGGTTATCGAGGCGCGCGAACCCTTCTATCGCGTCGGAGGAGACTTCAACTTCAACTATCGTACCCTGAATATCTACGGTCTCTACATGTACGCCCGTGACCACAACCTTCTGCCAGTTGACTCCACCGGGGCTTTAATTCCGCTGCCTCTGCCCGGCACAACGCCGCTTCCCGTGGGCTTTGTGAAGAGCGCGCCGGCGAAGTTCAACGGTGGCTTCATACAGGCGGATTACCTGGCGCTGCCGTGGCTCATGGCTATCATGCGATGGGATCGTGTGCAGTCAAGCGCCGACCAGATCAACGGGATCGCGGGCTTGACCGCAAGCTCATTTAGCGCGGCATTTGATTCGACTCGGGACCGCTTCACACCGGGCGTGCAGTTTCTCATTCACGCCAATATCAAGGCGTCGTTTGAGTACCAGTACCGCCCGCGCCAGTACGTGACGATTGTCACGAATGCCGGCGGGTTACCAGTACCGATCAACCCTTTCCGGACTAACGCGGCAACCGTTGCCCTAGAGTTCGTGTATTAGTTTGCCAACCACGGGGTGAGCAGAACGCACCCTTTTATGATTGCGGAGGATGAAAGATCGATGAAGCGTAATGCTCTGTTATTGACCGCGTTGTGGGCCGTGGCTTCACTTACCTTGCATGCCAGTGAAATCAAGGGAAAAGTCAGTGGCGCAAGCGGTGTCTCGGTTGTCTGGGTGGACGCAATCCCGGGCAAAACATTCCCGCCACCCGAAAAGCATGTGGTGATCGACCAGAAGGGGTTGATGTTTCAACCGCACATCGTAGCCATTCAGCAAGGGACGACGGTTGACTTCCTCAACAGTGACACCGTGGCCCACAACGTCTTCTGGATCTCGATATCGGGCAACAAGAAGCTTGGTCACAACCTGGGAACCTGGCCCAAAGGGGAAAAGAAGGCATTCAAGTTTGACAACCCAGGGGTGGCGCCGCTGTTGTGCAACGTCCATCCGGAGATGTCTGCCTACGTCGTGATCTCTCCAACCCCTTACTTCGCTGAGAGCGACACATCGGGCAACTACAAGATTTCAGACGTACCCGATGGCAGTTATACCGTATCTGCCTGGCACGAGGGTATGAAGCAGCAATCAAAGCCTGCGGCGGTCAAGGGAGTGGTGTCTGTCGATTTCGCGTTAACTAAGTAAACGGAGCGCCTTGTGATGGGACGTTTTTTAAAGCGTCCCATCTTGAGCGGAACGTAATGCGGCGGACCGTTTTCGACGAGGATGGCAAATGGCGGAAGAAGACAAGACATCGGGTGCGCAAGATGGAAGCGAGATCAGCCGCAGACAATTTTTCGTCAAGGTGGGAATGACCTCGATGGCCGTCGTGGCCGTGGGTACCTGCGTGTTCGCCTATCAGTACCTGGCGCCGAATGTCCTGTACGAACCCTCTCCGACGGTGAATGCGGGAAGGCCGGATCGCTATCCTCCCGACTCAGTCACGCTGGATATTGAAAATTCAATCTACGTGGTTCGCTCTCCTCAAGGGTTCTACGCGCTTTCGGCGGTATGCACCCACCTGGGATGTCTCACGGTCTTCAGGCCGGAGTCGGGAAACATTGCCTGCCCGTGTCATGGCAGCGAGTTTCGGCGCGACGGAAAAGTAATTGCCGGACCGGCACCGCGTCCTCTGCCTTGGCTCAAGATCTGGCTGGGGGAAGACGGCGCCTTGATGGTTGACCGCTCCGCGACGGTGGCACCACAAACGGAGTATCTCCGAGCTTAGACCATGCCAGAAACATTCAAGACAAAATCGGAAACGCAGGACGGCGGCGCCATCCGAAGTCCGCTTATCGCGCTGGCCCGGTGGCGGGACGAGTTCAAAGAGATACTGTCTGCCAGGGTGCGTGAGTCTCAATTGGGATTTCGCCAGACTTGGTATCTCGGCCCGATGACTCTGGGAACATTCGCCATCCAGTTGGCGACGGGTGTCCTTCTCATGCTCTACTATCACCCGTCAATTCCCCAGGGCTACGCGGATATGAAGGACCTGCAGTTTGTGGTCTCATCTGGAAATTTGCTGCGTAACCTTCACCGCTGGTCAGCCCATGCGATGGTTTTGTTGGTGTTCGCGCACATGGCCAAGGTGTTTTACCGGGGCGCTTACCGTCCGCCGCGGGAGTTGAACTGGTGTGTCGGGGTCGTTCTGTTACTACTTACTCTGCTGCTCAGTTATACGGGCTATCTGCTGCCTTGGGACCAGTTGTCTTATTGGGGCACGACGGTGGGTGCTAGCATCATGTCTTCTCTGCCCGTGGTGGGCGCAGATCTGCGCTTCCATCTTCTGGGCGGCCTTTCCGTGAATGCCAATGTGCTGCTGCGCTTCTATGTGCTGCACACCATGATCCTGCCGCTTCTGGTAATTCTGCTGATTTCAATTCACCTCTGGCGCCTGCATAAGGATGGAGGGATGTACGCGCACGGAGAGACCGGGGAGCCGGTGCCGGACGATTCCAGGCAGGAGCCAGCAGCCAGCCCAGCTGCGCCAGTTACAGAGGAAAGCACCCTGTCTTACGGCGAACTTCTGTTTCGCGAGTTCATTGCCATTGAGACCTTGGCCGCGATCCTGATTACGATGGGACTGCTCTGGAACGCTCCTCTGGCGCAGCTCGCCGATCCTCTGCACACCCCCAATCCGGCAAAGGCGCCATGGTATTTCAGCGGATTGCAGGAGATGTTGCACTATTTCCCTCCGATCTTCGCTGGCGTGCTGGTTCCTGGACTGGTGTTGACGGCATTGGTGGTGATCCCGTACTTCAGCGTCAATATCCATGGAGAAGGAATCTTTCTAAAAGGTAGAGACCGCCGGATCAGGTTTTGTGCACTCGTCCTTGTGGTTCTCCTTGCCTTCCTACTCTTCTTTGGTGTCTACGTTGCTCTACCGGCCACTCTGCTGATTGCAGCTCTGCTCTCTGTGGCTGCAAGCGCTACGTCTGACGCGCCCACTGGTTTCCGGCGCTGGCTTGCTTCCAAGCCACTTTCTTTCTGGATCATGACCTGGTTTTTAATGGAACTGGTTACTCTGACCGCCGTCGGCACCTTCTTCCGCGGTCCTGGATGGGCCTGGGTATGGCCTGGGAGGGGCTATTGAGTCCGCGGGATCCATTTGGATGGTTGCGACGCGTCTTGTTTGGAGATGTGACCCGCCGCTTTGCCGCGGCAAGCGTGCTCTTGGCGGTAGTCGCGGCCATTGCTCCCGCACGCGACCTTTTCCGTGACTGGCGGCGATACCAGAGGCAGTATCTGCGGTTGGTGCGCGTCCGCCCGGACGCCGCTCAAGTACAGCGCCGCTTTTCGGGCGGCATCCAGCAGATATGGATTCCTGAACTGCAGGTTGTAGATCGCTGCACGAGCTGCCACGTGGCGCTCAAGGAGGCGAATCTTGCCGACACCAGCGTGCAACCCTTCCGAAAACATCCGCCAATTCCGCACTCTTTGACCGAGTTCGGATGTGTCGTCTGCCATCGTGGCCAGGGTCCGGCAACTTCCTCGCATGAAGCCCATCACGCCACGGAGGCGTGGGAAGAACCGCTGCTCCCGGCCAAGTACATGGATGCCTCCTGCGGCCAGTGCCATCTGGCTCCGCTACGCGGCACACCCATCCTGAACGAGGGCAGACGACTCCTCGGCCGCAAAGGATGCGTGCACTGCCATACCATCACACTTGCCGATGGCACCGTGATGCAGCCGACCGATGATCCACCGCCTCTGAACCACATCGCCGAGAAGACCACGCAAGAGTGGATCTTTGCATTTGTCAAAAATCCACAGGCGTACGCCGCTTCGGCTTCCATGCCGAACTTCGCCTTCACGGATGACAACGCGCGCGACGTCTCTGCATTTCTCATCGCGAAGAGCACTCCCAGCGGATATGGGCCGAAGCTTGCCACCAAACAAGCTACGCCAGCCTCTACCGAAGCCAGCGCTCTGGCGGAAGGCGCCAGCCTCTACGGACAGTCGTTCTGCGCATCGTGCCACGCCGCGCAGAACGCAGCGGGAAACCTAGTTGGCGGAGATCTTGGGCCGGAACTCACGCGCATTGGCAACAAGGCGAAGCCCGAGTGGCTGGAAGAATGGATACACGACCCGAGCGGCTACGATGCGGACACGACGATGCCGCACTACCGATTCGATGAGAAGCAGGTTTCTCTACTGACCACCTACCTTCTTTCGAAGACCGACAGCGACTTGCTGGCAAATGTGAAGCTGGAGCCCGCCACGCAAGCGCAGATCGAGCATGGGCGCGCGCTGGTTGTGGAGTATGGTTGCGCCTCATGCCACAAGATTGAAGGGATCAAGAAGCCCGAGAAATTCGCCCCCGATTTGAGTCGGGAGGGTAGCAAACCATTCGCCCAACTAACCTTTCCCAAGGGAGTCAATCACGCTCTTCCGGACTACATTTCGTCGAAAATCCGTGACCCCAGGTCATTTGGACCGAAGCTGAAGATGCCGAAGTACACGCTGACTTCGGCGGAATTGGATTCGCTTTCGACGGCGCTGCTTTCACTCACCGACCGCGCGAATTCCATTCCGTACCGATTGCGCATTGCGTCGCCGCATGAGTCGCAGTACCAACCGGCGGGACGGGCGGGGCGTTTGATCTCTGATCTCCGCTGTTTCAGCTGTCACGCGATTAACGGACGCGGCGGAGACATGGCAACCGACCTCAGCTGGGAAGGTAGCAGCGTGCAGCGCCAGTGGCTCGTGGGATTCTTGAAGAATCCCAACACCCTGCGACCGGCGCTCATACGACGCATGCCAAAGTTCAACCTGACCGACGCGGAGATCAACACCCTGACCGACTACATGTTGACCGTATACCAGTCGCCGTCGATCGATCCGGAGATGATTCCCGGCGGAAGTTTTACTCCGCAACTGGTTGACCAAGGACGCCAACTCTACTATTCGAAGTATCACTGCCAGTCCTGCCACGTTATCGACACGAAGCAGGACAAGGGCTACATCGGTCCCGTGCTTTCGCAGGTAGGTTTGCGTTTGACGCCAGCCTGGATCTTCAACTGGTTCAAGGACCCGCAACTGCTGCGCCCCGGCTCGCAGGAGCCAAACCAGCACATGACTGATGAAGACGCTAGAGCCCTGACCGCGTACATGATGTCTCTGAAGACACGTGCCAAGACGGAGGCGAAATAGCGATGAGAAATCCTGTCATGCTGTTTCTTCTTGCGGTTGCAATGGCCGGATGCGTAAAGCATGAACAGGTTTCTCCGCTTCCCGCTGCAACTGCCAAAGGTTCGGCGCTGGTGGAAGTGAGCGGCGGCAAGCAAGCGCAGCGCGTTGGCGCGACGCTCGACCAACCCATCGTGCTTCAGGTCAATGATGCTCAAGGGGCAGCGGTGAAGGGCGCGCTCGTAAGATTGGCCGGGACATCCGGAACAACATTCGAGCCCAGCGCGGGATTGACCGACGAAAGCGGCCAGTTTACTGTGCTGGTCAGCGCTCCGGGGCAGGCCGGACACTTTGAGGTGATCGCCAGCACACCGGGTAGCGACGGTAAGGCGGTGGAGATAAAACTCGACGAGATTGCGCTGGGATATGAGCAGGTGCTAGGACGCCAGTTGAACGCGCAGTTCTGCATCCGCTGTCATGACCCGGAGTCAACCCCGGAGCGCGTCTCGAATATGGATAACCTCGACCCAAAGCCCCATGCATTCACCGAAGGTGACACGCTGAATAAGATGAGTGACGCTGATTTGATCGCCATAATTGGCCACGGAGGCGAAGCTCTCAATAAATCGGCCTCGATGCCGCCATTTGGATATACCCTGAGCAAGCCGGATATCCAGGCGCTGGTGAGCTACATTCGTGTCGTCGCCGATCCTCCATACCACGCTCCGGGAGAAGTCTATGCGAACAAGTAAATCCGGCCTCATCCTCATGTTGCTTTGGAGTTCTCTGCTTGTGGCTCAGGTGCTTTCCCCCATGGAGATGACCGATCCTGCCATGCGCCGGTTGCAGCAGCGGCATCTCAGCGAACTTAAGGCCGTCGCCAGCGAACTGAACCAGCACAAGTTCCCATATACCTTCTACTTCAGCCGCAAGTTGGACCTTGAAGAACAGGAAGAGAAGCAGACGGACCAACGCTCGATACGCTTTGAACGTTACAACAATCAGACGACCCTGGAGATCACGGGTAACTACTACGCTTCGTATTCCGCAGAGCGCGTAGACGCCGATCATCGTTTCCGGCAGACATTTGTGGATGTAATTTTTCCGATCCTGCAAAGCGCAGTCGCAAGGTTCGGGTCTGAGAACGAAGTGCAATCTTTCGGCATCGAGGTATCTCACCATGTTCGCAAAACAGTGATGGGCGTGAACGGAGAGTTTCCCGAAAACGTTGTGGTGGTGGTACCGCGCGAATTGGCGGTGCGCGTGGTGCATTCCCGCGACCTTGTCACCCAGCAGGATCTTATGTTGGACGCCGAGGCGTACATTAGCGGGCGGCCGACCTTGCTATGGTTAGCCGGCGACAGGCCGATCATCGCCGACGATCTTCCACGCCACCTTCCTCAAGAGAAAAAGGAGGTCGCGATGGCTCCCGCGGTGTCCGTCTCCACCTATCCGTCGTTACCAGGCGCGAAATTGCCAACGCTTGTGTCGGCGAGTACGCCTCCAGAGTTGAAAAGCGAACCGCTGCACGACGTCACCCCGCAACTCCTGCAAACGCTGCAGGAACAGCACCGTGAGGAAATCGACAGGATGATGCGCGAGCAGAACGGCGCTGCACATTTCGTACAGTATGCGCCTCCCGCATTCATCGAATTCAAGAAAGGCACATATCTCCAGCTCTCAATGACCTCGAAGCTGGAGGGAACGGCTGCGGGGTCGCAGTACAATCACGCTGCACTCGCTTTCGATCGCCACATTTCTCATCTTGTCCGTCCCATACTCGCCTACTTCAAAGACTCATCCGGCTTCGAGGGCATCGACTTCAGCACGACCATAAAGTTTTCCGAAGATAAGGAAGGCGCGAACGCAGAGTCTGTTGAGTTCGTGCTACCCATGGCAGCGCTGCGCTGTTACGAGCAGTACGACTGCACGGGACAGCAACTTCTGAACGCGGGCATTGTGCTCATAAACGGGGAGAGAGTTGGATTGGATTTGCAAGTCGCGGAGGCGCGTTAGATAGGCAGGAACAATCAGCAACTAACCCCAGAGGCTAAGCCTACCCGCGATATGCGGCCAGACCCATTAGCAGCGATGGGCCCCAAAGACACCCAGCTTCACTAGGCTCGCCGTGCAGTCTGCGGCCGCGTCTTCCAGAGCGCTAGCAGCAGCGTCTGCATGACTGTTACTGCCGTAGAGGTAGCGCCCTCCGTTGTTGAGCGCCTCACTACCTAGATCCTCCCGCCAACCCAAGCTCCAACCCAGGTTCTTTTCGTCATGGACGTGTTTTCAAGTGCTTGCAGGTTCTTGGCAGTTTCCGAAAATTCCTGTAAGTTATTGTATCTAGTGGTACTTACTCTTTGACACGGTGGAGGTCAGAAGTTCAAGTCTCCAGGTGCAGACCACTTCTCTTCTTTTTGCTCAGCACGTTCCCTCTCCTCCCAAGTTGCATACTCGCCCGTTCGGCAGCCCGAATCGATGGAACCGTGAGCGAACATTCCCGCTAACATTACGCTAACAAAACTCCTCTAAACGAGCCTAAAACGGAGGGTAAAACCAACGAAATAGCCCAGTAAATTCGAATAATTTAGCTTACACACACAAATCTGCAAAACCTTTATTCGCCAGTTCGATTCTGGCCCGCGCCTCCATGTTTTCAATCACTTACAAACCACGCTGAAAATCTCGGCTAACATCTGGCTAACAATAAGCCGACAAGTAGCATAATTCTTACCCGCTCACGAAGGTCGATTTCCGATCATCGCGCTGACGATCTGCGCCGCCTCATCACGCCGGAGTCCTGCAACACCGTCGAGTGCCAGTGCCGGAGCAAACGCCACATCACATGTGTACCCTTGCGCCCTTTATGCCCGAACCTCGTGGAGGAGCCCAAGATTGGAAGGAGCACGACGGGCAATGTTTTTTTGTGCGCCGCGCCAACGAGAAGAAGAATCGATATACATCGAGAACCACCGCATTCTCAGGCGCGAGACGCAGCTTTCGCGCCAAGACATCGATAGATGGCAAAAGGTAGTAGTCGAGGATGTTTTCGTTGGCCGTCAGGAGGCGCACTGCCACCGTGACATCGGGCTTGAGTGATCTCTCCAGACAAAGCAGCCAATGGCAGGTTCCGGTGTAGCTCTCGTGGCATCGCGCGACCACGATCGACGCCGTAAAATCACCATTGATGGTCAAGATGGCGGAACGCTCATTCTGCTGAATTTGGGCACCCAACGACTTCAATTCGCAATCGATCGATTCGCATATCGTGCGGTGTCGTTCGCGCAGCGCACGGTTGACTTCGAGGTAGCGATAATCCCGAGAAGGCATATATCCGATGAGTTTGTAGGCTCGCATCATACTTCCGAACCTCGATCTATAACAGGCGGGCGACGGCATATTTTGTGCCTCATCGATCAGAATGCCAGACAGCATTCCTTCGCGATCGAAAAGTCCTCGCAATCGATTAAGTAGTTCTTCATCAGAAAGGCGGCGAGCCTGCTTTCTATCAGCGTCGTTGCTGCGCTGAATTGTTCAAGAGACGCAGACCTTCGAGGTTCAAGCCTGTCTTGCCGTCATCTGCGTAAGTGCGCACGATCTCTATGCCGCGCGATTCTGCATAGCTTCGAATGATTTCAGACTGATTTTCTGTGGAGTACCGCTGATGTTCAGTGGACATGCGCACGTATTGCGCGGCGCGGGTGGGGTAGGTCGGAGATGCCATAGTCTGCTTTCGCACACACACTCCAACTAAAAGCAATGACGGATCTGCACGCGGCCTTCTGATCTAATCGTCGAGGTTCAAAATCCCAGAATCGCTGGATTTGGGGAACTGATCGACGAAACGGCCCCACAGCCGCACCAAGCACAGGAAAGAAACAACGGATCGAGTTTCCCTACTGCCCTCTGCCATGTCAACGAGGTTAGAGGTTGGACGGGAGCAGCGGCGAAGCCAACTTCGGTAGTAGTTCGCGCTGATCTCGCATCACACGTGGGCATTCTGCCCGAGGAGGCTATCGAAGTGGAACCTTGATCCGTCACGCTGGCCCGGATTCGACGGCGGTGCCGGTACTCCCGCTGCCAGTCGCGATGGTCCGCCCGTCCTTCCGGACTCTGCTGATGGCGGTTGGCAGAGCGGCTTTGTTGCTGGCGCGCCTGAATTCGGCACGGCAGGCTGCAATAGCGCTGGCCGACAAATCCAGAGCACCACATGACACCGGCAGCAAACCCGTCGCCGGGGAACAACGTCGCCATGATTCGCCATCCACTTTGCCAAGTGGGGCTGGACAGCTCCCCTTCTCGCGACAAGGTAAGAACCATCTTCTTAAGAACCATCTTCTTAAGAACCATCTTCTATAGATGGCTAGCGTAAATGGAACGCTGAGGCCACCCTTATCGGGGACGAGTGGAAACGATGATTGCGAGAGGGTCGACGTAATGCGGAAAATGCTCAGGAAAAAATTCTCGCCAACGGCGGGGAGTAGGCCGGTGCGCCGTCGATTAAACCTTCCACGCGGGATGGTGTGCCATAATCCAGCCTTCAACCATGTCCAAAAACGACTTAGCATGTAGTAGCAGTTCATTGGCTTCGGTGCCTGTGGCAATGGTTGCGCCAGTGTAGTCGATTTCATTCCGTTTGCGGCGGCAGGCGTCGAAGTAGTCGGTCAAATGCTCGGCTGGCTTGCCCAGTGCCAACCGGGCTCCCTCGAAGGTTAGCCGATGATGTCCCGGAACACTCGCGACACGGTATCCGGCGCAAGCAACTGCCATCTTTGCGGTCTGAAGCGCCGCGTTGTAGGCTGTGGCGAAACGGCGGTCTTCGGAGAGAACCGGAATCGCAGCGTCGGCCAGATCACGGGCCACGAGGCGGCGGATTTCGCTCAACTCCTGGAGGCTAGTCGTGTGCCGGTGGACTTTATTGTCCTGAAGCAACTTCTTCCAACTCATGCAGCGTATCCTTCAATCGTGCCTTTTATCGCTATCGTTTTGCCATTCAGAACGGTGCGGAGAAAGTGATCCCCCGAGGCCAGTTTCCGGTGGAATTCCTCTGGGGAAAACAACGTGACATTGACCTCGCGACTGAAGCTGGCCTCGAGTTTCCGCAGAGCCGGAAGCAAGTCAATCTGCTTCAGCGTACCGACGATCATTAGGTCCACGTCACTGGCAGAGCGTTCTTCGCTCCGTGCGATGGAACCATAGATGAATGCCAGTTCGATCCGGTCATCAAAGCGTTTGAGGGCAGAGGTGAGGGTTGGCACAAGCCCGCTGGTCTTTTCGATCAATCCGCGCAAGTCGGCAAAGAGCGGAGAATCGGGATTCGCTTTGAAATAGGTACGGCGTCCGTCCTGGCGGCGCAGGAGCAGCCCCGCTGCTACCAGTGACTTGAGTTCACGCTGGAGGCTCGATGGAGTAGTCCTCAAGCGCTGGGCCAACTCCGTCATGAACCACCAACGTTCCGGCTGGAGCAGCGTAGCGGAAAGCACCCCAATCCGCACGGATGGGAACAGGGCGTCAAGGGTACTTCGTGTACGCATATGGCGTAATTATATACGCACAATGCGTACAATCAATTCTCAACCGACGTAATGTGATCAGCGCTGGACGTGGCGAGCCAGCTCGAAGATATGAACGCACCGGGCAACGACCCGTATCCATTGAAGGGGAACCTCGCTGGACACTGGTCGGTGCACGTGAGCGGCACCTGGCGGCTGACGTTCCTGTTTCAGTGCGAAGATGCGGTGCTTGTCGATTACCCGGATTATCACTAGTGGGTGAGGCCATGATTTTCAAGCCAGCACATCCCGGAGAGGTCCTGAGAGACTATCTGGGCGAGATGACCGTGGCGGAAGCGGCAAAGCGCTTGGGCGTAACCCCCTTTCGTGAATTCTGAATGGTCGGGCAGGCGTGTCAGCCGCGATGTCGCTGCGGCTCTCGGCGGCCCTGGGCACCTCACCCGAATTCTAGCTAAAGATGCAGATGCAGTATGAACTGCGGCAAGCGCGGAGGACAAAACAGCCGAAGATTGGCGCTGGCCTAAGTAGGGATCGATGATAAGAAACGAAATCGTTCGACCGCAGTTCCTGCGTGACGACGGGCCTTTGGAGGCAAGGAGATGTTCAGCAACCCCTAACCGTTCACGGGACGTGAACAAATAACAATGCTAAACAGAATGGGGCGCTAGTTGGAGGCTGGGGCGCCAATTGGTTTTCTGATCGGCGCGCAAAGGCAAAGAAATGTGCAGCTTGTGCTGTTGCGGGGCGCTAGTGTGCTGTCCCGGAAATACGTGAACAAAGGCGTGCAATCTTCTGCAGGA
>CAZLZA010000101.1:0-15143 GCA_964563875.1 uncultured Acidobacteriaceae bacterium
GGAATTTCTCGATGTTGCCGGAGCAGCTTTCGACCGGCATGACTTCGCTGCTGGAGGAAACGGCTAAACTCAGCCTGGTAATCGAGTTCGTGGTTAGCCCTGATGGGCGCGTCAGCGCGGGCGAGGCATATCGCGCGATAGTCCGCTTTAAAGCACAGCTCACTTATGATGCCGTGGGGGCTTGGCTTGAGGGCAAAAGCACAGCTCCGGATAAGGTAGCAGCCTCACCCGAACTGCAATCTCAGCTACGCCTCCAGGATGAGGTCGCGCTGGGGGATCGGATCCAACTCACCCCCGCTCGAAACGATGGTCTGGTGGCTGAACCTGTTGAAGTCAGTCCAGGTGGTGTCACGCATTCTGGCGCACATTGCATAAACAATGGCGTGCTTTGCATACTGTGGGACACGAAAAGCATCTAAATTAGCTATATGTTCAACGCCAAAGCCTACTCCGCCGCCAGTGCCACGTCGCCGCTTGCTTCCACCATGATCCCGCGGCGCGAACCAACCGAACACGACGTTCAGATCGATATTCTCTACTGCGGCATCTGTCACTCCGATCTCCATCAGGTTCGCAATGAGTGGAGCGGCGTGATGCCGACCGTCTACCCCTGCGTTCCCGGCCACGAGATCGTCGGCCGCGTCACCAAGCTTGGCTCTGCCGTCTCCAAGTTCAAGATCGGTGATCTCGCCGCGGTTGGCTGCATGGTGGATTCTGACGGCATCTGTCCTGAGTGCAAAGCAGGGCTCGAGCAGTTCTGCCCCAATGTGACCTATACCTACAACCTGCCCGACAAACACCTCGGAGGCGTCACCTACGGCGGCTACTCCGACAGCATCGTCGTCGACCAGAGGTTTGTCCTGCGCGTTCCCACGAACCTTGAACTCGCCGGAGCAGCTCCTTTGCTTTGCGCCGGAATTACAACCTACTCGCCGATGCGCCACTGGGGCGTGACCAAGGGCAAGAAAGTGGGGGTGGCCGGTCTCGGCGGACTAGGCCACATGGCCGTGAAGTTTGCCCATGCCCTCGGAGCCCACGTTGTAGTGTTCACAACTTCCCCGGGCAAGAAGCAAGATGCAATCCGGCTCGGAGCAGACGAGGTCGTGATCTCCAGGAATGCTGACGAGATGCGCAAGCACACCGGCAGCTTCGACTTCATTCTCGATGCCATAGCCGCCGACCACGACATCAGTGCGTTCATCAATTTGCTGCGCCGCGATGGCAACGTTACGCTGGTTGGCGCGCCCGAAAAGCCTCTCTCCGTTTCGGCATTCGGCCTGATCATGGGCCGCCGCAGTCTCTCCGGTTCTCCCATCGGCGGAATCCCCGAAACCCAGGAAATGCTCGACTTCTGCGGGCAGCATAGCATCACCGCCGATGTCGAAGTCATCCCGATCCAGAAGGTTAACGAAGCTTATGTGAGACTGCTCAAGTCAGATGTGAAGTACCGCTTCTCCATCGACATGGCTTCTCTCAAATCTGAGTAATGCGATATGAATAAGCACTTTCGCGTCTCAGGTCGCATTTGTCAGAGGTTAGAAGAACTGAAAGTTAGTGTCTCCGCCGTGCTTCGCAGGGGCGGGCTCGCCCAAGGACTGTTCGATCAACCGCGCGTGCTCGTCACCACGGAGGAGCTGTTTAGCTTCTGGCGTGCCATCGGCGAGGTCAGCACCGATCCCGCAATCGGTCTCTCAATCGGCACCGAAGCAAAGATCGAACACTTCAGTCCCAGTGGTCTCGCCGCACTCTCAACGGACACCCTGGGCGAGGCGATGCAGCAGGTGGCCCGCTACAAGCGGCTCACCTGCCCCGAAGAAATCCTGCAGGAGATGGACGACGAAGAGTGGAGCATTCAGTTCCGGTGGTGCCTTGCCACGATCGTCGAGCCAAGAGTGCTGATCGACACCTGCTTCGCCTGGGTGCTCTCCATTGCTCGCCATGGCACTGTCACTCGCCTCTCGCCGCTGCGATTGGAGTTCATGGAACCGCGTCCGCATGCGAAGACCATTGAGCGTCACTTCGGCTGTCCTGTGGTGTGCGGAGCCGCGCGCAACTCCATCGTGTTTCGTGCCGCTGATGCACAACGCGAGTTCGTTACCCGCAACGCCGAACTTCTGGCCGTGCTTGCGCCGCAACTCGACGAAGAGCTGAAGCAGCAACACGGGGAAGAAGACTTCCCTGAATCTGTGCGCAAAGAGATACAGCAAAAACTCACGGGCCGTCGCCCTAACGTCGAGGACATCGCCCGTGCACTCCACCTCAGCTCCCGTACGCTCCAGCGCCGCTTGCAAGATGCGGGGTCCAGCTTCCAGCGCGTTCTGGAAGAAGCTCGCCACCAGCTTGCTCGTCGCTATCTCAACAACTCTGTCCTCGAGTTGAATGAAGCTGCGTACCTTCTCGGGTATGAGGACGCAAATTCTTTCGTTCGCGCTTTCCGCACCTGGGAAGGCATTCCACCCGCTCGTTGGCGCGAACAGCAACGGGCCAAGGCAGTATCTTAACCGGCCTTGAATTTATAAGGAGAAGTAATGCAAAAGCGCAGACTTGGAAAAAGCAATCTGGAGGTGTCCGCCATAGGACTTGGCTGCATGGGAATGAGTTTTTCCTACGGGCCGCCCAAAGACAAGCAGGAGATGACCACTCTTATCCGCGCCGCCGTGGAACGCGGCATCACGTTCTTCGACACCGCCGAAGTGTACGGTCCGTTCACCAACGAAGAGCTCGTGGGCGAAGCCCTCACTCCGTTCCGCGGGCGAGTGGTGATCGCCACCAAGTTTGGATTCGACCTCAGTTCTGAGTTCGACCCGCGCGGAATGAAAGGAGCGCCGGGCCTGAATAGCCGACCAGAGCACATCAAGCAGGCCGTTGAAGGTTCTCTCAAGCGGCTCAAGATTGAGACCATCGACCTTCTCTATCAGCACCGTGTCGATCCAAACGTACCGATCGAAGATGTCGCCGGCACGGTGAAGGAACTGATTCAAGCGGGCAAGGTCAAACACTTCGGACTTTCCGAGGCAGGTGCAAAAACGATTCGTCGCGCGCACGCCGTTCAGCCCGTCACTGCGCTCCAGAGCGAATATTCGCTTTGGACAAGGACTCCCGAGAAAGAAGTGATCCCGACGCTTGAGGAACTCGGGATTGGTTTGGTGCCGTATAGCCCTCTCGGCAAAGGCTTCCTGACGGGAAAGATGAACGAACAAACGACGTTCGACAGCTCCGATTTCCGCAGCACGCTCCCGCGCTTCACGCCGGAGGCTCTCAAGGTGAACCAGGCCTTGATCGAGCTGCTCGGCGGCATCGCGGAACGGAAGAAAGCGACACCGGCTCAGATCGCACTCGCCTGGCTGCTCGCTCAAAAACCCTGGATCGTTCCGATCCCGGGCACCACGAAGCTAAACCGTCTCGAAGAGAACATCGGCGCAGCGGCAGTCGAACTAACGCCCCACGACCTCCGCGACCTCGATGCCGCCGCATCGAAGATCAAGGTGGAAGGGGCTCGATACCCGGAAAAGCTGGAGCAGATGACCGGTTTGTGAGCACTCAACGAATGGGGTAAGTCGCTGTATGTTGCCTGAATGGGGCCACCTGTTAATGCTGGCTCAAGAAACACACAAAGGAATTCTGCAATGGAGATCAAGAGAATTGGCTCGCAAGCTTCCATCAAAGGACCATCCGATTGGTTTACTGGGACCGTACGGATCGATCCGCTCTTTCAAGCACCTGATCCGGCACTTGTGCAAGGTGCCAGCGTAACCTTCGAACCGGGCGCGCGGACCGCGTGGCATACCCATCCGCTGGGTCAGACTCTCATCGTCACGGCTGGCTGCGGCCGGGTTCAGCGCGAGGGCGGAGTGATCGAGGAAGTCCATCCCGGCGATGTGGTCTGGTTCTCGCCGGGCGAGAAGCACTGGCATGGGGCGACGCCAACCATGGCCATGACGCACATTGCTATTCAGGAAAAGCTCGACGGGAAGGTTGTCGACTGGATGGAACACGTCAGCGACGAACAATATCGCGCCTGATTAAAGACGAGTACAAGGCAACCGGCACGTTTGTACTAAAGAGGAGCTAAAGGTGAGCTGATTTTGGGAGCGGCAGCTCTGGAGATCTGGATGATTGCGAGCTTGCGGCCAAAGTGCAAGAATTGAGATCTGGAGAAAACTTAACCATGTCCACCGCCCGTCTGGAGTACAACGGACAAATCTGGGAGCTGCCGGTCGTCGAAGGAACAGAGAAGGAACTCGGCATCGATATTTCCGATCTGCGTTCCAAGACCGGAATGATCACCCTCGACGAGGGCTACGCGAACACCGGCTCATGCCAGTCGGCCATCACCTACATCGATGGCGACAAAGGTATTCTGCGATACCGCGGCTACCCCATCGAACAGCTCGCGGAACAATCGACCTTCGTGGAAACCGCCTGGCTCGTGATCGGCGGGCGGCTCCCGAACGAACAAGAGCGAGCTCGCTTCTCTTCGCTTTTGACCAAGCACGAGATGATCCACGAGAGCATGCGCAACCATTTCGAGGGTTTTCCCAACAACGCGCCTCCGATGGCGATCTTGTCGGCGATGATCAACGCGATCGGCTGTTTCGATCCCGAAGTGCTGGGCTACGAAGACGAATACAACTTCGAAGAGAGCGCCGCTCGCCTGATTTCGCAAGTGCGATCCATTGCCGCCGCGACCTACAAGATGAGTATCGGGCAACCGATGATGTACCCGCGGACCGACTTCCAATACGTCGAAAATTTTTTGCACATGATGTTTTCGGTGCCCTACGGACCGATCACGCCCGACCCTGACGTGGCCCACGCTCTGAACCAGTTTTTGATTCTGCACGCCGATCACGAGCAGAACTGCGGCACATCCACCGTACGCATGGTGGCAAGTTCCGGCGCGAACATGTTTGCGTCCTGCGCCGCGGGCGTGAACGCCCTCTGGGGGCCATTGCACGGCGGCGCCAATATGGCCGTGATCGAGATGCTGGAGCAGATTTACAAGTCGGGGATATCTCCGAAGGACTACATGGAGAAGGTGAAGGAGAAGGCCTCCAATCTCCGGCTCATGGGCTTCGGGCACCGGGTGTATCGCAATTTCGACCCCCGTTCGCGCATCCTGCAGAAGACCGCCGACGTGATCCTGGCGAAGCTCCACATCGACGACCCGCTCCTAGAGATCGCGCGGAAGTTGGAGGAAACGGCGCTGAAGGACAGTTACTTCATCGAACGGAAGCTGTATCCCAACGTGGACTTCTATTCGGGTATCATCCTGCGAGCGATTGGCATTCCGGTGAACATGTTCACCGTCCTGTTCGCCATTGGGCGGATGCCTGGCTGGATTGCCAATTACAAGGAGATCCACGACGCGACGCGGCTGAAGATCAACCGCCCGCGCCAGATCTACACCGGCGAGCTTAAGCGAGACTACGTGCCCCGCGAAGAGCGGGGCTGAGGAAACGGCCCAGCCCGCTTGTGCCCCGATACGGGCACAAGCGGTACGACCATAAAGCAGCAGGTGCTTGAGGCGCTCACCGATATTGCCGCGCGCCAGTTCTTTGACGCTTTCGGTGTCCTCCTGCTCGGCCTTTGACAATCCTTGGGCGTCACTCGACCGTACCTCTGTCACGAAGTTAGGCGGCGTCACGGGCCGACAATAGCGGAATCACCGTTACTTCTACCCGCTTCTTATAGCGATCACGGTCGAACCCGAAGGTCATAGTCTCAGCGCACTCACTGCATAACCAAAAATGCTCTATTGCGACCTTTTTCTTAGCCGCACCAGACGAGCGACGGTCACTGGTTCCTCTTGGAACACGGAGAAGCATGCCATCACCTCGATGGCCGGACACTGCAGAGCACGTCAGATTTGCGCATTTCTCTAACACGTTAAGAACTCCTCGATATTTGGCCGTAGAGGGGAACTTGATGTCGAACATTTGTTCCGCACAGCGGGGTGGGAACTCCTGAGCCAACAGAGGTTCCCGGTGCTTTACCATACGCCAGAAAAAACTCCGAAACTGGTCAAAGTTGCTCACGTTTATCCCTGCAACTCATTCCCACCCAAACTTCTCGGCCCGAGGTGTTTCTAATAATAGTTTCAGAGATGGTCAATTTTGCTCAGATTCGAAAAAGCTGGGGATTTTATAAAGGATGATCACCGCGAAGTCGCAAGCAGAGCTTGTGCATTTAGGCTCCGAGGAGGAATCGTGACCATCCTAAGAAGGACGCCGGCAGCCAGACTGTCAGAAACCGAAGCCATCGAAGGTGCGAAGCTGGGCAACGGCGACTGCTTCGAAATCCTTTATGGTCTTCACAAAAGGCGTGTTTACTCGCTTTGTCTCCGCATGGTCGGCAACATTGAGGCGGCTGAGGATTTTACACAGGAAGCCTTTCTCCAACTTTATCGCAAAATTGCAAGCTTTCGCGGCGAGTCCGCGTTTTCCACTTGGCTGCATCGGGTTACCATCAACATCGTCCTCATGCACTTTCGCAAGAAGGGTCTCATTGAGGTATCTCTCGAAGAGACTCTGGGCTCCACAGAAGATGATGATCAGAAGAGGGAATTTGGTTCCGAAGATAAAGCCCTCGCTGGCTCTATTGACCGTGTGATTCTGGAACGTTTTATCGAAGGCCTTGCGCCCGGCTATCGCATTATTTTCGTGCTGCATGATATCGAAGGATATGAGCACAATGAGATTGCCGAGATGCTGGGATGTTCCATCGGCAATACCAAATCTCAACTGCACAAGGCTCGCATGAAGTTACGCGATAAGCTAAGCGTCACGCGTGCTGATGAGGTCTGTCCAAAAATAACGACAGCTCAGCAAAAAGTGACTGTGGCTGCGGGACGGCGCGCAAGAGCCGCGGCCACCGCAGCCTAAGCCTTAGGGAGGGGCTCACGTTCTTTTCCCGGCTGAGGATGTCGTGCGCGCATCGGGTCGCAAACCAAGGTTTGCGTAAGGAGAAATATGAAAACCAGCACCGAAGACAAGATGAAGGGAAGCTTCCACTAATTAAAGGGAACGATCAAGGAAAAAGTAGGCAAGGTTACGAACGACATCAAGTTGAGAATCGAAGGGAAAACTGAAAAGAACACGGGCAAAGTTCAACAGCAGATTGGCCATGCGAAGGATACCGTTGCAAAGCTGAAAGGTAAGCTGGCGGAGATCAAGAAAGCTGGATAGGTTATGCGCCCGACGATCAATTCTGACCAGTTTTCCACCGCTAGAAGATAAATACTCATTGTTCACAAGGTCCCGACTACAGAGGACCTCGCGAAGAAGAGGTTTCTATGGACCTAAGCACGCTAGATGTAATCGTGATCGCCGTCGTGGTGATTCTGGTCATCGCAGGGCTCTCCTGGCGGTACATGCGAAACAGAAAGACCGCGGCTCTGCGGCAGAAATTCGGCTCCGAATACAACCGGGCCGTGCTGGTGCATGGCTCCGAAAGAAAAGCGGAAGCAAAGCTGGAGGACCGCGAAAAACGGATTGAAAAGCTCAGCATCCGCGATCTTACCCCGATCGAACACGAACGCTTTGCAAAGCGGTGGGAGGAAGTACAGGCTCGCTTCGTAGACTCTCCCAAAGGGGCCGTCATGGAAGCCGATGACTTGGTCTCGTCTCTCATGAAGGCACGTGGCTATCCCGTCGCCGATTTCGACCAACGTGCGGACGACATCTCCGTCGACCATCCCCTGGTCGTTGAGAACTACCGCTCCGCGCACGAAACAACGATGCGCGTCGGCCGATTAGAGGCAAGTACAGATGAACTGCGAACCGCGATGATCCACTACCGCACTCTGTACGAGGAGCTCATGCAGGTTCCACCGCCTGTGGTACTGAAGATGGGGGCGTGAACTGCTAAGTGAAGTGCTAGACGGTATCAGTAATGCAGGGCGGTTGAGCGATCACGCCCTGTATGTCTGACGCAGTGTTGTCTATGCCGACAATCCCATTGCACAGCCACAACCCCAACCCTGTTCCCTTGTCGCCCTTCGCGGTGCAGAAGCGCTCAAAAAGCCGCGCGTAGTTTTCAGGATCAATACCCCTGCCCGTATCGGCCACCGACATGGCAGTGATAAAGAAGCAGAACACCGGAAACAGTACCGAGACCATCAACGCACAACCCCGTCTTCATCAACACGCAGTTGAGCTCCAGTACACGGGACTGTGAGCCCCCAGCTACTGCTTGAACTGGATTTGACAGAGTGAGCAATCTTGCTCAGACGGGTTCATGCCGACGCGGATAGCGTATGTATACCTCGCACGCTGTGCAATTTGATCAACGCAAGAGGAGCAGCGCGAAGGTGGAGAAAACAGGAGGAACCGTGAAAAAGCTCATGTTGTTCGTTGCTCTGTTCAGCCTGACCAGTCTAGGTTGGACGGAGTCCCGCCAGGAATCGACTGAGCGGCTGGATAATGCTGCCACGGTGTTGCACGAGATCATGTCTACTCCGGATAAAGGCATTCCGGAAGAGGTTCTGGACCACGCAAAGTGCTTGGCCGTAGTGCCGCATATGATTAAGGGCGGCTTCGTGTTCGGCGCGGAAAACGGCAGAGGAGTTGCTACCTGCCGGACTGATAAAGGATGGAGCTCTCCAGCGTTCTTTGCTATCACAGGCGGAAGCTGGGGATTGCAGATCGGTGTCGAAGGCGTAGACCTGGTCATGATCATCCAGAATGACAAGGGAATGGAGCGCTTGCTTTCTAGCAAGTTTCAACTTGGGGCGGATGCCTCGGCAGCAGCGGGACCGGTGGGACGTCATGCCTCCGCCGACACTGATTGGAAGCTGAATACCGAGATCCTGACCTACTCTCGTGCCAAGGGTGCCTTTGCTGGACTCACGTTGTCGGGCGCTTCAGTTCGCCGCGACGACGATTCCATGCAGGCTTTTTATGGGCGTAATGTCACGACCCGGGCCGTCCTGACGGGGAAGATCCCGGCACCAGCCGCCGCGCACTCGTTCCTCGCCGCAGTCAGGGGCGCCAAATCGCAGGCCGTAGAGGCTGATAGGTAGCAGTACCTTTGAAATGAACGTGTAAACGCGAAGAGAACATCATGCTTCGAGTGCACACGATATCGAGCGAGGGCTCATATGCTTTGGACAGTTTTCGTGATCATGTTGGTTCTGTGGCTTCTCGGCTTCAGCCTTCACATCGGCGGCAGCCTGATTCACCTTCTGCTGGTTGTCGCGGTGGTGGTCCTGATCTTCAACCTTCTGACCGGAAGCCGGCGTGCAGTGTGAAGTGGAAAATTCGAGGAGCTCAATATGGCGTCTCAGGAAAGTGCCTCGCCAATCGAAATATTGGCGAGGCGTGATGGCCGCGCGCTGACGGACGAAGAAGTACTTCCCTCGGCGCTGCGGCCGGGATCGAACACATCGCTTTCGAGCGGGATCGCGGTGATCGGAAACCATTTGCCGCGACAATGCGGAATTGCGACGTTCACGACCGACTTATGCGATGCAATCAGTGGAGAGTATAAAAGAGCTCAGCTCCTGGTCGTTGCGGTCAACGACCCAGGATCACATTACGAGTATCCCCCGCGCGTACGATTTGAGCTGCTTGAGGGCGATCCTTCCTCCTATGACGATGCCGCCGACTTTCTCAATTCCAGCAATGTTGCCGTGGTCTCTCTCCAGCATGAGTACGGCATTTATGGAGGCCCGGCCGGCGGCCTCATATCGCGGCTATTGCGGCGGCTAAAGATGCCGGTGGTGACGACTCTGCATACGGTTCTTCGCGAACCAAACCCCAATCAAGGCACTGTCATGGAAGAGGTTGTCGCGCTGTCTGATCGCCTCGTTGTCATGAGCAAACACTCTTTACGGATTCTAAAAGAAGTGTTCCATGCTCCCGAGGAAAAGATCGACCTGATTCCTCATGGCGTTCCGGACCTACAATTTGGGGATCCGGACCTGTACAAGCACTCCACGGGAACGGAAGGTAAGACGGTGCTACTCACGTTGGGCCTGCTGTCTCCGAACAAAGGGATCGAACGCGTAATTGAGGCCTTTCCCCGCATCGTCGCAGACCATCCAGACGTGGTTTATGTAATCGTAGGCGCTACCCATCCGCATATCAGGCGGCGCGAAGGCGACCACTACCGGCTTCAGTTGCAGGCGCTGGCTCGGAAACTCGGGGTGGAACGCAATGTAATCTTCCACAACAGGTTTGTGAGCCCGGAAGAGATGGCCCAGTTTGTTGGGTCGGCGGACATCTATATCACTCCTTATCCCTACGAGTCGCAGGCCGTGTCCGGCACGTTGGCGTATGCACTGGGCGCAGGCAAGGCTATCATTTCGACCCCATACTGGCATGCCGCTGAGCTGCTGGCTGATGGACGCGGAGTTCTCGTCCCGTTCGAAGATTCAGATGCTATCGCGGATGCGGCCAGAGAACTCCTCGACAATAAGGTGGCCCGCAACGCGATGCGAAAACGTGCCTACCGATATGCCCGGGAGATGGTCTGGAACAAGGCCGCAGAGTCTTACATGAGCACGTTCGTGCGTGCTTGTTCTGACCGCACTGCGTATCGCGTTCTCGAATCTGAGTGCCGAAAGAGCACCGAGCTGGTTGTTTCACGCCGACCGTCCTCTGTATCGAGTGATCGACCGAACCGAATATCCGCATAGCTGTCGAACGAGGCACTGCATGAATAGGTGACCTGCAAAAACGAACGCTGGTGGCCAAACTTGTGCGGAGTGGTCTCAGCACCAGGAACGAGCCGGAGTGCACCTCGTTCTGTAGGCTTCTGGGTTGGAAATCCGTTCCAGCTTTGCTGGGTCGAACAGAGAGGAAATCATGAGAAGAATGAGCCGAGTAGCAGCGGCCGATCAACGCCGCCGCGAAGCAGAGGTACAGTCGGGTGATAGCCAAGGATTGTCAACGACCGAGCAGGGGGACACTGAAAGCGTCGAAGAGCTGGCGGCGGATGGGCAAGCTTTCGAAGCCGCGGCAGTGAGCGGCGTGGAAGATGCCGCAGATCCAGATGTTCACGAAGTTAAGACGCGAGAAGTGCTCGAAGACGACGTGCCTCGCGAGTACGACGACCAATGAGCGGCGGTCTTGACCGCGCCTTTATACCCGCATCACCCGGGCTTCCAGAACAACTAAACCCACCGGGATCACAAGCAAGCAGCAACGAACGACACCGCGCAGGACGCACAGGCTGGCTGCGGGCAGCGGTATTAGGCGCAAACGATGGCATTCTCTCAACATCGAGTCTGATGCTCGGCGTCGCGGCTGCCCACGCGACCCACGGCAGTGTGTTGGTCACAGGAGTTGCCGGCTTGGTGGCTGGGGCTATGTCGATGGCGGCTGGTGAGTATGTGTCTGTCCACTCGCAGGCAGACACCGAAAAAGCAGACCTCAAGTTGGAGCGCGCGGAGTTGGCAAACGACAACGAAGGCGAGCACAAGGAACTGATGGCAATATACGTCGCTCGCGGCCTCGATCCATCTCTGGCGAAGCAGGTAGCCGCGCAGTTGATGGCGCATGACGCGTTCGGCGCGCACGCACGCGACGAACTCGGCATCTCCGAAACTTTTAGTGCGCGACCGATTCAAGCTGCGTTAGCATCGGCGGGCAGCTTCGCAGTAGGAGCAGTTATGCCGCTTCTGGTCACCGCCATTGCCCCGTCATCAGCTGTCATCCCTGTAATAGCCGCAACTTCGCTGGTGGTCCTCGCGCTTCTGGGAGGATTGGCGGCACGTGCGGGTGGGGCAGGTGTGATGCTCGGAGCTTTACGGGTCACTTTCTGGGGAGCCCTCGCAATGGGGTTGACCGCCGGCGTCGGGGCGCTGTTTGGAAAGGTTTCCTAATGGATTGTGCTTCTGTGTGCATGATCCTATGGAATTCCGAGACGGCGGCAATTTACTTCTTGCTCTGGTCAATTGTGACCAGTATTCAAATGCCAAGAATCCCATACTCAAGCTATGTTTGTGAGATGAACCTCGCAAACCAGGGTGAGGCAGCGTATGAATTTCCAGCGGAGTGCGATTAAGGCAAGAATAACCAAATGTGAAATCTGTGAGAATCGAGAATCCGTTAGCAAAGGACTTTGTGAAGTCTGCGCGGAGGGGATTACACGGTTGGTCAGGATTAAACTGACGGAAAACGAACATTATTTCACGGCGGCGGTGAGGGCAGCGTAGGCCTCTTGAGGTGCGGCCAACATCCGCTGCTTATCGTGAAGCACGACGCTGACCAGTGAACTGTTGACGTGCTTGCCGCCGCCGTTCTTCTACGGAACTCCCGCCAACTATTCTCCGTGCTGATCTGAGGTTCGTTGGGTTTGCAGTTGCAGAATTCTTTCACCATTTATTAAATTGATCTTCCAGATACAGCTGCCAATTCATGCCGTGATAGTTCGGCATTCGCCCCTTGAGTATCCGCGTACTGGCGCGCTGGATTGTCTCAGGAGGGGTGTAAGCGACTCCTCCGCAACCGTTGGAGAGTTTGAGTGCGGGACGGAGCGGTCGATTCCGAGATGACACCGGAGCTTAGCGAAGGCTGCAACTTGCTAGCCGTTATTACCAAGCGCAGGCATAAAAATCCAAGTCTGGTCAATCCTGCTCAGTTTTCCAGGAACTCTGGGTTCAGGATGAGTACGTCTATTGTGAAACCCGAGATTACTGTGTAGGTTCTCGGTTTCCGTCTACAAACAACGTGTGCTGATCGGCTCGTCACGCGGCCAAGAAAGTATTCGAGGGATCAATGGCTACGGCTTCGTCTCAAGCGACTCATCTTCCGCAGTCAACTAAATCCAGTACCAGTGCGTCCGGCACGGCTAGGCGGCAAGTTCTTGTTGTGGGGAGCGAATCTGCGGTACTGGACCATGTGAGGCAAGCTCTTAACCGGGATAGCCTGCAGCTTTCCTCTGTTACAAACGAGGACGCGATAATCAAACTTCGGAAAGGTGCAGCCGCTCACCTCATTTTGGTTCACGTCCCTGGGAACCACGCACTTGAGGCGTTGAGCGCACTTCGACAGGCTCGCCCCACAGTCCCTATTATTGTGTTCTCCTGCGTCCATGACTCGCGGTTCGTTGTAAAAGCTATGCAGATGGGAGCCTCCGATTATGTTCAACTCCCTTTTGACATCGATGGCCTCCAGAGCTCGGTGAAACGTTTTCTCGAGTTGGTCGGAAATGAGACCTGTGAAGAGCCGGTGCACGAGACTCCTCTTTTTGAGAACACTTCCTTCGTTTGCGCCAGTGCCAGGATGAACGAGATTCGCGGACAGTGCGCAATTCTGGCGCGCGTGGACCTGCCTATCTTGATCCTGGGAGAGAGCGGCACCGGCAAAGAGATCATCGCGCAGTACCTGCACAAAATGTCACTGCGCGCTCACCGTACGTTCTTAAAGGTAAACTGCGCCGCGATGCCGGCGGACCTGCTGGAGAGCGAACTCTTCGGCTACGAACAGGGAGCTTTCACTGGCGCGGTGCGGCCAAAGCCCGGAAAATTCGAAATTTGTAACATGGGTACGATCTTGCTCGATGAGATCGGCGAGATGCCTCCACCATTGCAATCAAAGCTCTTGCAGGTATTGCAGGACGGGACCTTCTCTCGCCTGGGCGGCCGCACGTGCATTAAGGTTGACGTAAGGGTCGTTGCCGCCACGAATATCGATATGAACGCCGCGATCGCTGCCCGTACTTTTCGTGAAGACCTCTATTACAGGCTGAACGGTTTCTCCATCCAATTGCCGCCGTTGCGGGAAAGGAAGGAAGAGATCCCGATTCTGATTCGGCACTTTATGCGCAAACTCTCAGAAAAGTATGCGCGGCAGCCGATGGTCATGTCGGAGGAGTTGCTACAGGCCTGCATGGAGCATAGTTGGCCTGGCAACCTGCGCGAACTGGAGAACTATGTGAAGCGATTTCTCGTTCTTGGTGCCGAGCAACATGTATTGGCCGAGCTGCGAAGAGCCCGTGGCAATGGGTTCACTGCGTTGCCACAGGTTAGCCCAGCTGCAAATGCACAAGGCGGCGGATTGAAGATGTTGGCTCGAAGCGCGATGGGCGAAGCCGAGACCGAAGCTATGAGTGAAGTATTGAAACGCCACAACTGGAACAGAAAACAGGCTGCGGCCGATCTGAAAATCAGTTACAAAGCCCTCTTGTATAAGATACGGCAGTACGGCCTGTCTCCAACGCATACCCCACAGCCGCTTTCCAAAGTAGCCGAAAGCCGCGGACGATGACAGAGACTGATGCATCGAAAGCCGTTAGCGAACAACATCGAGCCTTACGATATCGATGCATGGATTTCAGCGAACACAAAAACGGCAGGAACGGCTAGCCTGAAGACCGTTCAAGTTCTGGCAGGCCACAAGACCATTTCCATGACGGCTAGGTATTCCCACCTGCACCCAACACCCTTCACAGTGCCGTGGAATGTTTGGCGGTGAATGCCCAAAACATTTAGACAGCCACCAAATAAAAAGACCTCTTCGGACCAAGCAAAAAAGCCCTTTGAAGCTGAGTGGCTTTAAATCTCATAAGTGCTTTGTTTTGTGGTACCGGGAGGGGGACTTGAACCCCCACAGAACTTTCGTTCCTGCGGATTTTAAGTCCGCTGCGTCTGCCAGTTTCGCCATCCCGGCTTTAAGTTAAAGCTTCCTTTGAATGCAAAAATTGCGCCGCACCAGCGGCACCGCGGAGGTGATGTCGGGCGTCACTAGAGTGCACCACGCTTCCAGTTTCTGAACTCAAACAGTTTCGCACAACCAGCGCATCACTGCCAATGCCGCGGACCATCTCCGATCCGGAGTCGCGAAATACCAGCAATCAGGCAAGCTAGTGCGGATCATAGTTGCGGTATCCGCTATGATTCGCTCTCGGTTTTCAAGGGTGGACGAACAAAAGATCATCGGCGCCCCTCGATAAGAACGAAGGTATCGTCGATGCAAAATCTTCCATTGCTTGCCGATCCCGCCCAGATGCTGTTTGCCGCCGGAGCTGTGTTCGCGCGTATGCTCGACCGCAAGCCCGTCGATAGGGCGGCTGATCGTGCGCAACTGAATCCCCCGTTTTAGTGCCGGCCCTCCGCGCACAAAAATGCCCGGGGGTTTGCCTCCCCCCCCGGGCGAGTTGCACAGACCCACAAACAGGTTATTAGACTAGGAAGAACT
>CAZLZA010000102.1:0-14762 GCA_964563875.1 uncultured Acidobacteriaceae bacterium
CGGAGAGCTGCGGAATGCAAGGAGCTGACGCTGCGTTCCGTGCAGTGGAAACGGCTACGCACTGGCTTGGAATGGGCGTTACTGTTGCCACTCTGGGCCGGAGTGTCTTGATCAGTGGGACCCGAGCAAATGTCGTCGGCAGGTTTAAAATTCATAACCGTGGGGGCCTCACGCTCGGAGCAGGCGTGCAAATTGCATCTACTCACTACCACCAGTACAAAGACGGTCTGATACTGACTGCACGTGTGCCGTTCTAGGGCGCCATTAGGGAGATTGCCGCAGCGTTCAATACATCTGACCTGACCTTGCTAACCTTGGAACTAAGTAAGGCCTGTTGGGCAATCCCGGAAATCTTGCACGAAGCAGAGAAGCGGCAAGCGTCGCAACAGGATTTTCGGGAATCATTTGCTCATTCGTCCCGGAAAAACATAGCCAGAACTTTTCACCCCGTGGCATTGGTTGTGACGACGGGTTGCTCTATTTTGTGCCCGGCGAATCTGCACCCTTTGGCGTAACGCTGCCATCCGGAGCTACTGTGTCTCCGTATTCATCTGTCGTGTCTCCCGGGGGAGTGAAACTTCCTTGTTTGTTCTGGTTGTTTCGCGTGGTTGGGCTACTCATGCTGGATGGCCGCGAGTAGCTCTGGCTTGTACCCGGCGAATTTGCGCCTTTCGGTGTGACGCTACCATCCGGAGCCACAGTGTTGCCGTACTGATCTCTCCTGTCTCCCGGAGGCGTGAAACTTGTTCCTCGCGAATTTTGCGTCGTCGTTGTGCTCTGTGAGTTGGAATCGCTAGACTGGGCCGCCGCCATGCTGCATGACAGCAGCGCGATGGATGCCAGAGCGATGAGAGTCTTCATGCTGAACCTCCCTAGGAATGCCACGGTAGTTGGATGAGTGCTTTACGTCCGAGGTTCCAACCTTTTTGCTCATGGCGCCGCCACCCGGCTCGGGAAAACACCGCAGCCGAACTGCTGATTGCATGTCTACCGCCAGCCTTCCGGTATTCGCTTTCCAAAAAGCGATTCCAGCGACCAGGAACCGCCGCCCGCGAGAATCAGGAACAATAATGACGTCAACATGGAAAAGTCCGTGCGGGCGTCGCTGACCATAAACCAAAAACCTTGGGTCGACCGGAACAGCTCTGGGATCTTTGTCGTGGCGATGGCGGTGCAGATGACAATCAGTAGTGGAATTGCCGCGATCCGGGTCGCCAGCCCCACAAGAACCAGAATTCCGCAGATCATCTCGAACGCGCCAACAAAGTGGGCGGTAAGCGCTGGATGGGAGAACCCGATCTTCGTAAACCGGTTGACCCCCATGCTGGGATCGATGTACTTCAGCACTCCCTGGGTGAAGAAGATTAGTCCAACCGCGATCCTTATTAAGATGATGGCCCCGCTGGGAACCGGAGCGGGGCCATCTTTCCACTCAACTTTCATTGGCTCTCTTTATGAAGGTTCCGCCGCTCATGGCGCAGCTTTCTGCATGGTTGCCAGAACAGAGAGATTCGATCCTGGCAGGATCTCAATCTTACGCGTCCACTGCTCGAAACCGGGCAAGGACATCGCGATCTGATGGGTTCCGGAGGTCAGGTCAAGGGCAGATGGTGTATTCCCTACGTAAGCACCGTCTAAAGTGATTTCCGCTCCCGCGGGCTTCGAAATGACATTACACAGCACTTTCCCTGCCGGAGCAATTGGGGCTACGGTCACGTCAGGCTTTTCTATAATTCCTGCGGTACCGGAGCCGCTTATCTTCTCGGCAACCGCCGGAGTGGATTCGGTGCTCTTCCCCGAGCCTGCTGCGGGTAAAATGGCGTTGCCCGCACCCGCCGGTGACATCGGTGCGGGCGCTGCGCCGGCGTAAAGCACCTCGTAAAGCTGCTTGTGCTGTTTACCGTCTGAACCCCGATAAAGTATGGACAGACCTTGCTTCTCGACGCGCGCTTTGAAAGTGTCGCCAACCGGCAAAGACGCACAGTTCGACCATCGATTCTCAGCTGTGCAGGTAATGTTGAATATCTTGTCGCCACCCTCGACAACCATTCTGCTTTGTGGGAATTCAGTGGCCGCGAACTTACAATATGCGGAGTAATTGACCTGATCACATGCGCCAACATTAGGGTTATCGACGGTGAGAGATCTTGTTTCAGACTTCACGACTTTGATGGTAAGGTCGAAACCTTCGGGTTTGGAACTTCTGGAATTCGCGAATAGCCCCGTGGCCAGCAAAAGCCCAAGAAAGAGAGGAACTGCATTCCGCTTCATGATTTCTCTCCACTAATTTCACGGCGGATGTGGACCGATCGCTTCGAGGTCCGTCCACATCCGTCTGAACCTACGGCCATTCTTAGCGCAAATTTTGATTTGCGCAACTCCATTGCTACGGTTAGAAGGTAAAGATCGGCCCGAACTCCTCGCGTCGATCCCTCCATTCGCGCTGTCCGGCAAGTGCACCGGTTGCGGCCCCAACGTAAGTCCCGTTGAAGTTCTTGATCGCATAGCTCGAATACAGTGACTGCTCGTAGGCTAAAGTACAAAACTGGTTAAACTTGTAGTACAGAGTAGCCGCTCCCATGGTGCTCTTTTGAGGGCCAGCAGCAACTGCCGCGTCTGCACCAGGAAGAGTAGTCCCCGGCGCCCAGATGTTGTGAAGGTGACGGAAGTCGTCAGCATTCGCTGCATCTAAGCCCGCATGGAAGAGCAACTGCCAACCCGCATTGTGACCCCTCGGGTTTGCGTTAAACCAGCGTGATAACGGTAGGCCGACGTTGACTAGCCCGCCATATCCGCGAACCGCACGTTGCGGGGCAAGCACCGCCACTCCGCTAGAATTGATCCCAAAGAACTGGGTGGTCGCACCGTCAATAGAGGGAGCACTGGCAAGGCCCGTTAATCCGAACGTATTGTTGTAAATGGAGGTCAGTTGGCCTGCGAACATGAATCTTAAGTCTGCACCGTGGTAGATGCTTCCGGTTATAGTGACCCATCGAGTCGGAAGTTGTGCACCGATCTGAATACCATACCCACTGCTGCGGGTGGTAGCACCCCTCGGGAAGCTACCGGCGAACAGAGCCGGCACCTCTCCAGGCAGAATGATGGCTTCGCGCGTCGACTTAAATGCGCTCGCGATCAGTTGCGCACTCGCCACACCCGGTGCCTTATCAAGCTGGAATTGTAAGACGGCCCTGGTTTCCAACTCAGGACGGTTAGCATCCTGGCCTTGGCGTTCGCCATATCCCAACTGGTTTCCCAGTGCGGCACCGCTGTCCGCGTTGAGCGAACCGGTAGCTGCCGCCGGGACGAGTCCCTCGAGCGGCATCATAATCGCAACTTCGGGGGAAAACTTGAGATTGCGCGAGCCTCCCAGTTTCTGGGTGAAGCCAAGACGCATCTGGGGCGCACGCTCGTAGCTCTGGCCAAAGTAAGCACCCAGGAACGTGGTTTCAAGTATGTTGCCCAGGAGGCTCGACCCGTAGATCGTCCAGTCCTGTCCACCCTCGAAAAATATGTCGGTGTTTTCGGTGGCGGCGTAATCCAAGCGCGCATAGGCCATGCGCAAACTCAACATGCTGCTGCGGTAGGTCGAGACGTTACGGTTGTCGGCGCGGCTGAAGTTTCCTTCGAAATCAGCTTCAACCCGACCAGTCAATATCAACCTCCTGGACATATCGGGAAATTCAAAGTTTGCGCCAAAACGGCTGCTTCGTGCTTTGAGGTGAAAGGCTGGGTCCATTGTTGGGCCGAAAGTGTTGGTAAGCCCCGCGATAAATCCCGGAAGTGGAAAATCATCGCCGTGAGGGTTACTCGAATCCTCGGCAGCCGTGGACTTGAGGAAGCCGTAAGGGGTTACGTGCACCCCGGCAATCCTGAAGGCCGGAACCAAACCATTCTTTACCGGCGGATCGATAGGAAGCAAACGCACTGGAGCCACTGCCTGCACCACGGTCGGCTGTGGCAGGTACTTATCCGGGTTCGCGAGCCTGTCAATCGTCTTTTGATCTTCCTCAACTTTCTTGGAAACGGAGTCAGTAGCGACTTTTACTTCGGTCACGTTGCTGTTCAGCGAGTTCGCTGAATCCTGGGCTGCTGTTGCCTTTTGGTCGGCTGCCTGAACTGAGTTTTGGAGTTGCTGATTCTGCTGCTCTACTTTCGCGTTGTTCTGCTGGAGTTGCTGCTCAAGGGTCTGGATATGATCCTGCTGTTGCTTGATCTGATCTTGCTGCTGATTGAGTTGGTCTTTGAGCTGCTGAAGTTGTTCCTCCACCGTTGGACCTTTTGGCTTGGCCGCGTGTTTTTTATGTCTTCCTGACTCGCCTTCGGATCCCATCAGTAAAGTGGAAGCCAGCAAAGTGAATGCGAGCATCCGCGCTACGATTCTGACCATTCTTGCCTCCTACGCCTTACCGCGCGCCACCCCGTCTTTAGAAAGAGACGGATTAGGAACTCACTGTGAGTTCTGGATGTGTCCGATGAACATGTGCATGCCAGTGTTGCCCGGAATACATCTTCTTCGAGTTAACTCGATAAATTACAGAGCTTTGGCGGCTATGAGTCCACTAGGCTAAGTGCTTCAGCCTAATCCAACTCCTTGTTTTATAAAGGGAGAGCGGGTCGCAAGCGGAGCGGGCAGCGCGCAGAGCCGCCTTCTTATTCCCCAGCTGCCTGTGCGAGATTGGGGGCTCACCTCAATTCCTTGTGCACTGTAATTTCCGGTGTCGAAAAACTCGTTGGGACGTCTAAGCAAATGAAGGATAGAGGTATAGATATGAAGCCAAGGTGGAAAGCTCTGAGTGGTTTTCTCCTGGCAACCGTTCTGACCGCGCCCGCGTGGGGCGCCACAGCAACCGCGCTACCAGGAACTCTCAACTACATCGAGGGACAGGCAAGTGTGAGCGACCAGAAACTGAACCCGAAATCGGTTGGTTCAGTCGAGTTGCAGCCCGGTCAGCCCCTCAGTACAGAAACAGGGAAGGTAGAAATTCTGCTGACGCCTGGCTCATTCTTGCGGGTAGGCGACAATAGCACGGTGACGATGGTCTCGTCGAGCCTGACAAATGTGCAAGCTAATTTGACGAAGGGTCAGGCGACGGTGGAAGTCGCGGAGATTCATCGCTACAACCTGCTTAGGATCGGCGAGGACGGCACAACCACCCGCTTGCAAAAGGACGGTTTATACGATTTCGACGTGGACCGTGGGCAGGTGCGCGTCCTTAAGGGACAAGCCCTCGTACAGGACGGCGATCAGACGGTGAAGGTCAAAGGTGGTCACGAACTTGACCTAAATCAGATAGGAAAACTGAAGGTCAGAAAGTTTAACAAAAAGGCGTTCGAGGACAGCGATCTATACCGATTCAGCGATCTGCGTTCCGAGTATCTGGCTGAGGCAAACGTCGATGCGGCTCGCAAGTATTATGCTGGTGGCTCGGGCTGGTATGGCCCCGGTTGGTATTGGGATGCGCCGTTCTGGGCGTACACGTGGATTCCAGGCGATGGCATGTACAGCCCATTCGGGTGGGGATTTTACTCGCCTTGGGACGTATACGACGCACCGTTCCTTTGGGGAGGCTACGGATTCGGAGGTTATGGATTCGGAGGTTTCGGCCACGGATATCATCCAGGACGTTGGGGACACGGTACAGGGGGCTACGTGGCCAACGGCGAGCATGGATTCGGAATGATGGGGGGCGGCTTCGGCCATGGCGGCGGTGGTGGTTTTCATGGCGGCGGATTTGGAGGTGGCCACCGCTGATCGCGGCCGCTGGAGAAAGATTACCCGGAACGCACATTGTTTAGAGGAAGCGCATTTTCGTTTCTGGCGGACATTTTGATATTGGGGCCAGGCCTCTTTCCCGGAGCAATGTTGGGAGGTGCTGTCGGCACCGTGGCTTACTGGTTGCCGACTTCACTGCCAGCTTGCTTTCGGTTGTTGGCGTCTTGAAAGAGCGCGACATCATCACTTAGCGCCCAAATGAATAGCCAACCGTGACTCCTGAACGCGTGGCGTACCCGCTGCTGAATTCTACATTGTTGTGAATGAAATACTCGCGGAATTCGGGCTGCACGAAAACACCTTTGCCTACGAAGAGACGCACCCCAGCCCCTAAATCTCCCATGAAATGATTGCTGTCGACATAGTTCGTGCAGGTGAAGTAGTTGCACAGGAACGTTTGCGTATAAAAGCGCGTGCCCAGACCGCCGATGCCACCAAGAAGTTCCAACTGGGCGTGCTTGCCCAGAGGTGGTGCGTAAACCGCGTTGAAGTCGTAGAAAATTGTTCGAAACGGCTGATAGCCTCCATATAAATTCTGACTGGCTCTCCATGCCACCTCGCCGCCCACTCCGGCATTACGCCAGAAGATGTAATCTCCGCTGAAGTTCAGGTACGCCCCACCGCCAACTGTTTGGGGACTATGGTTACCCGTGAAACTAGATCCAGAGGGTGCGATAACGGTTCCGACTCCAAATCCAATATCGAATTGCTGCTGAGCCTGTTGTGAGTAAACCGCCCGCTGCGCGTGCGCGGGGGTGGAATACTCCAGACATGCAAAGATCATGAACATGAGCAGTCGCTTCAAGGAATCCTCCCTTCGGTGGGTGGGAGACTTTGTAGACCGCGAAGGATGTATAGGTAAACTTGCGAACTTGCTGAGATGCCGGATCCCTGGCGTGCATTTCGGGATTCAGCATGCCGCCGGACAGCCCCAATGTGAACCATTTTGCCCCGCGAGTCAGCAGCGAATGTGGATGTACTGTTCCTAAGAGGCAATGCGTGAGCGGCGCAAACCGTATCAGCATTCCTGATCGAGCTCCGACCGCACTCCGCTATCCTCTCTCTTCGAAACAATCATGCCATGGTGCAGGATAGAGGAGCAGCAGTCCTCGATTTCGGGCCAACCCTCTTCAAGAATAGCCATCAAAGTTAGACACCAAAACACAATCACTCACCACTAGGCTAACCACCCTGACGAAGTGACCTAACTCGGAATTAAGGTTTGGCCACTTTCTTCAAATAATCGAAGTTCTTCTCGGAGGAGACAAGATGAAACGAATCGCTTGGCTGTTTTTGGTCGCTCTGGGGTCCGTGACATTAGTGCATGCCCAAAGCTCGACCAACCCAATGGAACTGAGCGGCACGGTCTGCGAGTCGACGTGCGTATCGAGGGTGAATAATCTTGCTACGTGCGATAAGACATGTACCGACCAAAGCGGGGATGCAGTGTTGGTCGACGACCAGGGTAACATCATGAAGATCGCCAATCAGAACATGTGTAAGTCACACATGGGAAAACACGTAAAGGTAGAGGCGGTACCAACGGAAAAGGAGCGCGAGCAGACGCTACAGGAGCAGCAGCATTATCTGCAAGTACTGAAGATTGAGGACTACGGAGGCTAATGATTCCAGAGCTGGCTGCGTCGCGCCCTGCTGCGCAAGCTGAGAAACGCCGGAAGTTTGTAGAAGCCTCAGGTTAATCCGGCGTCATTCTTTCACTTGCCCGGCAGCTCGCGTGATTTCCGACGCGCTTCCATCTCCTCATCCGTGAGGCGTGCAACATAGATAGAACGCGGTTCGATGGACCGGGCTATCAGCGTGACAGTTGCGACAGCCAGCAGCAGGCGGCGCGATAAACCCGTCCAGTCGATTCCGTCATCAGTACCACAGTCGAGATCCGCCCCTGGGTCGCGGCAGCCAACACCACTGCCGCCCCCAGCACGGCAAACAGTCCCAGAGGCACTCCGGGACACAGCCAAAGAACCATCCAGTGCTGGAAAATACTTTGCTTGCACAGCAATCCTCGAACTCTCACTTAGCTTCTTATGGCAGCAGCGCGACGTCCGGCAGTTAGCCTCCGACAAATGACGTTGGCGGGCCAGTCTAGCGCGATGGCGGAGGCTGGCTATGCAGAGCACAAGGCGGAATCAACCCTTTGCGATCACCAAGGCGGGGGGTGCGGCGGAATCCGGTCTGGAGCGATTCGGACTGGCGCTGGCGAACTGGAGCGAGCGCTGGTTTCCCGATCCGCTGGTATTCGCGCTGGCCGGAGTGATAGCGGTCTTTCTCTTCGGGCTGCTGATTCATCAGCCCGCCGGCAAACTGGCGGTAGCGGGGGGCAAGAGTTTCTGGTCGCTCGTGCCCTTCACCATGCAGATGGTGATGATCATTATTGGCGGGTACGTGCTGGCGAGCGCGCCGCTAGTCCATCGATTCATTCGATGGCTGGCCACGATCCCCAAGAATGGGCGTACCGCGGTGGCGATGATCGCCTTGTTCTCGATGCTGACTTCGCTGATTTCCTGGGGGCTGAGCCTGATCTTCAGTGGTCTGCTGACGCGCGAGATGGCACGCCGCGTGAAAGGCATGGACTATCGCGCCGCGGGCGGCGCAGCCTACTTGGGACTGGGAGCGGTGTGGGCGCTGGGAATGTCTTCGTCGGCGGCGATGCTGATGGCCACCAAGGGGGCGATTCCGCCCTCTTTGTTGGCAATCAGCGGCTTGCTCCCGCTGGGGCAAACGATTTTTTTGTGGCAGAGCATCCTGATGGCGGCGGTACTGATCGCAGTCTCGGTGGCCACCGCCTATCTCTCAGCGCCTTCGCCGAAATACGCGAAGACGGCCGAGGACTACGGGATCGAGTACGAGCCCGCAGACCGACCTCTGGAGCCGCGGACTAAACCGGGGGAATGGCTCGAATACAGTCCGCTGCTGACGGTGCTAGTGGCAGCGTATCTGGGCTGGTACCTGTTTGACTTCTTCCGCAGCTCGCCGCAGGGAGCGCTGGCGGCGCTGGACCTGAACACCTACAATCTGTTGTTTATTACCGTGGGCCTGCTGCTGCATTGGCGTCCTAAGCGCTTTATACGGGCCGTTTCCGAGTGCGTCCCCGCCACCGGCGGAGTGCTGATCCAGTTTCCGTTCTACGCGGTTATCTTCGGCATGATTGCCGGGACGGGCATGTCCGATTGGCTGGCTAACCTGTTTGTCCGGATCAGCACGCAGGATACCTATCCCCTGCTGGTGGCTTCGTACTCGGCTGTGCTGGGCATATTCGTGCCTTCGGGGGGAAGCAAGTGGGTGATTGAAGCACCGTACATTCTGCAGGCTGCCAACCTTCACCACGTACATCTGGGATGGGTGGTGCAGATCTACAACGCTGCCGAGGCGCTGCCCAACCTTGTAAATCCATTCTGGATGTTGCCGCTGCTGGGCATACTGAAACTGAAGGCCCGGGACATTGTGGGTTACGGCGTGCTGCAGATGATTGTGCATATCCCGATTGTGTTTTTTCTGTGCTGGTTCTTTGCGCGGAGCATTCCATATCTTCCGCCAGCCCGCTGAGTCAGATGGGGCGGGCCAACTTCGCGGAGGATTGGGGTAGGCACAATTTTAGGCACAACACAGACCTCTTATCGATCAGCATGCAAATCCTGAGTCGGCAATCGGCTTGCCCACGCGAGTGCGGGTATCCCCGGATAGCCATCTCTACACGTCGATTCGTGTCCTTATATGCACCAGGATTCGAAGCCGCTCTCGACGTGGGAAACATTGCGGCATGGTCTCGTGCCTTGTCCTTATGCCCGCGCGGCTTACCCCACAGCGATTCCGCAGCAGGCTCATTAATAAGAGCCGGATTCCGGTTCGTTGATCGGGACGGGAGAGGGTTAGGCCGAGCCTGTGGAGTCTACGCCGTACGAATCCAGCACGTCGCGTATGGTTACGATTCCTACTAGTTTGTGCACATCTGCCCGGTTGACCACCGGCAAGATGTCAACATGTGCCGAACTCATGCGTTCCAGCGCCAGATGAAGAGGTTGGTCAGCGTGGACGTGCGGAAAGTCCAAGCTGTCGAAGAGATTTATCAACTTTTCTTCGGCTTTTCCATTGGCTATAGCACTGTCAATAGTCGCTCGGCTCAAAATCCCAGCGATGTTTCCTCCATCTTCCACCGTCCATGCGCGGAATTGACTCGAGCGCACCCGTTCTTCTGCATCACGGATGCTCATCTGCGCCGGCAGGATCTCGGTAGCACTCCGCATCACCTGCGCCACCGTGCGGCGACCGGATTCCTCCTGTGTTTCGTGGCTTGGTAGATGAATCCCATCCTGATGTGCCAAGGCATCATAAATAGGCTGCTTCTGGAACCGTGAAGAGATGAACAGGCTGGTCAAGTTGGCGATCATGAGCGGCACGATGACCGCATAATCTCGGGTCATCTCAAAGATCATCAGCACAGAAGTCATCGGAGCACGTACGATGCCAGCAAAAAGCGCCCCCATGCCGACGAGCGCGTAGGCACCGGGCGCCGCAGTATAGGTGGGCAACAAGTGATGGGCCACCGTACCGATAGCACCTCCGAGCATCGCGCCCAGGAACAGGGCGGGGCCGAAGATTCCGCCAGCGTTGCCGGAAGCGTAGCTGGTGGTAATGGCGAACAGTTTTAGAACGACCAGCAGGACCATCAGCTTCAATGCCATCGTGCCGCCAAGAGCGCTGCCGACGTAGCTGTATCCCACGCCAAGAACCTGAGGCACGAACCAGCCCATCAGGCCAACCATCACGCCACCTACAACCGGATGCCACCAGCGAGTACTTCTGGGCAAGAGCAGGAAGCGCTTACGCATTCCCAACAAGAGCTTGGTGAATGCTACTGAAAGAAAGCCGCCGGCGACGCCTAGCACTGCGTAAATGCCGAACTCCAATGGATGCACCAATTCGTACTGCGGTACGTGAAATAGGGGGTTGTTGCCGAGGAGCAACCGCAGCACAGCCCAGGAAGTGGCGGAGGCCAGCACTACAGATCCGAGAACGGGGGCGTGAAGATCTCCCACCACCTCCTCTAGCGCAAACAGTACGGCCGCCATGGGAGTATTGAACGCCGCAGCGATGGCAGCGGCCGCGCCCACGGGGATTAGTGCCTTCACCTTTTCCGGACGCAGGCCCAGCCAGCGGCCGAGAACGGATGCAATGCCGGCGCCGACTTGAACCGAAGGACCTTCGCGGCCGAGCGGAATTCCGCTCGCCAGAGTGGCAGCAGTACAGCCGAACTTGCCGAGTACGGTACGCAGAGAAATGTTTCCATCGCGCGCGTAAAGAGCAGCCTTGGTCTGCGGGACACCGCTGCCCCGGGCATCCGGGAAGTAGCGATAGAGCAGATAGCCCATCGCCAGAGATCCACCCACCGGCATTGCGATGCGCCTCCAGGCAGGGCTACCGACTGGATATAGCCGCATACCTAATCGCTCGGTTAGCACAATGAACGCGACAACAGTAAGTCCGGCCAGAGCGCCAATCAGCAGCGATAGAATGAGAAATACCTGTTCCTCGCGCTCTTGAATGAGCGAACGCAAACGGGACCGCAGAGGCATGCGCGATCCAATCTCGGGGTGGATCTCACGGTCGGATTTCAGGGTCATGTATTTGGATGCTCAAAAGGTTATTCTACATTTTCGATCTGCAATCCTTAGCGTAATGCTATTGCTGATTAGGCAAAACGGGAAGTGCTGCTGTGTTTATGGCGGTGGGATCATCTCGAAGCTTTATGTACAGGACCGTTCCAATCGGACGCGGCACCGTGAGGTTCGTCTCTGCAAAGCCAGAAGGTACTGAAATAGCATTTGTGAAGCTCCGATCCGAAGCAATGGAGTCGATCAGATACAACAAGTCTCCGCTCAGCGTGCATGGTTTTTCCGGGTCATCTGGGCAGCGCACCTCTTTAAGATGTGGAACCCGGACAAGCTGTGCGAGTGGTTGCCAGTCCCCAGCCGTGCCATCGGCGGCCACGGGCCTGAACTGTAGGGGGCCGAAGGCAGAATCGCCGAAGCTCTTTAGGGGATCAAGCAGAGCTACCGCCGTCTGCGAGTCCTGCAAGGAAAGATTCTTATCCGCCAGACTCAACGCGGCGTGAAAGAAACCATCTGCGCTGGCGACTTCGATCTTTTCATCATGCGGAAACGTCGCGGGTATCTGAGATTTCACGAAGAAAGAGATTCGGCCATCCAATGGTAGATCGTCCGGGCTTCCAAGGCGAATTGCAGACTGAGCGGCCTGAATTCGCTTATTGATGAGCGTTAGCTTGGGCCGCTGCGGTTCCACTGTCGCCTGAAGTTTCAAAACGCGTCCATCTTTTAGATTCACTTGAGTGGTGAGCTTTTGCTCTTCTTGGAAGCCCGCCGTGGGCACACTCTTGGCCAAAAGACTCAGCTCATCCAGCTTTCCAACTCGGATCAGACTTGCCGGCAGAAAGTAAGCACCATTCACTTCAAGGCTTGCGACCAAGTCGAGGCGGCCGCCCTTCAACACACCTTGTTGGTCGCCGGCATGAATTGTGAACTGGTCAAGATGGCCCTCCTCTGCATAAGTGTGCAGCGGCACCTCAATCGGTTTCGTCGAGGCGAATTGCTTAATGACTAGCATCGCGGTGCCGGGTTCGACATTCGCGAGAGAGACCTTGACCTCAATATCGTCGGGCGCAACCAGCTTCCAGCTTGTCTTGGCCGGTTTGTCATGTTGATTCTTGATGCTGATTTCCTGAACGCAGGCTGCAGCCTCCGAATGTAAATGGAAACTATCTTCTCTGCCTACCACCAGCGCGCTCTCGTCTTCAGGAGAGAGTCCCCAGTGTCCGGACTCTGAAGCATTTCTCAGATGGAACGTCGGACCTTCAAAATGGTCGTATCCCCAGCTTCCGCGCAGAGTGGCACTCGCGTCCGTGCCAAGGTCACCCAGCCTCGGCAGCGTCCCCACCACCACAAATCCGCCGCGCGCCGGATCTGGTTTCACGGAAAGGTCCACGCTCTTTCCCTCCTTGTTTTGCACGTGGAGGGTGAAACCGTGCGCAATCTCAGTGGCGTAGACGAGCGGAGCACCATCCGCCGCCAGGGCAAGCGAGGGATTCTGTGCGCAGTACACCTGTTTCTCATCAATTTGGCTGAGAACCGGCAGCGCTGCCGCTTTCACAGGAGGCAAGGCGACGACTAAGACAGACTGCGGCTTGTGAAACGATGGGGGATTGTTAAGCTTCAGATTTAGTTGTCCTTTTTGTGGCAACGCGAGTGCGGGAATGTACTGGTACTGGGCCGTAAGAAGGCTCTCCATTACTTTTGCCATGTCTACAACCACTCCGATATAGGGACTATAGGCTCCTCCGCCACCCTGCCTGGTGACGCTGACCGCTCCTATGAGATCGACCTCCGGTCCTGCGGCCAGCGCCGCCAGCATGGATTGTCCATGCCCGTCGTCCATGACCATTTGATCGGAGCCCTGCATCAGGCAGGCACCCTGCTGCTCGGGCGGCTTGTTGAAACATTCTTGATCAATCTTAATTTTCAAACTTCGCGCGAGTAGCGTGGAGCGCTCATGAAGCGCTTTGGGGTCGTTGGCTGGAACCTCACCGATTGCATTCAGAAATTTCTCTACACGCAATCGGCTCTGGCTTGCCAGATTCAGGTCCTGCGCCGCGCGCACAAACGCTCCCGGCTTTCCCTGTACTGCCGAGCGCAAGGTGCTGAAGTCGCCCGCAGTTTGCGGTGCCAGAAAGAAGAGGGCCTGCTGCGCATCTTTAGGCACTGTGACAACGATGCCCTCTTTACGTACTTGCCGCGTCCATGTTTCAGCTTTTGTAAACCACTTATCTGGGGGGGGATTTGTGGCGCCTTGAAGAAATGCCACCGCCAGCATGTAATGCACGGTCTCATTATCGGGAAAAGCCGGATGGATCCACACCCTGTCGCCAGTTTGCAAATTCGGCACCTCGGAAATTGGCAGAGTCTTTCCCGCGCGGGTCACCGTTACCTCAATCCGCGGTCCCGAAAGATCGAATGAAGTGTCGGCGTATGCTGCAGAACCTGTTGCAAGAAGAAGACAGAGCATTAGGCAACGAATGCGCGAAAACAATCCCGAACTCCTGTGTGAGTGCGCGGCCAGAAACGGATACTCACAGACAACGGTCGGTTGGCTTGCTGGCAACTGCGTTCTGGCGGATGCGCAGCGCTCTCGTTGAGTCACCTACAAGGGAAACATCCGGGCGGTCCCCCGGGGGATTGGACCGCCCGCGCCGATCTCTTCTATTGTTGGCCCAGGGAGAAGTGTGCACGGCGATTCTGCTGCCAGCACTGCTCGCTCTCCTCATCGCAGAAGGGCTTCTCTTTTCCGTAGCTGATGGTTTTGATGCGGTCGCGAGCAATTCCGAACTTTACAAGTTGGTCGCGAACGCCATCGGCACGGCTTGATCCGAGCGCCATGTTATAGTCCTCGGAACCGCGCTCATCGCAATGTCCGGAGATTACGACTTTGTAGCTCGGGTGGGCGGTCAGGAAATCCGCATCTGCCTTGAGGCCTGGGGCATCAGAGGGTCTGACATCGAATCGGTCATAGTTGAAGTAAATGTCCTTGATGTTCTTTTGAAACAGTTCCTGATCTGAGGGACCGGCCGGGGCAGTTGCCGACAGCGGCGGCAGCGTGACGGTTACCCGCGCAGTCGCCTGGACCGTACCTCCCGGACCTTTTGCGGTGAGCGTGTACGTCGTCGATTCCGAGGGCGTGAGGTTTCGAGTTCCGGTGGGAGCAACCGCTCCAAGGGAGTCGATGCTCACTTCGGTGGCGTTCTGGGCTTCCCAAGCTAATCGCACAGACTGGCCCTGCTGCACATTTGTTGGCGAAACGCTCAACATCGCGCTAGGCTTCGCCGGTGGCGGTGGAGGCGGAGTTGGCGGAGCAGGAACTGATTTCTTATGGCAGGCGCCAAGCAATAAGATCGCGGACA
>CAZLZA010000103.1:0-14704 GCA_964563875.1 uncultured Acidobacteriaceae bacterium
TGTGCACGAGCTTCGTTTTCAGAATGGCGCCGAGGTACAAGGATTCCGGGCAGAATCGCATTTTGAGCCGGCGCGATGCGACCAAATGGATCGCTTTGCGCAGTTTGCGGTGGTTACGGCACGCCAGGCGGCGAGCGCAGCAGGGTTCGAGCTTCCGGGCGAAACTTGCTCCAACGGATCTCTCGCCGGCAAGACTCCTTTTGGTACATCAGGGGAACGGATTGCGGTGATTACCGGGACCTCGATGGGCGGCCAGACCAGCCTCGATCGGGGCTTCGCTGCGATCTATAAAGAGGGCCGGCCGCGGCCGCATCCATTCACCATTCCGCTGACCATGTACAACGCAGGCGCGAGTCAGATCGCCATGGACTTGGGAATCACCGGGCCAGTGTTTACCATCTCCACGGCTTGCGCTTCGGCGACGCACGCCATCGGCCAGGCGTTCTGGATGGTGCGCTCGGGGGCAGTAGAGGCGGCAATATGCGGAGGCAGCGAGGCTCCGTTCAGCCCAGGAATTCTGCGGGCATGGGAGGCCATGCGAGTGGTGACGCCCGAGGTTTGCCGTCCTTTTTCACGCAACCGCCGGGGCCTCACGTTGGGCGAGGGCGGGGCGATGCTGTTTCTGGAACGGGCGGAACGGGCCATCGCGCGCGGCGCGCGAATCCTGGGCGAAGTGATTGGTTTCGGCATGTCCGCCGATGCCGGGCATCTTACGCAACCTTCGGTGGACGGACCGGTGTCAGCGATGAGCGCCGCGCTCTGCGATGCCCACCTGGCAGCCACGAGGGTGGATTACGTCAATGCACACGGCACCGGAACGCTGTCCAATGATGAGACCGAGACGCGGGCGATCCGGCAGTTGTTTGGTGCACACGCAGAAAATTTGGCGGTCAGCTCGACCAAATCCATGCATGGTCACGCGCTGGGCGCCGCCGGGGCGTTGGAAGCATTCGCAACCGTGATGGCGCTGCGGGAGGGAATTCTGCCACCGACCGTGAGCTTTACCGAAGCTGACCCAGTCTGCAACCTTGACGTAATCCCGAACATCGCACGCCACAGGCAGATTGAGTTTGCGCTCTCGAACTCATTCGCCTTCGGCGGATTGAACGCGGTGCTGGCGTTCCGGCGATGGGAGGGAGGAGTCTGAAGCGGGTTCCGCAGCGTGAGCTTTTAGACGACGACTCGATCAGCTCTGAGGCGGCGGTAGAATCCCTAGTCGATTTGCGGCTGGTCAACCGATGGTTCGGCGGCGTCAGCACCACTAGCTTTCTGTTGCGCCGGGCCATGCGAAAATCTGGATTGTGTTCGGCTTCCGTGCTGGAAGTTGCGGCGGGCGATGGATACTCAATCGCTCAGGCGGCCAAGCAGTTGAAGGCGGAAAATCTGGATATAGAGCCACTCTGCCTGGACCGGCGCGACCTGCGCTGCGATGCTCACTGCTGCGAACACGCCATCGTGGGAGATGCACTGGAACTGGCGTTCCCTCCGGCAAGCTTTGATTTTGTGAGCTGCGGACTCTTCGTGCATCACCTAACCCCGGCCCAGGTGATCGACTTTGTGAACCGCGCTCTGACCGTGGCCAGGCATGCGGTGCTCATCAATGATTTGCGCCGAAGTCCGCTGCACCTGGCGCTGGTCTACTTGGGAATGCCGCTCTTCCGCAGTCCCATTTCGCGCACGGACGGGCCAGCTTCAGTGCGGCAGGCCTACACTCCGGATGAATTGCGCGAGTTACTCAGGCAAACCAAAGCCATATCTTCAGAGATTCGAACGAGGTATCTGTTTCGCATGGGAGCCATTGCCTGGAAGTGAGCGCGCTGCAAATCAACCGGCCTCATCCTCTTGAGAGCAACTCCAAATTTAATCCAACTCAATCTTAGCGGTCAACGCCCGGGGCGCGCCAGGGTAGACACTGCGCTGCAGGTGCACGCAAAAGCAATAGGCGAACTCACTTAAGGGAGCCATCTCCAACACTTAGACCCCACTTTCTGCGCAAAGGTCCATGCACCTAGGTATCAAGTTCACAAACCCGAATTCACTTGTATTACAGAGTTGATGTTGCGAGGATTGTGAGACATTCCTGACAGGAGACTGCAACATATGGTGCGGCGCGCATTGATTGTGCTGTGTTTGGGGTTGATGACGATATTGCTGGCGAGTTGCGGCCAAACCTATGAACTGCAATCCTTAACGGTCGCAGCAACCGCTGCTGGATCGTCGACAGCCTCGGCTTCGGCAGCGGCGAACATTGAGGGCATTGGCAACACGGCGGCCCTTGCGGTGACGGCCCACTACTCCAACTCGAAGACTCAGGACGTGACCGTCAACAGCATATATCAGGTTGACGCTTCGACCGACCCGAGAGCGCCGCTAACTGACCTTACCGTGAGTAAGTCCGGCATTGCCAAGGCGGTTAACCCGAACGGCACCTGTACCTGGTACGCCGAGCCAACCAGCTCCGCTGATACTGCCTTTGGATACGGCACCCAGCCCTACCCCGTGACCATTACTTACACCGAGAACGGTGTAACGGCGACGACGATGGCGTATATCAGTGTGGCTTCCGCGACAGATTGCTATGACGGGACAACCTATCTTGCGCCCTCCGGCTATCCCGGCACTGGCAGCGATGGGTGGTAATCGATTGTTCCTGAACCCCGGCGTCGAGGCGTGAACCGGGTGGGTTCCGAGTTTGGCTATTCGCGCAAATTGCGCAGAGCCGCCGAAGCCGCTGTTCGCAACCAGATTCGTAATTAATGTTTTGTCGATTGCTGCACCTGAGGCATGAACATGAAGATGAGGTTTTGCACCGCACTGCTCACCGCTGCAACACTCCTTGCACCGCTTTCTTTACTAGCCGAAACAGCTCAGGATGCCGTCGCGAAACGCCATGCCATCGAGACCTATGGCAAGCTTCCTCTGAGCTTTGAGCCGGGAGAGAGCGCCGCGCATTTCCTGGCGCGCAGCGGAAACTACACGGTGTCAGTGGGCGAGCGCGAGTCCTCGGTGGTAGTGACCGACGCAAAGTCCGGCAGGCATCAAACGCTTCGCTTTACATTCGATAATGCCAACCCCGCCGTTCGGCTCGAGGCCTTGGAGCCGCAGCCGGGTGTGACCAATTACTACCTTGGCAAGAATGCGAGCCAGTGGCGGCTTGGGGTCAAGAGTTACGGCAAGCTTCGTGCACAGAGTGTCTATCCCGGCGTGGACGTGGTTTATTACGGCGACCATCGCCAGCTGGAATTTGACTTTGTGGTCGCCCCTAAGGCCGATCCTTCTGCAATCGCGCTCTCGTTCTCCGGAATGGACAAGTTGTACAAGGATGCCAGCGGCAACCTGGTTATCGAGGTTGGCGGCCAACCGGTCCGCTTTGCAAAACCCTATGCCTATCAGAAGGCGGGCGGCGATTCCAAAGCCGTGCTGGCGGATTATGAGTTAACCGCAGACGGCAAAGTTCATCTCCATCTGGGCGACTATGACCGTAACGCCGAACTCATCATCGATCCCATCGTCACTTACGTAAGCTACCTTGGTGGCAGTGGGGGCGACGTGGGCAACGGTATCGCCGTCGATAAATCCGGTGCCGCATACGTGACTGGACAGACTTGCTCCAGCAATTTTCCTGTCAGCGAGGCTTCCGGCAACCTTTACAACTATGACATTGCCGCGAATCCCGGAAGTTGCGATGCCTATGTCACGGAATTCAGCGCTGACGGTCCCACCACTACCTACGGCTCGGCCTTCGTGTACACCACGATCATTGGCGGCACCAGCCCGTCGAACGCTACTGCAGTCGGAAACGCAATTGCCGTGGATTCAACCGGCCAAGCTTACATCACCGGCATGACCAACTTTACCGATCTGCCGGGCCTTCCCAGTGGCCCTAGCTATACGAATAATCTGAACAGCTGGAACGGTGGTGACAGCGATGCATTCATCGCGATCCTCTCCTCCGACGCAGGTGGAGCGCAGCCTGGGTTGTTGGTACGGACCTCCTACCTTGGCGGCACCAACTCCGACACTGGCAATGGAATCGCGGTGGATACGGTTAGCCCGGCTTTCAACGGGCCCAACGTGACTGTCGTGGGCCAGACCTGCTCCTACGATTTTCCCGCGTACAACGCTTTTGAAACGATGGTAGAACCGTGCGTCGGCTTCATCACTAAACTCGATAACGGCCTGCACATCGCCACGCCCACCTATGGGAACATTCCCCGCGATCCTCTCATTGTCGCCATGGCTCCGCCAACCGCAGCTCCTGTGGGCGCCACTTACTTCTTTTCGGAGTTCTTCGGAGGACAGCCCGTTGCTCCCATCCTAAACAGTGTTTGGCAGCAGAATACGACCTACCCTCCGGGCGCGATTATTCAAGATAGCAACAGTCCTATTCCCAACATTGAAATCACGTTCAACGGCGGCCGGAGCGGCGCCAGCGAGCCTGCCTGGCAGACAACGGCGCTAACCATCACCCCCGATGGCACTTATCCCAAAGGAGTGAACTGGGAGAATCTGGGACCGGTTGCGCTCATCCCTACCCACGACACTTGGGCCTACGGGGTCGCGCTCGATCCTCTGGGCGACATCTTCGTTGCCGGCGGGACAACCACCCCCAACGTTGTTTCTGGAGTTTGGCCTTTCGAGAGATTTCTTAACTCCGGTACCGGCGCGTGGGTAATCAAGGTAAATGGACAGCAGAGCCCAGTAACCGGTCAATCGGTGGGCCAGCCGGGCGCATGGGTATACGGGTCTGCCCTGGAAGGGACCCCGACCACCTCTGCCACCATCGACGCGGCACGCGCGATAGCAGTGGATAATTCGGGTGAGGCCTTCGTGACGGGAACCATGACCGGCACTCTCTTAGGCACCTCCAGCAGCTCTTACAAGTCCAAGGTCACCGGTGGGCAGGATGCATTCCTGGTCAAGCTGAATAACGCCGGCGATGCATTCCCGTACGCCACCTACCTCGGAGGCGACGGCGCCGACCAGGGACTTGGGGTTGCGGTGGACGGGAGTGGCGCGGCATATGTCACGGGCAGTACGCAGTCCACCGACTTTCCGACAATCAATCCACTGACCTACCCGAATGGTACGGCGCTGCTTACGCTTTCCGGCGGCGAGGACGCATTCATTAGCAAGTTCACCACGGACGGTACGGCATTACTCTTCTCGGCCTACCTCGGAGGCTCGGACCTCGACCAAAGCAATGCCATCGCCGTGGACACCCAAAACCTGGGCAATATGTATGTAGCGGGCAATACGCACTCGACCGACCTTGAGGAACTAAATCCCACCACGACTCCTCTCTATACTGCGCCGCAACCGCAATACGGAACCAACGGACACGACGGAAACGGCGATGCCTTTGTCGCCATGGTTGCCGGCTCCAGTCTGGCTACTTCGATCGTGACGCCGGGCACCTTGAACTTCCCCTTGCAGGACGTGAACACCACCAGTGTGCCGCCCGCTGCCACGAGCTGCCTGAATTCCGGTGAATGTATCCAGTACTCCAATACCAATGGCGCGTCCTCCATCACCATTACCTCGATTACCTTCAACAATGGCGAGTTTGCGCAATTCCCGATGTCGAATTCCAGCCCGGCCAATTGCGCCACGGGCGTGATTGGCCCTAACTCCGCCTGTGACCTCTGGGTCGTCTTTACTCCGGCGGGCCAGGGAAGTCGCTCGGGCACCGTTACCATCACTGATGATGCCGGCAGCACGCCGCACGTCGTGGTCCTCTCTGGTCAAGGTACAGTGCCGCAAGACGCATTGTCTGCACCAAGCATCGCCTTTGCGAACCAGGCTGTCAGCACCCCGTCCGGCGCGAAATTCGTGACCCTACAAAATATCGGCAGCGGCACCCTCAATATTGCCGGCATCACGATCGCTGGCGTGAACCAGGGTGATTTCAGTTTGCCCAATCCAAGCCCCACCGCCAACCCTTGCGGTACGCAATTAGCGGCCGGAAGCTCTTGCACGATTACCGCCATTTTTACCCCAAGCGTTGCGGGCGAGCGTACCGGCAGCATCATGCTTACTGACAACTCAGCTGGAAGCCCGCACACCATCGGACTAAGCGGTACGGGCGTTCCGGTAGCCAGCACCGTTACGCCAAGTACTCTGACATTCCCCCAGCAGGCGATTAACGTGCCCAGTACGGCGTTGACTGCTTGCTTGCCCGGAGCGGTGCCGGGCAACTGCGTCATCACGATTACCAACACCGACACGCAATCCCTGGCGGTGACCGGCTTCTCCATTACCGGTGACTACCAGTTGGGAGCCACCAACTGTCCCGTGTTCCCCTTGCTCCTCGCTCCTGCGGCCCCCGGCTCAGTCTCCTCCTGCACCGTGCAGGTGGTCTTCGATCCAACCCTTCCCGGTACTCGTACCGGAACCCTGACCGTGAATGGCAACGGCACGGTCATGCCGTATATCGTTGGGCTCAGCGGAGCCGCCGGTGCCTCGAGCACGCTTTGCGGCCCGGGAGCGGCCTGTGCCTCTCCCGTTACCTTTGCAGGCACCAATGTCGGCGCCACGAGCCCGGCTCAGTTTGCGACGCTCACCAATCAGAGCACCTTCGCATTCAGCGTGCAGAGCGTCGTGATCAGTGGTCCCGCAGCGGGTGACTTCACCCAGACCAACAACTGTGGCACCAGCGTTTCTGGCACCAGTGCGCTGGCCCCGGCGGTCCCGTATTGCACCATTAGTGTGAGCTTTAAGCCAACGGCGACCGGCAACCGCGATGCTACCCTCACGGTCAACAGCAATGCGGCCGGTTCGCCGCAGAGCATTTCCATCCTCGGAGTCGGCACCGCGCCGTTGGTTTCCTTATCGCCGGCGACTAACCTGACCTTCCCGAATCAGCCGCTGAACGCCGCCTCAACCCAGGCCGTGATCACGCTGACCAACTCGGGCAGCGGGCCGTTGAACATTCCGGCGGGAGGCATCACGATTACCGGCACGGCAGCAAGCGACTTTAGCCAGACCAACGACTGCGGCACCCAGGTTGCCGCAACGGGCACCAACTACTGCCATATCTACCTGGTCTTCACCCCGACCGCGCTCTTCACCCGCTCGGCCACACTGAACATCGCAGACGACGCCAATCCGAGTCCGCAGAGCATTGCACTTCTCGGCACTGGCGTCCAAGTGCAGGCGCCGTCGGTCGCCCCGCTCACTCTGACCTTCGTCAACCAGGCGCTGAGTCAGACCAGCCCTGCGCAGAGCGTGACGATCTCCAACAACGATCCTACCTACGCGCTGACCCTGGCGACCCCGGCCATCACCGGCGATTTCCAGATTTTTCCAGCCAATACCACATGCACCACATCAGTTCCGAAAAGCGGCTCTTGCGTCATCTCGGTCACCTTTACTCCGACCGCTTCGGGAAGCCGTACAGGCACGCTGACGGTCTCTACCAATGGCGCGGTCATTCCGCTTACCGTGCAACTGAGCGGAACGGGCGGTGCAGTGGGCTCGGTTAGCCCAACCTTGCTCAACCTTGGCTCGGCCAACGTCAACGAGAGCAGCGCCGCGCAGTCGGTAACCGTAACCAACAGCAGCAACTTTCCGGTGAACCTCACGGGGATTACCCTGAGCGGCGCCGCGGCCAGCGAATTCTCAGCGGTGAACAACTGCGGAACGGTCGTATCGCCTAACATTCCCTGCACCGTCAGCGTCACCTTCAAGCCCGCGGCGACCGGCACCCGGACTGCGAACATGACCATTGGCAGCGATGCCGCGACCCCATACGCCCTGGTTTCGCTGACCGGAACCGGGACATCCCCGGTGGTGAGTCTGTCAACCCTGAGCTTGAGCTTCGGCAATCAGGCGCTGAATGTCGCCTCCTCCGCTCTGCTCATCACGCTGCATAACACCGGAACCGGGCCGCTGAACTTCAGCTCGATTGCAATCACGGGAGCCGCTCCCGGCGACTTCACCGAGACGGATAATTGCGGCTTGCAGGTGGTTTCGGGAAACTCCTGCGTTCTCAACGTGACGTTTACGCCGACCGCGCTCAACAGCCGCACCGCCAGGCTCGTATTCGGTGACGATGCCTCCAACTCGCCACAGACGGTCGCGTTGAGCGGAAGTGGAATCGCCGGGTCGGGAACGATTGCGCTCAGCCCTGCTACCGTGGCGTTCGGTAATCAGCAGGTGAGCACAACCAGCGCTGCCCAGACGGTCACGCTGAGCAACAGCTCTCCCTCTTCGGCGCTCACCATCAACAATATCGTCATCACCGGCAATAGCGACTTCGCCATTGCTTCCGGCAACTGCCCCGCCAGTCCAGCGGCGCTGGCGGCGAACACAAATTGCAGCATCAGAGTAACCTTTACGCCGAGTACGACGGTTGCCGAGACGGCCACTTTGACAGTAACCGGCACCGCCTCGAACTCGCCACAGCAAATTACCCTGACCGGAACCGGAACCACAGCCGCGTCGAGTTCCGCTCCCTTCGCAGTGACTCCTTCAACGACGGGTGTATCTGTTACCCAGAACGGCACGGCTCAGTACACTCTGTCCATAGCCCCACTGAACGGATTCAGCAACTCGATCAACTTCACTTGTTCGGGACCGGTCGGCTCCAGTTGTTCGATCACGCCCAATCCATTGGTCATGGACGGGACAACCACCAAGACAGCAACTCTCTCGGTAAATACGACGGGTGGCAACGGCAACACTGCCAATTCACGCTATGGAGGCAAGCCTATCTTTCTCGCCCTGCTTCCGTTCACTATCATGGGCATGCTGTTTATCAACAAGCGGCGCAGTTACTTGCTAGTTCTCGCCCTGCTGCTGTTGTGCCTGTTGCTGGGAACGGTGGGCTGCGGTGGTGGGAGTGCGAGCAGCACCAGCAGCGGGCTGGCCCCCGGCACCTACCAGGTCGTGGTTACCGCGACTCCAAGCACGAACAGTTCGCAGGCTCAAACCATGACGATGAACCTAGTGGTGACCCAACAGTAAAGCAATCCCGCATCTCCGCGGTACGAGTCGCTTCACGTGCCGCGGGGGTGCGAGGGTTCCAACAAAACCCTCTTACAGACGGGTACGTCCCCAAACCGCCTAGCCGTCTCGACCCCAAGCGATAGTCCAACTCTGATATCCCCCGGAGGACTTCTTCGTCGTTGGGGGACGACGAAGATGGCCGAAAACCATCTGCCGCTCAATGCCGCGCAACCGTGCCTTGGCCATATCTGCCCCGGCCTTCTTCTCAAACACTGCACCCACATGCTCGAGAACTCGGCTAAGTTCGCCGCCACGACGCTCGGCTCAAAGTGATCGGAAATGCGGAGAAAAGGCCTATCCGAAGACGGGTTCGCCGCCAATCGGCGGCCTGTAAGAAGCTGATGAGCGATGTAAGTGCTTGAAAGATTGGAGGCGCGGGCCAGAATCGAACTGGCGAATAAAGGTTTTGCAGACCTTGAAAGGCGTCCGCTAACCACTGTGTTTTCAATATGATGTTCCGACGCTTGCTCAATTTAGTCCCCTTTTAGTCCGCCACGAGCTAAGGCAGAGCAGGGAATTGGATTCTGAGGCTGGAATCACTTGGTCTTCTTCTGACGCCGGGCTCGGTTTGCCAACAACGGCGACCGACCGATGACCGCCCTCGGGTTCTCCAGCTTCGGCGGGTCTGAGATTCCTTCGAATGCCTCGCTCGATTGCCATGCACTCATGGCATAGACGCGAGGTTCTCGCAGTAGCTGAATTCCTTCGCTCCACGTCGCAAGCATCCGCTTCCCAATGTCCCGAAAACCCGGCAGCTGGCTCATCATTTCACGTACCGCTGGAGCCGTCTCCGATACCGCATCACTGATGCGCTCCACCATCTCCTTCTGCTCTCGCGGGGGAATTCCGAAGGTGCTCGTGATGAACTTGACCAAGTTTTTGCCCGGCAGCCATGTCTTCTTGCCCATGAAGCTAATCCCCGGTGGATTGTGCTGGTATCCGGCATAGACGGAGGTCGTGAGGAAATCGTACGCAGGTGAGAGCCGGGCATCCGTGGGCGAGGTGTAGAGCAGTGCCAAGTTCTTCGAGTGACAGTCGGCATTTCTCAGTGCGTACGTCAGAAGCAAGATCGACGCCATCGTCCGAAATGTCTCGTACTGCCGACTTCCCGGCACATGATCACGAACTGCCTTGGCGATGCGCTCCCACGTCGTCTCGTACTTGGCCGAGGGACGAAGACCAAGGAGCGCACAGAAGTCTTCCATCGCTAGGCTTGGTTCTCCCTTTTCGTCCACATCAAAGCGGTGGACGACGAGCACATTCCCGTCCTCTGACAATTCAGTCTTGGCACAGGTGACCACCTTCGCCGCCACCTGCATGCACAGATGCTCGTTCACGGTGGCGAACGGAAGTTTGGCGGAAGAGCCCTTTATGATGTGACGGTGAGTCAGCAGGGTCGCCTTCGGATGCTTGCCTAGCACAGCCTTCGGAGATCGTTTCTTCTCTTCTTCAGTGTCCAAGAATTTCGGCAGCACACCGGAGACGCCACTTCTCGCGTGCTCACGAACCAGGTTGGTGAAAGCCTGCTCCGAGTTGTCTCCCTTCAGAAGGTCAGCGACGTCTATCGGACTCGCGGGTTCGTCCAGTGCTGCGCCGGGAGGAGCTACCTGAAGCCTCCCCACCATGTTTCGACCGATGACGGACAGGAGCGCCATTGGGCTTGCACCAATGTGCGGCCCGAACTCTTCCTGCAGAACTTGCAGCAGATATCCTTCCGGCAAATTCATCTGGAAGATGGGGTGAAGCTGGTCGTCCCACACGTACGATTCCGTGCGTACAGGCATGGTGAGGGAGACGAGCTTTTCCAATCCTGCATCCGGGACGTAGCTCAGCACGCTCTTGAAATCGCCGACAGGTTCAAGAACGGCGACGTGTTGGCCGAGGACGTAGACGTTCAGTTTCAAGCCCCACCTCGCTCACGCCGCAGTTCATCGAGGGAGCCTGAGGTTCCGGTCTTGGCGAAGTTCAACTCCAGACCAAGCACGGCCAGCACCGCCAAGAGCTTCCGTGAACCGAACTCGGGTAACTGGCCGCGCTCGAAGCGGGAGAGGGATTCGCGTGTCAGGCCAGAGCGAAGGGCGACCTCGCTCTGTTTCAGCCCAAGCGACTTGCGCTGCTCCGATACCGCTTGGCCGAGTTCAGCTAGAGTCTGCATGAAGTGAGTTATACATCACGTTTTAGGGGATATCAATTTATTTGTGATTTATACAGCACTCTTTCGATTGAGAATACAGGGGGCAGGGAGAACAGGCTTTCGCCCACGCCTCCTCAGCCCCCTAGTGAATTTCGTCGTGACGAGCCTGAGGAGTGCCGCCACTGAGAAGCACTCTTCCAAGTTTACGGAGGCGATTTCGGACTGACGCGCACTCCTTCTCACCGATGCCCATCAGACTCGCTGTTTCCTTCCACGTCCCCGTTGTCCTGAATCCTTCCATCGCCGCTCTTAGGTCGGAGGCGCACGCATCCGCGATGTCGGCAATCTCCTTCAGCCGAAGTTCATTGTCACGTTCCTTTGACCTCCGGAATTGACCACGCCGCAGTCGCGTTGATTTCTCGTGACAGTACTCATCCGACGCCATCATTGGTTCGCGCGTCTCCACAGCCGTCAGGAACAGGTTATTCGGGTTGGATAGCGGCTCGTGCGTTCGACTCCGGTAGATGGTGTTAAACCTGTTCGCTAGGCACCGATTGATGAAGCTCCGAAATCGCGCCTCGTTCGCCCCATGCATCCGTTCCGGATTGAAGAGCTGCACCACGTCCTGCTTTCCCGCCAGTCGATGCTTGGAGGAAGGCGGTAGGGAGTGCAGGTGCATCAGGAGTTCCTGCGTCCAGTCCTGAACATCCGACTCAGCCCCTCTCCATCTCAGGTGCTTCCTGACCCAGTTGGAGACGTATAGCGGAAACCGCTCGTAGAACTCGGTGAAGTCGTTGGGAACAACGAAACCGTCATGTCCGACGAAGTGGCCGTCCTCGAAGCTGAACGCATCGACGTGATAGAGGGGAGTGCAAGATTTTTTCGACAGAAATTGTTTTTCTTGGGTATTTGCCATTGGAACCTCCAGTTCCGAGCAGACCGTAGCAAAGGAGGCCGTCAATGGTTAAGGGTTCACGCGAAGGGCGAGAAGAGTTGGTGTCGAGGGTTCAGTCCGTGCTCAGTTTGAGCACAAGGAAAGAGGCCGACTTTCTGGTCGGCGTGGTCATTTCGTGTCTTGAAGGTGCGCTCCTCGATCATCTTGAGGATGACGGATTTTCGATGAAGCTGAATAGCTTTGGGAAGTTCGCTGTACACCACAAGCCAGCGATTCGCAGGAAGGTGGGTTTCACCGGGAAGATGACTCAGATGCCAGCGAGGCGGAAGATTCGGTTCGTCAGTTTAGGCATGTTGCGACAACTTGAACCCAAGGAGGGGGCTCATGAACTTGCCCGATGAAATTGAATCGCAGAAGAACGCAATCAACGTCGAGTGGCTGGCAACGAAGTTGAACGTGAGCCCGAAGACCCTCTACAAAATGGCGAAGCGAGGAAGGATTCCTTCATTTCGAATCGGATACTCCGTGCGATTCAACCCCAAAGCCGTCGCCGACTGGCTGCGTCGAAGGATGTCCGATTAAGATTGCGGCTGAAAATACAATCAGGAAAGTGAAAGGAGAAGATGGAATGCCAGAATCATTCGAGCCGTATGTAGCTGTTGATGTAGTGGCGGAGTTTCTGAGCTGTCCTCCAAGGGTCGTGACGGCGATGGCACGCCGGGGAGAAATCCCCGCTCACCCTCTGACTGGGCGCGTGCGTAAAACATGGCGGTTCAAAATATCAGAGGTTGCAGCCGCTGTTAGCAAGAAGTGACCTGACGCCCCGGTTTAGCAGGCTGTTACGAAACTCTGATCTGAAGTTATAGATGGTATTCAGATCGCTTACTGAACCCAAGATGTTGCGGTTCCAGTAGCCAAGAATTGAGTTTCGTAACAGCCTGTTAGGCCGGGGCATCGTGCCTCTGCTAAAAGATCGGCACTTCTTTTCCCGCCACCTTCCCCAATCCCACCAGCCATCTCCGGTGCCACTTCGCACGACTTTGTGCGTGCTGATGTGCCCAATAGCGTTCAACGTCAAGTCGGCAACCGCATCTCCATCACTACTTGACGGATTTGATTGTAGATACAATACTCGTGAGCTGAAAGTCAGTACTTGATAGATTGTGTATTCTTGCGCGGCTTGGACGAGATATGTATCGACTAAGGGCAGCCGAATATCGAGCTGATGTTGACCCGCGAGAGCTGGCCGTGTACACGCCTGCAGATGCAGCTCATTTCCTCGGTATTCCGGTTATGACCCTTTCCAATTGGCTATATGGTCGCGGGAATTTCCTCCCAATCATTCAGCCAGCAGACCCCGGAAATCGTCTACTTTCTTTCTATAACCTCGCCGAAGCACACGTTCTCGCTTCCACTCGCTACCAACATAAGGTAAGTTTCTCGGCGATTCGTGCAGCGATTGAGACGCTGCGGAAGAAATATCCCAGTCCGCACCCTCTCATTTCCAAAGATTTCTTCACGACCGGGAAGGATTTGTTTATTAAGACAGTTGACGAGAATGAGAACCTTTCTACGCCGGGGCAGATGAACCTGAAGCCGATTATGGATTTGTTCTTGGTTCACATCGGGCGGGATAAGAACAAGCTGGCTGAGCGCGTCTATCCGGTAATCAAAGGCCAACCCAACGATAAAGCCGTTACCATCATCAACGGGGTTGCATCCGGCCAGCCGATTCTGTCTGAGTACGGGGTTCCAGTATTTGTAATCTATGGCCGCCACAACGCTGGTGAGTCGGAAAAGTCTATTGCGAAGGACTTCGGGATACCAGAAATCAAAGTAAAACGCGCCATTGAATACGCGAAGAGCATTGAAAAAAAGGCAGCCTAAACTCGACCAAATGTTGTTTCTTGACCGAACCCACGGCAAGGCTCTGGGTGCACTCCTGCGCCGGGTCGGATTCAAGGTGAAGTCTATCTATGGCGTTTATCCAAAGAAGAAGCATGAATTGATTCCCGACCCGGAGTGGATCGCAAAATGCGGTAAAGAAGGATGGATTGCGGTCACTGGAGATAAGCGTATAGAGACTAATCCCATCAATAGGCACGCCGTAATCAATGCCAAGTGTAAGATGCTTCTTCTCACGGACACGAACACCAACCCCGAGGAATTCGGCGCGTCGATCATTGTGGGGAGAGATAGAATTCAGCAATTCATTGATCGAGATGGCCCGTTCTTTCTTAATGTGGGTAAGCAGGCGCACTCTCACATTCTTAATTTTCGAATACCATCGCTCGAACCTTTCTCAAAGAAGAATGGTAAGAGAAGAGAGGACGGAGACGAGCAGAAGGAACCTGAGCCTCCTGCCGAAATTCGAGGAAGCAGTGTCGGACTTATTGAAGTTCCAGCCGCCGAGCAAATCCCAATCAGAATCAGCGAACCCAGCAGCGGAGAAGAACCCTCGTAAATTTACTTTTCGATGTCCCAGTACCAGCGCCATCGCTGCCGTTCCAAAAAGGACAGCAAATTCGTCCAGTCTCATCGCCTTCATAAGCTTGGTTCCATGTCCACCCCGGATAATCTTAGCTGCCCCGCCGCGTGCTCTGCCAGTCAGTCCGCCAACGTCCACCCGACACCGGAGCCCAGACAAGTTTCTTCAATGGTGTTCC
>CAZLZA010000104.1:0-14685 GCA_964563875.1 uncultured Acidobacteriaceae bacterium
TTCGCGGCCCAGACAAGTCGCCCGGTTCCAATGGGCAGTATGCGGATGTGGCGGTACATGCCGGCCTGATATGCCTCAATGGTCCGGTTGGTATGGACCTCGAACTTCAGATCGAGTTGTTCGAGGCCGCCCTGGATGAGCTCGACCTCGACAGCAACCTGGTAAATCAGGTGCTAGATGTCACTTTGCGTGATTCAGAGGAAGAAATCGAGATATTGCGATACAGGTTGCCGACCTGAGATACCGTTCTTGTCACTCGACCAGCTGCCGGAACTCTGCGGTGCCAAGGCATGGACCTGTACCCGGCGTAGCGAAAACCAATATCGCGGCTATCCGAGTTTCTCCAGCTGGGCGCCCAGCAGTAGCGGTTCGCGACGCAGTCTCACTACGTCGAGAACGAAATCAATATCTTTCGTCGCGCGCGCACGCTCCATCATGAACTTCATTGCCTGTGCGCCAGCAACCACAAACTCGTCGGCGGTTGTTCCCAGGGCATACAGGAGTTCCAGTACGTACGTTTTCTGTGGTTCTGGAATCACGCGCTCCTCCACTTCGGCTGAATCACATTGTTCAGCAAATACTCGGCTTGCTTCAGGTCACGTCCGCCGCGCGCGTAAAGATCCAAATAGGCTTGGATTCCACCGGCATGCGGTCCAGTTGTTTCTCCAGCATGGACTTGATACTGCGGTAGGAGTAGACGGTCAAGAGACAAGCCCGCTGGGCGGCGGCTTCCAAGCGCGCGTGCGAGTACTGGTCGGCCAACCGCAGGATGCCGAGGCAAGAGCGATACCCTTGCTCGGGGTGCGGCCGCGTGGCCATGATCTGCTCGATCACTTTGCCGGTTGCAGGACCGATGGTTTGGGCCCATTCAATCAACCGCGAGGGCGTCCACTCCAGGTGACGTTGATGAGATTTGGGCCGATGTTCGTTGATGGTGGTTGCCTGGTAGGGAACGTAACCGCGGACATGCGAAGCTACCCGCTGGCCGCGATGGAAGATCTCCACGGTCGTAGCAGTGGCCCGGATCTCAACCGTTTGTCCGGTCAAGGTATAAGGAACACTGTAGTAGTGGCGTTCCAGTTCTACGTGGTAATCGATATTGGCGGTGGCTTTCTTCCAGGCTCCAAACTCGTAACGTTGTTCTGGAAGTGGAAGCAAAGCCGGCCGATCCACAGTCTCAAACAGACTCTGGCGACTCCCTTCGCGTTTGCGGAAGCGACGCTGGTTCAAGCGTTCCAGTAACTCGGCAATCGCCTCATTCAGCGACGCCAGGTCAAAGAACTTCTGCTTGCGTAGCACTGCTACTATCCAGCGCTCAACGACTTGCACGCCAACTTCTACTTTGGATTTGTCCCGGGGTTTAAAAGGCCGGGCTGGCGTGACCGCCACGCCGTAGTGGGCCGCCATCTCTTGGTATGTGCGATTCAGTTCCGGTTCGTAGCGACAGGCGCGGCTTACTCCGGAACGCAAGTTGTCGGGCACGATTACGGCTGGCAAACCACCCAGAAACTCGAAGGTTCGCAGGTGGGAACCAGTCCAGTCGCACAAGCTCTGCGTCCAGGTAGCTTCCGCGTAGGTGTAGTTGCTGGCACCCAGAACCGCGACGAAGATGACGGCACGGTGAGCCTCTCCGGTGGTACCGTCATACACCGCAATCGTGTCCCCGGCATAGTCGGCAAACAGTTTCTCGCCGGCGCGATGCTGCTGCCGCAATACCACGTCGCGCTTGTGCAACCACTCCCGATAAAGATCGCAGAAGCGACTGTAGCGATAACCGTCCGGATGGGCGACGCGATACTCCTCCCAGATCAGTTGGAGGGTGACGTGGGAGTGGCTTTGCAGTTCCTGCTGGATCACCGCAAAGTCAGGGGCTGGGTGCTGCCGTCGAGGGATAGGCTTGGGCCGGTCACCCCACAGGGTGAGTTCGAGTTTGTCGTCGTCCCAACCCTCAACCGCCGACCAACTCAGTTCGGCCTTGGCTGCGGCCTGAAGATAATCACTCACCGTGCTGGGCGAGATCGAACAACTACGGGCAATCTGACGTTGCTTGAGACCGAGCGAATGAAGCCGCAGAACTTCCTTGATTTTCACGATGGACAACCTTTCTTGAGGCAAGTAGGAACCTCCACCGTAAGTGGAACCCTTGCTGCCTCTGGTTTGTCCAGCGTGCTTCTACCTCTAAACCTTCGATTCCGACATCATGCCGAACACGGTTCCGACAACCTCATTCTCTGTCCACCATCAGATCGGAACGCTGCTCGACATCACTTCGGAATCATGTTCGCCATCATGTCGGAATGCCGTTCGCCATGGCCTCGGAATCATGCTCGCCATCGCGTCGGAATGATGTTCGCCATGGCTCGGATTCCGCAACTTGCGTCACTTTGTTCCTCCTTGTCGCTCATTGTCTACGAATGAAGACCATGGACGCTGATACAGGTCAAGCACGAAGTTCCCCTGTCGTTGAATTTAAATTGCAATCACAAGTTCTGACACCTGATTTGAGACCTATGTCGATCTACGACAACCTCAGACTTCAAGAGGCTCGGCCCTCGGACCAAGCGTTGAGAGGTCATCTGGATCTGGACGGTTTTTTTAGTTGCGAAATCCCTGTCAGGGGGCGGCCGAGAAACCGTCTAACCAGCGGTGCCGCCAAGGATGCAAGAGCCTAGCACACAAGCTCCTGCATCGCGAACTCATCCTCTTTCGCTGTGGCACTCTGCGCATGCAAACTCGCGCTTGTGATGGCAACCGTAACAAAACTCCGCAGAGTTCACAGAAGGCTTGTGCATTCTGTGGCAGTTGGCGCACTCCCCGGCTTTTGCATGGGTGGGAGTCTTAGGCAAATCGTGGGGGTTGACTACACGTCCCTTCACATCGGTCAGCACCCTAGTGTTAGCTGTTTTCTTCGCAAGATCCCCACGAGTTCCATGACAATTGAGACAGAACTCTGATGGATACCTACGCTGCCTGATCACCGGTTTTGGGGCCACCGCATTTACATGGATCTCTTTTAGCGAAGGCACATCATGACAACTGGAACAATTATCGATTCCGGCCCGCACGTGGACGCCGATCAGCAGCTTCTCGTCTTTCATAGAATCCACATATTTTGCGTGACACTTTGAGCACTCTGCAGATTGGGTCCATACCGTACTTCCTTGCGAATCTGAGCCGCCATTTCCCGCCGACGCAGATGAGTCCGCACAATTTGCATAAGGTACCGAAACAAGAAAGAAAGCAGCGGCCATTACGCTGCCAATCACGAATATTCTGTTCATTTACCTATCCTAAATACTGCGCATGCCGCAAGTGAGAACCTGTAAGCTTACAGGCTCTCACTAGAGGGTTAGGTTACGCGTTGCGGGATTGGAACACCTGGCTCATTGGGAGTGGTTCTACGTCAGGCAGATCTACACCAGCACCATGCCTCGCAGCAATGTAACCGCTTACACACGCCCGCCCTAAGCTCCCGAAATCAGCATCCATACTGTACTCAAGTCCGTTGAATCCGCCGGCGACGTTGCCACAAGCGTAAAGCCCAGGAATTACACGGCCCTCTTCGTCTAGTACCTGGAAGTTGTCATTGACCATCGCACCGCCTTGGACCACAAGCAGACCGAGACATGTCCTGCATGCGTAGTAAGGGGGCTTCTCTATCGCAATCATTAGTGATGGGTCTTTCCCAAAATCCTCATCATGCCTTGCCTTGCAAAGCTGGTTGTACCTAGTAACGGCGTCGCTGATGGTCTTGACGCTGGTATCAGCGCCAATGCCCAACGTGGGACCTTCTACCATCATCTTCGTAGCCAGTTCATCGATCGTATTGGCTTTCAGGATCACTCCAGCTTCAATCATCTTTTCGGTGTTTAACTTTGTATTCATCGGTAAGATGAATGGAAGCTTCCTGGTGGTCATCCTTCGGCAGACGGTCCCGCCCAGCCTTTCCAGTACGTCATCATCTCGCCATTGCTCATCAAAGATGGTCCACATCATGCTATGGGGCTGCATATACATGGAATGGCCAATTCCACTAAAGGGCGCTTCTTCATTCATGAAGCGTAAACCGTTGGCATTCAGGTACAGCCATGGCTGCCGCGCAATGCCGACATAGTCCAGCTTCAGCTTGGCTATGCACTCAGGACTCATTCCGTCCCAAGTCATCGAACAACCGGGCCAAGGTTCCATTCGCGCGCCGATCCATTTAGCCATAAGGTACCCGTCACCAGTATTTGTCTTTTTTCCGACAACTACCTTGTACGCCTTGTATTCTGGGAGATACTTCTTAACCATCTCCGTATTGCCTTCATAGCCGCCCGTGCATAGAATGACTGCCTTGTTCGCCTTTATTTTTAAATATCCCTTCGGCCCCTTTGCAATTACACCCGTGATCCTGTTTCCTTCTTTCAGCAATTGCTTCACAGGGGTTTCGTATGTGATCTGAAATCCATTGTCGTTCAGATGTTTTTCAAACGCCTGTTCGGCGCGTCCGGCAGGAATCACATGACCCATGGGATGCCAATAAACCGACTGTCCAGGTCTGGGCGGAGGTTGGGTCGGAAGCGCCTGTTGTCTCTTCTCCGCATGTACTTCGATCGGAATTGTATCCGGATCAATTCCCTGTTCTTGAAGGATGTCCAGCCACCAATTCGCTACCAGTTCACCGTATCTCGCTATCTTATTGATCTGCCTTTGGTCGCATCTCCATAGTGACGCTCTCGCCTTCGCCGCTACAAGGGCCTCCTTGTCCAAAGGAATCTTTCTCTCTTTGTACAATCTACTTCCCACAAATCCGTACCACGCCCCGATTGCGCGTGATTTGTCAGGTCTATCAGGGGTAGGAGTGGCTTCTGCTTTCGACAATTTCTCGAGAGCGATGACTTTTGCGCCTGTCTCAAGAGCAGAGGCGATGCACGGCATCCCGGCGGCCCCGGTGCCAACTATGACGATGTCCACCACCTGCGTTTCGGCGATCTGTGAATCGGGGATTGCTGGGGGCTGCTTTTCAAAATCCCAAACCTGATCGGCCAAAGAAACACCGGAGGTACCAGTGCATAGCTCATGCTTAACGGATCCAACTAAGGGTGCCGCCGTGGAGAGCGTTCCGGCGGCTATAGCGGCACCCGTTCCGAGCAGAACTTGGCGCCTGGAGAACTGGCCTTTCTTACTTTCATTGCTTTTCTCGTCAGACATTAAGTCTCCTTAGATATTCGTCACTCTTGTCTTTGTAATCATCTATGACATATGACACACGTCAGTGGTCACTCAGGGAAACGGAGAACCGTGCTACTGAGAGCGCCGAATTAAATCTCTAACGGGACTCAGTGTGCAATTGAACGTGCGAGTAAAGATGGAGCAAGCGAATGGCCAACGATTGGAGGAGGATAGAATACTGAGAACGAACGACTTAACGATGTAGCTCCGAGTTCTCGCACCGTTTGTTTAGCGACTTTGCAATTGCAAATATGCAAAGTCATTCTGACAGCAAACCAAGGCGTCGCATCTTTCGCCACAACGTCGAGATATGAATGTTCAGAGCTTTTGCTGTGGCTGTACGATTTCCACCAAAAGCTTGCAACGCGTCCAGAATGACTTGCCTCTCTCCGTCTCTTAGGCTACTGCACCCGTTCGCCATCAGAATACCGCGAGCAGCTTTCGTTTTGGCGATTCGCACGAGGTTGGTTGGCAGGTCCGACACCTCAATCACGGTACTCGTCGCCACAATAATCGCACTTTCCACAGCGTGCTTCAGTTCACGCACATTGCCAGGCCATTCGTAGCTCGTCAAACGTGACATGGCCTCCGGCGATACCGCCTTTATGTGCTTGCCGAACTTGCAGCATGTCTGTTCCACAAACAACTGAACAAGAGGTGGAATGCTATCGCGACGTTCACGAAGTGGAGGAAGATCAATAACAAATGAATTCAGTCGAAAATAGAGGTCAAGCCGGAATTCACCCTTCTCGACCATCGCCGGTAGATCCCGGTTGGTCGCTGCGAGAATGCGTGGACTTACGCGTATGATTTGGGTGCTTCCGACACGGCGCACCTCTCCGTTCTCGAGAACTCGCAGCAGCTTTGCTTGAAGGCTCAACGGCATCTCTCCAATCTCGTCAAGGAAAAGAGTGCCCTGAGATGCGGCTTCAAACAATCCCTGTTTGTCGGAAACAGCGCCCGTAAACGCCCCTCGCACATGCCCAAATAACTCAGATTCCAAAAGCGTCTCCGTCACTGCAGCACAATTAATTGACAGTAGAGATCGCCGGCTTCTTGCACTCTGGTTGTGTATCAGGTTGACCACAAGTTCCTTGCCGGTCCCCGTTTCACCGTGAACGAGGACTGGTGTATCTAATCTCGCAACCGCCATGGCACGCTCGAGCGCCAACCACATGGCTTTCTCGCGGATGATGAATCCGCTTGCCTCCGTGATCTTCTCCAACTTGCTTCTCACAGAGCTATCACGCAGTCCCGAAGAGCTTAAATTGTGCAAGTCGCGTGTACGTGTACGCTCGATATGCCACTTACGATGCAATTCGTACTGCTGAGTTCTAAACTTTTCCGCGTCCTTCGCGTTGGCAAAGCCAAACAGTGATCGGAAGAGAGGTGCTTCAGCAAGCCATAGTTCCGTGTCGTTGCCGAGCAGTTCACAAGTGGAAGCTCCCTGAGCGACACAGCGCACTTCTTTAACATAAACCTCTGCTCTGAAATGCGCGCTACAGTATCCACTCGCAAATCCCGTTGTCCACCAACAAACCGGAAAGCTGCTGCGCCCGAAATTGGCGATGAATTGCTCAGCTTCCGCCGAGTCATGCATGTCTGATTCAAAATGATATTTTGCCGGTGGCTCCGTGGCCTTTGTGTTTTCGTATTTTCCGAAGCCGGCGACTTCATGGTATCGAACTGCGGCGGTAACCTTGTGCGACTCGCCGAAAACTTGCTCAGCTGTCAGGCAGCTATGGAAACCATGTCTATACCCGAATTGGCTGATGACCGTCCGCGCTTCTTCAACCCCAAAACGCTTAATGAGAATGTCTTGCAATGAGCCGAAGGACGACGCAGTAAAGACAAGCATCCTCTCGTCCTCACAGAAGATCTTGCCTTCGCCCAAATGAAATTCCAGAAGTTTCAGAAGATGGAAATCGTCTTCCTGCATTTGATTTTTCATACAGCGGGTCTTAAACACTGCGTCTCCAAAGTGTCTCGAATAGCAGAGAGTAATCGTCGAACATATTCTGTGCAACTATTCAATGACTTCGGCATGCCTGCGAGCAAAGGATTCCCACTGTGAACTCGCCTTGCCTGCTTTTCTCCCGATTAAGTTTGCGCAGAGTATCCAGAACCGTCGCAGTTTTGCGTTACATTTCTGCAATGCGGTATCCCGCACAGCGAAGTCCCATTGCACCGGACTACGACCACATCACGTCAGCGATCGGAGCTGCCATGATCGGATGGTATGGGGCGTCGATGCTGTGCTATGTCACGCCAAGGAACACCTCGGTCTGCCCAACGAGAAAGATGTGCGCGACGGCATTATTGCCTACAAGATCGCGGCCCATGCTGCCGACGTTGCGCGTCATCGGCCGGGCGCCCGCGACCGCGATGACGCCCTCAGCTACGCGCGCTGCAATTTCGACTGGGAAAAGCAATTCGAGTTGTCTCTGGACCCGGAGACGGCGCGCGCCATGCATGACGAAACGCTGCCCGATATTAATCACAAAGAAGCCAAGTTCTGCTCGATGTGCGGTCCCAAATTTTGCTCCATGAACTACTCGGCTAAAGTGGATGAATACTTAAAACAGGAGCAAGGGATCGTGAAGAAAGGAAAGTTACAGGGGCATAGATACCATTGTTCTCAAAAGCACACGAGGTGCGTTGCCGGTGTGGTGTTCAAGACAGCGTCTGGACGCGCTCGTGACGTGGCTGTTCGCATGACTAAGCTTGACGGTCTAGAAATCACTGGAATAGACGCTGATAGCCAGATCGCAGCGATTTGGAAGCGGCAGTCATTTGCATCGTTAGAACAGGGCGTCAACTGTGCAATTACTGATGAGTCAGGAAATCCTCGCCGAGATGGCCCGTTCGATGCATCAGATTCAAATGCGATGAGAGGTATTCGATCTTGGACCTGATTTCAAAAAAGGTATACACCGTGAACGAGCTGGGAATCGAGCCTGGCTCGAATTGTAGTGTGGGTGCAAGTTCCTGAGCAGAGAGTCTGTTGCCGTACTGGATTATCGGGGCACCACCGGTCGATTGCTTCGGTCGCGAAGGCACACACGGTAACGGATCAATTCGGAGGGCCACCAGATCAGCATCGGCAGGTGGTAAGTCAGATTCCAGCCAAGGATTGAGGGTTGTCGCGGATAAGCGGATTCGTCAGCATCCCTTGTTCCGTCTCCGAAGTTCTCGTTCTAGCAGGGCGATCGCCGTTCCTGGTTTCACGTATCCGTACTTATTGCCATTGATCGCAATGGTCGGGCCCGAGGGGCAGTTCCTGACACAGAGCGTCCCGCAGGCTCGAAAATTGACGCCAATATTGTTGCGTTCCAAGTAGGCCTTAAGATCGCGAAGGTTTTCCGCATTGCCACGTGCAAAACAGGAACTGCCGAGGCAAATCACGATATCAATTGGCTTATTGTCCACGGAATGTAGCTCCTCTACGATATTTGGCTAGTGCGGCTACGGTTCTGAAGCGGAAAGGCCCCGATTTTTGAGAGGTCTTCAGGGTCCAAAATTTCTTTTCTGCTGCGAGGCTGCTTGGGGAACGGGATCTTTCGCTATTGTCATGGACGACGTCGCGACAAGGACATCGCAGCCACGCCTGAAGGATTGCAAATGATGCCGCATCGCCTCACGTGCTTTTGCGGGATTGCGTTGCCGGAAGCTTTCGAGGATCTTGAGGTGGCACCGGAGGGCGTCCTCCATGCCTTCTTCCAAAAGTAGGCTCTTGGTGATCAACTCCATCGCCTGTTCACGCATGTTCGAAAGATTATTGAGCACTTCGTTCTTGGCAGCCGCTGCCGTGGCAAGATGGAAAGACAGGTCAAGCTTGGCAAACGCATCGACGTTGTGGACCGAAGTCTTCATGCGCTCCACCAGAAGTTCCAATTCAGTAAGTTCTTCCGGGGTAATGCGTTCGGCGCACAAACCAGCGAATTCGGTCTCCAGAAACACCCGGGCTTCGATAAAATCGGTCAGCGACTTTTGGTTGGTCAGCGCTCCGCTATTCGGCCGGCTGATGAAGTGGGCCGATGGTCGCTCAGCAACATAGCTTCCCCCTCCGGCGCGCACGCGAATCAGACCAATGAAGGTCAGCGAAGCAAGCGCCTCGCGTAGACTGGAACGACCGACATCAAGGGCCTTGCAGAGCTCTGCTTCCGAGGGAAGTCTCTCACCTGGCTGCCATTCGCCGGAGGTGATTCGGGCAGCCAGACGCTTCGCTACCTGCCCACTCAACGTGGAGCGAGATATTGGATCTATACGCTTTACCATGATTAGTACCGCCCGTCGCACCCGCGACTCACCGATAAATTTCTCTCTGACGTTCGCTCGATTCAGATTCTAGCGAACGTCGGAGGTGCGCTCTGCAAAGAGGGACATACTGACCTTTGCCGATGAGCCTAAAGTTCTCATCCCGACGATTCCGAAGCGCACCATCTTGCTCTCCCGATTCATCGATTCAATAATTCCCTCAATACTGCCCGAGAAATGCAGGGAGCAGACACTCGACGTCATCATCAGCGATTGCGGAGCCGACGTCCTTTTCTAAAGATGCGAACGACCGCCGCTTCCAAATCGCCGCGACCCAGCTATTAGCGTCTACTCCAGTGATTTCCAGACCGTCAAACTCAGTCATGCGAAGAGCTACGTCACGGGCGCGTCCAGCCGCTGTCTTGAACACCACACCGGCCACGCACCTAGTGTGCTTTTGGGGACAACGGTATTCGGCAGACCTCGTTACCGGGGCGAAAAACTTGGCTGCTTCGAAGCACATCACACTTCCGGTCGACGTGGACTTATCGCCCCGCACAGCAATCGCCTTCCCATCTTGCATCCCGACACTCAGGTTGCAAGCAAGGCTGCAATGCCTGCATTGCCGGTCAACCCATCGGAAACTCTCACCCCAAGTCTCCCAAGGGCCCATACCTGGAGGGACTCCAATCGCCTCTGCCGCCGCCGCAGCGGCATGCCTTTGCAGGAAGTCCCTTTTTGAGATACTCGTTCCTCGCTTCACTGTAACTCCACTAAAACTTCTTTACACTGGCGTAAGTACCTACCTGCCCCGCACCCATTCCGGTGATGGAGAAACGAGCCCCGCTTTAGACGAGGCCCATAAGAAGCTACATCGGAGAAGGAGACAAAACCGATGCAGTCCATACACCGACCCAGGCAGTCGCGCGGAAGAGCGGCAATAGAGGAGTGCAAGCCGGTCTCTGCAACCGCGCATCCAGTTCAGATTCAGGAGGTACGGCGATTATGAAAGCAAGTTGTCGGCCAAACTCGCCAGAGGCGCAAACTCGATGATGAACCGGTGAGTTCGCGGACGGTCGAATCGGTAGGCTAGTTTCATGGTTCAGAATTGATAAGTCATAAAGTGCAGAACTGAATGATGGGATGAAATCCTTCCGTTTGACAGACAACGCGCCACGAACATTCCACCTAGTTCATAAGATCGGGCAGGTCACGGGGCGGCTGGCATCGCGGGCAGCGCCGGCGTTTGTGCCGCGATCGGCTGACCGTGTCTGAGTTCGAAGCTTTCGTCCGGCTGTTGTGCCCGAAGGCGGAAACCGATGGCCTCGGAGAATTTAGTAACAGTCTGGTCTGCCAAGGGATTCGTGTAGGGAGATAGTGTGGCAGCGAGTTTCGTCGGGCCGACTGCCATCGACATTACTGGAAGCAAATTTGCAGCGGATCTGGCTGCTCAAACATGGGAAAGAACATCGCGCTCGCGACTCTCACCCAGCGCGACTTGTGAATCTCGAACTCCCGATGAGAGCGGAAGGCAAACTTTGCGGAAACATGCTTCATGGACGCGTAGCTGGCGTGAAAGCCGGAGCAACGGATGTGAGGCAACCATGGCTGCGATGTAGATGGCACCATTTCAGGCATCATCTCAAAATGCAATGAAACGATTCATAGCCTGTTAGAGGTTTGTCATATTGCAACCGCAGCTAACTCCTTGAACTCAAGTTTCGCAATCGCTTCACCTTTGCCTTCCATTTAGCCCCTGCGGTAAAGCGTGCAAACTGCATCTGTTGTGAGTCGGCTAAGTTCTCTCACCACCTGCGCACGGGGCAGCCGATTCGACCTTCTGCTAACCTTCTGGATCATCATCGATTTGCGCCTCCATTGAGTTTGGCCAACAACCTGCTTCCATCATCAATGTACCTCCTGTAACTGCAATGGATGCGTGGTTGCGGTGACCGGCTTGCAGAGACCTCCTAGCTCTCTTCCGTGTCGCGCAATTGTCCGGGTTCGTCAAGTTAGACCGCGTCGGTGTCGTCTCCTCTGTCCGATGTGGCTCATGGGCCCCGTTGAAAGCGGGGTCCGTTTTTCCTCGAACGGAATGATTCTGGTCCGGGTGGAACTTACATCAGATTAAAGAGCTTTATTGGACTTAAAGTGAAGCGAGAAACGAGTATCTCAAAACCGGACTTTCTGCAAAGGCATGCCGCAGCAGCAGCGGCAGTGGCGTTTGGCATCCCTCTAAGTATGGGCCCTTGGGAGACTTCTGGCTCTGGCGATCATATTCTCAGAGACGACACACGCCTTGTGCAATAGCTGACTTCTTTTCAGATCGCATTCGACGAGCGTTCGGTGTGCGCTGAACGCCATTCATTTCTGCATTTTAGAGTTATCAATTCTGAAAAATGAACGACCATTTGCCGACTCGTTTTCATTGCTAAACCACTGATTCCTCGACGCGTTTTCCTGTTTTCGAATTTGGCAACCAAACTGCAACTGTGTTTAGCGTCTCCCTGAATCTGAAAGAACGTGCTGTTCGCACGACCGGTTTCGAATTCGCGGCAGCCATGGCGAATTGGGAGCGGAAATGGTGGTCAGGTATTCGCCTGTGAGTGCCGAAAGAAGCGGCTCTACAGCAGTAACGGATTTCGGTATTGCCGTTGCTGCAAACAACGAACTCATGCCTGTCTCCGACAAGCCGATCGAAATTGTGATTTGCCTTGGCAGCTCTTGTTTCGCTCGCGGCAATGCCCAAAACCTGCGTACTGTGAAGACATACCTTGAACAACGCGCTGTTGCAGTCAAGCTCTGTACACGAGGAGCACTATGCAGCGCAAATGCGCCAAAGGACCCTATATTGTGGTTGATGGTATTCAGCACGATCACGTAAAACCAGGCTGCGCGATAGAGCTCATTGAACAGGCGATCACACGCTGGGGGTGGTAGTGGACGCCACCGATCTTGTCGCGCTCTCTCTGTTCACGGAGATCTGGGTTGATAGGATTCGACTACATCGGTTTTTGTTCTCCTGGTGGGGCCAGAAGAATGCTCACAGAACGGGACCGTAATGGAGAACAGAGTTGTATATCTCATCCGGCACGGCAAAATTCAGCAGGAGGATGACCAGCGCCGGTACATAGGTCAGATCAACCTGCCGCTGGCAGAGGAAGGAATCCAACAGGCGCGGAATTTACAGAGGAGATTTGAACGGAGCGACATCAGCGCTATCTATTGCAGCGACCTGTCGCGTTCGATTAAAACCGCAAGGATCATCGCTGGCTTTCGAAAAGTTCAGGTTGTAATTCGCAAGGATTTGCGGGAAGTCTGCATGGGCGACTGGGAAGGCTGCACGTTTGGCGATATTGCGCGGCGCTTTCCAGCCGAGTTTAAGGCAAGGGGCAGCGATATCGTCTCCTATCGGGTGCCCGGAGGCGAAAGCTTTGCCGACTGCAGTTCGCGCATGGTGGCCGCACTGGAGGATATCCTGGGATCTTCCTGCGGCAATATCGTAATCATCGGTCATGCCGGAGGGATTCGGTTGCTGTTGTGCCATATGCTCGAAATGCCGATCGCGAACCTCTTCCGGATCGGTCAGGATTACGGATGTTTGAACGTGATTCAATGCGGCGCTACGGGTTATCAGGTCAAACTGGTGAACGGTAGTGGCCGCAGCGGTCGCCGATAGTGGAAGTCTTCGGACCGCACAGTTTCTCCGCAACGGGCGATTAGGAACTCTATTCTCCACTGCTCGACTGCCCACGGTCGCAATTCGATAGACTGAGGCCAGAACGACGCGTTGGAAATTTTCGTTGACCGGGGTTGGGCTGTGCAGACATCACAGCTTGGAGCTGTTATGGGCAGCAGTCGTACAGGAGTCGATTACCGCTTGTTCCTCTCGGATGAGGTTTGCGAATACATGATCTCGAAAAGCGAAGAAGAGTTGCTGAACATTGCCGTACAGCAGGCCGTCCAAGCCCACGGACACCGGGATACGCCAGCACTCCGCGAAGAGTTACGCTCAATGCTCTGTGAAGAACGCAAGAGGCGAAAGTGCTTAAGGATTCCACCGCGACTTGAAGTGATGAAGTTGGATGCGGTGTGCTACTCGGAAAGCAAGCCGGATGAGAGGTCCGCAGGCTTTCGGTTGGACGGGCATGCGTACCTGGTCGAAGAGACGCTCGATTCACTGGTACGGCCCCGAGAGGTCGATACTGTTATCTCGGATTAGTCCGCAACTTCATTTTCTCCAAGGCGGGCCGGAAAAGTTGCAACCCAAAGTTCTGTTTGAGCTGGCAGCGCGAGAATGCGATAGACGCCTTGCCCAGTACCCAACAGCGGGGATTAGGCGTTCGCTATGCCAGCGTTTGAACCTGGATATCTATTCGATTACAGCGTCTACACAGCATCGGGCTCGGACGAGATGGTGCGACTCTTAGGTAAAGTTTTTACCCAAGGTGATCCACCTGCCGTTGCAGCACGGCTGACCGCGTCTGAGTTCGAAGCTTTCGTCCGGCTGTTGTGCCCGAAGGCGGAAGCCGATGGCCTCACGATTGTTGCCCGATCACGTGAAACGGGCGAGATGATTGGAGTACTGCTCACGGAAGATTCAGCGTCAGAGCCGCCTCAGGGAATGGATCGTCTAAGTGCGAAGTTCAATCCCATTTTTGACATGCTTGACCAATTGGGAGTCGCCTACCGGGACGGCCGGACAGTGCGCGCGGGCGAGTCGCTGCATCTCTTTCTCTTAGGGGTTGCCCAACAATTCACCGGCCAGGGTGTGGCTCACCAACTTGTTACTAACTGCGTGGCGAATGGTCTCCGCAAAGGCTATCGCGTGGCAGTCACCGAGGCCACGAACAGGACTTCACAACACATCTTCCGAAAGCTCGGATTCGTGGAACGCGCACGGCTCTTATACCGGAATTATCGGTTCGATGGTCAAGCTGTCTTCGCGTCGATCGCCGAACATGGAGGGACGATACAGATGGACAAATTGCTGGAGCCGTGATGATCCGGCGCCAACCTGAGCGACTGGAAGGCGATACAACGTCAAGACAAGCGGCTTCTGGCGAGCGGGTCTGCAACCGCAACCGCTCGCCAGAAAACGGGAGCCGTCACAGGCAATGCAGCAAATTGCCATTTCACGCGCCTGATCGAGTCAGTCTTAGAGCGTGTTTCATAAATAGATTCGGCCTCAGATCAGGTACTTACGCGTGAGGC
>CAZLZA010000105.1:0-14377 GCA_964563875.1 uncultured Acidobacteriaceae bacterium
TCTCGTTCATCCTCGTCGCCATCGCCTGCTCGTTCGCCGGACTCTGCTACGCCGAACTGGCCTCCATGATCCCCATTGCCGGTTCCGCCTACACTTACAGCTACGCCACCCTCGGCGAAATTTTCGCCTGGATCATCGGCTGGGATCTCATCCTCGAATACGCCGTCAGCAACGTCGCCGTCTGTGTCGGCTTTGCCGGATACCTCAAGGCTCAACTCGCGCAATTCGGCCTGGTGCTGCCCGAACGCTGGTCTTCCCCCGTCTATGCCGACGGCAAGTGGACCGGTGCGTTCTTCAACATCCCCGCCTTCCTCGTGGTCATGATTCTCAGTTGGCTTCTGGTGCGCGGCGTGCGTGAATCCGCCAAGGTCAACAACGTCATGGTAGCCGTCAAGATCGCGGCCATCGCGCTCTTCCTCGTGGTCGGCGGCAGCCTCGTCCACAAATCCAACTGGGTGCCGTTCGCCCCCTCAGGATTCAGCGGCGTCCTCACCGGCGGCGCCATCGTCTTCTTCACCTACATCGGTTTCGATTCGGTCTCCACCGCTGCCGAAGAGTCGCGCAACCCACAAAAAGATATCCCCTTCGGCATCATCGCCTCGCTCGTCGTCTGCACCATCCTCTACGTCGGCGTCGCCCTCGTTCTGCTCGGCATGATGAAGTATTCCGTCTTCGGCTCCGGCCCTGCCGCCGAGGCCCCGGTGGCCTACGCCTTGCAGCAGCTCGGAGCCCGTCCCGTCTGGCGCTCCGTCATCATCATCGGTGCCCTCACCGGTATGTTGAGCTCTCTGCTGGTCTTCCAGTACGGCCAAACCCGCATCTGGTTCGCCATGTCGCGCGACCGCCTGCTGCCGGAGTTCTTCTCCCGCATCCATCCCCGCTTCAAAACCCCGCACTGGTCCACCTGGATCGCCGGTCTTGCCGTCGGCCTGCCCTCCGGCCTGGTCGATATCGGTGACGCCGCCGATCTCTCCAATATCGGCACGCTCTTCGCCTTCGTCCTCGTCTCCCTCGGCGTGATCTTCCTCCGCCGCACTCAGCCCGACCGTCCCCGAGGCTTCAAAGTCCCCTTGGTGCCGTGGTTCCCAATCATCTCCGTGCTGCTCTGCGGAGGCCTGATGGCGGGCCTCACCGTCATTACCTGGATTCGCTTCTTCGTCTGGCTCGCCCTCGGCCTGCTCATCTACATCGCCTACAGCCGCCACCGCAGCGAGTTCGCCCCCCACAAGTAGCCGAGTTGTTGATAAGTTTTCGCGTGGATAATAGAAAGCCAGGGGCCCCACATCTGCGTCGTGCTTTCCGACGCAAATGTGGGAAGCAGCCGAACCTACTTGGCTGGAGCCTCAGCTTTCGCAGGCTGCGCGGCCGTTGCGGCTTTCAGCTTCGCCATTGATGCTTCCACCCGCTCCTTGAAGTCACCGCTGTCGTTGTGCTCAAATCCGCTGTAGTTCGAAACCACCTGCATCTCACACTCGCCACCCTTCGATATCAGGGTGACGTGATTGGTTCGCTGCAGGACCGCTCCGGTAACCGTGACGTGAGCCGCGTGCTTCACATTGTAGGAAGCATTCATGATGGCGTCGTCACTGGTCACCACGTTGTAGTTCTCCGGATTACTGAGCGTGTCTTTGACCGCCGGCCATACCTCGCTGCAAGGAATGGGATAGGTGTTCTTGTGGGTCTTGGCCAACGTCGGCAGGGCAAGGGCAAGCGATATCAGTGCCACAACCACAAACCTGGTCTTCATCACGGCATGCCACCTCCTACGGATATGCTTTTCAGAATGTCCAACCGGAACCGAAAGACACGTGAAAGATAGTCCCGAAAGACATTTTGGCAGTGCGCAAAATCGCCTTAGTCGAGCTCACAATCCTGATTCGGAACGCTGGTGGGTGGTCGCGCGGGGCGGCCCACATCTGCCTCGCCCTACCGACGCAAATGTGGGAAAGCAACAGAAGTGCGGTTTACAGCTCTCTTTCAGACTCCCGGCTTACGCTGGCCACTCGGGCCAGCAAGTCTGTCGGGTAAATAGGCTTCGCCAACAGTTCAAAATCGTATCCGCGCCCCCGAACCTTTTCGAGCAGATCCGCTGTCCAGGCGCAACCCGAAAACAGCAGAATCTTACATGCCGGGTGACGCTCCCTGAAGACAACGGCCATCTCCGCGCCGCTCATTCCTGGCATTGCGACATCGCTGATAACCAACTCGGGGCAGCAGGATTCAGCATCACTGAGCGCACTCTCAGCGTTGTAGAACGCTTTGGCCGCGTACCCCGCCTTGCGCAGGATCACGGCCAGAGTGTCAGCAATACACGTTTCGTCGTCCACCACAAAAACAGATATTGGCATCTGCTCCATCCTATTTTCCCGAGTCGAAGGCATAGCTCGTCATGGGCTATGCCGCAGCGTATTCGAAAGAACCCGTCGCAAGATTGATTTCTATGTGCTCTTGCAGGGGTTCGTCCTTGATTGATTCGAGCCGCTCGAATAGCGGCACGATTTGACTTGCAAGATTAGAGCTGGCCGAAACGGCGAGATAGCGGATTAATCGATCGGTCTGCGCCCCGACCGGATGTTTCTCATTTTCGATACGTGAGACATGCTCTTTGGTCAGCCCCAGTTTCCTGCCGAATTGCTCTCCGGTGAAGTCGGTATACTTGCGCAGGAAGCGAATCTCTTTGCCCGTCAACTGAGAAGGTTTTTGTATGAGAGCCTCGGCAATCACTTGCATCAGCTTGTTGATCTCAGAAAGGACGGGCGTGGAACTGCCGCACTTGTCGCACTTGAGCTGCTCCACTCCGCGTAGAGTCACGTTGGTCAGGCCACTTTCGACGAAGACATAATCTCCACAGATGACTGTGGCTTGCTCTCCGCACGCGCAACGCATCCTGCACCTGCCTTTCAACGGTTTTCGGCCTTTATTCCGCAATTGTGAGAATCAACACGCCTTCGATCTCGACAAAGGCGAACAAAATTGTCAATTCCTTCTCGTCAACGGTTTTGCCGTGCACGGTAAAGCGCCAATGTCCAATCGCCGCATCATACTCCGGCTCCCCATCGATGCTCCCATGCCGCAGAACATACAAGCTATCGTTCAAGCTGATCTGCAGCTCCTGGAGCCGTTTCCAGGCACTGGGATGGAATCGGTACTGGTCCTGTTCCAGACAGGCACGCAGGAATTGTTTATTGAAGTGCCTGTCATCGTTCATTTGTTGATAAAATATCAACAAATCAGAAATCTGTCCAGCCGTTTCTCCACGGCCATGTTGGCTGGAGGCCCATCTTTCCATTGTCTTGCGTCGCATCGATGAGCGTCCTGCCGCTGTCCCAATTACAAATGTGCGGAACCTTGCACCCACGCGCGATATTCTTTTGGATGTGCCTGACCGGCAATTCAACACTCACCTCTTCATCCTACTTTTGACGCGGATTGCCGGCTGCCCGACCTTCGCCTCGCTGCCCGACACGATTGGCAAACCAGTAATTCCAGCCTTCGAACCATTACTCATCTCGCCAATCGTTTTCCGCTGATCGCACCATCTGTGGTGCGATTATCCAAAAATCATCCACCCCAAATCGCCCCCAAACCGCACCAGAATCGTTTTTTCCTTTGCCAAACGCGCAATTTCCGCCCCCAACGCCCCCCGATTGTACCCACTGTCAAGCGAGATTTTTCGGAAACTCTCCATAACATACTGATTACACGGCACATACAGTTCCGTACCAACTGAGGGAATCGCCTCCCAAGCCTGCTATTCTGAAGGTAGGTGGAAGCCAGCATAGGGTCGCCAGGAAGTACCGGTCATGTACTCTTAACCATTCTGTTTTCAAATTTTTAGCGAGAAATATAGGGGGGTAGGGGAAGCCCGAAAATACCTTACGCTAAGACCAGCGAGAGTTTTTGCATAGAATGATCCAGTGAACTCCGAATTCATCCGTCGTCTGCCTAAAGCTGAACTCCACCTCCATCTCGAAGGCTCGGTCGATCCGCTGACCCTCAGCCAGCTCAGCGAGAAGCATCACACGCCGTTTCCGTGGGCCAGCAATCGCTATAAGCCCTTGCCCAACTCGCATCGTCCGCTCACCGTTGCCGAGGCCGCCGCCCTCTACGATTACCAGGATTTCACCGGCTTCCTCATCGCCTTCAAATCGGTCACCGAGCGCCTGCGTGATCCCGAGGACTTCGAACTCATCACCTATCGCCTCGTCGAAAAGCTCGCCGCCGAAGGCTGCTTGCACGCCGAGGTCTTCGTCAGCGTCGGCGTCATCTTCTGGCGCGGCCAGGAGTTTGATCCGCTCTTTGAAGGCATGGAACGCGGCCGCCTGCGCGCGGAAAAAGACTTCGGCACCACCCTCTACTGGATCTTCGACGCCGTCCGCCACTTCGGCTCCGAAGAAGCCGCGAAGGTCCTCGCCAAAGCCATAAAGCATCAGTCCAGCAACGTCATCGGCATCGGCATTGGAGGCGACGAGCGCATTGCCGCCCCTGAACTTTTCGCCGAGGTCTACGCGCAGGCTGCGCGCCACGGTCTGCGCCTCAGCGTTCATGCCGGAGAAACCGTCGGCGCGCCCTCCATCTACGGCGCGCTCGATGTCCTCAAGGCCGAGCGCCTCGGCCACGCTCTCCATGCCGGCGAAGACCCCGCGCTCCTCGCCCGCCTCGTCCGTGACCAAGTGCCGTTGGAGCTGTGCCTCACCTCGAACCTGCGCACCAGTTGCTGCCCGGAGATCGCGGCCCATCCCTTGCGCCGCTACTTCGACGCTGGTGCCTTGGTCACGCTCAACACCGATGATCCCGAGATGTTTCAGACGACACTTGTGCGCGAGTATCAGTTGGCGCAAGATGCTTTTGGATTCACCAACGAAGAGTTGCGCCAGCTTGCCGCCAATTCTTTCCGCGCCTCATGGCTTCCCGAGGAGCGCAAACGCGAGCTGTTGAATTTGTTGTGACTGACTCAAGGACGCGAAATCACACGATGACTCATCCCTTGCACATCGGAATCGTCGCCTGCTCCGCCGAAGGCGCCGCCCTCTGCTATCGCACCATCTGCGCCGAAGCTCCGGCCATGCTGGGACGTCATATCCATCCCGAAATCTCCATGCACACCCACTGTCTCGGCGAGTACATGCAGGCCATCGAGCGCGATGACTGGTCGGCCGTCGCCGAACTCATGCTCTCCTCGGCCCGCAAGCTCGAAGCCTGTGGTGCGGATTTCCTGCTCGCGCCGGACAACACCATCCACCGCGCCTTTCGCCCGGTCGCCGCAGCCTCGCCGCTCCCCTGGCTGCACATCGCCGAAGAGGTCGCCAGCGCCGCCCGCGAGCACGGCTTCCGCCGTCTCGCCATCACCGGAACCCGCTACACGATGGATGGCCCGGTCTATCCCGAAATCCTCGCCCACCACGGCATCGAGTACCGTATTCCGTCGCCGCTCGACCGCGCCCGCATCGACCAGATCATCTTCGACGAACTGGTGAACGGCATCTTCCGCTCCGATTCTCTCGGCGTCATCAGCGCCGCCATCAGCCGCATGAAGGCGGAAGGCTGCGATGCCGTCGTCCTCGGCTGCACCGAGTTGCCCCTGCTCATCGGCAATGAAAGCTCACCGCTTCCGGTCCTGGACTCCACCCGCCTGCTGGCCCGTGCCGCCCTGCGCCGCGCCACCGTCGGCTGCGCCGTTCCCCAGCCTGCTGAACGCTCCGCTCCGAGCGCCTAACGCTCATAAAGAAGGCTCCCTTTCGCGGGAGCCTCGCTTCCTTCATGGTGCCGAATATCACATTCCACTGAACCCCGCTCCCACCAGCTTCACCAGGAAGAACAGAAGAAAGATGGTGCCGAACGCCGTCCCCCTCTTCACCTTGCTCAGTTGTGACACCCCCACCGCCAGCAGGAACACCTGCCACACGGTGAACACGTCGAAGGCCCCCAGCAGTGTTTTCAGGAACGGCATCGTATTGGGAACAAAATATCCCATGCTGGTCGCAATCGGATTCTTCACGTCAAAGGCGTCCGGCGCCACCAGAAGCATGACTGTGATAATGAGCAAGGTATTGAGGATCGACGGCAGCAAGCTATAAGCCGCTACGCCCATCATTTCTCCAAAGCGTAACTTCGCTCCAAAGCCAAAGTTGAATATTCCCAGCAGCACGCCGGCCATCATTACCAACGCGAGCAGGGTCATCAACGGTGCCGCATAGCCGATCACGCTCGCAACTGCCGCTTGCGTCTTCAGAGCTTTCTCGCGTTGCTCCGGAGGCTGTTGTTCAATTTGCGCCGCGGCCTTCGGATTGGCTTGAATCTGTGTCTCAATCACTTGTCCCCAGCCAATCTTCTTGTCCAGCGTATAGGCGAACCCGACCGAAACAAGCGAAACCAGCAGCCATGGCACCCACCAACTGGCATTGCGCCGCAGGTCAGCCATCGTTTGGGTAGGGGCGGTAAAGGTGTACAGCAAGCGCTGGGGCTCCGTCAGTGCAGCCTCGGACTCCTCCGGCAATGCAGGGGTGCTCATCGCGTTCTCCGGTTGTGAATACGTCTCGGGGGCGATTGTAGCAAACCGTCCCGCTGATCGGGGCGGGCTTCCCTAGTCATTTCTTGCGCTTAGCCCGTGCGCCTAGGCAAATCTCGGCAAAAGCTTGCTTGTGAGTAGATCACAGCGTAGGCTCCGCAAATGTCTGCATCTCGGGCGAAGCTCTTATCTTTTTGTACAGGTTAGCTATGAACCTTATTGAGTTTCAATCAGCGCTAGACGCGCGTGTGGCACGTTACGATCTGCTCACTCATCCTTTTTACCAGGCATGGAGTTCCGGCAAGCTCTCGCTTGGGCATCTGCGCGCCTACGCCCGAGAATATTTTCATCACGTTGCCGCCTACCCCACCTTCCTTAGTGCGCTCCATTGCCGCCTCGGAGACGGTGCGCTTCGCCGCGCCGTTCTGCGCAACCTGGCCGAAGAAGAGGTGGAAGGCCGCGCTCACAGTGACATGTGGCTGGACTTTGCCGAAGGCGTCGGGCTTTCCCCCGAGCAGGTGCGGCGCAGCCAGCCCAGTGCGGCGGTGCGGCAGCTCATCGACTGCTTTTACCGCTGCGCCAATCACGCCTCACCGGCCGAGGTCCTGGCCGCACTCTATGCCTACGAGTCCCAAGTGCCGCGCATCAGCGGCGAAAAAGCGTGCGCTCTGGTGAGTCATTACGGTGCCAATGCTCGCACCTGCGGATATTTCGCCCTCCACACCTACGCGGATGTCCTCCATTCGCAGATCTGGCGCGAGGAACTAGGCCGCCTTGTCGCCCACAATAGCAGGCTCGCCGAGCCCGCCCTGAACTCCGTCGAGCGGGCCGCCCAATGGCTTTGGCAGGCGCTTGATGACAGCGAAGCGAATCATCTCTCTGAGCAGTCTTTTTCGATAGCGTAACTTCTTTAGCATAATCACTTTGTCGGGAAGACTGCGGGAAAGCGCCGGTATTCGCCTTAACCATTTTTGAACTAACTTCCATGCTTCGCAATACTTTTGCTTGCCGTTCAGTCCACACTCCGATACAGTTTCGGCCCTATGGTCAAACAGGTTCCTATCGGTGCCAAGGGAACGGCAGAGGAGCGCGTGCAGTACGAGCACACTCTGACCGCACATAATCACCTACTCCCGCCCGTCTATTCCACCCCGGACATGATCCGCCTGATGGAGTCGGCAGGCGTTCACGCTCTGCATTCCTTCTGCGAGCCCGGCGAAATTTCGGTCGGCACGGCAGTTAACGTCGAACATCGCGTGCCTGTCGGAATCAACGCAGTGGTGCGCGCCACCGCAGAGGTCGAAGCCGTGGAAGGCCGCTTCTACCGGATTCGTGTCTTCGCCTATGAAGGAAAGCAAGAAATCGGCAGGGGAACCATCACCCGTGCCATCGTTCGGGTTGACGACTTCCTGAAAAAGCACGACATCCCAAAGCCATAATTTTTATTCCTGCACATTTCGCTGCACTTGGAAGCATGTGCCCGGCCTTCACCGTGTCTTTGCGGTCAAGGCTGGGCCATCTCCTCGCGCCGGTCCAGCAGCAATGCCCGCAGCTCTGCAATCGTAATTTCGGACTCGCCCGTCATCATCACCGGATCGATGCCGGAGGCGAAGACGTAGCTCTGCATCCCAATGCTCTTCGCGCCCTCCGTGTTCACCTTCTTGTCATCCAGAAAGAGCACCTCCTCCGGCCGGCAGCCCAGCCTTCGGCAGCACTCCAGGTAAATCTCCGCATCCGGTTTGATCATGCCAACCTCGCAGGAGTACATCTGCACCTCAAATTCGTCTAGCCATGCTAGCTTTTCGCGCATCACCCCCAGCATCCGGCGCTCCATATTGCTCAAGATGGCTGTCTTGTAGCCTGCCTGGCGAAGGTCGCGCGCCAGGGTCAGTATCTCGGGACACTCGTTGGTCCATTGCCGGTTGTCATGTTCAATCAGTTCCAGCGCCTCGGCATCGCTGATCTCGCGGCCACAATCTTCGCCCGCTTTCTTCCAGTAGCCGATGATATCGAGCGTACCTCGGTCGATGCCATCGCGGTTTCCCCAATAAACCTGCTGAAACTCCTGCTGCGATTTTCCAAAGCACGCAATCAGCGTCTGCCACTGTTCCTGGGTCGGCGGCAGCGAGAGGACTTTCCCATAATCGAAGATAACGGCCTTCAGCTTGTGCATATCAAAATCCTACACTGACAACCCAGTCATCGTCAGCTAACAATCGATCCCGGGCTTCCGCAGTGTCCCGGGCCGCAAGTCTCGCGGCGAATGCCGCGAAAAAGGCTGGCGACTCCTTGACGCATGTACTAAGATCACGGCGTTCGGAGGATTGGATTATGGAAAGCAAGATTGCCGGTTCGATAGGGTTGAAGACTCATCCAGTCGCCATCGTATGGTCCGATGACGCCCCGCAAGGCGCAGCCCAATTCAAGCAGGGATCTTGGGGCTGCGTCATGGGCCTGATCGCAGCCGTTGCGGCCAAGGGACGGACTAGCGTTTTCGACCGGCAGACCTATGGATGCTGGGGTGGCGGAGTAGGCCTTGGCTTCGGCAACAAGTATGAGTCTTTTCCGGGCGGGCTCGAAGGTTTCTATGGCTTCCTGTCGGATGGAAACGAGAGGTCGGAAGCGGGCCGCCAAATCGGAAAAGGGCTAGCGCAAGCTGGGGCCGCGCAGCTTGCTGGCGACTTCCTCCTCGGCGAACGCTACGTGAAAGATTCCGGGTGCACGAAATCCTTCGTTCAGTCTTTGCCGATGCGCGACGTTCCCGCCAAATATGTGATCGCAAAACCGCTTGCGGAGACCGATCCCCAGCAGGACAAGGTAAAAAGTGTCACGCTTTTTATCGAGCCTGACGCCCTATCGGCCTTGGTCATTCTGGCCAACTATGCACATCCGGAGCGGGAGAACGTCGCCATCCCATGGGCGGCGGCCTGTCAGGTTCTAGGCATCCTCGCCTACCAGGAGCTCGAACGCGATCATCCGCGTGCCCTGGTGGGGTTGACTGATATTTCAGCACGCAAGGGTGTGCGCGCCTCTCTGGGCAAAAATGTTTTGTCGTTTACGGCGCCCTGGCCTATGTTCCTCGAAATGGAAGCGCACGCCACCGGCAGTTTTCTGGAACGTGAAACCTGGCGCGCCCTGCAAAGCTAGGGCGGATTTTCCCACGGCGACAACTGCGGAAGGTGGACAGGCGGCCCACAAAACGGGAGCACAATGTCCGTAGAGACTTTAATGAACATGGCCCGCATCAACTCGATGTGGACATTTGCTGGGGGAGCGGGGTTCTCGCTAGGGTTGCGGAGAGGCCTTCCACTTGTTCAGAAAGGCGATTACCTCGTCAGGATCAAGGGTTCGTGCCGACTCCCACTCGCCGTTGGTTTGGGAAAACAGCAGCTTGCCATCAAAGTCCAATAGAGCCAAGGCAGGGATACCCTTATCGAGTGGGACCTTGTATTCAGCGGCAAGATCACGATTCTTCTTGCCATCCTCGCCGATGTCGATATGCACAACTCGGAAGTACTTCTCTACCAGGGGAGCTACATCGGGCTGATGAAAGGCCTGGTCAAGCACGTGGCAGTCGTAGCACCAGTTCGCGCCGAAGACCAAAATCACCCGCTGGTGATCTTTCGCGGCCTCGTTTAGGGCGTGTTTGATTTCGACTTTGGCATCGGCGCTTGTGTCATAGAGATGGGGATTCATTTTGAGCGCAGGCCGCATCTTGACCACAGCGGAATGGGTAGTGAGGACGATGTGCCACACACCTCCTTGCTGCTGCCAGGCTTGCTGCTCGGTTACATAGCGGGTTCGTGGGCCTTGAGGCGTGATCGCCTTCATCGAAATGGCCAGGCTTACGACATGGAGTCCGTTGTCGTCCTTTTCGCCGAGGGTGGTGACCTCGAAGGCGCTCATGGCGGAAGGCGCAGCCAGACCCTGCCAGAAATCGATCTCGGGAGCGATGTTGGGCGCAGGCTTTCCGTCTGGGCCGATGAATTTCGCGGCGGGATCGGAGGAGTAGAGGTTCTTCATGGAGCGCATGTCGCTGTTGGTCAAGGCGCTCTTCCATTTGTCGATCCCATTAAAGGCAACCGGTTTGATTTGCGCAGCAGAGACTAGAGAAAGAGACAGCACGAACGGCAAAAGAAGACGGCTGAGCATGAGGGGACCTCAATGGGATTATAAAGCAGCAGCTTAGGTGGCGAGAGATCGCCAAATATTCAACAATCCAAAAACGAAATCCTCGTTGTATTCTGCACGCTGACTCTTGGGCTTTATTCCGGCACGCAGGCTCGCAAACCATCCTGCAAATAGAAGTCACCCTCTGCCTTACAATCAAATCTCCATGTCTTTTTCTTTTCAGGTCGAAGCCACTTGCGGCGCAGCCCGCGCTGGCCGCTTCATTACCCCGCACGGAGAAGTGAAAACTCCCGTTTTCATGCCGGTGGGCACCGTCGCCTCGGTCAAAGGCGTGCCCCAGGATGTTCTCGAAGAGCTGGATGTGCAGATTCTGCTGAACAACACCTACCATCTTTATCTCCGCCCCGGGGTCGAAACCGTCCGCCAGCTTGGTGGCGTGCAGAAGTTCATGGCGTGGCACAAGCCGATCCTCACCGACTCTGGTGGCTTCCAGGTCTTCAGCCTCAGCGATCTGCGCAAGCTCACCGAGGATGGCGTGCAGTTCCGCTCGCATATCGATGGCTCGCTGCACTTCTTTTCCCCGGAGACTTCGCTGGCGGCCGAGATCGGCTTGGGCGCCGACATCGTCATGGCGTTTGACGAGTGCACCGAGTTCCCTGCAACCTACGAGCGCGCCCGCAAGTCCATGGAGATGACCGCCCGCTGGGCCCGCCGCAGCAAGGATTACTTCGAGGCGCATAAGCACGAGGTTCCCTGGTTTGCGGAGAAAACCCGCCAGCTCGGCACCGAGCAGACGCCCGCGCTCTTTGGCATTGTGCAGGGCGGCATGTACCTCGAACTGCGCCGCGAATCCGCCCTGCGCACCGTGGAGACAGGCTTTCCGGGCCACGCCATCGGCGGCCTCTCGGTGGGTGAGCCCCGCGAAAAGACCTGGGAGATCGTGAATGAAACCATTCCCCTGCTCCCCGCCGACAAGCCGCGATACGTCATGGGCGTCGGAACTCCCGAGGAAATTGTCGAGTACGTGCGCCTTGGTGTGGACATGATGGATTGCGTGATGCCCACCCGAGCCGCCCGCCACGGCCTGCTTTTCACCAGCGAGGGTAAATTGAACATTAAAAATGCGCGCTATGCCCGCGACGAGAATCCGATCGATCCAAACTGCCGTTGCAAGGTCTGTGCCCGCTATTCACGCGCCTATCTCCGCCACCTGTATTCCTCGCAGGAGGTACTCGCACAGGTACTTAACACGGTGCACAATCTGGCCCACTACCTTGACATCATGCGGCGCGTCCGAGAGACTATCATTACAGGGGAGTTTGCGAGTGTCCGTTCCGCGGTCTAGAACCGGGGGCCGTGGCGGCTCGCAGGTCCGTACCTCTTTGCGAGTGTCACCGCGTATTTCCTGGCATCAGCATATATTTCGTGCTGGCACTTTGAATTCGCGATAACCTGAACTCTCAGATACTAGACGAAGGTGTGGGTTCCTCGCGTGCCCAGGGTGTGTCCCACGGTACCGAGCCCTGCTGCGGTCCAGGTAAAATAAATTTCTACGCCGCGGTCTGCCCTAGCGGGCACCGGTAAGTGGCGGGAGCCCAAAGAATGATTGCTCAATTCGCATTCCTCGTCTTTCAGCAGTCCGGCGCGGGGATGACTTCTCTCTTGATGATGGTTGCCATCTTCGCCGTCTTCTACCTTCTCCTCATCATGCCGCAGCAGAAGCGGCAGAAGAAATGGCAGGAGATGCTGACCAACCTCAAGTCCGGCGATCGTGTCACCACCAACGGCGGCATCATCGGCATCATTCTTTCCATCAGGCAGGGCGAGGGCACCGACACCGGCAGCATCATTCTCCGTGTCGCCCCGGATAACCTGAAAATTGAAGTTGCTCGCAACGCTATCGCATCGGTCACCATCGACGATGGCGCAAAGAAATCTTAGGCGGTCGCGGTTTCCATGAAGAAGAACCTGCTCTGGAAAGTCGGTCTTATCCTCGCTACTTTGGTCGTGTTCGTCTGGGGAATTTTCCTCGGAACCGATCCCCAGAAGAGCATTGAAGCCATCAAGGCGAACGGTCTTATCGCCGGCATTCAGCAAAACATCCATCTCGGGCTTGACCTGCGTGGCGGAACCCACTTGATCCTTCAGGTTCAGGTGAACGATGCCGTCAACGCCGAAACCGATCAGACGGTCGAGCGGTTGAAAGATGCGCTGAAGAAGAAGAACATTAATTTCGGTGACATCCTCAAGACGGATCCGACAGCGGCTCCCCAAACTGTCACCATGCGCGGCGTGGACATCGCTGCGGCGGGCGATCTTCGCTCGCTCGTCAACGACCAGTTCAGCGAATACGATCTGACTTCCGGCCCAGATAACACATGGAACGTCACCCTCAAGCCGACCGTGCTGGAAGCCATCAAAAAGCGCGCCGTCGAGCAGGCCATCGAGACCATTCGCAACCGTATCGACCAGCTCGGTGTCTCGGAGCCGGTGATTCAGGAACACGGCCTCGGTGACTACCAGATTCTTGTCCAGCTTCCCGGCGTCGACGATCCCGCCCGGGTCAAGGAAGTCATGCAGTCCACCGCTATGCTGGAGATCCGTCAAGGCTTGGACAACGGACGCACCTACGGCAGTGAGCAGGAGGTGCTCGCCGCCCACGGGGGCATTCTCCCCTCGGACGCCGTCATCATCAAGGGAAAGAGCATCGGCACCAAGAACGGCAGCGAAGGCGGAGACGTCTACTACCTCATTAGTCGCGTCTCGGCTGTCAGTGGACGCGATCTGCGCTCGGCTGAGTCTGGAACTGAAGAGAATGGCCGACCCGACGTGACCTTTACCCTCACCCGTGATGGTGGTGACCGCTTCTACAAGTTCACATCCGAGCACATAGGCGAGCCTCTGGCCATTGTGCTTGACGGCAAGGTGCAGGAGATCGCAAACATCAAGGAAGCCATCCGCGATACCGGCCGCATCTCCGGGTCGTTCACCGAACAGCAAACCAAGGATCTCTCGATGGTCCTGCGCTCCGGTGCGTTGCCGGCCTCCATCAAGTACCTCGAAGAGCGCACGGTTGGCCCTTCGCTCGGTGCTGATTCGATTCATCAGGGCGTGCGCGCCGCCATCGTTGGCATGGTCGCCGTTCTCGCCTTCATGCTGGTTTACTATCGTTTCGCGGGAATCAATGCGGATCTCGCGCTCATCCTGAACTTGGTCATCCTGCTTGGCTTCCTCGGCTTCTCCGGCGCCACGCTGACCTTGCCGGGTATTGCCGGTCTGATTCTCACCGTCGGTATGGGCGTCGATTCCAACGTGCTCATCTTTGAGCGTATTCGCGAGGAACTGCGCGCCGGAAAGACGCCGCCCTCGGCCGTGGAGCAGGGTTTCGCGCACGCTTGGGTGACCATTGTGGATACCCACGTTACCACGATTGTTTCGGCGGCCATTCTGTTCCTCTTCGGAACCGGTCCAGTCAAAGGCTTCGCCGTCACCCTCACCTTTGGTCTGCTGGCGAATCTGTTCACCGCTGTCTTCGTCTCGCGCACCATCTTCGACAGCATCCTCAACCGCCATCAACGCGGCGAGGCGCTCTCGATCTAGTTTCGGCGGCGGGTCTCCAGCACTCTCGGAGCGCCCGCCACAGCAAGTTGGATGTAAGGCTACAGCAGCGTCTGCGACGCAACAGAAATTTAGAGGAGCCCGCGCTTCTCGGGTAGAAGGCTTCTACAGTGGAACTGT
>CAZLZA010000106.1:0-14287 GCA_964563875.1 uncultured Acidobacteriaceae bacterium
TAGCTTACCCCAGAACCATTACTTAGCATAGTTATTTATGGGACACTACACTAGTAGTGCGCTGGTTCGGCACAAATACCGACATCAGCGCGCAGAAGCAAGCCGAGCAGGCGCTTCTGCGTAGCGAGAAGCTGGCGTCGGTGGGGCGTATGGCGGCGACCATCGCGCACGAAATCAACAACCCGTTAGCGGCAGTGACGAACCTGCTGTTTGTTGCTAAAAGCCTCGACGACCTTGGATCGATCCGCCAGTACTTGGAGATGGCAGATGCGGAGTTGAAGCGGATCGCGCACATTACAAGGCAATCGCTGGGATTTTATCGCGAGTCCAATGGCCCCGCGCACACATCCGTCAATGAGATGTTGGAATCCGCAGTTGATTTACTGAAGCGCAAGATTCAAGCAAAGCAGGCCGTAATCGAGAAGCGTTGGGACGAGGCGGTGGAGATCACCGCCGTAGCTGGCGAGTTGCGGCAGGTCTTTTCTAACCTCCTGGCCAACAGCTTGGATGCCATTGGCGAAAAAGGCATCATCAAGTTGAGGGTGTCTACCGGCACGGCCATAAGCAATAGCCATCGTTGCGTCCGAGTGACGATAGCTGACAGTGGCGACGGCATCAGTGCAGAGGCGCAACAACATATCTTCGAGCCTTTCTTCACCACGAAAGGTACAGTGGGAACCGGGCTTGGATTGTGGGTAAGCAAGCAGATCATAGAGAAGCATGGAGGAACCATCCGGATGCGTTCCAGCACCAATGGAACGCGCAGGGGGACGGTATTCTCGGTTATCCTGCCCGTAGGGCCTGCGGATGTCGGCCGATCAGCAGGCGCTGTATAGGAAGGCATGCGCGTTTTAACAGGGAACCCTTCACGCTTCGCTTGCACCACGCGGTCACTACTTGCTCTTTCACCACTGAATCAAGGTTCGGCAGTCCGGGCCTGTCGCGCTTGGTGCGGGACACACAGCGATTTTCGCCCTCCCCTCAGTCCCCCGAATTCTGAATCTGGGAAGTTTGAAAGCGCTTGCCGCGGATCCGCTGGTGCCTGACGGGCAATCCGTCAGCTGAGTGATCGAAACTTCAGAAATCTCAACTTCAACCAAGCGAAACGTGTTAGTCCCAATTGGCCGTGTATTCCGGTGAAGGTGATCACCGACTTCGGTGGAAAACAGAACAGCGTTCACCTTTGACCATATTCCCCATTCCTGCAACAACAATAAATCGAAGCGGCTGCCCCTTAGAAACAGCTTTGGAATGCAGTGATATTTGGTACATGGTGCGCCGCCGCAGAGGGCTGCTGTTCCGTGTCGCCATCGGCAAGATCATGAAACTCGCGGCGAAGATTCCTGCGGCAATGCCCGTATCTGAGCCGCAGTGAACACAAGAAGTTCGATTTTATATCGTCCAGATCACAACCGAGAGCCGCCGTTCTGGCGTATCGGTCAAAGGCGTCCGGTGGAGGTGAAGTTTTTTGCTTATAGCGCGACTATGCAGGAAGTATGTATTCGGCTGATGGGCAAGAAGGGAAGTTTGCCTCCGATGGCCTGCAGGCGATCGATGGCGATGACGACATGCTCACGGCCATGGCCCGCGAGTTGGTAGAGAATCGAGGTATCGGCGAATCCGCGGACGAGGTCTGGCGTGCGGTGGGCGGCTTCCAGCCCGTAGGGTCAAATCCCCCGGTAGAAGAGCTGCCCGATCCAATTGCCACCGCGACGGAAAGCGAGGTTACGGAAGCATTGCCGTTTCCGCCGGAGCCGGCCGTGTCCAACTCGGCGCTTGTCGAGGCTGCCCGAATACCGAGACGGACTTCGAGGAGAGCGGAGCGTGTTGGACAGCTCTCACTGTTCTGATTCGGCCGGCGAGTCCCCAGCAAGCAAAGACCTTGCGGCGGGAAAGAAATCGATCTAAACGTTAGGCGGAAATATTGTCATGCAGGCAGTCGAATTCAAGCTCAAGCAAGCCAGCGCCGTTCTGGGCGTTTCAGCCAAAGACCTGCAGAATCTTGTGCAGCTGAAGGTAATTCGTCCGGAACGCCGCGACAACATCTATTGGTTCGATTGCAGGCTGCTGCTGGAAGCCAAGGTGGCAGTGGCTCAGATCGTCGTGAGATTTCCGTTGCAACTGCCGCCAGTATTGTTGCTCGTCGCCCGGAAGGTACGGCAGGAGCCCGGTCACACCCCTCATGTGGACTCCACATTCCGCCGGGACTATTGCCGGTAGACCATGACCAGAGAAACACTCTGAATGTCGGCTACGACACAAGCCTGCCATGGCACGCCTATGCCGCTACGAACGTCTACTATGGTTCGGGTTCACCAACGGATTGCCCGGCGTTCAATACCCTGGAAACTATTTGCCCGCTCATTCGTCGGTCGATCTTTCTCTAGGCAAAACCTTCGCGGGAAAATACACGTTTTCGTTGACTGCGCTGAATGTGGCGAACCGCCGCGTGCAGCTCGATAACAGCCTGACGTTCGGCGGAATTCGGAACGAGCCGCGGCAGATTTACGCCCAGTTTCGTTACCGCTTCCACTATTAGCTGTCAAGTTGAGCGATGCCGCCAGAGATTCCGGAAATGTGCTTTTCCCGGAATGATCCGAACGGGGACGTCAACCGTGCTGGTCGCTAATGGCGCGCCTGGATAACAACCCGGCCCATCGTTGGTCAGAAAGAGGCTCCGGCATGCGGGCAGAAACCAGAAGTTCCGAGTCACACCCGCGCCGCAGCCTCTCCTGGCATGCCTCGCAGGGGCAAGGGAGCTTCTTAGCGATAAGATGCTAAACTGCACCGGAGCAACTCTGCCGAGTCTTATGATGATTACTGTTTCCAAAGAGGATTATCTGAAGGCGATTGCCGAGGCTGAAGCCGAAGGCGAGACAGTAATCTCCGCCACGCTATCCCACTGGCTTGCGGTCTCGCGACCTGCGGTGACAGCTGCCTTGAAGCGTCTCAAAAAAGACGGCATGGTCACGGTAAAAAACGATGGGCGTATTCAGTTGACGGCGCAGGGCCGACAAGTCGCTGAGCAGACGATCTTTCGCCATCACCTCATCGAGCGCATGCTTTCTGAAATATTCGGAATGCCATGGTATGAGATTCACGAGGAAGCCGAGCGTCTCGAACATGCTGTTTCCCCAGCATTCGAGAAGAAGCTGGTGGAGAAGCTGGGCAACAATGACATCTGCCCTCACGGCAACAGCCTCACCCTGAGGAGCCCTGCCGATCGGCGAAAAAAGGGCCAGCGCCTGCTCAGTGAAGCGGAGGCCGGCCCCACATACCGGGCCGTCAGTCTATACGAACGTGACCGCAAGCTGCTGGACTTTTTTGAAGGTGAAGGAATCCGGCCCGGTGTTCGCCTGTCCATCCTGAACCGCAACTACGATGGCACCGTCTCCGTTGTGATTGAGAAAAGAACAATTCGGCTGGGCGCACCTGCGGCCGAGAAGGTCTGGGTTCAGAAAGTATAATTCTCTGCAACATGTTAACCGTAGTTAACATCTAATTGTGTACAGGGCTGTTCAGGCAAGGGCGTTTGTCTGTCCGAGCTCTGCAACCAGCGGAGTAGACCATGAGCCTGCCTGTGTCAGACCTGCCGCAATGCAATTCTTCGCGCAAATTGCCGCGCGCCATGATCCTTGTTGTGTTGATCGTTGCCGCTGCTCTGCTACCTGAAAAGGCTCTTGCCCAAGGTGAGACCACCAGCGCCATCGTGGGCCAGGTGAGCGACGCAACCGGCGCGGTTGTTCCAGGCGCCAGCATCACGATCACAAATCAGGAAAATGGCCTTAAGCGCAATGCCAAGACCGATGACGCGGGACGCTTCAACTTTCCGCAGCTGAAGCCGGGTGCTTACGCAGTCAACGTGGAGGCACCGGGTTTCCAACCCAAGCAGGATAACATCGTGTCGGGCTTGGGCCAGAAACAAACCGTTGACTTCACCTTAAAAGTGGCTCAATCAGACCAGTCCGTCGAGGTGACGAGCGAAGCGCCGCTAATCAACACCGCCACTGCCAATACCACCACTACTTTGAGCACAAAGGCACTAGAGGACCTGCCGAACCCGGGCGGGGATTTGACCTATCCCCTGCAGTTTTCGGCGGGAGCCCTCATCAATACCGCAGGCAGCGGCAATGATTTTGTGGGGAGCTCGAACGGTTATGGGAACGTGGAATTCAACGGACTGCCAGCGCTCTCTAACGGCTACATCGTGGATGGCCTGGAAACGAACGATCCGCTCACGAATTTGAACAGCGGTCTTGCCACCAACTTGGTGCTGGGAATGAACTCGATCTCCGAGGTCACGGTCAACACGCTCTCCTATTCGGTTGACCAGGGACGATATGGTGCTTCCCAAGTCAACTACGTCACCAAATCCGGCACTAATCACTTCCACGGCAATCTCTACGAACTTTGGAACGGCTCGCTTCTGAACGCTGCTGATTACTTCCTGAGCGACACGCCGGGCCTTCACAAGCCACGTTCGACGGTGAACCACTTCGGCGGCAGTCTTGGCGGCCCAATCGTTCACGACAAGCTGTTCTTCTTCTTTGATAGCGAATGGGTTCGCATTGCCCTGCCTATCTTCACCACCGCAACGCTGCCCAGCACCGTTTTCCAGCAGTATGTGATGCAACAGCTTCCCTTGGGCGGCACGGACTCTGTCACAGGATCGAAGTACTCAGCCTCACCACAGCAGCTGCCGTTCTACCAGAAGCTGTTTTCGTTGTACGGCAACACGAGCGGAAGCCCGCTGGCGGTTCTCGGATGCCCGCTCAATGCGGATGGCACACTGATTTCCGGCGGTTCGCCGGATGGAAACGGTTGCGCCAATCGTCGAGGTATCTCCCACTCCAGCGACGATAGCGAGCAGGTGCAGACCGCCCGCATCGATTACAACATCAATGCAAGCAACACGGCCTGGTTCCGCTTCCAGTCGGATACCGGCCTGCAAGCTGTTTGGACTGACCCGATCAATCCGGTGTTTAATGCCCTCTCCTCGCAGCCGCTCTATTCGTTCGCAGCCGGATATACGCACGTGTTCTCGCAGAGCGTCGTGAACTACTTCAACCCAGCCTTCTCCTGGTATCAGAGCTTGTTTGCACCCAGCAACTTCCAGCAGACGCTTTCTGCCTTTCCAATTGTTTTGCAAGGCAGTGGAGCCAACGCGCCCTTCACGACCGTCGGAGGTCTGGACAACACATGGGTTCAGGGAAGAAAGGCCAGCCGTTTCTTTATCAATGACAATCTTGCTTGGAGCCACGGCGCGCATGAGTTCAGGTTCGGCACGAACACCCGCATCTTCCGTCTCAATGACTATGACTTCGGCGAGGGCACTGTTCCCACGGTGTCGTACACTACGCTTCCGCAGTTCATCTATGGAGTGGCGTCTACGGCTACGCAGACCTTCCCCACTTCGGCGAACGAACCATTCAACTTTCTCAACCTTGACTTCTACGCTCAGGACACATGGCGAGTCACCTCGAAGCTGACCTGGACCATCGGCATAAGGGACACTTACAACTCCAATCCTCTGAACCCGCACCAGCAGATTGGCCGGCTCACGGGCTCATTTGATTCGATCTCGCATGATGTCAATCAGCCACTGAGCGCGGTGATCCAGACGCATCTGGGCAATTTGTTCTCCTCCACGCCGGTTGCAATCCTTCAGCCGCGAACAGCGATTGCATGGCAGTTCGCACCGAATACCGTACTTCGGAGCGGCTTCGGAATCTTCAGTGACATCATGCCGGGCAGTATCGCCGACGTGATCGGCACCAATCCGCCTTACGTCAAGACCTTTCAGGGCGGCCTGCTTGGCACCGTAGGCGGCACGGCGATTGCGCCCGGCGTTCTAGGCAGCGCTGTGGATGCCACCGCGGCTGCTAACCAGCGGTTTGGTGCAGGATTTTCCAGCGGTGCGACCGGACTTCCGCCAGTCTCGATTACGGCGGTGCCCAGTGGTGAACTTCATGCGCCATATTTCATGGAGTGGAGCCTCGGCCTTGAACATCAGTTCGGAACGACGGCCAGCGTGAAGGCTCAGTACGTCGGCACGCGCGCAGTCAACCAACCGTATCTGACGCAGGTGAATGGCTACCAGACGGTGTGTCCGGGATGCTTTGCGCCATTCCCATACCTGCAACCCACCGATCCCCGATTCGCTGCCGTGACGCAGTTCTCGACCGGCGCGAACAGCCATTACAACGGACTCCAACTGACGGCGATGAAACGGCTGGGGCACGGCTTGCAGGGACAGATCAACTACACATGGAGCCACTGCATGGACGAAGTTTCTAACGGCGGCTTCCTGCAATTCTCGGCGGGTGGCATTCTTTCGCCGCTACCCGGCGGTCTTCATCGCGATTATGGCCCGTGCGACTATGACATTCGCAGCAACTTGAACGCACAGTGGGTGTACCAGTTGCCGGTGAAGGCCCGCAATCAATGGCTGGGTCATATCGTGAACGACTGGCAGGTCTCAGGGACTTTGTTCTGGCATAGCGGCGTTCCGTTCTCCGTGCTGAGCACGCCATACTCGGCCAACGGAAACGGCATCGTGCAGGGCAGCGGTCCGCAATTTGCAAGCCTCGTGCCTGGAGTCAATCCCTACTGCCGCCACTGCAATCTTGCTTCTACGCAGGCGGGGACAATTCAGTGGCTGAATCCCGATGCATTTGCTTCCGCGGTCGATCCCAGCACCGGTGCCTGTGTTGGCGGAGATAGCGCCGCAAACTGCCAGTTTGGAAACTCCGGAAGAAACCAGTTCCGTGGTCCCGGATTTGTCTGGTCCGACATGTACCTTACAAAGAAGATTCCTATTAACGACAAGCTGACGATGCGAGTGGAGGGTCAGTTTTTCAACGTCTTCAACCATCCCAACTTTGCGCTGCCCAGTATGACGCTGGCCGGAGTTCCGGGCAACCCTTCGACGCAGACGGGATTCGGGGCCCTGACCTACACCACATCGCCGCCGACTGGATTGCTTGGCGTAGGTCTGGGCGGCGACAACAGTCCGCGTATGATCGCCTTTCAGGCCAAACTGGAATTCTAGTTACGGAGAACAGCCATGAGCCGACGGTTTATCGTCCTTGCCGCAACAATTCTCATTGCAGTGCCGGTTGTTATGCTTTCCGCTCAGGAGACCTCCACCTCCGCAGTGAACGAAGCACAGGTAAGGAGGGTGCCGGCTCCATATGCGCGAGCATCCTCCGGTAAGGATATGTACGTGGCGTACTGTGCCTCGTGTCATGGCAAGAACCGCAAAGGCAATGGCCCGGCAGCCTCCGCCCTCAGATCCGTCCCGACAGACTTAACTCAGCTTGCAGCGATCAACGGGGGCAGGTTCCCAGAAAACCACGTATCCCAGACGATCAAGGGCGACTTTGCCACACCAAGCCACGGCTCAAAGGACATGCCGGTCTGGGGCTCGATCTTCGCATCGATGGGAACAAGCAGCGATGGCTCGATGCAGTTGCGTATTCGCAATCTGACGAAGTACATCGCCTCTCTGCAGCAGTAGTGGTATACGCTGCCCATAACAGTCCAGTTCTCACGTTTGTAGGGTCGGCAGTACGGTATAAAGCTATTCAGCCTTCGGGAGCTTCGCGCCTAATTGGCTACCATCAACTCAGCTGTGCAGTAAGGTCCGGAAGCTTTCGGCACGGCCGTTTAGTTCAAAAGCAGTAGCCTTGGGAACCCAGCCTTCGATAGCTTAGCTGGTCGATCGATCCATGCCTGAAGTGCATTCTGTCTCAGCAGCATTGGTTCATAGAAAATCCAAGATGCGGATGCAACTTCTCATAATAAGCCAGCACTTCCTTCCCCAGGAGAGGGATAAAGACTTCTCTTTCTGCGCAGGTTTCAGCGTTCAAAAACTGAACCGGATCCAAAACTACATTCGGATTGTTAGGTATGTCGTCCTGATGTCCCGTGGGATATGCCGGCAGTACTACAGAGAGACGCGACCTACCTCCTGATACTAGGGACTCGCTGCAAACCGTAATGCGGTCAGAGCGCACCTTCTCGATTTTGAACCCGCGGTCCGGACCACTGATGCTCTGCAGGTATTCCCTGAGAGTGCACAGAGTCGCGACATTAATGCTCTGAAAACGTTTTGTAAGCAAATGCATCTGCTTCCTCCATAACCTATCTGGCACAATGATGTGCGAAGGGCTGCGAGCGATTCCCCTCAGATCACGATTTACCATGCGCGTTGAGAATCTGGTGCGTAGGACCAGTTCCAGCGCGAAACCAAACTGGCGGGAGTAGACTTCTGCTGAAGCGGAAGCGGGTGACGACCGACGCGACGACGCTGGAGGCAATGCGGCCATGCGTTCGATCGTGCGGCGCGAACCAGGGGAGCGCAACGGGAGTTTTGCGCTCCAAGATCATTGATCTGAATAGGAAGACCCCGGAGCATCGGTTCCTCGCCGAGCAACCTCCGCACGATCGCCGAATCAGGCAATGCGGACAGTACAGTGGAGGAAAAACCAGGAGGCTAGGACGCCCAAAGATCTTCTCGGTTACAAACAGGGCAGCGGACAAGGCATTCGAAGGCCGAAACCCAGGCCCGGCGACCGGCCACACCGTTGGCGGCGAGCAAAAGGGAAATCTTCCCGCGAGGGATGTATAGGTGCCCTACAGCAGAGGCCAGCGCGGCACGAATTAGGAAAGAGGGGTCCGGACCAAGCAAGCTCGTCCTGTCCCGCAGATATGCATGTTTCATCGGCAGCGGAACCGCATTGATAGTGCCTCCGTTCCAATCGAGCCCCAACTGCTTAGCCGCCGAACAATTCCATATCGCGAGCCAGTTTTTCCACAATATTTTCGCAAGTAATTACTCCCTGTACCTGGGCCAGATCGAATTGGCCGTCCTCCTCCCGTCTGACCAGAGCAATCGGCGAAACCAGCGCAACCGAAGCTTCATTCCGCGCGCATCTTGGTCATGACGTCCATCAGCGTAGTCTCTTTTGTCACCGTGACAAACTTTGTGGGTGCACCGTTGCCCTGGGCTCTCTCCCAAGCAGCTGAGACCGCTGGATTCCAAGGCTGCATAATATCAGCCGCAACGACGCGAGAACGGAATGTCGGAGCGCAGCGTTTCGGGAACAGACTCGCCGCGCATGGTCAGCTTGCGTGTATAAATGCTGTCCTTAACCAAGCTTCTACGCACTGCATAACTGATAGCGACAGTCAACGTCATCGGAATAATCACCGTGTAGTCGAGGGTCATCTCGAAGATCATGACGATTGCCCATCGCCGCACCTGTGGAACCGCCCACAACCGCCCCCATCCCAGCGATAGCAAAAGTCGCAGGGCTAATATGAAGAGCGGGAACGAAGTGGTTCAATCCGACACCCCAAGCAGCTCCAGACGTCGCCCCTAGAAAAAGCGCAGGAGAGAAGACGCCGCCCGAAGCTCCTGAACCAAGTGTGAGTGAGGTTGCAAGCAGTTTGGCGGCAAACAACAGAAGGAGCAAATAGAAGGAGTGCTGGAAGCCGCTGAGCACGTCCTGGATCGTGGCGTATCCCACACCTTCGACATAGTAGTAGCCGAAGCGGGACATCAGCACATACATGAGCGTCCCGACTACCAACATACCCGCCATGTGCTGCACGTAATATCCACCCTTGACGTGCTTCTCGAAGATCTTCTCGCATCCGTAGATGGACCAGATGAACAATGCCGAGACCACTCCCCCTATCGCACCCAGACCGGCGTACGCAATGAGCAGGACAGGCTTGGCCACAGCAAAGAACTGCGCCTCAAGCGCAGGGATAAAAAACGCCGGATGGGGTCCGAAGAAGATCTCGCCTATATAGGTGGCCGTGGCGGTCGCGGTGACCACCGGTACCAGAGTTCTTGCACTGACTTCGTGCAGGACAATCTCGACCGCGAACAACACTCCGCCAACTGGCGCGTTAAATGTTGCTCCGATACCGCCGCCCGCGCCTGCGGCGATAAGGGTGATCCGTTGCCAGGCAGGCAGGTTCAGAATCTGGGCTACCGTCGAACCGAAGGAGGAACCAATTTGTATGATAGGTCCCTCGCGGCCAATTGACCCTCCACTGCCGATCGAGATGCTGGAAGCAATCGCTTTGACGATCGATACTACCGGGCGAATCACACCCCGCCGATGATAGACCGCATCCATGACCTCAGGATCCCCATGCCTCTTTGCTTCTGGGGCAAAATTCTTGACCAGAAAAGCCACTCCTGCCGCACCGACAACCGGCACGAGAATGACAAATGCGCCCCATGGACCCGGCGGCGTATGAACGTTCGCGTTGTACGTAGAGGAAAGCTTCCCGAGAAATAACAGATTGTGCCGCGAACACAAGAACTGTCAAAGAAGCGACTGCCCAACGTAACCAGCCTTTCATGTTCGATTCTCCTTTAGAGTTGTGTTTATTCAGTTGCCCGGCAATGCGCGTGTGTCGCCGGTCAACACTCGCCTTGGCGGGCCGACAACGACGCCATTTGACATCGCTTTCGGAGCGTTGGAATCACACTCCGAAAGCGAGTGGGAAAATTTCGGGAGCGGGGGTTTAGCAGATAAGAGCGCAGCCCAAGACCAGAATATCAGTCGATCTAGTCTCTTCCTGCAGGATGTAGGGCCCATGCGGTTGAGCTGATTTGAGTTCGGGGGTATGGAAGCGGCAACGATTGACGCTGCTGCCTGGAGGGTCGCCACGATCGCGCTCGCCGTCCGCTGGGCGCACAGCGCCGTTCTAGGAAGAGTCGTGCCCGGAGCAGCAAAAACCACTAATATGCAGATCACCACTGCTACCGCAACAACCACGACCTAGCGCACGCGTGCCACCTTTTTTACGATTCCAGCGTCCCGCTCGGAGGTTGCCACAATGAGATTTGCGTTTCCGGCATGGGCGCATGGTGGATTTGTGGTATTTGGCTTAAACTGATGGACCTGAGCGGGGCAGCAACGAACTTCTTAGCCTTCATCCAGCGCTCTTGCTGAGCAGCCGAATTAGCAACACATAGTTCCGAACCCGATGTACGCGAGCCCGAAAACGAAGCTCTCCTCTTTTGCATCCGGATGCCAGATCCGTCGCTCGTCGCGATATACAACTCTTTACGGCGTTTTGATTTCTATTGTTATCGAACAATCAATGTCCCACAATGCCGTGAGAGGCCTGCTGAACACTTCGCAAAACGCCAACGCTCTGGAGAACAAGGAAGAACAAAGTGTTGTAAGAGCGCCTGCACCGGACTGCGCCGTGACGACGGTCTCTCATGCGGAGCTCAGTAATCGGCTTAACCAGTTGCAGCTATTACTGGATGTGAACAACGCCCTGGTATCAAACCTGGAATTACATCCGCTATTGAGCGCCATTTCCGCCAGCATCCGCCGGGTAGTGCAGCATGATTACTCGGGCCTTAGCATTTACGATCCTGAGCTACGCCGGTTTAGGCTGCACGCGCTCGATTTTCCGAAAGGCAATGGACTCATCCGGGAAGAAATCGTTTTTCCGGTTGGAGAGTCACCTCACGGGAGAGCCTTCGCGAGCCGCAAGCCTTTGCTGGTCAGCCGGCTCGAACGAAAGCAGTTTCCTTGCGACATTACGGCATGGTTGCTCTCTGAGGGCATCCGGTCAGCTTGCTGGTTTCCCCTGGTACGAGGGGATCGGGCGATCGGCGTGCTGAATATCGCCAGCATGCGCGTGGATGCGTTCAGTCGCGCTCAGGTGGAACTGCTAAGCCAAGTTGCCAGTCAGGTTAGCATCGCAGTCGAGAATGCTCTGGCGTTCCGGCAGATTACTGAACTCAAGAATCGCTTGGCGCAGGAGAAGATCTATCTCGAAGATGAGCTTCGCACCGAGCACAGCTATGACGAGATCGTGGGAGAGAGTCTTGCGTGGAGGAACGTTCTCCAACAAGTTGAAATCGTCGCGCCCACCGACTCAGCGGTGCTGATTCTGGGTGAGACCGGCACTGGTAAGGAACTCATTGCCCGTGCCGTCCACGAGAACAGCCGTCGTCGCGATCGCACTTTTGTAAAAATGAGCTGTGCCGCTGTGCCGGCGGGGCTGGTCGAGAGTGAGCTGTTTGGTCACGAAAAAGGCGCTTTCACCGGCGCCTTGGCTCGCCAGGTCGGGCGCTTTGAGCTGGCAAACCGTGGCAGCCTGTTCCTCGATGAAGTGGGAGACATACCACTGGAATTGCAACCCAAACTGCTCCGCGCATTGCAGGAACAGGAATTCGAGCGCCTGGGCAGTGTACAAACACTGAAGATGGATGTGCGCGTCATCACCGCTACTAACCGTGACCTGGCGGGTATGGTCGCGCAGCGTGAGTTTCGCGATGACTTGTATTACCGGCTGAACGTATTCCCGATTCTACTGCCGCCATTGCGTAACCGCCCGACTGACATACCGCTGCTGGTTCGCTACTTTGCCCACCGGCATGCCGGGCGTATTGGCAGAAAGATTGAAACGATTTCCGCAGATGCAATGGAAGCACTCACCCGTTGGCATTGGCCGGGCAATGTCCGTGAACTGGAGAACTTCATCGAGCGGGCGGTGATACTATCGCGCGGTCCTGCGCTCCAAGTGCCAATCAGCGAACTAAACTCGCCAACCGACTTGTCTCATGCCGAACCTGTCACACTTGGGGCTGCCGAGCGCGTCCATATCCTGCGCGTACTTCGCGAGTGCCATGGTCTGGTAGGCGGCCCTGGCGGAGCTGCCGTTCGACTGGGAATTAACCGCAGCACGCTCAACTCAAAAATGCGGCGTCTAGGAATCTCACGCAAAGATGCCTGGTGATGTTTCACCATTTTGGTGAAGTGTCGACACACAGGCTCACCTTAGTATTGCGCTCAGGCACCATCACCTCGGCAGCCGGAGTCAGTTCGAGTACCGAGCGTTGGCATCTCATTCACAATCACGGGGCCGGTAGCTCCGACTGTTCAGGTCAGCGACGCCGAGGTCGCGGGGCGTGTCCATGAATACGCGTACGTGTTTACAACCGACCCACCGGCACTCAGTACGATGGAACAGTGGTGGTCTGAAGAGACTCACAAGCGTCGCCGGCGCGCGCGCTCAGAGGAGGCTTACACTTGGCTGCTGCCATTCGTGCCACTTGACATCGCGAAGTTGGAGCGCCTGCAGGCCGCTCAAGAGTGGGGGCCACACGGAGCAAGCGGGCTCGCGAAGAGCCTTCGGGCCCTTATCCGCGAGCGGCGCAAGGCCAAGGAGCCGCACCAGGACTTGCTCATGGCTTTGTATGGCTCCTGTTTAGCAGCCGACTTATCAGAGTCCTTGAGGTTTGAGGGATACCCGCCGCACTACATGGCGCAGTTCGTCGACATCAATGAGTTGAATTTGATCCACATCGACTATGCAAGTATGGGATACCAGTGCATCAAGGCACTGTCTAAGACCGACGTAAAGTGGCTGGTCGAGACCTTTGGTGACCCGGCTGAGCACCAATCGTTTGAGGCATTGTGGCCAAACATTCGTTGCAACGCAGTATCACGGCACTGCTGGGACAAACTTCGTCGGTCCAACGAGACCTCCAGATCGCTCGGTCGGCCGCAGAAGACAATGCAAGAGTGGCTCAACGAACTGGTCGGTCGCAACATCGGATACCACAAGGAATGGCAAGAACGCGTTGCCGCTCGACAAGCCTACATCGCCGAAGCATCCCAGGCGTTCGACGCGGCGTGGGCGGCGACCGATCAGTCCTTCATCGTTGCTGACCTTGAGACCACTGGATTAAATGCCGAGACCGATGAGGTGCTGGAGTTGGCCGCGATCAAGGTCAAGCGTTCAGGCATAGTCGAAGACGAATTTGCTTGCCTGGTAAGGACGACTAAGCCTGTATCAAAGATGATCACGGGGCTGACAGGCATTACGCAAGAGGACATCGCCTGCGAAGGAAGCCCTCTTGCTGAGGCGATGAAGGCATTCATAGCGTTCGTGGGCGTCCAGCCGGTGTTCTTCCACAACGCGCCATTCGACCAGAGGTTTCTCCAGAAGGCAGCGGAACAGACTGGGCAAAGGTTTGTCAATCCTGTGCACGACACTCTGCCGTTGGCACGGAAAGCGTGGCCATCGCTCGGTACATACAAGCTTTCCACTCTGGCCGAACACATTGGGGCTGCCGTCCCGCCTCATCGAGCACTCGCTGACGCGAAGGCCGCTCTTGCGGTGCTCCTGGCGGCACGAAAGGCCACTAAACGGAACGGCACTATAAACCAAGTTTCAAACTAGAGCGTGTTTCAAAAACACCTCCGGAGCGTAATCCAGAAGCAGGCTAGGTAGA
>CAZLZA010000107.1:0-14158 GCA_964563875.1 uncultured Acidobacteriaceae bacterium
GACGCCGCCAAGACCAAGCCCTTCGGCTACCAGGCCTTCTATCCCGGCCCCGGACTCGGCGGCCACTGCATCCCCATCGACCCTTTCTATCTCTCCTGGAAGGCCAAGCAGTTTGACTTCCGCACCCGCTTCATCGAACTCGCCGGCGAAGTCAACATGGGTATGCCCTACTATGTGATTGAAAAGACCGCGCTCGCGCTCAACCGGCAGTCCAAATGCCTCAACGGATCGCGCATCCTCGTCCTCGGCCTCGCCTACAAGCGGGACGTCGACGATCTCCGCGAGTCGCCCTCGCTCACCATCATCGAACTGCTTCGCAAAGCCGGAGTCCAGGTTGCCTACAACGACCCATTTTTCCCCCAGGTAGGCCACGGCCGCCATTACGACCTCAACATGACCTGCACCCCACTTGACGACCTCGGCCAGTACGACGCCGTACTCATCGTCACCGACCACACCAGTTACGATTACCGTCGCATCGTAGCCGAATCGCAAATTGTGGTGGACACCCGCAACGCCACCAAGGGTATTAGTGCCACCAACATTGTCCACTGCTAACCCGAGCAGCGTCACCAATCTCAGAGGAATCCAACTCGCTTTATGACCACCTACTTAGTTACCGGAATCGCAGGCTTCATCGGCTCCAACATCGCACGCGCCCTCCTCGCCCAGGGAGCCTCGGTTCGTGGCGTCGATAACTTCATCACCGGCAAGCGCGCTAATCTGGAAGATCTCCACGGCATCGACTTTGTCGAGGGCACCATCGAAGACCCTGAAACCTGCGCCCGCGCCTGCCACGGCGTCGATTTCGCCTTCCATGAGGCTGCCCTGGCCAGCGTCCCGCGCTCGGTGGAAGACCCGTCCGCCAGCAACTCCGCCAACGTCACCGGGACGCTCAACCTACTCGTCGCGGCCCACGCTGCGGGAGTCCGTCGCGTCGTCTACGCCGGTTCATCCTCCTGTTACGGCGACCAGCCCACGCTTCCCAAACACGAGGACATGCTCCCCGACCCCATCTCCCCCTACGCCGTCAGCAAACTCGCTGGCGAGCACTACATGCGCTGCTTCACCCGTGTCTACGGCCTGGAAACGGTCACCATCCGCTACTTCAACGTCTTCGGACCACACCAGGACCCCTCGTCGCAATACTCCGGCGTCCTCGCCAAGTTTTCCCTTGCCATGCTCGAAGACCGCACCCCTATCATCTATGGCGATGGCAGCCAGAGCCGCGACTTCACCTACATTGAAAACGTAGTGGACGCCAACCTCCGCGCCATCCACGCCCCTGCCGAGAAAGTCTCCGGAGGCACCTTTAACGTTGCCACCGGCCAGCGCATCTCGCTCAACGACGCCGTCCAAAGCCTCCGCGAACTCACCGGCTACGATGGCCCCGTCGACCATGCTCCCGCGCGCGCCGGAGACATCGCTCACTCCCTCGCCGACATCTCGCGAGCCCGCGCCGCCCTCGGCTACGAACCCAAGGTAAACTTCCACGAAGGCCTGCGCCATACTCTTCTCTGGTATCGCGGCCTCGCCGCCGCCACAAAATAACCGCAACAGCGCACACCCCACGTTCACCGTCATTTTGCGTTAAGGTGGGGTGTGCGCTGTTGCCCTTGATTTGCTGTGGCTAAGGGTTGGGACGTTTGATCTTCCGTCGATTTTTTGTGGTTAAGGTAGGTTGTTAATCTTGCCGTTGATTTTTTGTGGTGTCACTCTGAACGAAGTGAAGAGCCCCCGCGCAGCGCAAACTTCCAGTGCGGCTCCAAGCTTTCCCACCAGTAAACGATTTTTCCCGAGGTAAGCAGTTGCCTACCGATCCGGCGGCACTGGCACCACCACTCCCCCGTCCATCCTCGGAATCCCGAAGTGACCGCTTAAACGCAATAGGTCCAGCGGTGTAATCGAGCCCGACACCGACACAAAATTCACTTGCTTCACCCCTACAAACAGCACCGCAATGTCGCGGATGGCCGCCCGGTCCATGTGTAGCCACAAGTCAGTTGTCAGCCCTGTATCGCTTTTGTGCTTGCTCACCAGATGTTGCCAGCCCGCCGCGCGATACTGTTGCACGATCGAATCCATGACCATCGGATCGCAACTTACCACCCCCGGAAAGCGGAAGCTGTGTACGGAAACCCCGTTCACCCCCGCAATCACCCGCCGCAGATCCTCATTGTCCTGGTCCAGCTTGGAAGCCAGCACCAGCATCGAGTGGTCCAGCGTGAACTCCGTCCGCGACGTGGCGTTCTGCCCCAGCGCCGCGATCCCATCCGGAACCCACTCCCGCCCCTCAGGCGGCGGTGCCGACTGATGCGGAGGCGGAGCTTGATACGGAGGCGGAGCTGCCGAGGGAGCGGCCTCGCTCGACGGCGGCGGAGCCTGGTTTTGATCCTGCGCCACTGCGCTCAACCCCATCGCGCAGCAAATCAGTGCCGGAAACAGAATGCGTGACAGCCTCATCTCGTCTCTACCTCACACCCCATGATGCGGCGCCATGGCCTTCCGGCCACCGCCGTGATTCATTCTAAAACCCGCCCCCGCCAAATATGTTCCGCGCCCGGGCTACATCCCGATCCGCAATACAACTTTCCGAATCTGGACAACCCTGCTTCGCACCGGTGAATCTGCTCCGTCCTGCGGCCGATTCGCGGCCAGGAAGGTAAGTCCATGGTAAAGCTGCGTCGAATCTTTTTGCTGACGTGCGTTTTGTGTTTGGCGGTCTCAACGGTTCTAGCCCAGGACGTAACGAAAGTTGCCGGAGGGCCGGAGACCCACAAAGTAATACTCGACAATGATCAGGTTCGCGTGCTCGACGTTCGAATACCACCCGGACAGACGGTAGCCATGCATTCGCATCCGGCGAACGTTGTCTACTACGTCACCGATTACAAGGTAAAGGTCACGTTTCCTGACGGAAAGACTGCCATCCGCGAGGGCAATGCGGATACAGCCGTCTCATCCGGCCCAACGACCCACGCCGTGGAAAACGTAGGCCCTGCCGAGCTTCATCTCGTGCAAATCGAAATGAAGGGAAACGCCAAATAAGTAGCAAGACCACCGTGGCGGGTGGCCCACATCCGCCATCTTTTGGCACACGTGGGGCTCTCGACGTTGTATTCGTTTCGTTTCTGTTCCGCGATTGTGAGTTACTTGGCGATGTTTCACCACCTATTCTCGGTTTGCTCTCTTCCGTTCGGCGAACGCCTTCCAATACGCCTCTCCGAGTGCTAGATACTCAGCAACCGTAAACTGCCGTCCATCGCTCGTTCGGATGCCGAGTGAATCAGCGCGGAGAAAAACGTTACGGTAGCTATCGTCGGCCATCAACAGCCCAAGCCGGAGAGTCGTTCCGCGTCCACCCTGCACAAGAGTCGCGTCCAACACCTCTGGAGAATCAGCATTGTTCGCGGCGGTCTCAAATGTGTTCCAGTCGTCTGACTCTTCACGCCACTTCGCTTGATACTCTGCAACTCGGCGGGACTGTTCCTCTTTGGGCATACCTGCATGAACTTCGCATGGCCCCGGCCACCTGCTACAGCGTAGCGACCGCACCGATTGAACGCCTAAGAGCAAGAACTCGAAGGTCAACCCTTTGGGGAGTTTATTGAAGTCCCTAACGTAATCCACATCGAAACGAAGAAGGACGGTGCGTTCCATCAGGTCGGATGCAATGTGGACTAGCGAACCGTCATGCAAACAGTCCCAAAGATTCACCGTTTCGGTGCCATTCGGCAGGTGCGTCCAGTCAGCAGCGAGTTGCTCGTCAGCCTCGTTAGTCATACCTGATTCTAGAATGCCTCTGATAGGAAGCGATAACAAGGCAAGGCACTCACTATCCATTCCCGAATGCTCAACTCCCCCGTAATCGAAAAGTGCCCGCCATCGGCGGGCACCTCACCATCACGTTTTCCGGCGCTTCAGAACGCCCACTTGATGATCGACGCCCCGCTGGTAAACCCAGCTCCCACCGATGCGATCAGCAGCGTATCTCCCTTTTTCAGCCGTCCGCTCTCGATCGCCGTCTTCATCGCCAGGGGAATCGTACCCGCCGTCGTGTTGCCGAATTCTTCAATGTTGATGATCACTTTTTCCCGCGGCATCTTCAGCCGTTCCGCTGTCGCCGTAATGATCCGCTTGTTCGCCTGGTGCGAGATAAAGCAGTCGATGTCCGCGCCTGTCAACCCGGTCTTAGCCAGCAACCGTTCCGTAACTTCCGCCATTTTCTTCACTGCGTACTTGAAGACCTGCTGCCCATCCTGGTGAACATAATGCATCTTCTGGTCCACGGTTTCGTGCGAGGCAGGATGCAGACTTCCGCCTCCCGGCTGGTACAGATACTCCCCGCCGTAGCCTTCCACCTGGTGTACATGGTCGATAAAGCCCAGCGCTTCGCCGTCTTCTGCCGGCTCCAACAGCACCGCCCCGGCGCCATCGCCAAACAGAATGCAGGTCGCGCGATCCGTGTAGTCGATCATCGAGGAATTCACATCCGCCCCGATCACCAGCACTTTCTTGTGCGCGCCGCTCTCCACCAGCTTCACCCCGGTGGTCAATGAAAAGACAAACCCCGAGCACCCGGCGGAAATATCAAATCCCCACGCCTGCGGAATCCCCAGCTTCTTCTGCACCAGGCAGGCCGTCGAGGGATACATCATGTCCGGCGTCACCGTCCCCACGATGATGACCTCCACCGTGCTCAGGTCGACATTGTGGCGCGCCGCCATATCCAGCGCGGCGCCCACCGCCAGGTCGCTGGTACCCACCCCCGGATCGGCAATATGCCGTTCGCGAATCCCCGTGCGCTCTAAAATCCATTCATTGGTCGTCGCGACCATCTTTTCGAGGTCGCAGTTGGAGAGAACACGCGGAGGTACAAATGAGCCTAGGGCCGTGATTTTGGCCCGAATCTTAGTATTCAACTCCCAAATCTCCGGTAGAAGGAATCTGCCAATTGTCGCCCACTGCGGCGCGAATGTAAACCACTCACGCCTGAGCCGCCGAATCGGCACCCAACCACCATCGATTCTGTTTCCCCGAAGCCGTTCGATTTTTTCAGCGCGCCATCACACAGAGCAGTGCTCCGATCATCGTCCAGAGTAGGATTGCCAGCGGAACCGCCGCCGCCAGTCCGCGCATGGCCATTCCATCCGGCGGCGCAATTTCCCCACAAACCTTGCCCCGCGCGCTCTCGTCCTGCCCTGCCATCTGCTTCAGCGCGCCTTCTGCTGCCAGCGCCTCCAGCGCCAGATTCCTTCCCGCATCAAAGCCTTCCGTCTGCATCTCACGCCCCCGTGAGACAAGCATCCCCCTAATCCGCCGGGTGGCGAACAACAAACGCAGCTCACCTTCAGAGAAGAAATCCCAGAAAAGAGCAGTATTCGAATCGGGAAATTTTGGGGAGACCGCAGGCTGGCTTCACAAATAAAGCCGGACACCGGAACCTCACTGCACACGAAACGGCCCGTTACCGTTGCTTCCTTCCGGACCTGGCGGGATTGGCGGGGTTTCATCGCGTGAGACCGATGTCCGACCAGCATCGATACTACCACGTCACGTTTTCTCCTTCATCTCCGCCGCTGAGGAAAACTCATTCGCCTGCTCCCGTGCAAGCAGCCCAGTCCACTATACTTAGGACCGGAATGTCCTCCACCCCCACAGCCCGCGTGGCTCCGCCCGAGATCGAGCATCTTTTCCAGACCGCACTCTTCCTCATGGTCGTCACCGGCTTCGCCACCCTGGCATCCACCGGAAAAATCGACCTCATCGGCGGCAGCTTTGTCCTCGCCGCCCTCGTTCTCCGCGGCTTTCTTCTCCTGCGCCGCCGCCCCTTCGTCATTCCGCGCCGCGTCACTTCATGGCTGGCGGTCATCTACTTCCTGCTTTTTTTTGTCGACTTCTTTTTCATCTCCGGCCGCGACTTCGTCGCTCCAGCCGTCCATCTGGCGCTCTTCGGAATGTGCGTCAAGCTCTTCAACGTGGAGCGCGATCGCGACTACATTTACCTCGCGGTACTTTCGTTTCTCATGGTGTTGTCGGCCGCCATCCTAACCGTGGATTCGGCTTTCCTTGCCGCCTTTGCTCTCTTCACGCTGCTCGCTGTCTTCTGCTTCATGGCCATGGAAATGCGCCGTTCCGCGCTGGCGGCCACCAACTCCGCCCCTCTGCCGATTCCCGGACTACGCACCCGCCACCGGACGATTTCTCCGATGCAGAGGCTCTCTGGTTCGCTGGCCCGCACCACCGCCGTCATTGTGGCCGCCATCCTTGCCACCTCCACTATCCTTTTCTTCGCCATGCCGCGCATCAGCGGCGGCTATCTCTCCCGCTACACACAGAGCGACGCCATCTCCACCGGCTTCTCCGAATCGGTCAACCTCGGCGAAATTGGACGAATCCAGCAATCCTCTGAGGTCGTAGCCCACATTCACATCGACGGCGACACCACCGGCGACCGGCAGATCCGCCTCCGTGGCGCCGTCCTCACCCTCTTCGATGGCCGACGCTGGACCAATCCCCATCACGACGCCAACCTGCTCTCGCAAAATTATGGCCGGGTCTTTCAGCTCTCCACCCGCGCCAGCAACCTGGGCCGCGAAGAGCTTCGCCTGGCGCGCGGACCGCAGCTTGTTCTCATCCACTATCGCGTCCTCATGGAGCCTCTCAACACTAACGTCATCTTCACGATTCCGGCCGCCCAAGCCCTATTCGGAGCTTTTCGCGAGATCGGCGTCGACGATGACCAGACCTTCCATAACCTCGACCACGACCACACCATGACCGTCTACGAGGGTGTCTCGGACGTTTCCTTTGCCGCACCAGCCACCCTGGAGCGCCTCCCGGACGCCGCGCCTGAGTCCATTCCGGACCGCTACCTTCAGCTTCCCGAGCGCCTCGATCCCCGCATTCCGGAGCTCGCCCGTCAAATCACCGGCTCCGAGACGACTCCATATCGCCGCGCCAGTGCCATCGAGCGCTATCTCACCACCCGCTACGGCTACACGCTTCAGCTTCCTTCACAAATGCCTGCCGACCCGCTCGCCGATTTTCTCTTTCACCGCCGCCGCGGCCATTGCGAATACTTTGCCTCCTCCATGGCCGTACTGCTCCGCACCATAGGCATTCCCTCGCGAATCATCACCGGATTTCGTGGCGCGCAATTCAATCAGGTCAATTCCAACTACATCGTCCGCGCCCGCGACGCCCACTCCTGGGTCGAGGCTTACATCCCCGGTGCCGGCTGGACCACCTTTGACCCCACTCCCGCCAGCGACGCTCCCGCCGGCAACCTCTGGAGCCGCTCCCAGCTCTACCTCGACGCCGCCAGCGAGTTCTGGCGCGAATGGATCGTCAATTACGATGCCGGACATCAGCAGGTTCTCACCCTCGCCGGGGTTCGCCATACCCGCCACGGTATCGCCAACTTCCGCCGATGGGCCTCCCGCCTATATCACCGTATGTTGGAAACCGCCAGACTGGTCCATCAGGCTGCCACCCACGATCCCAAGCGTCTGCTCCGCCCCGGACTCATCCTGCTCGCCTTCCTGTTGCTGATCGCCTCACCCCTTGCGGCGCTTCCCCTGCGCGCACTCTGGCAAGCCGCCTCTCCGCGCACTTCCCCCGGCTCCGCCGCGGCTCTGCTCTACCTCCGCATGAGCCGCCGTCTGGCTCGTCGGGGATATCTCCGTACCCCCGCCCAGACTCCCTCCGAGTTCGCCGCCTCCATCGCCGAACCATCGCTCCGCGAGGTCGTCCTGTGCTTCACCGCAGCCTACGAACATGCCCGCTTCGGCGGCTCCGCTTCAGCTGCGGCCACTCTCCCCGCTCTCCTCGACCAAGTTCGCAACACCCTCACCCGCTCCTGACCAAACCAGTATTTCCTTCCGTTACCTTCCGTTACCTTGACCCTGCCGTTGCCGTTGCTCCTGCCGTTGCCGTTGCTCCTGCTCTTGCCGTCGCTCCTGCTCTTGCTTTTGTCTTTGCTTCGGTTCTTGAGGTGTCACCCTTACGAAGCGAAGGGTCCCAGTGCGGCTCCAAGCTTTTCACCCAACAATCGATCTCGCCCTGCGCACTCGCGTCTTCTCTCCCATTTTGAAATCGCCCTGATTTGTCCCGCACTGCCAACTACATCTTTTCCATCAGCTCACGCTTCGCCAGAAATCCACCGTCTCATCCTTCAGGTGATTGATATGGCAACCTCGACTCCCGATCTTCGAGACCTTCTCTTTCGCAGCAATCCCATTCCGATGTTCTTGTTTGAGGCCGACTCGCTGAGGATTTGCGGAGCCAACGACGCGGCGCTTGAAACGTATGGTTACACCTATCGCGAATTCCGCTCCATGACGGTCCGCCACCTCTGCCCGAGAGGTCAGATGTCTACCCTCGCCAGCGCCCTGCACCTGGATGCTGAGACGCCTGCCCTTGCCCTTTGTTGCACTCATGCCACCAAGGCTGGAAAACCATTCGTGGTTGAACTCCGCGTGGTTCGCTTTCACCGCGGCCACCGCAAGCTCCTTCTCATGTTTGCGGTCGACGCCACCGCGTGGAGCGAAGCCCGGCTCAAACTCGTCCGTTCCGAGGAGGTCCATCGCTCGCTGGTCGACGAGTGCCCCTTTGGAATCTATCGCCTCGACCTCACGACCTCACGCTTTGAGCACGCCAATCCCGTGCTCTTGAATGTCATCGGCTACACTCTTGAGGAGCTCTCTTCCGTCGGCATTCTCAGCCTTTATGTCGAAGCCCGCGACCGCAACCGCTATCTCGCCGAGCTCCTTTCTGCGGGCAAGGTTCGCGATTTCGAAACCCGCTTCCGCAAGAAGGATGGCGGCATCGTCCGCGTCTCCCTCTCCGGATATCTCTGCACAGACCATGAAACCGGCCACCAGCACGTCCAAGGCTACGTTCTGGACATCACCCGTCAGCGCGAGTTGGAAGAGGAACTCAGCCATTCGTATCGTATGGAGGCCGTAGGGCGCCTCGCTGGGGGCGTCGCGCATGACTTCAACAACATCACCCAGTCCATCAGCCTCTCCTGCGAACTCGCGCTGAGCAACCAGCTCCCTCAGGCAATCGAATCCAAACTCCTCGACGTCATGCAGCAGACCGCGCGTGCCGCTGAGATCACCCGCCAACTGCTTGCCTTCAGCCGGCGCCAGGTACTCCGGCCCCGCGTCATCAACCTGAATGACTGTGTTCGCAAGGCCCTTCCCATGCTCACCCGCGCTGTCGGCGTTGGCATCGCGATCGAGTTGAAGCTCGATGAAACCGTCGATCATATCTCCGTCGACCCCGAACAGCTTGCCCTCGTGCTCATGCATCTGGCCGACAATGCCCGCAACGCCATGCCCCAAGGTGGGAAGTTGCGAATCGAAACCGCTGCGCCTCCCGTGGCTTCGATTGCGGACGGCTCCCAGCCCTGCGCCCTCTTGACCATCTCGGATACGGGCATTGGCATGAATGAAATTACGCTGGGGCACATCTTCGAACCATTCTTCTCTACCAAGAACACCACCGTCGCCTCTGGCCTCGGCCTCTCCACCGTTCACGGCATCATCGCCCAGAGCAAGGGTCGCATCGAATGTCAGTCCAGTCCCGGAAAGGGCACCACCTTCCGTATCTACCTGCCCATTGCCGCAGACCAACCCGTCAGCCGCACTGCTAGCAACAATGGATTCCGCATCCTCCTCGCCGAGGATGACCCGGTCGTGAACAAGCACCTCGCGCACTCGCTCCGCAAGGCCGGGTTCTCCGTCGATTCTGTCTGCAACGGCGAGGAAGCACTGCTCGCCTTCGGACCACACTCGTACCATGTTGCCGTCACCGACATCCTGATGCCCAAACTCGGCGGCCTCGACTTAACCAGGCGTCTTCGCCAACTCGTCCCATCTCTGCCCGTAGTCCTGATCTCCGGCAGCAATGCCGAAGAGAATGTCCTCCAACAATTCCCGAATGATCGCACCGTCTATTTGCAAAAACCATTCTCCAGCTCTCAACTCGTCGCCACCGTCCGCGACCTCCTCTCGGGCATCAAGGCCGGACAACAAGCATGAAAACGAAACGGACCAGACGGTTCTGTTCAGTCACTACAATTCTGTTTACTCTTCTCTAAACACCATTCCGAAATCAGTGCCTTCCTGGTAAATCGCTGGGGAAGCGGCGCATCGATTAACCTTTCGCTAACCTTTCCGCCAAAATACTTAACCCCTTGACTAATGGTTCCTTTTTACCCAACGATGTACTTTTGCGTTACACAGCTCTCAGTTCCGCTTCAAAAATCGACTGCGATGCCGCGCTCGCAGGCCTTCCGGCATCCATCCAACGCGGCGAAAGCCCGGCTTGGCCGGGCTTTCGCGAATTACCAGCTCGCCATTATTTCGGGGTTGCCAGGTATCCGGAAATCTCTTCCTTGCTCACGTTGAACACCACCACCTCATAAAGTTGCTTGTCGCGGCCGGTGTAGAACTGCAACGGTTCACCCAGCGTGCGGTCTTTCTTCTCGATGGTGTGATCATCCGCATAAACATTGAGCGTAAAGCGCGACTTCTTTGGGTCCGTCTTCTTCAGTTCCAGGCTCACGGTCGCAATCGGAGTGCGCTGTTTTTTCTTCAGCTTGAACTCAAAATAATTGCGGTCTCCCTTGTGTTTCAGAAACTCCAACTCATCGTGATTCTTCGCAATCAATCCACTATGCACATTCAAATCGCCGATTGCGCTTTCGAGTTTCGCCCTGGTTGCCGCAAGGTCGCTGCGCGTGCTGGCGATATCGCTCTGCGCCCCGCCGAGGTCGGTCCGCACTCCACTCACCGCGGAATTTACATTGGCGACTTCTTTGTTGGTGGCCTGCTGTTCAGCCCCAAGTTTAGCGGCTGCGCGCTCTTGCTGCGCCTTCAAGTCAGCCGTCCGTTTCGCGAGATCCTCCTGCGTCATCCCGACCTTTGAACCCAGCGCTTCCATTCCCGCTTCAATGTTCTTATTGGTCAGGTGGAGTTTGTCTTCAATGACTTTTGTTTCCGCGCTCTGCCGCTCCGCGCCGGCCTCCAGCGAGTGCACTCGGCTGCGAAGATCGGCGATGAGATAAAGCGCCACGGCAAACAAAACTACCACGATCACGACGGCCGCAATGAGCGCGGTTGAGCTGATTCGTTTTTCCGCAGGCGCAATCTCTACTGTCTCGGACATGATGGGGCTCCTGTTGAAGTTGATCTTCCCCGATTGTTCCAGCCCACCTGCCGGGTGTCAACGTCGGCCTTAATTCCTTTGTGCTACGAGGGGATTACAAGAAAAGAAATTCTGAGTTGCCGGCCTGCACTGAATAGTTTGGCTCTTATCGTGCACCAGCACAGGTCAGAAGAGCTGAAGTAACGTGCCCTTGTTCGGTTTTGTCGCAGGGCCTTTCAGGGCCAGAGGCGGAGATAGGCGCATCCCTTATTCGCTTTGTAGCCCATCCATGAGAAGGCAGCGGCGCGCCTCTTTTGTGGAAATCAGTGCTGTAAATGAGGAGCCGCTTGCATACTCGGAGAGAGTAGATGAAACAAATTCGACTGTTCGTGTTGTTCGTATTCGTCGCAGCGTCACTTGCCGTGGCTCAGGATCAGGGTTCCGCCGCAGCCGGAATCCCCAATCCTGACGCGGCGACCGTCAACCCGGAAACTCAACCGGCAGACGTTCTCATCCTCACGCCGGTCGCTGGCCAGACGCTTACCTCGAACTCTGTCGATCTCCATTTTGAACTGGTGCAGCCCGCGATCAGTGGGGAGTCGAAATTTCTTGTACGACTCGATAACGCGGACCCCATCCATTCCAACTCCACCGATTACACTTTTCCCGAACTGCTGCCGGGATCTCACAACATCCGGGTCACTTTGGTGGACACCAACAACTCGCCCGTACCAGGTGGTAGCGCAAGCGTTCAATTCAACATTCAGTCGGTACCGCAGGCCATGCACAACAGCGGTTCCCGCAAGCAGTACTCGCGTCCGACGATTGCAGGCGCTGCTCCTGCCGCGCCGATTCCTCCCGAGTTGCGGAACGACGGAGACATCAGTCTTCCCATGGCTGGCAGTCCGTTGCCTATGCTGTCGCTAATTGGTTTTGGGCTGCTGATTGGCGGTGCGGCGCAGGCTATGCGCAAGCGAAAGAATTAGTATTGAACCGGACGCTGTAATTCCAATTCTGGCCTGTGTTTCTGCCGCGTTCCCTCGCATCTATCAGTGAGTCAGCGGTGTGTGCAAGCCGCGACCTGAAGGATGTGTAAACTTTGTCTCCGTTAATTCCGGCACGTGCCAACTCGAGGCTGAAGGTAATTGGCCGGCATATTGGCCCGCTGCTGCTGTCTTCCGGCATCGTAATCCTTGGCTACGCTGGATTCCAATACGGCGCGATGATCTATGAGCAGCGTCAACTGCAGGCGCGCTGGCGGGAACAACAGAGGGTTCAACGCGCGGACGAGCAACATTCGCTGACTGCTCTCCGCGAGAACGGCTTAGCGCGCATCAGTATCCCAAGCATTCAGCTTTCCGCGGTGATCGTAGAGGGCACTGACCACGACTCACTACTGATGGGTCCTGGACACTTGACCGGCACGGCAGAGCCTGGGGAGCCGGGCAATGCCGTAGTCAGCGCGCATCGAGATACCTTCTTCCGCAAAATCACGGACTTAACTCCGGGCGCCACCATCCTGATCGAACGTGGAGGCCGAATCTTCACCTACGTGGTCGAGGGCATCAAAATCGTCAAGCCTAATGACCTCTCCGTCGCTGCGCCAACCGCTGATAACCGGCTCACGCTGGTAACCTGTGATCCGGCCTACTACCCAGGTCCCGCACCACAGAGATTGGTGGTGATCAGTAAACTGATGTCAGCTGTGCCTTCGCCTAGCGTCGCGGCATTGAAACCGTTACAAGCTGATATCCAGATGAAGCCGGGAGCGATCAAAAAGACCCACGCCAGCGGAATCGTGCGTTAGCCCCGTTATCTGAAGAGTCCTATCGATCATCTATCATCCGATCGTCTCGTCGACTGACCGAGTACTGTTTACAATGAGATTGTGCAAGAACAGTATGACGTAATCGTGATTGGCGGCGGGATCATTGGCCTCTCGCTGGCGTGGCAATTGAGCCGCAGGTCAACGCGCGTGTTGTTGATCGAACGGTGCCAACCCGGGCAGGAAGCGTCGCACGCAGGTGGAGGCATGATCGCGGACCTTGATCCAGTTCTTCCCGCTGAACTGCTCGAACTTGCCCACCGCAGCGCGGAACTGTATCCAACGTTTGTGAGCGAATTGGCGTCCGAGGCCCAGCGCGATATCGATTTGCGCGATGCAGGTGTCATTGCCTTCGAAGAGCATCCGATTCCGGAGAGCGAAGGCATTCGCGCCATCACCGCAGAGCAGGCGCTCTCGCTCGAACCCAAGCTGGCCATTCCTTCCGACCCTGCGTACACGATGAGGGAGCGCGCCGTGGACCCGCGCGACCTGGTTGCCGCACTGATCGCAGCTCTGCAGAAGCGCGCGGTAAGAATTGTTACCGGCGAAGCTGTAAACAAGATTCTGGTGGAGCGCGGCCAGGCGTGCGGTGTGCGCACGGAGCATGGTTCCTACGCCGCACCGCGCATCGTGAATTGCGCAGGGGCATGGGCGGCACAGATCTCGGGCGCCACGTTGCCGACCCTTCCGGTGAAGGGGCACATGGTGGCGTTGGCGTTTCCAGAGGAGCTATCGATGAGTTCCAGCGACCGCGAACAGAACCGGGTGTTGCGCCATGTCCTGCGGTCGCGCTGGTGCTACATCATCCCGCGCAGCAATGGACGCTACGTTGTGGGCAGCACGGTTGAGCCCGCAGGTTTTGATAAGTCGCTCAATGCTTATAGGGTGAAGCGATTGCAAGATGCTGCGGCGCGGGTGCTTCCGCGCTTCGCCGAAGCCAAAATCGCCGAGGCCTGGACTGGACTTCGCCCGGGAACTCCAGACAATCTGCCTTTGCTGGGCGCGACGGCTACGAAAGGTTACTTCGCTGCGACCGGCCACTATCGCGACGGGATTCTTCTCACACCAGTGACCGCAGAAGTAATGTGCGCTCTGATTCTTGAAGGAAAAACGCCGATTCCGCTCGACCGGTTCTCTCCGCAACGCTTCTGACTCTGCTTGGCCCCGACCGGCATT
>CAZLZA010000108.1:0-13775 GCA_964563875.1 uncultured Acidobacteriaceae bacterium
GCGAGCGGGTGCTGGTGACCACGCTGACCAAGCGCATGTCCGAGGACCTGGCCGAGTACTACGCCGAGGTCGGGGTGCGCTGCCGCTACATGCATTCGGAGATCGAGACCCTGGAGCGGATCAACATTCTGCGCGATCTGCGCAAGGGTGAGTTCGATGTATTGATCGGTATCAATCTATTGCGCGAGGGACTCGACCTGCCCGAGGTCTCGCTGGTGGCGATTCTGGACGCCGACAAAGAGGGCTTCCTGCGCTCGGCAGGCTCGCTGATCCAGACGATTGGCCGCTGCGCCCGGCACATCGAAGGCCGCGCCATTCTCTATGCCGACCGCATGACCGACTCGATGAAGAAAGCCCTGGGCGAGACCAACCGCCGCCGAGCCATTCAGGAAGCTTACAACCAGGAGAACGGCATCACCCCGCAGACCGTGGGCCGCTCGGCCGATATGTCGCTGGCCCACGTCGTCGCCGCCGACTACGCCGATGTACCGGTGGAGAACGACGGCATGCCGGAGTTCAAATCGCAAGAGCAGCTTGATGCTTTCATCGCCAAGATGGAAGAGGATATGCGCGAGGCCGCCAAGCGCTTCGAGTTCGAGCGGGCAGCGAAGCTGCGCGATCTGGTGAAGGAGATGCGGACGAAGGAGGTTCTGTTCAGCTAGCGGAGATTGCGGCGCAAAGAAGAAGCCCGGATCGCGGTCCGGGCTTTTTGCAGCAAAGAGGCGGGAGCTAATCGGCTTCCTGCAAGGATGTGACGTGCTGTTCCAGGGCTTTCGAGTATTCGCGTTCGGCGACCAGCTCCGCCTCAAGTTTCTTGATCTGGCTGTGCAGCCGCAGGATTTCCAGGCGCATTCTTCCGGCGTCTGAACTCATGCCGGGGATGGGCGGAGGAGGAACTCGTCCGGGTTGGGGCGGCGGCACGGGCATTTGCGCCGCACCGGTGATCTGCGCACCGGGAATGGAAACCGGAGGGGCCACCACTGGCGGAGTCATCGCGGCTGCAACCGTGGCGGCAATCGAGGTACCGGGGGCCATCGGCGCACCGGCGGCAACTGACGTACTGGGGATGCGCGGAGCGCTACGCGCCGGCACCGGCACTGGTCCGGTGATGCGCGACGGACCGTGACCGTTACGGGCCGGCATGGGACCGCTGAAAATGCTGTTGAGCACGGCGCTGGCATCCTGATAAGCACGATCATCGCCGGCGGCCTCGGCTTCCACCGGGGCGGCCAGCAGATGGCGCACGCGGGCAATCAGGTCTTGCGGCTGGAAGGGCTTGCGGATCAGCTCATTGGCATGGACGGCGAAGGCGCGCTCCGCCACTCCCTTATTGACCACGCCGGACATCAAAATCACCGGGGTTTGGCCAAAACGGGGATGCTGCTTGATGTACTGGCAGACATCGTAGCCGTCGCGCCCTGGCATGATGACGTCGGTGATGACCACGTCCGGCGCGCTATGATCCATCAGGTCCATGGCGCTGCTGGCATCGTGGCAGGTGATGACCTCAAGCTCTTCGCGGCGGAAGGCGATTTTAATCACCTCGCGCATCGTCGCACTGTCGTCAATAAAATAGACCACCGGCTTTGCGCTCATTTGTGCCCCCCCTCGAATTTGTGTCCTCCCTCGCTGGCCGCGCGCTCTTCATCAATTTCGCGCAGAGCCTCCATCATCAACTCCGTCACCGAACGGAAGACGGTTCTGGTAGCCGCCAGCGAGCCGGGTACGAACTTGTACACGCCACGCTCGACGCCGTTGCAATTCTTGATGATGAAAATCACCGCTTCGTCGCCGATGGTCTCGCCCACCTCGGCGTGCAGTACGGCCCCGCGGTTGAAGAAAACGGTTCCATCCAGGGTTTCCGCATTGATGTAGAGCACGCCCGACTGCCGGGAATGAGCCAACATCTGAATCACGCCGGGCAGATCGAGGTGCGACAAACTGCCCTCGAGCACGGTCTGTTCCGACTCCAGCATCTGGGTGGGATGGAAGCCCTCAAGGCGGCTGAGCAAAAACGTGTGCACCTGCGCGGCAATGTTCTCCGGGCCACGGCGGCGGTCGATGTAATCGTCGCAACCGGAGCGGAAGGCTTCCATCAGGGCCTGCTGCCCACCTTCACCCATGGCAATGATCGGAATATTCGCGGTGACCGCATCGCTGTGCAGGATTTTCGGCAGGTCGAAGACGCTGATCTCGCGCAAATTGGTGGCGCACAGAATGGCCGTGGGCGCGTCCCACTCCAGCATGGTGAGCGCGTAGGTCGCCTGGGTACTGTGGATGACGTTGAATCCATGCGCTTTGAGTGCATCAGTCAGGCGTCGCGCAAAAAACACATTGCTGTCAATCACCAGAATGCGCTGATTCAGACCGTCGGTTTTACTGCTCATTGCTGCGCCTCCCCGCAATGGCTGGCTGAATGCAGTGTGCCACAACCTGGTCCAGGTCCAGCAGAGGAACCGTCCTGCCTCCGGTACGCAAGAGGCCAGCGACGAAGGTCACCGGTTGCTGGGGCGTCGCATCGGGCATCTCGTCGCGCTCGCCCTGTACCAGTTCGCAGTCGCCGCTCACTGGGATGGCGACGGTGGAAGCGCGACCCGCGTAGTTGCATCGCGCCACCACGTAGAGATTGCGTTCGGGGCCCTGTCCAAAGGCGCTACGCAGATCGCAGACCGGAATCACCGCCCCGCGCCGTACCAGTACGCCTTCCAGAGACTGCATGGTGTGGGGAAATGAGTAGACCCGGCTCGGCATCACCAGTTCCTTCACCTGGCTGGAGTCCAGCGCATAGCGCTCCTCTCCCAGGGGAAAGGTCACGAATCGGGTTGTGTCATTCATGTCCACTCCCTTTGGCCGGAACCGTGGCAGTCCAATACTCTGTTCTTACGAGTGGAACTACATCGTTCTCCAGCAACAACAGACCGCGATACCACTGGCGTTCCGCTCCCCGGAATAATCCCGGCAGCGGCACCACTTTGGGCAGACTCGTCATGCGCTCGACCTCGGTTACACCTAGCGAGCACTCGCCCGGCTTCAGCACCACGAAATGATCAAGTATTCCGGCTCCGAGGCCGATCTGCAAAGCGAAATCGATCGGCTCCGGACCCTTTAGTTTTCGAACCGAGGTACGATCGTCACCATCGCGAATTTCCTTGACCTCGCTGGCCGCCACAGCAAATCGCCTTCCGCCCGCGGTAAACAGGATCACGGGGCCGGGCGTAACTGCCGCTGTTTTGGGCGGACGCGCGACAAACAAAGGACGCCGTTCGTACTCTTTCACGGTTTCCGCCCGCGCTGCGCCGAAGAGAAGGCACCACCGAACTCAGCCAAGGTCATACTCCTACCACCCGCTCCGTCCTCGGATAAAACGTCAATCGCCGGGTAATCGCCGCCGCAATCTGCTCCAGCGGCAGAACGTGGCCCACGGCACCGGTCTTGATGGCCTCGGCGGGCATCCCGAAAATTACCGAGGTCGCTTCATCCTGGGCGATCACCAGTCCACCGTTTTCCTGAATCGCCATCGCGCCGCGTGCGCCATCGTTGCCCATTCCGGTGAGGATCACGGCCACGGCGTTGCCCCCGGCCAGCGCTGCCACGGATTCCAAAGTCACGTCGATGCTGGGGCGGTAGCCGGCAATGCGGGGGCCGTCGTCAAGCACAATGCGCCCGGGTTGGGCGACCCGCAAATGGCAGTCTCCGGGGCAGACGTACACTTGTCCGGCACGCAAGGTTTCTCCGCTCTCGGCGTGCTTCACCGGAAGCTGCGAGACCGCCGCAAGCTGCTCGGCAAATTGGGGAGTAAAGCTTCCGGGCATGTGCTGCACCACCAGCACCGCTCCGGGAAAGTCCGCCGCAAATTCCGCCACCAGCTTCATCAGCGTCGCCGGACCACCGGTGGACGCCCCGAGCACCGCCAACGGCATGCGAGCCGCTTCCCGCTGATGGGATGGTCCGCAAAGGCTGGTCACCGCGGGCACGGCAAATTCCTGCAACGGCTCCTCAACCCGCGCGACTTTGGCCGGCGCGGAGCGTGCGAGGTTGCGGATGACGCGAACCTTGGAGGCGATGCGCAGCTTGCGGACCAGTTCCTCGCGCACGGTCGACATGTCGAGGTCGATGCCGCTGCTGGGCTTGGCAACAAAATCTATGGCTCCCAGCTCCAGAGCGCGCAATGTGGCATTGGCTCCGTCCTTGGATTCCGAACTGACGATCAGGATCGGCCGCGGATCGGTGGCCATGATGATCTCGGTTGCCTGCAGCCCGTCAAGGTGCGGCATATTGATGTCCATGGTGATGACGTCGGGCTTGAGTTTGGCGGACTTCTCCACCGTCTCGCGCCCATCCCGCGCCTCGCCCACCACCTCAAAGGCGCCATCGGAGTCGAGAATGCTGAGCAGCACCTTTCGCATGAACGCCGAATCGTCGGCCACCAGCACCCGGATTTTTTCACCCATCGTCATTGTCTATCTCTCAGTGAACCACCGGCGGCGCGGCGGCCACCTGTCCCGAAGTCCCGATCAACTCCGCCACCTGGGCGATAAAGGATTCTTCCTGCACCGGCTTTACCATGAACGCGGCGGCACCTTCCTTCAGCGCCCGCTCGCGATGCTTGGCGCCGGCGCGCGAGGTCACCACCATCACCGGAAGCTTGCTGGTGGAAGGCGTCTGCCGCAGATGCAGCATCAATTCGTATCCGTTGGTACGTGGCATCTCCAGATCGGTAATCACCAGATCGCACTCGTTCGAGGTCGCAATCTCCAGCGCCTCCAGGCCGTCGGAGGCGAGTTTGACCCGGTATCCGGCCTTCTCCAGCATGCGTCCCACAAACTTGCGTACGCTGATCGAATCATCGGCCAGCACCACCAGTTTTTCCTTGCCCACGGCATCGACGGCAGCGGCGGGAATCTCACCGCGCGCCACGGCGGTGGCACCCGGCAGGAACAATCGTGCCGCGTTCATCATGGTGGTCAACGGGCGGCGCTCGATGGATTCGCCCATGATCAGGCGGTTGACATCGACCAGCAGAATCAGGCTGCCATCCGGCGCGATGGTGGCTCCGGGAAACAGCTTTACGTTGCGCAGATACTCGCCCAGATTCTTGATGACGATTTCATCCTTGCGCAGAACTTCCTCCACCACCACGCCGACCTGCCGGCCTCCGATATTCACCAGCACCAGGCGGAAATATCCGTTGATCGGCGCGAGGCGCGGCAGTTGCAAAGCCTCATCGAAGCGCACCACCTCGGTTAGCACGTCGCGCACCTTGGTGATGAGCTTGCCGCCAACCTCTTCGATCTCGCTGGCGCGAATGCGGCGAATCTCCTCGACGAAGCCCAACGGGAAGGCGAAGGTCTGCTCTCCGCACTGCACAAAGAGCGCCTGCGAAATGATGAGCGTTAGCGGAACCTTCAGAGTAAAGCGCGAGCCAATTCCCTTCTCGGTCTCGACCTCGATTTCGCCGTTCAGATTGGTCACGTTCGAGCGCACGACGTCGAGTCCCACGCCCCGGCCTGCCAGCTCGGTGCGGCGCGGTGCGGTCGAGAAGCCCGGGCGGAAGAGCAGGTCCACCAGCTCGCGGCGGCCCAGGCGCTCGGCATCGTCGGCGGAGAGGAATCCGCAATCCACCGCCGTAGCCTTCACCCGCTCGAAGTCCACGCCGCGGCCATCGTCTTCCACCTCGATGTAAATGTGATTTCCCTTGTGGTAGGCGCGGACCGCGATGTTGCCCTGATCGGGCTTGCCCGCCTCGTAGCGCTCGTCCGCCCGCTCAATGCCGTGCGCTACGGCGTTGCGAACCAGGTGCAGCAAGGGGTCGGCGATCTGCTGCACGATGTTGTTGTCGAGCTCGGTCTCGGCCCCCGCCAGGGTTAGCTCAACCTGCTTGTTGCTGGCCTTGGCGGCATCGCGAACCGTGCGTCCGATGCGGGTGAACAGGTTGCCGATGGGAACCATGCGGGCTTGCGTGATCTCATCCTGCAACCGGTGCGCCAGCTTGGTGAACTCGTCAATGTCGCCGTCGACGCGGCGCACAAAGCCGTCCAACTGGGTGAGCACTTCGGTGATGTCGGCGGAGATCTCCGTAAGCGAGCGGGAGAGGATGCCGAAATCATCGTAGCGATCCATCTCCAGTTCACTGAACTCCGAGGGGCTCGCGTCGAACGGAACACCGTAGCCGGAGCCCTGATTTCCGTAGGCATGGGGGAAACCCGAGCCGCCGGACAAGGGACTGCCGAAGCCGTAGCCGCCCGCGTGATGCTCCAGGGCTGAGCCCGGCCACTGCGTCGATGACAGCAGGGGCGCGGAGTTGATGCGGCTGAACTCGTACTTGTCCTGGAATTCCGTAACCTTGTCGCTCATCCGGCCCTTGGAGAAATTCAGCACCTCGGCCAGCTTCTCCAACTCCGCCAGGCGGCCCAGCATACGGGTGCGATTGATGACCAGCTCGCCGACCGCGTTCATCATGCGGTCCAGGCGCTCCAGCGCAATGCGCACCGACTTGGATTGCGCCATGCCAACCGGCGGTCGCGGCGCAGCCACTGGCTCCGGAATCTCAATTTTCGGTTCTTCGCTGACCTCATCGACGGCCTTGGCCGGAGCGCCAACCTCGGCGGCCTGGGGAGAGGATGACGCCGGGAGCGACGCCGAGAATAATGCCGCATGAGCAGATGCGGATGGCAGTGCGGATGGCGTCGCGGGTGCCGACACCGGCTGGGTCGACGCGGGTTCGGACGACAGCCCGGCCTCGGCGACGACGGGCTCGGCGGGTTCAACCTCGGCGGGCGCGATCTGGTCCAGTCGGGCAATCAGGGTGCGCGCCGCGAGCTGGAAGCTGGCCTCGTCCTCCCACTGCCGGTAGATCAGTTTCTTCAGCACATCGACCGATTCCAAACAGAGGTCGATGATGGTCGCGCTCGGCTTCAGTTCGCCATCACGCAACCGTCCCACCAGGTCTTCGGCACGGTGCGCGATGCTGGCGATGCGGTGCCAGCCGACCTGCGCGGCCGATCCCTTGATGGTATGCATGGAACGGAAGAGGCGATGGATATCCTCTTCGTTCGGGTTCGCCTCCAGGGCCAGCAGACAGTCCGTAATGGCCTGCAAGTGCTCCTCGACCTCGGGGATGAAGAACTCAAGCACCTCCGCCGGAATCTCGCCATCGGGCTCCAGTTCGGGCACGCTCTCGACGGAAATCCTTGCCGCAGCAGGGGACTTGGCCGAAGCCGTGGAAGGCTTGGCCTGCTCTGGGGGAAGCGCTGGAGAAGACTCCGCAGGCACGGCTGGCTGCACCGGGCTGGCAGGCTGGGCCGAGGGTGCCGGCTCGGGCGCTGGCGCGGACGATTGGGCAACCGGCGCGGACGGCGGCGGGGTCACACTGGCCTTCGCCGGAGGCGGTGCCGTCTCCGCCGCAGGCTCTGCTTCGGGCCCGTGCGGCTGTTCGGTCGGAGCATCCACGGCAGGCGGCGGTCCTTGGAAAGCGAAGGGATAGCGCTGCTTGAAGGCGTTGATGTCCTCGATCGACTCCACGCTGTTCGCGCTGATCATGATCAGGTCGCTTTCCAGCACCGCGATGGCTTCGTAAATGAACTCCACCAGCGGGGCCGTGGCCTCCGGGCTGATGGTCGCGTTCATCGCATATTGGAAGATGTGCGCCAGCTTGCTGGCAACCTCGTTGAATAGCTGGTAGCCATAGGTTCCGCCGGTTCCGGCGACCCCATGAGCGGAGATGTAAAGACGCTCGATATCCTCGTAGAGCGGATAGGGGTCCTGCAGAATGCCCGAGTATTCCCGCAGGAACTGCAGATGCTCGCTGGCTTCCTGGAGGAAGAGTTCGATCATTTCCGGGCTGGGACCGTTCATGCTTCGTCCCCCGCAGCCCTTGCCAGGCTGGCTGAATGGTCCAGCGGCTTTTGCAACAAGCGGGCTCCATTCATAAACGTCTGATGGAATTTCACCGGAACGTTGGCGACGGATTCGGCATGGCCCAGAAACAGATAGCCGCCCGGCTCCAGGTACTCAAAAAAGCGCTGAATCAGCTTGGAGCGCAACTCTGCGCCAAAATAAATCAGCACGTTCATGCAGAAGATGCAGTCGAAGCGTCCCAGGTAGAGCGGCTGCGCCAGGTTCATGGGGGCAAACTTCACCATCTCGCGAAGCACCGGCTTCACCTGATAGGTGTCACCCTGCTGGGTAAAATAGTTGGCGATCTGCGGTCCGGAAAGATTTTCCAGCACGCGCGAACTGTAGACGGCGCGACCGGCGCGCTCCAGGGCCTCGCGACTGATGTCGGTGGCCATGATGCTGGCTTCCGGTCCGCCGCGGAGCCGGGCAGCCTCGCGGACGCTCAAGGCGATCGAGTATGGCTCCTCGCCGCTGGCGCAGCCCGCGCACCAGATGCGCAACTCACGGTCGGAATTACGCTCTTGCATCTCCGGCAGCACGTGCTGTTCAAAGGCGGAGAACAATCCCGGATAGCGCAGAAAGCGCGTTTCCTGGGTCAGCAGCCGCTCCAGCATGGTGTCGTATTCCACGTTGGAGCCGCGCACCATGCGCAGCAACTCCATCCCGTAGGTCAGGCGCTTGCGCTGCATGTGCTCGACCACGCGCGAGGTCAGGAAGCGTTCGCGCGATTCATCGAACACGATGCCGGAGCGCTGCTCGATGAGCAGTTGCAGCTCCCGCACTTCGTGCTCGGTCAGCACCGGATTGACGCCCGTCTCGTTCATCGCCGCCTGTTACTGCTTGCTCTTCGAATCTCTCGTTTCCGGATCTTCAGCTACGCGCCGCGCCGGTCTGCAACTCTTTCCGTGGCGGCAACGGCTGCGCGGCTGCGGCCTGCACGCGGAACTGCGATAGCGCCTCGTTCAACTGCTCGCTCATCTTCACCATCTGCTCCGTGCTGCGAGCAGTCTGGCGAGCTCCCTGCGAAGTCTGGCGGGTAATGTTGGAGATAATTTGCATGGCGTTGGCCACACCCTCGGTGCCGCGCACCTGCTGCTTGCTGGCGAGTGAAATCTCCTGCACCAGCTCTGCCGACTGCCGCACCACGGCGGAGATGGCCTCCAGTGCCTTGCCCGCCTGATCGGCCAACCGCGCTCCCACTTCCACCTCGCGCGTGCCCTCTTCCATCACCACCACCGCCTCGTTGGTCTCGGCCTGAATCGCCTTGATCAACGCGGCAATATCCTTGGTCGCCGTGCGGGAGTGTTCGGCCAATTTGCGGACCTCGTCGGCAACCACGGCAAATCCACGGCCTGCCTCACCAGCACGCGCCGCTTCGATCGCCGCATTGAGCGCCAGCAGGTTGGTCTGCTCGGTGATGTCATTAATCACGTTGATGATTTCGCTGATTTCCAGCGAGCGGTCGCCCAGCGACTTGATCTTCTTCGCCGTGGCCTGCACGCTGGAGCGGATGCGCTGCATGCCCTCAAGCGTGTCGCGCACCGAACGGTTGCCCTGCTCGGCGGCGTCCAGAGCGCGGCGCGCGGCCTCGGCGCTGGCTTCGGCGTTGTTGCTCACCTGCTTCATCGAAACCGTCAACTCCTCCACGGCCGACGAGGTATTGGTAATCTCGTGATCCTGCTGGGTGGCGCCGGTCGCCATGGTCTCGGAGGCATTGAGAATCTGATTCGCGCTGGTCGATACGTCATTGGCGGCATCGCGCACCCGGCGCAGCACCGAAGTAAAGTTGTCGAGCATGTAGTTGACCGAGTCCACCACATTGCCGAGTGCATCGGTGGTGACGTTGCCGCGCAGTGTCAGGTCGCCGCGCGCGATCTGGCTTACGACGGTCAGGAACTCGGTCACCGAGCGCTGCAGATTGCGCTGTGCCTCTTCGTCCTGCATCGCCTTGGCGGCCTTCTCCGCGGCTTGGTTCAAGCGCAGCGCGATGTAGCTGAAGTCGTCGCTGCCAGCCTCCGCCAGACGTGCCCCGAAGTCGCCGGCGGCGACCTCATCGGCAAAATCTGCCAGGGCTTTTACCGGCTCGGAAACCTGATTGGAGAGACGGAAGAGCACAAACAGCGAAGCGATCACGAGGACGCCGATAGCGCCGAGCAACCGGTACAGCGTATCCGAAGGCAGTGCGCCAATTTCAAAAAGCCCTCGTCCGCCGGACTTGGCACCAGCCCCAAACGCCAGTACAACGACCACGAAAGTGGCTAGCGCATTGATCACCACCAGCGCGATGATTGTCGAATTCAGACGACCTTTCATAAAACCTCCGGAACCACGCGACGTACACGCACGCGTCGCCTTACACTCGAGCGCCATGGCGCTCCAAAAACCGTATGGCTGGAACCTGCCATCGTTCCATGCTTCAAATCACGCCCACCGGAAACGACTCCAACACGCGTTTCAAATCCAGCACCAGCGCCAGCCGGTCTCCCTGGCGCAGCATCCCGGCGCAGTGCGGGACCTCGCGCGGCGCCTCGTCTTTCAGCAAAGGCTCACTGGTGCTATGGGTGCCGATTACCTCGTCCACCGCGATTCCCAAGCGCACGTCGGGCGCGGCGTCGCGGCCCCGCAGGCAGGCCACCACCACTTGCTTCGGCGGCAGATCCGCCCGCCGCACTTCGGTAAATGCAATATCCACCACCGGCACAATGGTTCCCCGCAGATTGAACACGCCCAGCAGAAACGGCGGCGACAGCGGCAAATAGGTCAACCGCGGCCACTCCACCACCTCATCCACATCGAGCACGTGCAGGCAATAGCGTTCGCGACCGGCGCGGAAGATGCAGTACTGCTCCTCCGGCAGCGCGGGCTCGGCCTCAAATCCCTCTTCCTCGATCTCAAACTCGGGATCGAGCGGAATCGGCTCAGGAGGCGGCGCGTTGTTGGGCGGTTCGGCCATGGTTTAACCGATCACCCGCTGCACTTCGCCCACCAGTTGCTCACCGGTGAAGGGCTTGATCACATAACCGTCGGCGCCCTGCTGCAAACCCCAGAATTTGTCGCTTTCGCCATTCTTCGAACTCACCAGCACAATCGGAATGCCGCCGAATTCCTGGCTGTTCTTCAGTTCGCGGCAAGCCTGGAAGCCGTTTCGTCCGGGCATCACCACATCCAGAAGAATCAGGTTCGGATGTTCCGAGGCAATCATCTGCTCGATGCGCAGAGGGTCACTCAATGCCACCGCGGAGTATCCCGCGCACTGCAGCAAAGACTGCATCAGCCGGCTTTCCGCTTGCGAATCGTCAACAATCAAAATCTTCTTTAGCAAGAGATGCACCTCAAATCTTTCCTGTTGCGCCGCTGCCCGGGTAGCGCTTCCCGTTCTGCCTATCGTTCCCGCCACCTTTTGGCTACGGTGTAATCCTCGTATCCAGCAGCCCACTCCGCCAAGTCTCAACTTTGAGACAAGAGTATCATCCGCTCCGCCGCCGCATCAGTCTTCTGTTCCGCATCTTCCGGTGGTTGCCGGAGCGGTCGCGCCTTTATCCCGTAGCGCTTGAGTTTGCGATACATGGTCGCCCGGGAAATTCCGAGCAGCTTCTGCGCCTTTTCTTTGTCACCGTCCACCTGCTCAAACACTCGCTGCACGGTGAAGCGCTCCAGCTCTCCCAGATCGGTGCTGAAAACCGGCGGCTCGGAGGCCAATGGCGCTCCGCCACGGGGACCGCATCTACCTTCGCTGTCCCGCGCCAGCCGGACCTTCTCCACCATGCCCTCCAGGACCAGCCTGAATTCCTCCGCGCGGAACGGCTTGACGACAAAGTCATAGGCGCCCAGACGCATCGCCCGCACCGCGCTCTCAATCGTGCCGCAGGCGCTCATCAGCGCAACCTCGGTCTGCGGAGAGCGCTTTTTCACCTCGGCCAGCAACTCCAGGCCGGAGCTTTTGCCGGGGACCAGATCGGCGAGCATCAGTTCGGGGGCATCGCTCTCCACCCGCTCAAGCACTTCATCGGCACTCTCTGCCTGCGAGCACACCAGGCCCATCGCGTGCCCCACTTCCGCGCACAGGGCGCGCACGCCCGACTGCTCATCCACGATCAGCAGGCGCATGGGACGTTGATCAGAGATGGGCCGATCAGCCATGTACCCGCTCTCGTGCCGTGATCTGGCTGATCAATTCGATCAACAAGGCAATCCGGAATGGCTTCTCAATAAACAGTGCTCCGGTGCGCTTTTGAACCTCAATGGCATACGGATCATTGACATTGCCGGTAATGAACAGGAACCGTGCGGCCAGCTCTGGACGATTCTGCCGAACCCAGTCGAAGATCTCCCCGCCGCCAATTTCCCCTGGCATTTTCAGGTCGGAGACCACGCCCGCAAACGCTCCCTGCTCCAGCAGGTCCAGGGCCTCGGCCCCCGACGATGTGCCAACCACCTTCACCCCGCCGCGCGCCAGTGCTGTCTGCAGAAAACAGAGCAGAACCTCTTCGTCTTCCACAACCAGCACAGGCAGCAAATCAGTCATCTCACTTCTCACTTTGTCGCGTCCCGGAGACCAGGAACACGATCCTGTAAACGGCGGAAAACGCGCCAGCAAAAAGATTCGGCGTGCATTATGTACCCGAAGATACGCATTTCTCTTGGGGGAGATTGAATCCAGAGTAGGCCCTGTCTCAATGTGAGTCAAGTGCGATTACGGGAACCTCGCTCCACCCGGTAATGGTTTTCTCAATCCCAGACGTGGCACCACACCGCTCTTTCCGCCTCGCCCCTGCCTTTCTTCTAAGCAAATGAAAACAAATCTGGTCAAAACTTTAGTACTAAGCCTTTTGCCCCTTTCGGATTCGACGAAAGATTGCTATCAATGAAGGCGGAACCCTTCTGGATTCGCGTCCGATATGCGCGCAGGCGGCCAATCGCTTGCGGCGGCGGGCTCGCCATACTTATTACCTTCCGTGGATTCATGGAGTTCACGGGGGTTGTCCGGCTTAGAGGGTTCAAGTAGTTACTTGCGTACGGCTGGCTGGGAAGTCATCTTTTCCTACAGGCCTGAACCGGTGGGCGACTGACTGGACCAGAGGATGAAACAATGGTTCAAGCTGACGAGACCGGTTTGGCAAGGCACGGGAACTGGTTTCACGGGCTCCGGAGGCGGGGAATGAATATCCGTAATAAGTTGCTGCTGAATTTTGCACTGTTGCTTGGAGCTTTGGGGCTGGGCTTCGTCTTAAGTATCTATGCGATGTACCGCGGGCATGAGGCCAGGAACTCTTTCGGCAGCGCGCTTGAGCTTTCGCTGGCAACCGAAAACGTCCGCCACCAGATGATGGAAAATCGCCTGGCGCTCAGCAACTATCTGCTCACCGGCGCCGGTACCGAGCTGGACCTCCTGCATGAAGGTACGAACCGCACCTATGACCTTCTGCGCGAGGCGCAGACCAAAGCAACCGACAGCAGTCAGCGCGCGGGGTTGAACCGCATCGAAGCCATTGAGCACGACTGGTACGCAAACTTCGCCGATAAATTCATTCAGGAACACAAGCAAGTTGATGAAGGCAAGATCAGCGCGAACGATTTGCTGGAGCAGTACACCAACTCCGATCCGACCGAGCAGCTCAAGCGCTCCAATGAAGTCATCAATGAAGTTCAGAACGAGAATCGCCACCTGCTTGAAACCAGCCGCACTTCGGACGAAGATGCGTCGCGGCTCATCGTTCTGGTCAGCATCTTTGGCGCACTGCTCGGCTTGGCCCTGGGTGCCGTGATTGCCTTCCGCACCGCGCATTCCATCACCGACCCGCTGGAGCATCTCATCACCGTGGCTCGCGAGGTGGGCGACAAGGGCGACCTCGATCAGGAAATCGACATGGAGAGCAAGG
>CAZLZA010000109.1:0-13624 GCA_964563875.1 uncultured Acidobacteriaceae bacterium
GCCCACGGGCAATGTGGCGCGCTATCGCGGCGGCCTCAATGTGATCGATTTCGTGCGCATCATTACCCTCCAGGAAGCGAGCCGCAAAGGCCTGGAGAAGATTGCCCCGACGGTCACGTTGCTGGCCGAAGCCGAGGGTTTGAAAGGCCATGCCGCGAGCATCCGGGTGAGGCTGGCGAAATGAGTACTAAGCTGCGGGCCCGCCGCACCGTCGAAACCCTGAAGGAGTATCATCCACCTCTTGGAGGACGCGACGGACTGCGCCTGGACTTCAATGAGAACGTAGATGGCTGCTCACCTCGCGTGCTTCAGACCCTGCACTCCATCACCGCCGAAACGCTGAACAAATATCCCGAGCGCGAACCCGGCGAACGGGCGGTCGCGGAGCATCTCGGAATTGCCTCCGAGCAGGTGCTGCTGACCAACGGCGTGGATGAAGCGATTCACCTGCTTGCGGAAACCTATCTGGAACCGGGGGACGAGACGCTGATCGGCGTACCCACGTTCAGCATGTATGAGATCTACGCGCTGGCGACCGGCGCGGTGGTTCGTACGGTGCAATCCGGCGAGGCGCTCGACTTTCCGGCCAGCGAATTGCTGCAGGCAATCACGCCGAAGACCCGGCTCATCTGCATCGCCAATCCTAATAATCCCACCGGGGCAATCGCCGCCCGCGAGCAATTGCTGGCGATTGTGCAGGCGGCGCCGCAGGCCGCCGTTTTGATCGACGAAGCCTACATTCATTTCGGCGGCGAGAGCCTGCTCGATCAGGTGGGCATCATCGACAATCTCCTCGTCAGCCGGACTTATTCGAAGGCGTATGGACTCGCAGGCTTCCGGCTGGGCGCGCTACTTGGTTCGGCTGGACAGTTGAAGATGCTGCGTCGGGTCGCGTCTCCCTACAACGTGAACGGCATTGCGCTCACCTGCCTGCCGGGCGCACTCGACGATCGCGAGTACATCAGCGGCTACATTGCACAGGTTCTCGAAGGCCGCAGCCGACTCGAACAGTTCTACCGGGAGCACAATATTCACTACTGGCCTTCGCAGGCGAATTTTGTGCTGGCATACTTTGGCGACTACCGCATCGCTTTTGTGGAGCAGATGCGGCGGCGCGGCATTCTGGTGCGCGACCGCAACAGCGATCCTGGCTGCGCGGGCTGCGTCCGCATAACGCTTGGCAATCGTCTGCAGACCGAGCGCCTTTTGCGCGCACTACCCGAGGTACTCGCCAGCATTGGCTTTACGCCGCAGGCGCGTCCCACTCTCGCCAAGGAGGCGCGATGACCAAAGTGAAAACCTTGCCCCCAATCCTGCCGCGCGGCACGGAGCTGGAACGCATCACTACGGAAACACAGATTGCGCTCGCGCTCAACATTGACGGTACCGGGATCTACAAGGTGGAGACCGGCATTCGCTTCTTTGACCACATGCTGGAGTTGTTCACCCGCCACGGCGGATTCGATCTGGCCCTGGCCTGCCGCGGCGATCTCGATGTCGATCAGCACCACACCGTCGAAGACGTTGGCATTGCGCTGGGCGAAGCTTTCGATCGCGCACTGGGCGACAAGAAGGGGATTCTGCGCGCGGGATATTTCCTGATGGCGATGGATGAAACCCTGGGCATCGCCGCCGTGGACCTGAGCGGCCGTGCCGCGTGCGTGGTGGATACCAAGGTGCGAGTGCGCATGGTCGGCGATCTCCAGAGCGAGTTGGTCTTCGACTTCTTTGAGGGATTCGCCCGCGGAGCGCGGGCCAACGTGCACCTGAAAACCATGTATGGACGCTCCAACCATCACAAGATCGAGGCGCTGTTCAAGGCTTTTGCGCGCGCGCTGCGCGCGGCTTGCAGCAAGGATCAACGGCTGGCGGAGATGTTGCCATCGACCAAGGGGCTTCTGTAAATGATTACGCTCATCGACTACAAGGCTGGCAACCTGACCAGCGTGCGCAAGGCTTTCACCCATCTTGGACAGGAGACCGTGGTCACCGACGATCCAGGGCGGGTGCGCGATGCGCAGGCACTGGTGCTGCCCGGAGTCGGCCACTTCTGCACCACCGAGCGACTGGCTACGAGTGGCGTGCGCGATGCCGTGTTGCAGGCGATTGAGCGCGGCACTCCGTTCCTCGGCATCTGCGTGGGGATGCAGTGGCAGTTTGCAGGCTCGACGGAAGCTCCTGAGACCCTGGGACTGGCGCTCTTTGAAGGCAGTTGCAAGCGTTTCGAGACCACGCTCAAAGTTCCGCACGTGGGCTGGAACCAGATTCGACGCACAGCGGAGGGGCAGCATTCGCATCTGCTCAAGGGAGTGCCGGACGATAGCTTTGTTTATTTCACGCACTCCTATCGTGCGCCGGTGGTTGCCGGGGTCTCTGCCGTTACCGACTATGGTGAGACGTTTGCCGCCTGCGTGGAGCGGGACAATGTCTTCGGCGTACAGTTCCATCCCGAAAAATCTGGTGACACCGGTCTGTGCATTCTCAAGAACTTTTGCGACTATGCCAACGAAAGGAGCACGCGATGAGCACAGGAATCACCAAACGCATTATTGCCTGCCTGGACGTGACCAAGGGCCGCGTCGTCAAAGGTGTGCAGTTTGTAGACCTGATTGACGCTGGAGACCCGGCTGAGCTCGCACATCTCCACGCCACCAGCGGCGCCGATGAAATCGTATTGCTCGATATTACAGCCACTAGCGACGCGCGTCCCATTCTGATCGACGTGGTGCAGCGCACCGCACGCCAACTATTTGTGCCTTTCACGGTAGGCGGCGGAGTGCGCTCGCTGGACGATGCGGCGGCGATTTTTGACGCCGGCGCCGACAAGATCAGCATCAATTCCGCGGCGATCAAAGCTCCGGAAATCATCACGGAAATTGCCGACCGCTTTGGCTCGCAGGCGGTCATCGTTGCGATTGATGCCAAGCGCAAGGCTGGTGCCGCGGTTTCCGCCGAGGGCACGGTGCCGGCCGAGGTCTATCTCGCCGGAGGTCGCATCGCCACCGGACGTGATGCCGTGGAATGGGCGCGCGAAGCCGAGTCACGCGGCGCTGGAGAGATCCTGCTTACCTCGATGGATTGCGATGGAACCCGCACCGGCTTCGATTGTCCGCTGACCGCAGCCGTGGCCAAAGCGGTCAACATTCCGGTGATTGCCAGCGGCGGCGCGGGCTCGGGCGATCACTTTGTGGATGTCTTCAAAGCCGGATGCGCCGATGCCGCGCTCGCCGCCTCAATCTTCCACTTTGGCATTCACGATGTGCGTGAATTGAAGGCGCAGTTGCAGCGCGAAGGCATCCCGGTGCGGTTGCCGTGTTGACGACGTTTCGATAACGGCACAGAAGGCCTCTGCGTACTACCGACACTAACTACTCAGGACACAAAACCAAGATGCTTATTCCTTCAATCGATCTCATGGGCGGTAAGGTCGTCCAGCTGGTGCAGGGCAAAAAGAAGGCGCTCGAATTCGACGACCTTCAATATTGGATCGACCGCTTTCTTCCCTATCCGACGGTGCAGTTGATCGACCTGGATGCGGCCATGGGCAAAGGCGAAAACACGGCCCTCATTCATCACATCTGCCAGCACCTTCCAGTGCAGGTCGGCGGCGGCATCCGCTCGGTCGAAGCCGCCTCGAAAATGTTGCAGGCGGGAGCCAAGAAAGTCATCATCGGCTCCGCGCTGTTGAAGAACGGCGCGGTGGACATTGAGATGGCGCAGGCTCTGGCACACTATGCAGCACCGGCGCGCCTGCTCTTCGCGGTCGATTCCCGTGGCGGCAAGGTCGCGATCAAAGGCTGGCAGGAAGGTACCACGCTGACGCCGGAAGAAATGATGCGGCAGACTGGGGAATACTGCTCCGGCTATCTCTACACCCACATCGACACCGAAGGCACGATGAGCGGTTTTCCCTTCGAGGTGGTCGCGGGGCTGAAGGCTGCGACCACGCGCAAGCTCATCGTCGCCGGTGGAATAAAGTCGATGGACGAAGTGAACCGGCTTGACGCCCTGGGCGTGGACTCCGTGGTGGGCATGGCCGTGTACACCGGCGCCCTGCAGGCGTAGAGCTTTGCTGCAACTAAGCTGCCGGAGACAACTCCCGGCGGCTTTCATTTGCGCAAATTCCTCACCCTGCGGTCGAAATTGCGAATCTTACTTTGGAGCCCTACCTTCGTAGCGGCGTTCTCTGGCTTTTGATACCCTTTGCGGTGGAGCAAAAGTCGGTATTCACGTCAGCAAAGTCCCGGAACTCCATCCCGGGCCAGGAGTAAAGTGCCGCAGGCTCAAGTTATTTCGCCGGTTGAATCATCCGTTGAACGCAGCCCTGAAAGCCAAGAGAGAGGGCGTATTTTCGATCTTTTCCGCCGCTGGGGCTATCTGCAGGCCGATCTCGATCCGCTCGGCCACTTTCCCCGTATGGATTACTCAGAACTGCGGGTGAGCGGGGCAGATGCGGATCGTGCGCGCAAAATTTACTGCGGCACGGTCGGGGTTGAGTTCATGCACATTCCTGATCCGGAGCGCCGTCAATGGATCATCGACCGAATGGAGGGCCCCCAGCCCGAGGTCAATCGCGAAGTGATTCTGAAGCAACTGGTGGAAGCCGACATCTTCGAGCAAATGCTTCAGACGCTCTACATCGGCACCAAGCGTTTCTCTCTGGAAGGCAACACTGCCCTGATTCCACTGATGGAGGAGATTCTCTCGGGAGCCGCCACACTGGGGGCCAAGGAATGTGTCATGGCGATGAGCCATCGCGGGCGCCTCGCCGCGGTTTGCAACACCGTGGGCCGCTCTGCTGCCGAAATTTATGCGGGCTTTGAAGACGTCGACCCACGCTCCGTGCTGGGCGGGGGAGACGTGAAATATCATCAGGGCGCCACCGGGTACCGCGAGATCAATGGACACCGCATGGAGATTCGCTTGGTCAGCAATCCCAGCCATCTGGAAGCGGTCGATCCGGTTGCGTTGGGGCGCGTGCGCGCCAAGCAAATCCGGCGAGGCGCGGAAGGCAAGCGCCAGACGCTGCCCGTCGTTATGCATGGCGACGCCGCTTTTGCCGGGCAGGGCATTTGGGCCGAGACTCTGAACCTGAGCTGCCTGCGGGGCTTTAGTGTGGGCGGCACGATCAATATTCTTGTCAACAACCTGATCGGTTTCACCACGAATCCCAGCGAGTATGCCAGCGGGCGCTTTGCCAGCGACATCGCTAAACGGTTGCCAATTCCGATCTTCCACGTAAATGCGGAAGACCCTGAGGCGGTGGTTCGCATTGGCCGGCTGGCGCTGGAATACCGGTACCAGTTCGGCTCAGACGTGCTGATTGACCTCATCGGCTACCGTCGCCACGGGCACTCGGAAATCGATGACCCTACGATCACCCAGCCCATTGTCTACGCCAAAATCAAGGCCCACCCGCCACTCTATGAGATTTACGCGAAGCGGCTCGGCATCGATGTGGCGAACCAGGTTGCGGAAGCCAAGGCCCGCTATCAGCAAGCCAAGGTGGATGCCAGGAACATGACCAAGAAGCCGGGGCTCTACAAGCTTCCCGAGTATTGGAGCGGATTCAAGGGCGGCAAATGGTCCTCCGATCTTGAGGTTGATACCGGAGTGGCGCAGGCTGAGCTCACGCGTCTGGGCCTGAAGCTTGGCGAATTCCCGACGGACTTTCACATACATCCTAAGGTCGCCGCTCTGCTCAAACAGCGCCAGGAAATGGCCACCGGCAAGCGCCCCATCGACTACGGTATGGCCGAAGCCCTGGCCTTTGCCAGCCTCGCCACCAGTGGCGTTCCGATTCGAATGAGCGGGCAGGATACGCGCCGCGGTACTTTCAATCATCGCCACTCCTGTCTCATCGACGTGGAAGATGAGAGCGAATACATGCCGCTGCAACACCTCTCGCCCGACCAGGCGTTCGTCGAGATCTACAACTCCGAGCTGTCCGAGGCCGCCGTTCTCGGCTTTGAGTACGGATTCAGCCGCGATTATCCGGAGGCGCTTACGCTTTGGGAGGCACAGTTCGGCGACTTCGCCAACGGCGCACAGATCGTGATTGATCAGTTCATCAGCGCCGGCGAAGAAAAATGGGGCCTGCTTTCCGGGCTGGTTCTATTGCTTCCGCATGGCTACGAGGGCCAGGGACCGGAGCATTCCAGTGCCCGGATCGAGCGCTATCTGCAACTGTGCGCACGCGACAATATGCAGGTGTGCCAGCCCTCCTCGGCGGCTCAGTTCTTCCATCTGCTGCGCCGTCAGGCTCTGCGCAAATGGCGCAAGCCGCTGATTTGCTTCACGCCGAAAAGCATGTTGCGACACCCTGACGCAGCCAGCGATTTAGCCGCACTCAGCGCTCCCCGCTTTAGGACCGTCATTCCGGACACCCACGCTGTTCCGCCCAAGGTGATGCACATCGTGCTCTGCACGGGCAAGATCGGCCACGATCTGGAGGCTGAACGCAAGCGCCTGAACAACACCAACACGGCAATCCTGCGATTGGACCAGATTTATCCCTTCCCGGAACAAGACATTTTAGACGCCCTGGCACCTTACAAGAATGCCCACGAATTGGTATGGGTGCAGGAAGAGCCAGCCAACATGGGCGCGCACAGCTTTGTAAAGCCGCGTCTACGCCGCCTGGTGGGAGAGAAGTTGCCCGTACGCTCGATCAAACGTCAGGCGGCAGCGAGCCCCGCAACCGGCTCCGGCAAAGCTCACCTGATGGAGCAACACACACTGGTTTCTATGGCTTTCTACAGCTAGAAGATTCTCGTTCGCGAATGAGAATCCCACGGCGTTTGCTGCATCGTCGTTCTCAGTTCCTGGAGCGCGGCATCGGCGGCATCGAGCCGGATCAGACCGGTGTAAGGAGAGTCCAGATCGAGCACCGCATAAATTGTGATGGAGATGACAGCGGCGTAGATCAGACTATGCAGCCAGCTCCGCTGATTTCCCTTCGTCATGGCATAGCCGGCCAGCACACCGCTGCACAGCGCAATGCATATTAATAACACAAGTATGGGGAAAGGCAGATGCGTGCTTAGCGCAATCGAGCGCGCGGTAGTAACATCGATCATCTCATTGAGTGCCGGCAGCAGTAGCCTGCCTATGTTCTGAGATGTGTCCGACCGGCTGGCGTCTACCGCCCGCTCCCATATTTCGTCCTGTAATCGGGAAACGATGACAACTGCCTTGGCGTGGGCGGAGTGGTCTGAAAGGGTCTCATAGACCTGCAGCCGTGCATCCAGATAATCGCGAAACAGGTGACGCATTTCCGTTTGTTCGTTGCCCGGCAGCAGATCCAGCCTCAGGTATGCCGTGCCAATCGCATTGGTCTCTCGCACAATCAATTCGCGCTTCGCGTCGAGGCGTGTTTCTCCCCCAGAGAAGCTAAAGGCAAGAAGAAGACCGAGCAATCCGAAAATGGCAGCTTCAATTACCGCGCTGCCGCCATCGAGTTCCCTGCGGTGCGCGTTCAGCCGGCGTCCAGTCCGGAATCCAGCCTCTAAACACGCCAGCATCCCGGCGAAGAGCACGAGTGACAGGGCGACCGCGCGATCAACGGAAAGCATGCGCGACAGTAAAAGCATGCGCGACAGTATATGCCAAAGGAGACATGCGCTGCGTTATTTGCGCTTCCTGCACTCCGCAAAACGGCGACTGAGTTAAACTAAGTACATTCGTCTGGAAACGACGGAGAATCTGGTCGGGCCTGTAGCTCAACGGTCAGAGCAGAGGACTCATAATCCTTTGGTTGTAGGTTCGAATCCTACCAGGCCCACCATTATTTTCAATCACTTACAGAATTGATAATTAGGCCTACTGATTCCTGGTCAGTTGAGCGTACGTGTTTATTCCGATTTGTCATTGTCTTTTCAATTACTTACAGAGTTGATGATTTCTTGGTATGCCGCAAAGTGTGTCATACCAAGCGGTAGGCTCCCGGATCGAACTCGTATGCAAACTCTCTTCGGCAACGGATCCGCTCAGAACTGGTCACCGTTCGTGATATCATGGCCACGGTAAATATCACGGCCATGATATATATCTTGGCCACGGTGTTCATATGCCAGTGCACAGTGAGCGACAAGAAAAAGACGATTTCAGAGATCTTCTAATCGATCTCTTCCGACGATCTGGTGGGCACGTCGTGCGAGAGCCGGTTGCGGAAGATATGCGCGCAGACCTGGTCGTGGAGTACGGAGACAAGAAATACCTGATCAAATGCAAGCGGTCGTCCGAAGGGAGACGTGACCGGTTGGTGCCGCTGTTGTCGCAGGCAGTGCTTGAGGCGCAGGCAAAGGCTCGGCAGTTTGGGGAACCATTTGTTCCCATGGCTGTCGTGGCCGCCCCACGAATCTCAGACGCAGTTTCTGATCAGGTCAAGCAATTCGCCCACAGCTATGCACCAAACGTAGCCATCGGGATCATTGATGGGGAAGGGCTTCGCGCATTCGTTGGACATGGTCTGGACGCGCTGGACGCCAAGCGTCAGTTCTCCCGCAGAAATCACCTGGCGGTTCCATCTCCTTCAGTCCACCTGTTCTCCGACCTCAATCAGTGGATGCTGAAGGTTCTACTCTCTTCATATGTCCCGGATTCCATGCTTTCCGCACCGCGGGGAGAATATCGAAATGCTTCTCAGTTGGCCGAAGCATCCGGTGTGTCGGCGATGAGTGCGTTTCGGCTCGTGCGGCAATTATCAAAGGAGGGATTCCTTGACGAAGGTGAAGAGTTTCTGAGGATTGTAAGGATCGAGGAACTGATGCAACTGTGGCTGTCCGCCAGCCGCCGCGTTGCAAAAGAAGTTCCAGCACGCTGGATCATTCCAGGCGGAGAGAATCAACTTAGCGCCGCGCTGAAGTCATATTCTGAGCCGCTAGGGCGATCGGCCAAGGTGAAGGGGAAAGTCCCACGTAGCCGTACACTCCCAGGATTGCGCATCTGTCTCGGATTATTCGCGGCCGCAGACGCTCTCGGGCTGGGTTTCGTGCGTGGAGTAAAGCCATATCTCTATATAGAGAGGCTAGACGGTGGCGTCCTGCGTCAGCTTGGATTGTCGCTTCAAGAAGCCGATAACCGCCCCGATATTTACCTCAGGATTCCCGATAATAGCGAGGCCGTGTTCCGTGCTGCGGTTCACAGAGACGGGTTAGCAATTGCAGATGTTCTTCAGGTATGGCTGGACGTGTCGAATCACCCCTCCCGTGGGAAAGAGCAGGCTGATCACATTCGACACCGGGCTTTGAAACGGCTATTCGGACAGGAGCAGGCCGCAGTGTAGCCGTTCCACAAGACCTCCGATTCCTCATAGAAAGCCCTTGTGTTCGAGAGTAATTGCATCTAACCTTTAGATGGAGATATGGACATGCGGGCTGTGGAATTCAAGCTAAAGCAAGCCAGCGCTGTTCTGGGAGTTCCATCCAAGGACCTCCAGAATCTTGTGCAGTTGAAGGTTATTCGCCCGGCACGCCGGGGCAACCTCTACTGGTTCGATAGCCGCATGCTACTGGAAGCCAAGGTTGCCTTCTACTTGAAGGAGTCGCTCGGCTCTTCCAGCGAGCTGCTCTCTCTTTTCACGGAGACGCTTTCGCGAAGCCTCGGAATAGGGGATACGAAGAAGCGACGATACGTGTCTCTGAGGTCTCGCCCACTTCGTGGTGCGCAGTCCATCGAGATTAAGATTCCTGTAGGCAGCCTAGCGCGTGAGCTGGAGGAACAGCTTCCACAGGCTCAGGAGCAGCCGGACCTTGTACGAGGCCGACGGCGTGCTGGATGGCAGAGTGAGATAAGCCAGGCCTTTGATGTTGCTTCCAGACAGATGCGCAAAGTTTCCGGTCAGAAATTGCAGAAGACTGTGAGGGAGTATAAGAGCGTGCGCAAAATGCTTCCGGAGGTCACAGTCGTTGACAACACCACGCTCAAGACGGCCTTAGGGGCGTAGTCGATACTTCTGTTCTTGTGGCTGGTATTTCCGGCTTTCGCTCCGGCATCGTTTCATCCTCGAATCCCAGTACCCAGCTCTCGCGCGACTGGATTGAGCGCGCCACGTTCACGTGGCTGCTCTCGGAAGAGATTCTGTCCGAGTACAAAGCGGTGCTTCGACGATTGAAGGTTCGGCGCGAAACGATGGGGGCACTCATCAACCTGCTTAGGGAAGAAGCAGAATTGCTTTCTCCGGGCACAAAGGGCAGCATTTCACTGACCCCGGAGATGAGCCATTTTGTGCTTGTGCAGAGGCTGGCGATGCGGATTTTCTCGTCACACTCAATCCGCGAGATTTTCCTCAAGGCGCACTCTCTACCAAAGGTTCTGGCTCCGGGCGAACCGCTTCCGTCTGGCAGGATGACCCCGCGTAAAGCATCACGAAAACAGAAATAGCTAAAGTTAAACTGGCAGAAGCCACCGCGCGAGAGATCATCCTGCGACACGTCTTTGGCTCCGGCGCTCAGAACGCTCGATGTTGATTCCGCCATCGCGGTGCGTGATTGGCTGCACTTCCAAGATCTGACAACTGCATTCATCGTCGATGTCAGATAATGGATGGCTTGTGCGGATCGGGCTTTGTTTTAGAATTTCCGACCCTTGAGGCGATTCATGACAGAGGCAGAACGCCTGCGTGAAGAGAATGCGCGTCTACGGCGCCTCTTGATCCAACACGGCATTGAGATTCCTGAGCCGCCGTCCAAAGACGGGATTCCTAGTACAACACAAACAACCTCTGTTGTTGGCAACCGTGGTACTAGCACTGCCGAACAGCGAATCGCTCTTTTCCGCAGTCTCTTTCGTGGCCGTGACGATGTGTATGCCATTCGTTGGGAGAGTGCCGACAGGCGATCGGGATACATGCCCAGGGCAGATCGCGATTGGAAATCATATCTGCGCGCCAAAGATGAAGAACGTAAGAAGGTCGACCACCAAACGCGAAAATTCAGGCCGCTTACCGACGATGTCGTGCGTGGGCACCTTGTCGGGGACCACACGGTCGGAATCTATCCGCTTCTGCAGGACGAGACTTGTTGGTTTCTTGCGGTCGACTTCGATAAGAAGACATGGCAGAAGGACGCCGCCGCATTTCTCGAAGTCTGTCGCAGACTGAATGTGCCTGCGGCATTGGAACGTTCCCGGTCGGGAAACGGTGGCCACGTGTGGATATTCTTTGATCGAGCACTTTGCGCTACAGCGGCGCGAAAACTCGGCTGTGCAATCCTCACTCGAACCATGGAGTCGCGCCACCAAGTGGGACTGGATTCGTACGACCGATTCTTTCCTAATCAGGACACGATGCCCAAAGGAGGGTTTGGCAATCTGATCGCCCTGCCTCTCCAAAAGGGTCCGCGTGCCGACGGGAACAGTGTTTTTGTAGATACAGAATTTCATCCCTACCCGGATCAGTGGGGATTTCTGGCAAGCGTGGAGAGAATGTCCGCAGCCACAGTCGAAGCAGTCTTGCAGGAAGCTCAAAGATGCGGAGATCTCATTGGCGTCAGAATCAGCATTGCCGAAGATGAAGCAGAAGATCCATGGACGCTACCGCCGTCACGAAAGAGAGTGGAGCGCCCGATACCCGGACATTTACCAACGCAGGTTCAAATCGTCCGCGCTAACCTTCTCTATGTCGAGAAGACTGGGCTGCCTTCAGCGATGTTGAACCGTCTGCTCCGCCTAGCGGCGTTCCAGAACCCTGAATTCTATAAGGCCCAAGCAATGCGCCTTTCGACATTTAATAAACCGCGAGTGATCGCGTGCGGAGATGATCTCGATGGCCATATCGCTTTGCCGCGCGGGTGCTTATCGGAAGTTGTGGAACTGTTCGAAGCACATCGCATCAAGACAAATATCCGTGACGAACGATTTGCAGGCAATCCAATTGACGTGGAGTTCTGTGGTCAGTTGCGGCCATTGCAACAAGACGCCGCCTTTCAGCTAGCCGAACACGATCAAGGAATCCTTTGCGCTCCCACAGCCTCCGGCAAAACCGCGGTGGCCGCGTGGCTGATCGCGGCTCGAAAGGTGAATACCCTTGTGTTGGTGCACCGCCAACAGCTGTTGGATCAATGGCATGCGAGGTTGAAAATGTTTCTTAACCTTCCGGCCAAATCCATCGGCCAAATTGGGGGTGGAAAGAGCGGGCGTAGCGGTTGCGTGGACATTGCCATCATCCAAAGCACCCATGGCAAAGAGGGAGTCAAAGACTTTGTCGCAGAGTACGGGCAGGTCATTGTTGATGAGTGCCATCATTTGTCGGCGTTCACCTTTGAACAGGTGATGAAAGAGGTAAAGGCGAAGTATGTCGTTGGTTTGACGGCAACTCCTGAGCGCAAAGATGGGCACCATCCCATCATTTATATGCAGTGCGGTCCGATAAGATACAGACTCAGCGCTCGCGCGATGACTGCGGCCACACCCTTCGAACACGAAGTGATTCCTCGCTCGACAGACTTTTGCTTGCCGCCCGAGCACGTTGACACGACAATTCAGGAGTTGTATGCCGCACTCGCAAAGGACGACATTCGCAATGAATTGATCGTTGCCGATCTCGTGCGCTCGGTAGGAGACGGGCGCGTTCCTTTGCTTCTTACCGGCAGGACCGATCATTTGAAATACTTCGAGTCGGCGCTTTCCGGAAAAGTGCGGAACGTGTTTGTGCTGAAAGGTGGCATGGGCAAGAAGCAAAGGCAATCAATAGCGGAAGCCCTTGCGGCAGTCCCTGAGAGCGAGCCAAGAGTTATTCTGGCGACTGGCAGCTACATAGGTGAGGGCTTTGATGATGCTCGCCTGGACACGCTGTTTTTGGCAATGCCGATTTCATGGAAGGGGACGCTGCAGCAGTATGTTGGCCGCCTCCACCGGCTACACGATGCTAAGCACGTCGTTCGCGTCTACGACTATGTCGATTCCTACGTGCTGATGCTGGCTCGAATGTACGCGCGTCGACTGAAGGGTTACAGCGCCCTCGGCTACAAAATTTGCGATGCTCGCGATGCGGTAGTATCCAACGAGGCACATTGAGCAGTTGCCCCGGAGAATGGGAAGATGAATGTCTCTGAACAAATGGAGGAAGAGAAAATATGACGCCAGAGAAGAACAAGCCCGTGGTGGTCCATATGGACATACGAAAGCTGAAGCCTGAACCTGAAACGAATCGTCCTTCCCTCAGCAAGGCGAAGCTGGAGAGATTGATTGAGGAAGCGGTGGTAGACGCTTACAACGAACAGGAACAAACCGTCGGATTCCTCACCATGATGCAGGAGCATCTTGCTCTGCCGTTTTCTGTGAGTATCCTTGGCGTTGAGAGCGTTGTGGAGAAAATTGACCTGACGCGCGATGGTCAGATTGTGGCGATTTGCCGCCGGGACAAGGTCCGGCAGAGAATCGGAATCCTTGACCTGCCGTTGCCTGTGCCCGCGCCAGCCGGTGCAGAATGTATCGCGGCGTATTACCACTGGAGGAGGGGATTTTAGGTGAGCGAATACCAGTATTACGACTTCCGGACGATGGATCGGGCGCTGGCGAAAACTGAGGTGGCCGAGTTGCGATCTATTTCCACGCGTGCCGTGATCACCTCAACAAGTTTCACGAATCACTACGAATGGGGAGACCTGAAGGCCGATCCCATCAA
>CAZLZA010000110.1:0-13490 GCA_964563875.1 uncultured Acidobacteriaceae bacterium
CTGTTTGGTTCTCCACCTGCATTACCTCTTTCGCGCGTACTCTTGGCCGCGCCGCTGCCCATAGCGTGGGCAGTGATGCTGGTGAAAAGGCTTCAAACATGATGTCAAAGAAAACTAGTTTACTCTTCCTAGCTCTGCTTGTTGGGGCGGTGTCTGCGCTCGCAGTTGCCAATACAACGAAACCGCTCGCCGACCGCCACAAAGACGTGGGACTTACCTGCGACGCATGCCATGGAGATGGTCCCCAAAAACCCGTAACTATGAGCAAGTGCCTCGCCTGCCATGAGTCATACGCAAAGATCGCGGAGCGTACGAAGGAACTCGAACCAAACCCACACGACAACCACTTGATCGACCTTGAATGTACCAAGTGCCACATTGGACATAAAACACAAGAGAACTACTGCCGCTCTTGTCATGCGGACATGGAGTTCACAAAGAGTTCTCAGGCTGCACTCATACTCCCGGCGGATCATGCAAGAGTATTCGAATTAAACCGTTAACTGCGTAAAGAGGATAACTATGAAGCTCATGAGCATTACTAGATTGCATATCTTGTGTGCGGTTGCCGCAATTGCGATGGCAATCCCGGCATTTGCCGCCACGCCCCAATTCACCCATGAAACTGATGTGGTCATTGTCGGTGCCGGTGGCGCCGGGCTCAGCGCCGCGCAGACGCTTCTCGAAGGGGGCGCCAAGGTGATTCTGCTCGAACAGAATCCGTTCCCTGGGGGGACCTCGAACGTCGCTGAAGGAATCTTCGGCGCTGAATCAAAGATGCAGCGCGACCACTATTTCGGCCCGCCGATGCAGACGAAAGACTCGCTCTTCAAGCACGAGATGGAATACAACCACTGGAAAGCTAACGCCACTCTGGTGCGCTGGTTCGTGGATCAGTCGGGCGCGACCATCGACTGGCTCCAAGAAGAAGGTGTTCCGTTTGAAGAAGTCTCTCAGACTACCTATGACGGCGTGCGGACCTGGCATGTGATCAAAGGCCACGGGGCCACTCTGGTGAAGGTTCTGTTCGGTAAGGTGAAGTCGAATCCGAATGCCACTGTGATGATGGAAACTGGGGCAACGGACCTGATTACGGACGACCACAAGCACGTTATCGGCGTCGTCGCGAAAAACCAGGATGGCGAACTCCGCATCAAGGCGAAGGCCGTTATCCTGGCGACGGGCGGTTTTGCCGATAATCCGGAGATGGTTAAGCAGTATGCTGGCAATGCTTTTGCAGGTTCAGTCGCGAATTTCCATAAAGTCGGCTTTGGCATCCAGCAGGCAACAAAGCTTGGCGCTGAAACCGAAGCCATGAACGTGCTGATGAATTCCGCCGTCTATGACAAGAAGAAGGCAGAACACCCGGGTCCGGCCAACCCGACAGACCTGCAATTTGATGCAGTGAGCCAGCAGCCAATGAACATAATGGTCAATTCATTAGGTGAGCGATTCTGTGATGAAGTCATCGCCAACAACTTCACACTGCAGGCAAATGCAATTGAGCGTCAGCCCGGCAATTTTGCGTGGATCATCTTCTCGCAGGACCTCCGTAAACACTATGCCGACGATGGAATCGACGGCGGAATGGGCGTCATCGTTCCGGCAGGCACGAAGGTAGCAAAATTTGATGCGGCTCTTGACGAGTACGTCAAAGAGGGTGACCGCAACGTCTACTCGGCGGACACCGTCGAGGAACTGGCTGCAAAGATCCATGTTCCCGCCGAAACGTTGAAGGCGACCATCGAGAGCTACAACCACGCCGCTGCCGTCAATTTAGATGCCGCTTTTGCAAAAGACAGATACTTCATGAAGCCACTGACAGGCAAGCTGTATGCTTTCCGCGAGGTCATCCGTTATCTTGTAACCTCGGGCGGAGTAAAGACCAACCTGAACTTCCAGCCCCTCGATAAGGACCACAAGCCGATCGAGGGACTGTACATTGTCGGCAACGATGTGGGCGGTATCAATGCAGACAGCTACGGCTTGAGCTCGCCTGGCACTAGTTTTGGCTTTGCGGTAGGCAGTGGCCATCAGGCGGCGCGCGCGATTCTTGCCTCCTCCAAGTAAGTGCCGTGGGGAGGGACCGCGATGAAGCGGTCCCTCCCCATACGGTTGCTTTGTGCTCACAGACTCACCAGGTGGAATCTCCATATACACCGACGTCATGGCTTCGATGCGGGCGTCACGCAGAGATATCCTTGCGTCCTGGTTTCAACTAAACGTTCTATTGGATTGGTGCTCCCTGCGGGACTATGGTGCCAATAGTTCGTTCCTTCAACGTTAACGCTATTCCTGTTGCCGTGGAACACAGGCAGGAGTGAACGAATGCAATCATCGAATCCGGCCGTGAGCGTGAAAAAGCCTTCACCGAGATGGAGCGTCCCGTGGCACATGTTTGCGAGCCGAGAGTTCCGCCTACTGGAGACTGGTCAACTTGTCTCTGGACTAGGGACCTGGATGACCCGTATCGCGGTTGCGTGGCTGATCGTCCGGATTACAAACTCAGTGCTGTGGCTGGGCGTGATCGGGTTTACGGGACAAATCCCGGTCCTTTTGCTCGCTCCTCTCGCGGGCTCAGCCATCGATCGCTGGGGTACTCGAAATACCCTATTAGTGACACAGGTATTTGCTTCGATACAGGCCTTTACTCTGGCATACTTCGCATTTTCGCAACATATCTCATTTGCGCACCTCGTGGTGTTAAGTGTTGTCCGTGGCTGCATCAGTGCTTTTGACATTCCTGCACGAACCGCGTTGGTCCCAGTGCTGGCAGCCAACCCTAAGGATCAATCCGGGATGCTGGCGCTCGACTCTGTTGTCGTAAATCTTTGTCGAGTTGCCGGTCCGTCTCTAGCTGGGTTGCTGTTGGCAAGGTTTGGCGAAGCAATCTGTTTTCTGATCGACGGGGGCAGTTACGCAGCATCTCTCGCTGCTCTGTTGATGATTCGTGAACGTGGATCCGCGCCAGCGAGTACAAATCATGCCTGTAGCTGGCGAGAGGGTTGGACATGGCTTGGTAGGTATCCCAAAGCGAAATCGAGTCTTATCATGCTTTGCATCACCAGTCTGATTGTGTTGCCTTTTACGGTCTTGCTTCCTTTTCATGTCAAGAACGTGCTGCAAACTGGACCACAAACCTTAGGTGCACTCGGAGCTGTTTCCAGTGTGGCAGCAATCATAGCGTCCTGTATAATCGCTTCCCTTTGCAACAGTGGCTCAAAAATAGCGATTAGTTACGCTGGGATGATTGGGGCGGGAATCGCGCTGATCGGATTGTCGTTATCGGATTCACTTGTAGGGACATTTGTCGCCGTGTTCGTGGTCAGCTTCTCAATCATGATCCAGGCCGCAGCAACTAATGTCTACATCCAATCCGTCACTACGGATAGATTGCGAGGTCGAATCACCGCCTTCTATTCTGCTGCATTCTGGGGCGTGGTTCCACTGGGAAGCCTTCTGCTTGGTGCATTTGCATTTTTTATGGGGAGTAGTGCAGCGTTTGCTTCCGGAGGCGTGTTGTGCCTTTGGGGAGCACTGGCTGTCGGAATACATTTTCGCTCTTACACGCAACGCACTGTTTCGAAGGAGTCAGAGGAAGCGACTCAAAGTATCGCATTGGAACTCAGCGTTTCAGAGAACAGATCATGAACCCGCCCAATCTATTCTGTACCGTTCCGGAAGCCCTCGGCGAACTTCAGGGCAGACGAGTGCTTATCGTGGTCGATGGTGAAAACGAAAACAGCGAGGCTAGTCTCGTCGCGGCGACGGATGGGGCCTCGCTGGATACGCTACGTTTTATGCAGTCCAATGCTGGCGGCCTCATGTGTTCGGCGCATTCACCGTACGGATTTCAAAGTATAAAGATGCCGAAAGCACTACTGGAGGGGTTTTCGATAGGAGCATCCTTCGGCAATGAGCAATCTAAGGATACCTGCTCAAGAGAGCTTAAAACCGGGGCCAGCAAGGTGAAACCATGTGGCTCCCCCAGTGGCATGCGCCATCCGCTCGTTCCGCTGTGCAGTCGCAAGAATGGAGTTCTGTCACGGCCAGGACACGCGGAGGCAATTGTTGACTTGGCACGATTGGCGGCGCTGAGCCCTTCAGGTTTTCTCTGCAAGATTCTGCGGCATGGAGACCGCCCACTCTGTTGCCTGTCGTCGTTGGCCAAATTTGGTCACGCTCATGGGTTGAGGATGCTCAGTGTCACTGAGTTGGTAAAGCACCGCATGGCTAGCGAGACTCACGTGAGACCTGCAGCGGTGATTCATTTAAGGACGCGCTACGGAGGCTTCAGGTTCATCAACTTTACCTCTGACGTACTTGAGTGCTGTGGCGCTCTAGTGAAGGGTGGTGACGAGATCTTCGAGTTGTCCGCTCCACTCGTGCGGATCGAGCCGGTATCTTCGATCGGAGATGCCTGTACGTCTCTGCTTACGTATCTCAACGATTCATTTGACGCAGCTCTCAATCTGATGTATCACAAGGGGAATGGGATCGTCGTCTGTGTGCCGACACCACAACTAGCGAACGATGAAGACCGCTTTCTGTCCGCGTCCTTACCCTTCTTTCAGGATGATCCGTTCTTGACCCTCGGAGACTCGGCCCACCACAGACTGATGTCGGCTGGAATCTGTGCCCAGATATTGCACCATCTACATGCCGACCAAATATGTGTCATTAGCGATAAGCCGCAACGGTTAGCAGATCTTAATGTATTCGGTATTAAATTTGTAGAAACACTGTCTCCGAGTCGCAAGACTAAACTCGGCCAGTGCAAGCGCCAGACGGAGACGGTCATTTCCTAACATTAGCTTGTCGCTGCCGACGAGAGAGGGAAAACACTACAGTGCCGAAGTCAAAATCGTCTTTAATGTGTTATTGCTTCTTCAACGTGTAGGTTTTGACGATTCCCATTACACTGGGAATCAGCGGCCTTGACAGGGAAGTTGGTGGTCGGAACCTTACACTCCGGAGCCTTGGGGGGAGCCGCGACTCTGCGCAATAACAGTGCAAAGATTGGCATGATGAAGCAGACGGTGCCGAGTATCCAGAAGGTGTCCAGATATGCCATGGTGGTGGCCTGCTTCACGACCAAGCGATACAGCAGGGCGGTGGCCCTGCCTGTGGGTGTTCCCAAACCGTTGCCACGCAATCGGATGTATCGGCTAGTCTGTGCGATCCAAGTCTGGTAGAGCGGACTACCAACGGTGATATGTTCCACCAGTCGGGATTGGTGTATTTGAGCTCGTCGGGTAACTATGGTAGTGACTGCTGCAACTCCAACACTTGCTCCAAGATTGCGCAACAAGTTATAGAGAGCGGATGCGGCGTTGTTCTTCCCAGGCGGAACGCTCGAGTAGCAAACGAGGCTTATCGGGGTAAACAGACAGGCTAATCCGATCAGGGTGACGATGCGTACTTCCGCGACGGTGGCAAAGTCAACATTGAGGTTTAGTCTCGCGATCAACCACATCGATATCCCGACGATGGTATAGCCGACAATCAGGAAGGGGCGCGGACCAGTCCGTCTGATCAGCATCGCAACGATCGGTAAAATCAACATGTAGACGGAAGCGCCGGGCGTGAGTACATTGCCGCTTAGAGTGGCCGAGTAGCCCATTAGGGTTTGCAGAAATTGCGGAAGCAACACGGTGCTGCCGGCAAGCATGAATCCAAGGAAGAATACAAGTATATTGGCCAACGAATAATTACGCTGACGGAAGAGCCGGAGATCTACGATTGGATTCTCGATCATCAGTTCGCGGCAGATCACAGCGATGATAGAAACAGCGGATACTATGGCCAACACAGTGATGCGCTCTGAACCAAACCAGTCGTCTTCCTGTCCCCTGTCCAGAACGAATTCGAGAGCTCCGAGTCCCAATGCGAGAAGTCCCATCCCCTGCCAGTCCACGCCCGAAGCGTTGGGTGGAAGGTTTTCACCTCGCGGGTGTTCGTGAATCAAGCGTGAGGTGAGCAGTAACGAGATAATTCCGAGTGGCACATTGACATAGAAGAGCCAGCGCCAACTGTAGTTGTCGGTAACCCACCCGCCGAGGCTCGGGCCGATGGCAGGTGCGACGACGACCGCCATGCCATAGACAGAGAAAGCCATACTCAGTTTATCTTTGGGGAAAGTGTCGGCGATGATCGCCTGCGCAGAGGGTTGCAATCCTCCTCCGCCAAGACCCTGGATGATGCGGCAGAATACCAGAGCCGACAGGCTTGGGGCCATCCCGCAACAAAGGGAACTAAAAGTGAAAATGACAACACAACCCATGTAGAAACGTTTGCGGCCGAAGGTTTCAGAAAACCATCCGCTCAAGGGAAGTATGATGGCGTTCGCGATCAGGTACGATGTGAGTACATAAGTACTCTCGTCAATAGTTGAGGAAAGATTGCCGGCAATGTGGGGAAGCGCAACATTGGCGATGCTGGTGTCCAGTAGCTCCATGAAGGTCGCCAAAATGACTGTCATGGTAACCAGCCAGGGGTTTACCGTTTGCTCCACGCGTAGCTCGAGTTTCTCACACTCAGATGTAGCTTGCGTGGCGCTCAAAATGTCGCCGCCCTCTCTTGTTTTGCGCTCCGCGGCATTGGCGGCCCCGTTGCGGTCTCGGTGACCCGCGGCGGGCAGAGACCTCATCATCTTGTTACTGGCTCAACGACGGACCGTAATCTTCTGTGCGCGACACGCGGTGCTCCAAATAGGAGTGAAATAGGTCCCGAGTGTTGGCGCGCGAGTTCCGTATCTTCAGCCGCCGACAAGTAATCCGCGAGCGGCAGCTCAACGCCACAGAGCGATCTCATCGTTGGAACAAATGTACTAATGGCAATTTCGTGACCATACTGAGGAAACGAAAACACAGAGGTTAGCTAGCCACGACGCTATCGCAATGAAGGGCAGCTACTTAGCCAAGAGTCGCAATGGGAGAACGAGGGCACGTCGCTATTGGCGATCGCATGCTCTTCGATTTGGAACAGTGTTTGCATCATGTCAGTTCTGCATTGCGTCATTTCACTTTTGACAAGCCACAAACCAATCTTTCTGTCGAGAGTTGACCCAACCCTTTGAAGCACAATGATTAGAAGGCCCGGTCGAGAACGGTCAGAAAATTGCACTTCTTCTAGCCGCGAAATCTCTCAATTTAGAAAGACGCAGGGAGGACTGCAAGTTGTATCGATCTGCGGGGTGTTACCGCTGTCCCGGATATTGTGACCTGCTTGGTTGTAGCGTTCGCACCTGCATTCGGCGAGTTCGGAGTGGTGCTTATTGGGGCACTGTTCCAGGTGTGACCGGAACAGTTTAATGTTGTTTCTTTTTTTGTGGATGTGTGATGAAAATCATTCCGGTATATGAAGCTGAAGGGGCCGTATTGTGCCACGACATCACGGAGATAGTGCCCGGGAAAGTCAAGGGCCGGGCTTTCAAGAAAGGGCATGTTGTACGCAGAGAAGATATCTCTAAGTTGTTGAACCTCGGCAAAGAGCACCTGTATGTGTGGGAGCTCAGCGACACCCTGCTGCATGAGGACGATGCTGCCACAAGGATAGCCAAAGCCGTAGCGGGCCCGGGGCTTAGCTTGACAGAACCAGCCGAAGGCAAGGTCGAACTCCGGGCAAATGTCGCGGGTCTATTGAAGATTGACGCCGACGCCTTGGAGGAGATCAATAGCATCGACCAGATCGTAGTGGCTTCCCTGCACTCCAATCAGCGGATAGCTGCGGCAACCACCATAGCCGGCTGCCGGGTTGTCCCTCTGGTAATCGAGTCGGATAAGATCCTCGCCCTGGAGGAAATCTGCCGCCAGCGCGCGCCGATCATCGAAATCAAGCCATTCAGGAGTATGAAAGTAGGACTGGTCACGACGGGCAGCGAAGTGTATCACGGCCGCATTGAGGATAAGTTCGGGCCGGTTGTTCAGGCCAAGGTTGTGGAGTATGGCAGCCGGGTCGTGAGGCAGATTTACGCTACAGACGATGTCAGGATGATTCGTGAGGCGATTCAAACGTTGATTCAGGATGGAGCGGAATTAATTCTCACGACCGGGGGAATGTCGGTTGATCCTGATGATGTAACTCCAGCGGCAATTCGAAGCGTTGGAGGCAGGGTGGTCATGTACGGAGCCCCGGTGCTTCCAGGGTCGATGTTTATGCTCGCTTATTCTGGCAACATTCCTATTTTAGGGTTGCCGGGATGCGTGATGTATCACAAGATAACGATCTTTGATCTGATCGTGCCTAGGATACTGGCTGGCGACGAGGTCACTCGCAAGGATATTGCCCGGTTGGGCCTCGGCGGGCTCTGTCGTGAATGTAGTACCTGTCAATTTCCGAACTGCGGGTTCGGAAAAGGCAATTGATTCTAATAGCCCGGCGAAAATCCGAAGCCACACTGCAGGGATAGGTCCCGCTGGACATCGGAGTTGCTAGTCTGTAGTGAGGTCCTATGGATATCTACGAAGAGCTTGTGCGATGGCGTCGGGAAGGCCGTTGCGCCGCACTGGCGACCATAACAGGTGTTCACGGTTCCATCCCATCGTTCGAAGCCGCTAAGATGATGGTCTGCGACGATGGCTCGATCGCAGGTAGCATCGGCGGTGGCTGCGTTGAGGCCGAAGTATGGCAGGCAGCGCGCGAAGTTATCGAGCAGAAAACGCCACGTATGCTGGCCTTTAACCTGAATAAGAATCCCAAATACGATACCGGCTTGGTCTGCGGCGGATCGCTAGAAATCTTCATTGAGCCTCTCCTGCCTGTCTCAGACACCACGGATGTTTACGAAGAACTTGTTCGCTGGCGTCGGGACGGCCATCGCGCCGCGCTGGTGACCGCCATCAGCCTTCGCGCCTCCGATCGTTCCTTGGACGTCGCCAGGATGCTAATTCGTGACGATGGCACGATTGCAGGCAGTTTGGGTGGAGACTTCGTCGAGGCCGGAGTAATCGAGGCTGCGCGCGGAGTCATCGAGCAGGAAGAGCCCCGCAAACTTGCATGCACCCTCGACAAGAACCCCGGAGGCGACTCCAACCTCGCTTGCGACAGGGTGCTCGAAATTTTCATTGAACCTCTTTTCCCCGTCCCTACGGTCTATGTGTTCGGTGCCGGCCACGTCGGGTATAACGTCTATCGAGTTGCACGCGTTGTGGGTTTTGAGGTGGTAGTCGTCGATGATCGCGAGGCATTTGCCAATCGCGGGCGCTTTCCTGACGCCCGCGATGTCCATGCTGACGAATTTGACAGCGTCATGGCCGAGTTGGCGATTCACGAAGCGGCATTTATCGTCATCGCCACGCGCGGCCACCGCGACGATATGCGCGTTCTACGATGGGCCGCCAACACGCCTGCACATTACATCGGTATGATCGGTTCGAAGCGCAAGGTGATCACTATTTACCGCGAATTAGAAAAGGAAGGAATCTCACCGGATAAGCTGGACCGGGTCAGCGCTCCGATCGGAATCGACATCGGTGCCCGGACACCAGAAGAAATTGGTGTATCCGTTGTTGCCGAGTTAATTGCGGCTCGCTGCAATTCCAAAACCGCTCTGCCGCACTTGCGGCTGCTTCGCAAATTGGTACGGGAACCTCAGCCCGCGATCGAGGAACCGCAGGCAACCAGCTAGGAGAACTGCCCGAAGCCGTGCAAGGCAAAGGAGTGGGATTGAATGCCCAGCGTGTATCTCGACAATAATGCGAGCACCCAACTTTTGCCGGAAGTGTTCGAGGCCATGCGTCCATACTTTTTTGAGAAGTTCGGCAACGCCTCGTCGCTCTACGAGCGTGGTCAGCGAGCGAGCGCCGCAGTTGAAGAGGCGCGCAAATCTCTCGCCGTTTTGCTGGGGGGCGATCCGTCTGAGATTGTCTTCAACAGCGGCGGCACGGAAGGCGACAACCAGGCACTCTTCGGCCTTGTCTCGCCGGGCGATCACGTGATCACCACCGCAATTGAGCATTCTGCCATCCACAACGCCTGCAAGCGATTGGAATCTAATGGCACGACCGTGACCTATCTTTCCGTGGACGGCCATGGGCAGGTCAACCCGGAGGATGTGCGCGCAGCGTTGCGGCGGAATACGAAGCTGATCTCCGTGATGATGGCGAATAACGAGACCGGAGTAGTCCAACCATTGGAGGAGATCGGCCGGATCGCGGCCGAAGCCGACGTCTGGTTCCATACGGACGCAGTGCAGGCGGTCGGCAAACTGCCGATTGATGTGGCCCGCATCCAGTGCGATTTGCTCAGTATCTCGGGGCATAAATTCAACGCTCCTCAGGGAATCGGAGTGCTTTACGTGCGGCGCGGCACGCCTATGCAGCCGCTGATTGTTGGCGGCCCGCAGGAACACAACAAGCGCGGCGGCACGGAGAATCTGCCGGGAATCGTAGGTTTGGGCAAGGCCGCCACGCTCGCTAGCCACTGGCTGACGGAGGGCGGCGCGGAGCGTATGGGCGAGATGCGCGATCGCTTCGAGCGCGTCGTGGGCGAGCAACTCGAGTGCATTCATATTCATGGCCTTGGAGCCCCTCGCATCCCCAATACTTCGGATATCTCCTTCGATGGAATCTCAGGCGCCTCTCTGATGGTCGCTCTGGATGAGAAAGATGTATCCGTTTCAACCGGCTCTGCATGTGCCTCGGGCGATAGTCATCCTCCCTACGTAATGATGGCAATGGGGATGAAGCGCGACCGGGCGCAAGCGGCAGTCCGTTTCAGCCTTGGTAAACAAACAACCCAGGAGGAGATGGATTACGTGCAGACATGCCTCTTCGCGGAAGTCGCGAAGCTCAGGGAACTGAGTCCGGTCTGGAACCCATCGCCACAAGACAAAGAAAAGCTCCTCCGCCTCAGTAAGGGCTAGAAACGGCCTGGCTACCGGACTCGCAATCTGAAGGACTGATCCAACTTATGTATTCATCGCTGGTAATGGACCATTTCAAGAACACGCGCAACTCTGGTGAGCTGCCGGGCGCAAACGCGGTCGCGCGAGTCGAGAATCCCGTATGTGGAGACATGCTGGAGCTGAGTCTTCGGGTCGAAGATCAAACCATCCTCGAAGCCCGCTTCCGTGCCAAAGGCTGTGTCCCCACCATCGCGTGCGCCTCTCGATTGACCGAGATGATCCAGGGAGCGGCCTTGAGCGACGCGCTGGCAGTCCGCCGCGAGGCGATTATCGAATCGCTCGGTGGAATCCCGGAGGCCTCGGCTCACGCTGCCCAGTTGTCGATCGACGCACTGCACTCCTCGCTGAGTTGTTTTTCGGCTCGAGCGCAAGAAAATAAATGAAGCAACGGGGGCAGGAAATCGCTCGCGGGTGTGCCCGACCGCTCAACAAAGAGATGGTCTATGTCGAACGGAGCCGCTGGTGTTCGCGGCGTGATGCCGTCTACTGCTGGTCCAGTTCCTATTCCGACAAGTACCGCCCAATCGCACTGCCACGACTGGCTCTTGCTGCCTAAATCCAGTGTCGCTCGAAACCCCAGCAACTCCTGCCGCAGATGCCATAGCTTACACTCAAACTACATGAAGCCCAGCAATCAGTCCCGTATAGGAGCTGTGCATCGTATCAACCTGACCGCGTATCGTGATGAATGTTCCTCGTGGAAGGTGTTGCCGGTATCGATCGACGATGCGCTCCACGTCCCGGCTTGTGGCTCCAAGATCACGGTCCTGGACCCCTACATAAATGTCGACTACACGACGGATGTTGTAGTGCGAGACAATCGCCATTTCGTGTGACCGCTTCATAGACGCGAGATCACCAAGAATTTCCGAGTTTCCCTGACCACGGCCGGCAATCGGGATGTTCTGAATGTCCTGTACCGACTGGATCCGGTATTGGGGGGTCTGCGTCACAAGGTTGTAGTTCACACCGTTATTCCAGTTGACCAGGAACATCGGCGTAACCTGAAAACTTCCACTTAGCGTGTTGAGCGCACTTTGTGCGACCTGCTGCTCGGTGTAGCCCGCCTGCTATGCCTTCGTCCGGTCGACCGCGACCTCCAGCGTCGGATAGTCGAGTGGCTGTTGGATGTGCAGATCGGTCAGGCCGGTGACGCTGTGCAGGTCAGCCATCATCTTCTCTGCAATCTGATGGCTGACCTGAACATTGTTGCCTTCAACCTGCACATCGATCGGTGAAGGAAGCCCGAAGTTCACAATCTGAGTCACCATGTCGGCGGGCAAGAAGTAGAAGGTGACGCCAGGGAATTCTCGAGGGAGCTGCTGCCGCAGAGCCCGTACGTAATCTGCGGTCGGATGATGGTTTTCGAGCAGCGACACCAAAACGTCGACGTCATTGGTGCCGAGAACTCCCGAGGTTGAGTGCATGGTGTTCAGCGGGCTGTACGGCAGGCCGATGTTGTCGAGCATGTTGTCAATCTCCTTCGCCGGTATTTGTTGGCGAAGGAAGTCTTCCACAAGATCAGAAAGGCGGGCCGTCTCCTCGATACGCATTCCGGTCTTTGAGCGGATATGCAGAATGAATTGCCCGCTGTCGGTCTGCGGGAAGAAATCCCGTCCGAGCCAGGGAACCAGCAGGAATGTGCAGGCACAGACTGCAAGGAATGCCGGAATGAAGATTTTCCGATGCAGAACAAACCGCGTTAGCAGATCACGATAGACGGCTCGCAGCCGCTCGAAGCGTCGCTCGAATGCTTTCTGGAACCGCGAAAATACGTTGCTCGGATTTCCCTTATCTTCGTGGAGCCGGAGCATGTACATCACCAGCGTCGGCACGAGCGTTCGCGAGAGAAGATAGGACGCGAGCATCGCAAAAACCACGGCCTCGGCCAGCGGAACGAAGAAACTGGACGTTGGTATCCTGCGTCAGCTTGGATTGTCGCTTCAAGACGGGGACCCCATCCCGATGTTTACGTCACGATTCCCGATAATAGCGAGGTCGTGTTCCGTGCTGCGGTTCATAGAGACGGGTAGCAATTGCAGATGTTCTTCAGGTATGGCTGGACGTGTCGAATAACCCCTTCTGTGGGAAAGAGCAGGCTGATCACATTCGACACCAGGCTTTGAAACGGCTATTCGGTTGCGCATGCCTGCCCATCGGTGATGTGGATGTGCTAAGGCGAGCGGGGCAGGCAGCGTTGTTGCCCTCCCCTAATTCCTCGATACCAACCCGAATCGTCTTTTCCCATTCCTGCGAAAGATTCTGAACATACATAACCGGTGGATGTTCTTTAGGTATGCCATGCCTTTACGACACACCCAAGAATCATCAACCCTGTAAGTGAGTGAAAAAATAGGAGAGTGCTGGGAGCAAAACCTACAACCTACTGACTTATGGTCAGGAGACCTCAATAAAATATTGAGCTGTAAGTGATTGAAAACAGATGGTGAGCGCGGTAGGAATCGAACCTACAACCTACTGATTAAGAGTTAAGAAAGTAGGTCAGGTCTGTTCATATCTAAGCTTGAATCAAATCAGTAATTTACGCTAGCCCAAGCCCGCACGGAAGCACTTTTTGTTCGGA
>CAZLZA010000111.1:0-13427 GCA_964563875.1 uncultured Acidobacteriaceae bacterium
GGCACGCCTTCGGCTGTTTCGGCGAGCGCGCCTTCGGTCAGCTTCGCCTCTAGCATGACAGGAAATTCCACGCTGACCATCACGGCCACGAAAAATGCGGCCAACCGATCGCCGCGTCTTCCATGGAAGAGCGGCGGGCCGGTGATGTTCTGTGCAGTGCTGCTGGGTGCTCCGTTCGCACGGCGCAGAAATCAGTTGCTGGCCGTGCTACTGACGGCGCTGGCGATCTTGGCGGCGGGCGTGCTTGTAGGTTGCAGCGGGAGCGGTGGTAGTTCGACGCCATCGCCACAGACGTACACCGTCACCGTGACTCCGACAGGATCGGGCACGGTGATAAACCCGGCGGCGATTAGCGTGACCGTGACCATTCAATAGGATTTGAACGAAGCAGGCTGCAAAGGACCATGCAAAAACTGACGGGAACGAAATGTTCAAGCTGGCGGTTCGTGTTGCGAAGCGAAGGCACGCCGCTGGCGGACAGCGACCGGGTACCGAAAACAAGGGAGGTGAGAATTTTATGTCGACTCATACAGCAGCTTGGCAGCACCGGACTGATCCTGGTGAGGCCAGAAGCACAGAAACTTGCAGAGTTTGCGAACCCGTAATTACGGCGGCAGAAGCCTGCAGGCTCCTGGGCGTAAAACGGCCCGGTACAGTCCTGAAGTGGGCCCGCGAAGGGAAGATCCCGTGTATTCGTCTGGGACAGGGCAAGGGTGCCTATGTTCGCTTCCGTGCGTCTGCCCTTGATGCTTGGATGCGCGAACGATTAGACTCTTCTGCACTGCCTCTCGCGTCGTCTCCGGAGGGTTAAGGATGAGACGAGCGCGTTATCAGTTCGGCTCCGTGCAGCGCAAACCGCGCCGGCTCGGGCCGGATGTTTGGGTCTATCGCTACTCCGACTCGGCGGGCAAGAAACGCTCCGTCGAGATCGGCGACCTAGACCGTTACTCTACGAAAAAGCAAGCGCTCAGGGCGGCGGAGCATTTGCGTTTGAGTATTAACCCAGATACTGCGGTCCAACGAGGCGTGACGTTTGGTGCTTTGCTGGATCGCTACGATGCGGAAGAGATGCCGGCACGCTATTCCACCAGCACCGCCTATCGCTCTTACATTCGTACCCATATCCGGCCGAAGTGGGCAGGGTATGAGCTGGCCGAGGTGAAGGCGTTCGCGGTGGAACAGTGGCTGAAAACCTTGACCTTGGCACCGAAGTCCAGGAATCACATCAAGACGATCATGCTGAACGTGTTCGAGTGTGCGATGCGCTGGGAGATGGTCCCTTTTGGGCGGAACCCGATGAGCCTGGTGCGGGTCCCGGGGTGTTCCAAACGTCGGAAAGCTCCCCGCGTGCTTTCGGCCGCGGAATGCCAGAAACTACTGGCGCATCTCCAGACCGAACCGTACCGGACGATGTTGATGGTTGCGATGTCGCTGGGCCTTCGTTGCTCAGAATGGGCTGCGCTGCAATGGCAGGATGTGGATTTCGCTGCTGGGACGATCTCCATCAACCGCGCCATTGTGGTCAATCGGGTGGATGAGGTGAAGACCGCCTATTCGGGCAAGACTCTTCCTTTGCATCCGATGCTAGCGTCTGCTCTCTCGGAACAGCGCAATCGGTCGCTATGGACAGGGCCAGGCGATTGGATCTTCGCCAATCCCCAAAGCGGTGGGACGAAGCCGTATCAGCCCTGGAAGTACGCTGCCAAAAAAATGAAAGAAGCGGCCATCCAGGCGGGGCTGGGGGAGGGCATTGGCTGGCATACGTTCCGGCACAGCTACTCCTCGATGCTGCGCGATCTCCAGGTGGACGTGAAGGTACAGCAGGAACTTTTGCGGCACGCAGATATTCGCACGACGCTAAACGTGTATACGCAGGGCGTCGCGGAGAATTTGAGAACCGCGAATGATTTGGTGGTTTTGGAAGTGCTTACCGGGTCCATTCAGTAGTTGAGACCCCTAATGGACCCTTATTGTAAGCTAAAAGATTGAAACTAAACGGTTTGTTGGGGTGGGTAGTGGGACTCGAACCCACACCATCCGGTGCCACAGACCGGCGTTCCACCATTGAACTATACCCACCATGGAACCAAATCGATTATAGCAGACGCATCCCCGCTGTCCTGCACTCGTCCTTACCGCGCCTTGTGGAAATCGATTTCAATAAAGATGCTTGGGCCGGTCCAATTCCGGGCCAATCCTCAAGCCGTTCCTTTCATGACCATGGCCTCTGTGCCGCTACCAGGCGCGGGGATGCGTCCGATTCCCATATACTCAAACCCCAGGCCGCGAAGCCGGTCGCAGTCGAGCAGGTTTTTCGTATCTACAATTAAGGGGCGGCGCAGCAGGGTTTTCATGCGCACAAAGTCCAGGCTGCGAAACTCCGGCCAGCCCGTGGCCAGGATCAGCGCGTCCACTCCTTCCGCGGCCATGTACGCAGAGTCGCAGAGCGACACAACCTGCTCTAACTCACGTTCCGCGTGCATCATGGCAAACGGATCGTACGCGCGCACCACCGCACCGCTTCCCACCAGTTGCCGGGCCAGCGCAACCGAGGACGACCCCGCCACCGAACTGGTATGCGGCTTGACGGCCAACCCCAGCAGTCCCACGCGCTTATCGCGCAGGCTTGGCATAACTTCGGCGATCTTGCGCATCGTGCGCTCGGCGTGTTGCTGGCTCACCGCCTGTGCCGCCGCCAGCATCTGCAACTCCACGCCCTTGCGTTGCGCCAGCGCGGTCAGGCTGGCGATGTCGCTCTCCACAAAATTGCCACCTAGTCCCACCCCTGGCTGCAGGCATCGCGGCGCGATCCGTTTGTCCAGCCCCAGGGCCAGCGAGAGATCCAGCGCATCGGCGTTCACATGTTCGCAAAGCTCGGCCATTTCATTAATGAATGAAACCTTCGTGGCGAGAAATGCGGTCGCGGCCTCGCGTACCAACTCGGCTGTCTCCGCGTTGGTCACAATCACCGGAGTCCCGCGCAGCACAACCGGACGGTAAATGATCTTCAGCGTTCCGATTGCCTGTGAGTTGTTGGTGCCGAATAGAAGCCGGTCAGGCCAGTTAAAGTCCTCCACCGCGCAGCCCTCGGTGAGCGAGAGCGGATGTGCCACCACTGGCAGGTCGTAGCCCAGCGCGCACAGCTTGCGCGCAATTCGCGTTGCCGTTCCAACCGGCGTAGGAGTGCAGATCAGCAGCAGCGTTCCGGGCACTGCAACCGGCGCCAACCGCAGCGCAATCGCCTCGGTTTCATTGGGATCGTCCTGCGCCAGATAAATTGCCTGCGAGCGTGCGGCCTGCAGTTCGATCTCCGTCGAGTAGGTCAGTCTTCCGGCCCGCACATTGCGCCGGATGATTTCTTCCAGATTCTTTTCGTAGAAAGCGACGCGCCCTTGCGTCAGATTGAGAATCTTGTCCTCTGCTGAATCGCAGCACACAATCGGCGTTCCGAAATCCGCCAGGCAGGCGGAGAGAACGGTTCCCAGGTATCCAGCGCCATAAACAAATAGTTGCATCGTAACCTCATTGCGACGCCTCCCCTGAAGCGCGCGACGCTCCATTCGGTTGGGAGGTTTCGAGGCAGTTCGGCCGTAAGCGCCGCGCTGTGATCATTTAGCGTGGAACCGAGCGGATTAGCAATGCGAAAGACGGTCATGTCCACTCGTGCGGAGATTCCGTCGGCAGACGATTAGCGGGGCGGGGCGGACAGAGGAATTTCGGCCAGGTCGGTCCAGGTGTGTTCGCTTCCGCGTACAAACGTGAGGCGTTCGACGGATATGCGATGCGAGCCAGTGTAATTCTCCCAGCGCGTCTTGCTGGTCTGCAGCACTTCGGCGGCACGCTCATTACTGTCCAACTTGGCAATCGTAACGTGCGGCATGTAGGGAAGCGTCTCGGTGAAGGCCAGTCCGTTTTGGTTCAGGTGGTCATGCAACTCCCGCATTCTGTATCCTGCGTAGCTCACCCGGATAAATACCGTCGGCGTAGTCGGCAGGAAGCTCTCCACCTCGCCCAGTTCCACCTGGAAGGGAGCAACCGTCGCGCTGATCTGGCGCAACATGGCCACCGCCTCCTCCTCCGAGCCTTGCAATGGCCGTGGCGGCAACACCGTCAGATGAGTCGGTAGATGGGCGTGTGCCGGATGCAGTTCGCGGCGCAGATTCTCCACAAACTCTCCCAGTTCGTTCTTCACGTAGGCAACCAGCGCGTATTGGATGGGCTTACAGTCGCAGGACATCGGGAACCAAATATTATATGTGCCGGAGGCAGAGTGCAAATCCGTCTCGAAATGGCACTGCTCTCCGGTGGTTCTCGCCGCAGCTAATTCGCCGGCGTTCCGCTGCCGCTGGTATGTGCCGCAGGCTCCACGTAGCTCTTTACCTCGTCGCCACGGAAATACTTTGCCTTGTCCTGGCGCATCTCCGGCATTGCCGAATACGGCTTGCTGTAATCGTTATTCGCGTTCCAGAACAGGAAGCCATCGCCGCCCTTGCTGCGCGAAACCGCAACCTCGATGCGTATGTACTCCGGCGAATAGCTCTTGGTCTTCCAGCCAAAGGCCTGCAGCCACGGACGCAGCACTACCCCGCTTTCGGCCGTCACCTTCTGGAAACGCTCCATCGACTCGCCGATGAAATGTTCCGGCGCATCTCCTGGAGAAGTGTAACCATCCATGCCAAAGAAGTGCGATGGATAAATCATCGGCGACATCACGTCGCAATACTTTGCCATCTGTGCAATATCCTGCCCGGTGTGTGAAAGATCGATGGGCCGCTGCCAGGCCATCACGCCGAAAACGTCCAGCGAAAACAGTACGCCGGAAGGCCTCAGTTCAGCCTGCGCCTTCTTCAGGAAGTTCGTAATGGCGTCGGCCCGCGTCCAGCCCGGATGCTCCGCCTCAAAGCGAAACTGCGCGTCTTTCTGGTCGCCTTCTGCCGGAAAGCGCACATAGTCAAACTGAATTTCGTCGGCTCCATTGGCGGCTGCGAACTTTGCCAAGCCGATGTTGTAGTCCCAAACTTTTGGGTTGGAAGAGTCGGTCCATACCAGCTTTCCGTTCTCCCGCCATGCTCCGCCGCGGCGCGATTCGACCGCCAGTTCCGGATGCTTGGTCACCAGCGCATCGTCGCGAAAGACCGCGATGCGGGCGATGGCGTGTAGTCCCTGGGCGTGGACAAAGGCGGTAAACTTCGGCAAGTTGCGGATCGGATAGCTTTTCTGCTCTGGGGCCAGTGGCAATCCGGTTGGGACGCTTACCGAGCCGTCCGAATCCTTGATGTCGAACACCACGCTGTTGCCGCCGGCTTCGCGCCAGTCGCGAATAATGTCAAGTCCTTTGGCGCTGCCCGCCATCGTACCCGTCAGGTAAACCGCGCGCACCTCGAAGTGCTTCGAAATCAGCACCGGCTTCTCCGCCCAGTTTTCCTTGTACGAGGGGATCAGGATCTCCGATCCCGGCTTGGGCCACAGTCCCTTGATTTCCGGATTGGCGGCGCGGATTGCTTTCTCCAACTCGCTGCCCGTAAGAAACGTCGTCAACGGCAGGTAGTGGTGGACGATGCCGGGCACACTTTCTCCCTTGGCCACCGTGTGCAGTGTGGTATCCGTCGGCGATATGCGCGCCGTTTGCACTACGGATGGTGCGGTCTTACTGGCCGGCGCAGGCCGCGATGGTGCGGTTGCCTCGGCCGCCCGCGCGAGGTCGCGTGCGCGGAGCGGAAGCTTTTCAAAAAATGCAAATACCGCAAGTAAAACAACCGCAAATGTAAGAACCGAGAGCGAAACTGACTTCCGAGACATGGCGCCCAATCCAGAGTTGAATGTGAGCGGATACTAGCACGCATCTCTGGTCTGTGAGGAAAGAAGAATACCTGAGTTCCCGAAATATTTTCCTTTGTGTAATTAACTGTGTTCGGTTTTGGCTGGCAACCCCGCACTCCTGCGTCTTTTTTTTTGCCTCCGCATCTAACCCTCCATGAGGTGGGGGGTGAGTGCAAGTTTTCGGGCGAGAGAAATTTTGGCTTTCGCCGGGGTCTCTGTTACAACCGTACAACGCGGCACTCCCGTTTTCCATCTCAGGAACTATCCTCCAATCCATGGAGGCGGTCCCCGAAAGTTTAAGGGTTAGACCTATGAAAACCGGAATCAATGCGACTCTTGACCCTTCCCGCCGCTCCAGCGACGCCCAGGATTTTGATAATGCCATTCGGCGGAAGATAGTTGGCCAGGATGACGCAGTCGAAAAAGTTACCGAGATCTACCAGATGTTTCTGGCGGGCCTGAACGCTCCCGGACGTCCGGTCGGCAACCTCCTCTTTCTCGGGCCGACGGGTTCCGGTAAAACCCGCGTCGTCGAAGCCGTCGCCGAGGCGCTCTTTGGAGATTCGCACGCCATCATCAAGATTGACTGCGCCGAATTTCAGCACTCCCATGAGATCGCCAAGCTGATCGGCTCGCCCCCAGGCTATCTTGGACACCGCGAGACCCACCCCCTGCTCACCCAGGAGGCGCTGAATCAGTGGCACACCGACCGCCTCAAACTCTCGTTGCTGCTCTTTGACGAAATCGAGAAGGCCAGTGACGCATTGTGGCAGCTCTTGCTCGGGATTCTGGATAAAGCCACTCTTACCCTCGGCGACAATCGCCGGGTAGATCTGTCGCAGTGCCTCATCGTCCTCACTTCGAATCTGGGTGCTGGAGAGATGAACGAGCTGCTCAATGGAAACATGGGCTTCGCTCAGCCCAGCGGAGAGATCGACAACAAAATCGACGACAAGATGAACCGCACCGCAGTCGATGCCGCTCGCCGGAAGTTTTCTCCGGAGTTCATGAATCGCATCGATAAGATTGTGGTTTTCAAAACGTTGCGCCGCGAGCACTTGGAAAAGATTCTGGAGATTGAACTCGGCCTGGTGCAGCAGCGCATCCTCCAGGCAACGGGAAACAACCAGTTTGTCTTCAGTTGCACACCCAGCGTCAAGGCGCTGCTGTTGCAGGAGGGAACGGACCCCAAGTACGGTGCCCGCCATCTCAAGCGCGCAATTGAAAAAAATATCGTCTTCCCGCTGGCTAATTTGGTGGCCACCGCACAAATCAGGCTCGGAGATTTTATCCGCATCGACCTCAACGAGGAAGGAACCATGACCTTCGTCAAGGAAGCCGAAGGCGCGCTGGTTCCGGTGCTGCTGGAAAAGTACGGCCCGGAGTTCACTTCCCAGCAGACTGCCAAGGCAGGTCGTCCTGCCCGCCGTGATGCAGCCGCCTCGGGTGGTCCGCAGTCGGATCGCAAATAATCTAGATTGATCGGCTTTGCAAGCAAAAGCAGGAGGCATCCAACCCTCCTGCTTTTCTATCTCTGCTGTGTCTGCCTCAGCCGGGACGCAAACCGCGCCTAAACCGGAATGCCCAGATGTTGCCGCACTTTGGTCAGCGCAGCTGCAGCGCTGAGGCCGTACTTCTTGCGCAGTTCGTCCGGCTTGCCATGTTCGATGAACTGGTCGGGCCAGCCGATCCGCACGACCGGTGTGCTCAGCCCCAGGCGATTCAGCTCTTCCAGCACGGCGCTGCCGAAGCCTCCCGCCAGGGCGTGGTCTTCCAGGGTCAGCAGGATTTCCGCCGAGCGCGCAAAGCGCTCGATCATCGCGCCATCGACCGGCTTGGCAAAGCGCGCATTGATCACCGCGCAGTCTACGCCTTCCAAGGCGAGCGCCCGGGCAATTTCGCGGGCCAGCGGCAGCATGATTCCCAGCGAGAAGATAGCGACTCGATCACCGCCTGTGTGTTCCAGCAACTCGGCTTCGCCAATCGGAATCGCTACGGGTTGTTCCTTCGCCGGAGTGCCGGGGCCGACCCCGCGCGGATAGCGCACTGCCGAGGGGCCATTGTGCTCCAAGGCGGTGAAGAGCATGTCGGCGAGTTCGTCTTCGTCCTTCGGGCTCATGTGGACAATGTTGGGAATGCCGCGCAGGTAGCTGATATCGAAGAGGCCGTGATGGGTCGGTCCGTCGTCTCCGCTCAGCCCACCGCGATCCATGCAGAAGACTACGGGCAGGTTCTGCAGGCAGACGTCGTGCACAATGGGATCAAAGCCGCGCTGCAGGAAGGTGGAATAGATAGCACAGAAAGGCCGGAAACCTTTCGTTGCCATTCCGGCGGCGAACAGAATCGCGTGTTCTTCGGCAATGCCCACATCGTAATACTTGTCCGGATGCACGGCGCGGAAGCGGTCGAGCGCGGTGCCGTTAGGCATGGCCGCGGTGATCGCGATGACCCGATTATTGCTGGTCGCAAGTTTGATGAGCGAGTCGGCAAAGACCTCCGAGTAGGTGCGCTGGGCCAGCGGCTTGGTCTCGCCGGTCTCAGGATTGTAGGGTCCTAGCCCGTGGAATTTCTTCTGCTTTTCCTCAGCGGGCTCAAAGCCCCGGCCCTTCTGGGTGATGACGTGCAACAGCACCGGGCGATCCAGGGTCTTGAGGAACTGAAACATCCGGATCAGCGATGCAATATCGTGTCCGTCGACCGGCCCATAGTACTTCAGCCCGAACTCCTCGAAGATGATCGAGGGCCACAGCATGCTCTTGGCGGCCTCTTCGGCCTTCCGTGCCACTTGGGTGGCGGATTTGCCGCCGACTTTTTCTACCAGCTTGGCCGCCTTTTCGTAGAGCCGGTGGTACTGCGGACTGGTGACAATCTTGTTGAAGTAGTTGGCGATGGCGCCGACGTTTTTGTCGATCGACCACTTGTTGTCATTCAGGACGATGATCAGGCGCTTGGTCTGCGAGGCGATATTGTTGAGCGCCTCGTGGGTGATTCCGCAGGTAAAGGCCGCGTCTCCCGCCAGCGCCACCACGTGCTCTTTGCCGCCCGTTTTGTCGCGCGCCACCGCCATGCCGAGCGCCGCTGAAAGCGCCGTGCCGGCGTGTCCTGCGCCATAGCAGTCATGTTCGCTCTCCGTGCGCAGCATAAAGCCGTTCAGCCCGCCTGCGGTGCGGATGGTCGCAAAGCGGTCGCGCCGTCCGGTGAGCAGCTTATGCACGTACGCCTGGTGACTCACATCGAAAAGAAAGTGATCGCTGGGCGTATTGAACACATAGTGCATGGCGATGGTCAGCTCGACCACGCCGAGGTTGGGGCCAAGATGGCCGCCCGTGCGGGCGAGCACCGTGATGAGTTCGCTGCGAATCTCTTCGGCAAGCTGGATGAGCTCGGGAAGCGACAAGCGCTTTACGTCCGCGGGAGAATGGATGGCGTCAAGAATGGGGGTCATGCTGGTCGACTATGTTACTGCCTATTTGCCGTTCTACACGGCTGCTTTTTCTGCTAATTGGCGGCCCAACAGGCTGCGCCACCACAACCAGTAGATAGAATTTTCCTAGGTGTGCTGCTTTACCTTGGATTTTGCCTTGGACGTAGATACCGAGCGTCCCGCCGTTCGAACCGAGTGTCTCTTCGGAAATACGCGTTTGAAAATTTTGTCGACATTCCGCAGTTGGCGGTCGAGATCGAAGGCGCGGTCCAGCGTCTTCTTTTGGACCCGCGAGGTAATCTCCGGATCGGAGCATACCAGCTCGCGGAAGTTCTTCTCCTCGCGCCACGCCTGCATCGCATTGCGCTGCACGATGCGGTATGCGTCTTCGCGGAGCACTCCCGCCTCCACCAGGTCGAGCAGAAGCTGGCCGCTGAAGACCAGGCCGCCGGTCGAGTGCAGATTGCGCAACATGCGCTCCGGATAAACCAGCAGGGTGTCCACCAGAATGGTGGTTCTGTTCAGCAGATAATCGAGCAGAATCGTGGAGTCAGGCAGGATGATGCGCTCCACCGAAGAGTGCGAAATGTCACGCTCATGCCAGAGAGCAACATCTTCCAATGCCGGTTGCACGTTGCCGCGAATCACCCGCGACAACCCGGAGATCTGCTCGCAGGTGACCGGATTCCGCTTGTGCGGCATGGCGGAAGAGCCCTTTTGTTTTTCGCTGAAGAACTCTTCGGCTTCGCGCACCTCGGTCTTCTGCAGGTGGCGGACTTCCGTCGCAATCTTGTCCAGCGTGCAGGCGACAATGGCGAGTGTGGCAACGTAGAAGGCATGACGGTCGCGTTGTATCACCTGCGAGGAAACCGCTGCCGGAACCAATCCCAGCCGTCCGCAGATCAACTCCTCATATTTTGGATCGAGGTGCGCCCCATTGCCCACCGCGCCGCTGAGTTTGCCGATCCGCATCTGTTCGGTGGCAAAGTCAAAGCGTTCCAGGTTGCGCTGCATTTCGCTGAACCAGTTGGCAATCTTCAGGCCGAAGGTAATCGGTTCGGCATGAACCCCATGGGTGCGCCCGATCTGCGGGGTGTGCTGGAACTCCAACGCGCGGCGCTCTAACACCACGAGGAACTTTTCGATGCCGACGCGCAACAGGACTGAAGCCTGTTGTACGAGCAATGCCTGCGCCGTGTCCACCACATCGTTCGAGGTCAGTCCGTAGTGCAACCAGCGTGACTCGGGACCAACCTTTTCCGCCACGGCCGTGGTGAAGGCGATGACGTCATGCTTGACCTCGGCCTCCACCTGGTGAATCCGGGCAACTTCAAAGGCCGCACCCTTCACGCGGATGGCGCGGGCAGCGGACTTGGGGACGATGCCCGCCTCGGCGAGGGTTTCGCTGGCGGCTACTTCCACCTGCAACCAGGTACGGAACTTATTTTCGTCACTCCAGATCAGGCCCATCTCCGGGCGCGTATAACGAGCAATCAAAGCAATCTCCTACCGAACTTTTAGTGAGGGCTGAACTCCCTATTGTAGCAATGTCGGCGCGAAGATTTGGAATTTACGGTCGGCAAAAAACAAGGCCGGGTGCGTCCCGGCCTTAACAGGAGGTCCTCTTCTCTATATGTCTTGCTCCGGCGGAAAAGGAAGCCGGTCGTACTAAGCTGAACTTCCTGGGATGCCGAGTAGTTCGCTCATCTCTTCGTAGAGAAAACCCTCGCCAGCGCGATAGGGCTGCACCCATGTACCGTTGACTACAAACTGCGGAATGCCGCGCTTCCCGGTATTGCGGATCACGTCATCGGCGGCGCCGGGCGTGGTCTCAATATCGATCTCCCGGTAGGGGATCTCGTGCCGTTCGAGGAAGCGTTTTGCTTCGCGGCAGTCCGGGCACCACCGTGCCGAATAAACGAGCAATTCCATACCTAAATAGATGACGAGCAAAGAGAAAAGTTTCAGCAATCAAGGCCAGAGGCAACCATTTTCACGATCAGGAGCGCGCCGGTGAGTGAGTTGCCGGCACGGCAGATTTCTTTTTCGCGCAATGCTTCACCAATAGAAACGCCGCCGGATGAACGGCGGCGTTTCTTCATTTCACTTACGATGCGAGTTAGTGGTTGCAGAGCAACGCGCCGTCGGTCTTCTCTTCGCCCACTTCGCGGTAGAAGAGTTGGTTGTTGTCGAGATAGACCTCGACAAACGCCGGACGGGTTTTGATGCTGCCCTGGATCAGCGCCTCTGACAGCGGGTCTTCGACGAACTTCTGCAGCGCGCGGCGCAGCGGACGAGCCCCGTAGCTCCGGTCCGTGATGGTCTTGTCCAGAATCCACTTGCGGGCGTCTTCGGTCACCGTGATGGTGATCGCTCGCTGCGCCAGGTTGTGATTCAGTTGCGTGACCATCAGTTCCACAATCTGGTTCAGATCGTGTTCGGTGAGAGCGTTAAAGATCACGACTTCATCCACGCGGTTGAGGAACTCGGGGTTGAACGTTTTCTTGACTTCGCTCTTCACCATCTCTTCAACCTTGTCGCTGATGCTCTCTTCCTTGTTCGAAGAGAAGCCGAGACCCTCGCGCTTAATCATGTGACGCGCGCCGATGTTGGAGGTCATGATGAGAATGACATTCTTGAAGTCCACGGTGTTGCCGAGGCCATCCGTCAACTGTCCATCCTCAAAGACCTGCAACAGGATGTTAAACACATCCGGGTGCGCCTTCTCGATTTCATCCAGCAGCACGACCGAATAAGGCGCGCGCTTCACCCGCTCGGTGAGCTGTCCGCCTTCTTCATAGCCCACGTAGCCCGGAGGCGAGCCGATCAACTTGCTCACCGAATGCTTCTCCATGTACTCCGACATATCGAAGCGAATCAGGCTCTTCTCGCTGCCGAACATAAACTGCGCCAAGGTCCGCGCTGCCTCGGTTTTGCCGACGCCGGTGGGGCCGAGGAACAGGAACGAGCCAATCGGCCGCGATGGGTTTTTGAGTCCGGCACGTGAGCGGCGGATCGCCCGGGCGAGGGCGCTGATTGCCTTCTCCTGAGAGATCACGCGCTTGTGCAGTTCCTCTTCGATGCGCAGCAACTTCTGCGACTCTTCTTCCTTGATCGCCGCCACCGGAACTCCGGTCCAGCGCGAAACCACTTCCTCAATATCCTCGCGCTGCACAATTCCCGTGGAGCTTTCATCCAGGTGGAACTTCTCGCGCAATATGCGCAGATTTTCGCGCTCCTTGCGCTCCTCGTCCGAGTAGAAACGCGCCTTCTCGAATTCGTGATTCGCGATCGCGTTTTCCATCCGGTGGACGATGAACTTGATGCGCTTCTGAACCTCGGTGATCTCCTCCGGCAGCGCCGACTGGCGTAGCTTCACGCGTGCCCCCGCCTCGTCGATCAGATCGATAGCCTTATCCGGCAGGAAGCGATCCGGAATGTAACGGCTGGAGTGCGAGACCGCGAAGTTGATCGACTCGTCTGTGTAGCTGACGGCGTGGAACTTCTCATACCGGTCCTTGATGCCCATCAGAATCTTCACCGAATCCGGCTCGTTCGGCGGCGGCACCTTGACCGACTGGAAGCGGCGTTCGAGCGAACGATCCTTCTCGATCGACTTGCGGTACTCGCCGGGCGTGGTGGCGCCGATGCATTGAATTTCGCCGCGCGACAACGCAGGCTTCAAGATGTTGGCCGCATCGAGCGATCCTTCCGCCGAGCCGGCTCCCACCAGGGTGTGCAACTCATCGATGAAGATGATCGAGTTCTGATTCTCGATCAGCTCCTTCATGATGGTTTTAAGCCGCTCTTCAAACTGCCCGCGATATTTCGTGCCGGCCACGATCAACGAAAGATCCAGCGCCAGCACCCGTTTGTCCGCCAGGAACGAAGGCACTTCGCCATCGGCGATGCGCTGCGCCAGACCTTCGACAATCGCGGTCTTGCCCACGCCGGGTTCGCCGATCAGCACTGGGTTGTTCTTGGTGCGGCGGCACAGAATCTGAATGGTACGGTCCACCTCGCCATCGCGGCCTACCAGCGGGTCGAGCTGGTTTTCCATGGCGGCCTGCGTCAGGTCGCGCGAGAACTCTGCCAGCAGGGAAGATTCGCGGTTGGCAGCGCGTTGCGGCTGCTGTTGCACCTTCTCCTGCGTGGTGCGCTGCAACTCCTCGCGAATGGCGGC
>CAZLZA010000112.1:0-13286 GCA_964563875.1 uncultured Acidobacteriaceae bacterium
TCTGTTCCTGTAAGGAAACGCCTTTCTCCCCCTGTTTGACCGTCGAAACACGGGTATATGCAAATACGTTACCCATGCTCAAACGGAATTGTTGTTTATTGAACGAAGCGACCTTTCCTCTATCGTAGGCGGGCGCTCCGGGTTGTCAACGGGCGTGGGGTTCGCTTCGTTCGCGATGTGTAACGCACACTCAAAATAGCGGCGGAGATTTTCTCCCGCTTCCTTGAGTTTTTCGTCCGTGAGCGTCGGGTAAAGGGCACGCAGAGATTCCACGTTCATGAGGACACCCTATGCCAGCGATGCGGATTTCAAAAGGGAGGATTGGTTGCATGAACCGTCTACAAAATGATCAATTGACTTATAGCGTGCCGTCCCAAGACAGACCTTGACAACTCGCGCCCACAGTAGTTTAAGGAAGGTGTAGAACCGCACCTTGAACTCAGAAAATAGCTGCTGCGAGCACTATCCCTTCGATATAGAGCTACCCATTTGTTGCCGTTTGCGGCACATTCTCCCGACTTCATGGTTGGCGGTTTTCCCGTAAGCTAAGAGGCATAAAGTCCTGGTTGCAAACTTACCTTCGCAACGAACATGTCTTCACGGCTCCACAACTATGTTCGAACATATCGCAGACGATCCAGTCTCACACAGCAAGACGTGGCCTTTCTGCTGGGATCGAAGGAACGCACGAAAGTGTCTCGATATGAACACGGTCACCGGCTCCCATCGCTGCGTACTGCTCTCGCGCTTGCGGCAATTCTCGATGCATCCCCTGCCACACTGTTCGGCGGCGTTCACCAACAGGTACAAAAGAATATCGCAGAACGAATCGCAATATTGCGTTCTGAAATTGAACATAAGCATGGCCAAGGTCGAATGCCTGCTTTGGCGTCCCGCCAGCTGCGCTGGTTGGACGATCATCACGGACCTGCTCAAAGCAACGAACACCAGGAACTATGAAATCCCTTTCGCGCCAAATTGTGCTCGCCGTGGATTTGCGCCCGCTCAGTTTCGGCTTCGCCGTATTTGAAGGGCCTGACGAGCTGCTCGATTGGGGAATAAAGAATTTCCGACATGGGAAAAATGCCGTGAAGGTTCCGATGAACGTGAAACTGGCAATGCTCCTCGATCAGCACGCGCCGGACGCGGTTGTTATGAAGAAACCCCGGACAGCGATGCTCAGCAGAATGGTCCGCACGATTACGGCACTGGCCCGGGTGCGCAGGATTCCCGTGCGGCTGATTTCTCGCACTGTCGTGAGGAGCGCATTTCGCGATGACAATCACAACAAATATGAGATAGCCAAAGCAATCGCCGTGCGCTTTCCGGAACTTTCACCCCGGCTAGGGCACCAAAGGAAGCTGTGGGAAGCTGAGCCATATTCCACAAGGATTTTCGACGCGGCGGCGCTCGGTCTGGCCCATTTCACGCGTAACGCCACAGCGACCAGCGCGAGCAATAGAGCCCTTTGGTCGGTTCCTCGTTGACGTATAGCCTGTGATCACAGGCCGTCAATCTAAGAGGAACCGACCAAAGAGCGCTATGGTGAACAGCTCAATGACGGCATGGCTGCTGGATAGGACAAATGCCTACCTCCCTGTCGCCACGATTCAAAAAAAGCATCTTCGGACTGCCGTTCTTGCATCTCTTAAATTGCGGAAGTGTCTGGAGGTAGTGGACCGCCCCCCAGGGGCAAGGCCGCATGAATGTCAGACACGATTCCGAATACTTTTAGCACAACGATTCTTACAATTAATACCTGCGCGTATTCAAAGCCCGTTTCCCGTTCCATGGATACCGGCGCACGCGGAAGGTCCGAACGTAGTGGACCGGGCTTCGGCACGGCCGCATGAAAGTTCGAACATCGATTGCAGAGGCACTCGTATGTTCAAACTCAAGCGGCTCCCCCATTCCGAAGCTGAGCTCGCCTCGTCCGCAACTAGGAACATTCTGTATTGTGAAACGGCTCAGTACACCAGACCAGAGATCACGGCGATCATTCAGTCCTGCGGCCTAGGGATGGAGTGCGTGTGCATTGATGACATAGTCTCCGCACGCTACGCCACGGCTCTGGAATATGAGATTGTTCTGGTCCCAATCTATGGTTCGAGAGTCCCAGACAGCGTTTACGCCCTCTGTCGTCGGATTCGCTCAGCTCCGTGCCCGCTGTGGCGAATGGAACCGACCGTTTTGCTTATGGTATTCAAAAAATTGCCAGACGAAGTTGACGCAGATTTGCGCGACCTCGGGTGTGATCTGGTGTTTGCACCAAACGCTCCCCAATTGGCATTAAAGCTACAAAGCGAAAAAGCCTACCGAGCACGCTTAAGGCGACGAGGTGTGTTGATCGAACGAATCACGCCGGTCGATTGGAAATTAATCGGCCCTCATGGAAGTGGCACGTTTTATCTCCGCAATCTTCGGGAACGCAAAATAGTTACAGAGCTGATGTCGGACCGCCGGGGCTTCGATATGGTCGATCTAGCCATCGCGGCGGGATGTGAGGAGGACCAAGTAAAGGTGCTGATCGACAGGATTCGGAAGCGATACGACAAAGTGAGGAAGCCACTCGGAATCTGTATTCCGCGCACAATGTTCATTGAGACCGTTGACGAAGCGCACGGGTATCGTCTACTTGCGACAATACGTAACAAACCACGACAATGAAGTCGTGGTCGGAATACTTTCAGCGACGGACGCGGAGCAGGTAGCGCCCGATCTCGCCGCATAAAGTTGTCTCTTTTTCCAGTTCAGCGATCTGGCTCGGTAGGTTCTCTTTCGGACTTACTGCGAGTGCGTGCAAGCGCAGTGAGATGCTGAATAGAGTCATATTCAACCAGAGTTCGAGATCGTCGAAATCGCCAGATGTTTCTACTCTTTGCTCCCGCCGTGCTTTCTCGGTCCGTGTTGCTTCCTCGGTTGCGTTCCAGAGTTCTCGAATCTTCTCAATATCGACGTTCACAGCACATCGTTCCGCCATGGCAATTCTCCTCATTCATTTCACATTCCGCGCTGCTGCGGGGTTACTTGCAGCCACATGAACTGAGAATTGATACCGAACGGGTGGCCCGGATATTACAGAATTGGTTATCTACGAAGGAATTATCCCCGGAGGCTCCGCTCTATATCAGAAAAGATCGGGCTGCTGTAAGCTCGCCTCAAATCGAAATGCACTAGCTTTCAGGTACTCCTCAACTGCATCTGAGGCGATCCAACGCCTATCGAGTCCTTCGGCGACAAATCCCGTTGTGTTTGAGCCTGCAAACGGATCGACAATCAGGTCATTCGGCACGGTGAGTAATTTGATGAAAAACTTTGGAAGCGATACTGGAAAACGCGCAGGGTGAACCTTCGTGCCAGTCTCTTTGCACTTCATGGTGTAAACGTCATTAGCAGAGTTGTTGCCCATCTTGAGCATGCTCTCGGGCACGTCATCCTCGACAACGTTTGCTGGAATAGCACCCCCGGCTTTGATCTTGTCGAAACTGCTCCGGATGACATGTCCCGAGGGCCGCACTGTTTCGCGGACACCGTTCCGGTTGAGCCGGAGCATGTCTTCGCTATATTCCTTAAGCACGTTCAGATTGCTTGCTTTTGGCCACGGGGTTTTCGAGAGCCACCAAACATATTCTACGGAGTCCCGGACCCGAATCCGCCGGACGGTCACCCACTCCGCCGGAACCGGCATTTTGGCGGGGTTGTACCAAAAGCATTCCTGTGCGAGGTGGAACCCAATCTCTTCCACAAGCGCCACAAGCAATTTGAAGTGGTAGACCGAACGGGTCGGCGTCCCCTGATTGTAACTGCCGCCAATGTTCAAAACAAAGCTGCCATCGTCGGTGAGCACCCGAAGAATCTCCGCTGCAAACGGCAGAAACCATTTAACATAATCTTGTTTTGCGGCATTGCCGTATTCTTTTTTGAAGTGCAACGCGTAGGGCGGCGAAGTGACCACCAGATTAACGGACGCCGTGGGCAACGCGCGGAGAAGTTCCAGAGAATCCGAGAGGTACGCAGCTCCACGAGGGGTAGCATAGTAGGGCTCACGCGGAAGCAGATTGCGCGGATGGTCCGCTGGCATATCCGCTATTGGCGTGCTGTTTATGAGAATCGGCGTTGGCTCTGACAAAGACATCTCCTCGAACTGCTTGTTCCGGCTTGGGCTTCTTCGGCGTGCAGGTATGGCTATATTACGACGTTGGCCAAACATAACAAAATGGGTTCACAGTGTCAACCAATTTATTGCGGACAGAATTGAAACACGACGAATGGATTTCTCAAGCTGAAGCCGCACGCATTCGTGGCGTCTCGCGCCAAGCGATCGCTCGCTTGGTGAAAAAGGGACGCTTCCAGACTTTCGAGATTGGCGGACGCATTCTGCTCAACCGTTCCGAAGTGTTTTCCTTCAAACCTGACAGTCCCGGAAGGCCGAGCAAGTGAGTGAAACCACAGATACGATAACGCGTCTCATCGACCAATGTTCTGAAATCGAGAAACTCGCGCTGCTTGAGTATCTCCGCACCCATCTGCCGCAACACCCGTTAGAGCGAAACTGGGGCGTCAGTGCCGAAATTATTTTGAGTGCGATAGCGCGATCCTCGGACCTGACATTGCGTGGAGTGCGAGGCGTTATCGCCGAAGCGATTTTTGAGACCCAAGCAATCACATTGCTTCAAGGCTGGAACGCCAAAGCTTTTACCGGCGATCTGCCATATGATTTTCTGCTCGAAAACCAATCTGAACCGCCGAAGCAAATCAGCATTCAGGTCAAACTTCAGCGCATGAAAGATCACAGGCCAATGCTGGCCCGAGAGGGCAACAAGCTCTTCCCATCAGATATGTATACGGTCGAAGTTCAAAAGACGCGTGGCGGCATCGATCCCGCCACCAACGAAGATACGCGGCCCTATCGGTTTGGTGAATTCGACATCCTCGCCGTCAATATGCAGCCGTCCACTCAAGACTGGAAGCAGTTCAAATTCACAGTGAGCGATTGGCTGGTCGCCCGTCCCGAGAATCTCAACCTTATCGCCAAGTTTCAGCCGGTACCTCAAGAACCCAATGAATTCTGGACTGACAATCTGCAGACCTGTATCGGATGGTTCTTGGCTGGCGAAAAGAAGAGGCTGTTCGACATCGAAGCGGCCATGCAAGAATTCTCCTCGCGAAAGAAGAAGTGATTCCATTCAAGATCATAACGAACTAGCGAAAATGATGGACAAGACGCACCTTGAGGTTCTGCGGATGCGCCTTCTTCTGCTGCTGGAAGGCAGCTACCCTTCAGCACAGCACAGTGACGTGCTCTTTTTACGCATCACCCGTGAATATGGGACCGACACCTGCATTCGCGATATTGTAAAGGAGCTTCACTACTTGACCGAAAAGGGCCTAGTTGCTCTGGAGCCCATCATCGCAGACAGATTCATGACGACAATAACGGCAGCGGGCCGGGACGTTATTTCCGGTCATTCCAAAGTTGCCGGAATTGCCGATTTCGATAGAGCTTGAAATTTTCGAAGCGCTCTCGCGGTGCGTCTGAAGAAAGCCTAGAAAGGTTCGTAAAGCCTCGAAAAGGAACTTTCGATGCTATTGCCACGTCGTTCGCCGTGATCCACGATGGTGACACGGCAAAACTTTGCCGCTCGGAGTTTTATGTCACTGCGGGACAAACAAAGGGCAAAGAAGCGAAAACATCGGGAATTCAAAAAACAAAACCCTGATCACGCCGCACAGGCGGAACGACAGGATGATGCGGCAGCGCTCCGAAAGAGCCTCGAACATTTCGAAGCGGCAAGTCGGTACGGCAAGGGTCTTTGCAGGAACAGGAGATTTGCGGGCATATTTGTTTCCCAGTTCGGCGAGGAAGCAGCCAAAGAAGCGATCTACTTCTACACTCACCCCGAAGTCATTGACGAGTTGCGCAGACAGATTGGGGATCTGGAGCAGGGGTTCGATGTGGAGCCCAATATTCCGTTGCCTGTGATGCCGCCCGCATCATCCTCCATACCAACGGAAGAGCAGCCCAACGAGACACTCTTGTCGAAACGGTACAGGATGACAATCGATTTCACATTATCGATTGATCAACTCTGGCAAGCAGACGATTCAGACTCAGACGAAGAGCAGTTCATGAACGCCATGCATACGAAATTGCTCGATGCGTTACAAAACAGCCCTGCCGCGCGTGAACGCCTGGTGAAATGTCTGTTCGCTTCGCGTTTGGAGGAAGAGGAGGACCTGATCCTTGAGTTGCTGGATGCCCCCGATGATTTCACGGCTCTCCAACCGGCGGTAGACAGCCTATCTCCGGATGATGCCAAGTGGTTCTATGACGTTAACAAGGATGGATTGTTGTTTGAGAACATCGGGGAAGTTTGGGATTGTCTGCACTTAAGTGAAGGTGACTTAGCCGTCTGTGAACTGCCTGACCAGCAATAATGTTCAGGGACAACGTGGCAATCCCCTCCCCAAAACCTCCGAAGCCCATGCGGCAGCAACGATTAGCTTCCGCATGGACTTCGGAGCCAAGCTCAAAGCTTCTTCGGAATGCCCGCAGGTCAACTGCGAGAATTTGAGCGTCTACAAAATCATCTACAGTGGGTTTTTGGCAGGATTAAAAATATCTGGAAGTGATTGAAAATAATGGTCGGGGAGAGAGGATTTGAACCTCCGACCCCCTGGTCCCGAACCAGGTGCTCTACCAGGCTGAGCCACTCCCCGACTGTTGGAAAAGCGCGACTTTCACCGCGTCCCAGTGATTATAACAGAGCAGCAAGCCAGCGCCAAAGGTCACGCGGGGCATTTCGCAGACCTATTTTGTTTGTTTCCGGCGGGTGTGCGGGTTGGCGTCTGACGTGGGAACCGTAGCAAGATTCTAGCTGCCCAGTCGGCCCAATCCGATTCCGATCACATAAGTTACAGCGCCTTCCACTGCCCCCACGGCGGTCATCTCAAATCCGCTGCCCCACCAGGAGCGAACCGTGATCAACGACTTTGCCGCCCCAACCGCAAAGTGTGCAGCCAGCGATATCACCGCCGAGACGATCACTGCCGGGTATCCGCTCAGAAAGAAAAATGGGAGGATCGGTACAAAGGCCCCAGCCGCGGTCGAGAGTGCGCCGGTAATCGCGGAGGTAATCGGATTACTCAGTGCCTCTTCGGTCGCGTTCAGCCGTTCGGCAGCCAGCGCGCGCAGCAATTGTTCAGGATCTTTGGCGATGTGGTCTACGACGTGATCGGCGTCCTCTTGTGGCAGGCCCTTGACTTGGTAATACAGTGAGAGCAGTTCACGAGCCTCGAGGCCATTCATCTGGATCGCCTCGCGTTCCCGCGTTAATTCTGCTTCGTAGATTTCGCCCTCGCTCTTCGCTGCAAGGTATGCTCCTGAGCCCATCGACAGGGCGCTGGCCACCATCCCGGCAATTCCTGCCAGTAGCACGTAACGCGCATTTCCCAGCGTGGCGCCGGAAACTCCGGAGACGATGCCGAAGATTGCTCCCAGTCCGTCGTTCACTCCGTAGATGGCGTCGCCAATCCATCCCGCGGCCTGTTTGCCGGCGTTCGAGCGCTTTGCCAGCAATTCAGCGATCACCGACTTAGGGTCGGCCTTCATCTCGGCGATGGCCGACGCCGGGTAGTGATTGCGGATCAGACTGCCGAGTTCGCGGTAATGCTCGTGCTCGTCTTGAATGACTTGATGCAGTATTTCAATGCTCGGCTCGTCGCCTAGCTCTTCCAGTTGTTTTCCGTAGTGCGCAATGTCGCGGCTCTCGTCGATCTCGAGACGGCGCATCGCCATGCCCGGACCGCCCACGCGATTTGCCAGGGTATCGGCGTCGCCTGCAGCTTTGCCGTCGTAGGGTGGCAACGTGCCGCCAAGTTCGCGAATGCGGTTTCCCCATAGCGCGGCATGCCTTGCCTCGGCCTCGGCCAGGTTCCGCAGAATGCGTTTGCGGATTGGGTTCGCATCGCGCTCGGAGAATGCCTGATAGGTGTGGAAGCCGCGCATCTCGGCTTGCCAGTTCTCCGATAGCGCGTTTATGATCTTGCGCTGAGCGGGTGTGTTCATCAGCGCTAATCATACCCTTGCTGGTTGCACCCGACAATCCATCTTCTCTCGTGCAGTTTTCGGACTCGATCCTTGCGCGGCTGCCGAAGGTTGAGCCTGCTCCGGCCTGCATCGTGCGAAGCAGGATTTTGTTCCTCGGCGATCAGGTAGCGTCGGCGCGATTCCGATGCAGTGCGTGCTCCCGCTCCGGTCCCTGCGCTGCATGCTGGCGCGCCATCAGGGTATCCAGCGCAAACCATCCGGGCCCAAAAATCAGTATCACCAGCGCGGCGAACAGAAATGTGTATGGGGTCGCGCCGTAGAATTTTCCTGGATCGCTGAAGATCGATAGCAGTGCTGTCCGGTCGGCCGTCACATAGGCGACCAGCATATTTCCCGTCAGCACCAATCCCGCCAGCCGCGAACCTAAACCCAGGATCAGCAGTGTGCCCCCGATAAACTCTACGCAGCCGACAAACAATGCCGTTGCCCCCGGCGCGGGAATCCCCAGGTTCGTAAAGAATTGCGTGACCTGCGCGAGGTGGTGCAACTTTCCCCAACCCGTCTGCACGAACTGCCCACCCCAGTACAAGCGCACGAATAGAAGAAACGGTGACTGCGCCCGTGAACTGATCCAACTGAACCAGTTATAGGCTTTGGCGAAGGCACGCATAATCGAGGTCATAACAGTTCATCACCTGCCTGTGGGCTGGACCTAGAGAGCCAGCCGAGCGCTGAAAACAGCGCAAAACTGCCTTCAACGTGTTGCTGGCTTTCCTCCGCCGTAAGCCTTGCTTCGGAGTAAGCCAACTCGATGGCGTCCCCGATCGGCAAACCCTTCGCCAGTGCACTCACCAGCCGGAACATCTCGGCGTCGAGCCGCTTGTAGTGCACCACCAGTTCGAAACGATGAATCGCAAGATAGAGTGGGTTTGCCGAAAATGTTGCGGAAGCCCCCGTAGATTTCGCCCGCGCGATTCTCTTCCGAGTCAGCGTGCGTGGCACGCCACCATGGCGCTTCGCCGATTCCCGAACCTCCAGCAGAAGCCTATCCACTTCGTGCTCAACCGCCATCAATCGCAGATGCGGTTGCAGTCGCAACCCGCTGTCGGGAGCCAGCGCAGCAATGTCGACGGCACTCAGCCGTTCGTACTCCGCGGCGTCGAATGACTCGATATGAGCCCACTCCAGCTTTGCCATCTCCAGAGCGATCTCATGATCCGCTCCGGCCAGCGCAGGATTCCGCTCCATCCACGCCACCAGCTTCTTGCCCAGATCGCGCATCGTGAATGACTCGGACGGACAATCGGCGAGATAATGGCGGCGCAACTGGTCGAACTGCCTTACCCCGAGCAGCGCGCGCACTCCGGGAAAATCTTCGCTGAACGTATCCCGCACCCGAGACCAGTACGAGCGGTTGTAGATCTCAAGCCGCTCCCAACTACTGAGCCGCGAATTCGGTTTCACCAGCGCAACCCCGGCTTGGGTTACACGAGCGGTTCTGCGATTTGTGCCCCGCCTCATGTTGTCCCGCGAATTCAAGGGTTGCATCACCGCCCGCGCCAGCGTGCGTTGGAATTCCAGCAGCGCGGTCATGCCGGCACTCCTGCCCACCGCCGCTCTTCGGCCCCGGTCACCGCGTCGAGATACTTTTTCGCCTTCATCGCCTCGTCGTGAACCTCTTCAAAGGGAGGTATGCGATCATCCCATTCCAGCAGCGTCGCTGTCGGTCCCGTCCGCCGCAGTGCCTGCTCATACAGCTTCCATACCGGGTCAATTACCGGATGGTCATGAGTATCGAGCAGGAAGCGCTCATAGCGTGAATGTCCGGCAATGTGTATCTGCGCCACGCGCTCGGCGGGAATATAGTCCACATACTCCGTCGGATCGAACTCGTGATTGATCGAGCTGACATAAATGTTATTGACGTCGAGCAGAATCCCGCAGTCCGCGCGCTCCACCACCTCGGTCAGAAACTCCCACTCCGTCATCTCTGAGTCGTGAAACTCCGCATAGCTGCTCACGTTTTCCAGCACCACCGGGACTTCCACAAAGTCCTGCACCCGGCGAACGTTTTTGGCCGCAACCTCAATCGCCTCCCAGGTGTAGGGCAGCGGCAGCAGATCGTGCGTATAGCGCCCATCCACGCTGCCCCAGCACAGATGATCCGAGAGCCACGGCGTTCCGGTGCGCCGCACCAACGATTTCAACCGTTTCAGGTGCTCTCGATTCAGCGGCTGGCTGGAGCCGAAGTACATCGAAACTCCGTGCTGCACCACCTTGTACTGTTCCAGGATCGCATCCAGAATTGCCAGGGGGCGTCCGCCGTCGATCATGTAATTTTCCGAGATGATTTCGAACCAGTCCACCACCGGCTTCTTCTCCAGAATGTGCTGGTAGTGCGGAATTCTCAGCCCAATTCCGATCCCGTATTCGGTGAACCCATTGAACCGGTTTGCCGGCATTTCAATCCTCGCTTCTGCAAATTCAGGAGGACCGGACCGCGCCGGTCCCCTCAGGTTTTGTGCAGTGTTCTTATACCGCCTCAGGTGCTTTCGAGCCGTCGGTGGCGCAGCCGCCTTTCCCCTTGCAGGAGTTCTTGCCCTTGCAGCCGTTGTCGCCCGTCTTGCAGCCGCCTTTTCCTTTGCAGGAGTTCTGCCCCTTGCAGGCGTGCTTGTCGGTCTGCGGGTCGTCGAAGTTGGACAGGGAGGACAGCCCCATGGCGCGCGTGATGCTGTTGGCGCCGGTGTTCGCGGGGGTCGCCGACAGCGTGGTGGTTGCGCCAGTCAGCAGGCCGGACATGGCAGCGGTCATCAGCAGAGACTTCATCTTCGTTCTGGTCATTGGAGACTTCCTTTCAAGAGAGGTCGGAAGTGAGATGGTTGTCTGGTGCTCGGCGTTTGCTGGCAACCGGAATTGTGTATTGCTTGAGCGCGTATTTTTGAGAGTGTCATCGGCTTTTAAAGGTGGACGAACAAAAGCGTTCAAGGGTGGACGAACAAGAAACGTCGGGTGCCCCACCTTCGCCGCGCTGCTTTCGCGCGGATAAGGTGGGAAGCAATCCTCCTTCACCTCTGCCATGGTGTTGCTTCTGGAATTCTCTTGCTTTTGCTCTCGCCTCTCCCGCCGGATACACCTCTTGTGAAACCCGCTTTAGAAATCCATCCGCAAATCCATCTTCTTGTACATGTCTGCCACAAAATCGCCGTAGCCGTTGAACATCAGCGTGTCCCGCTTGAAGATTTCGCCGATGCGCCGCTCCTTGGCCTGGCTCCAGCGCGGATGATCCACATGAGGATTCACATTCGAATAGAAGCCGTACTCGCGCGCGCTGGCTTCGTTCCAACTCGTCCGCGGCATACTGTTCGTCAGCGTAATCTTCACAATCGACTTCGCGCTCTTGAACCCGTATTTCCACGGCACCACCACGCGCACCGGCGCACCGTCCTGATTGGGCAAGGTCTCGCCATAAAGGCCAACCGTAAACAGCGTCAGCGGGTTCATGGCTTCATCCAGCCGCAACCCTTCCCGGTACGGCCAGTCGAGGACATCGCGCTTCTGTCCTGGCAATTCGCTGGGCCGCACCACGCTGGTGAAGGCAACAAACTTAGCTTTTGAGGTCGGCTGCACGCGATCCAGCAGCACCTTCAGCGGAAAGCCGATCCAGGGAATCACCATCGACCAGCCTTCCACGCAACGATGCCGGTAAATGCGCTCTTCCAGTGGCGCCAGCTTCAGCAGGGAATCATAGTCCAGGGTTTGCGGCTTATTCACCAGCCCGTCAATCTGCACCGTCCAGGGCAGTGGATGAAACCTGTCGGCAACCTTCGCCGGGCCTTCCTTGTCGGTCGACATCTCGTAGAAATTGTTGTAGTGGGTGATGTCCTGGTAGGGTGTCAGCTTTTCCCCCGTAGTGCTGATGGGGCTTCGCGTTGCTTCGAGCCGGGTTCCGGCAAACGCCTGTGTCGATGGCGAGAATAGTTCGGCGAGCTTATCCACGGACAGCGCCGCCGCCCCGAATCCAGCGGCGGCGGCGAGAAAACGGCGGCGGTCCATGTACAGCGGCTTCGACGTGATCTCGGAGGACTTCGGTTGATTAATTTTCATGTTCACGGGGTTGATACTCCACCTTCAATCGTCCTACTCGTATGGTTCGATTGAAAATCCGTGAAAAAGTTACAACGAAAGCGCTTCGAGGGCTGTTCCGGGATGATTATCTATTGTCGAAAATGATTATGGGTTGGGCTCGGACGATCCCGGTCGCTTCGCTTGCTGTACCGCCAGATCCAGAGCTTTTTTCTGCGCCTCGGCCGTATGCTGAATCGTCTGCTGGATGGTCTTGGTGAAGGTCTCGGCAACCTTCTGCGCCGAGTTGCTGCTCTCCTTCGCGCTCTCCACCAAGGCTGCGGTCTGTTGCACCATCTGGTCGATTACGCTCTTCTGCGCTTCGATAAAGCCCTCAAAAGCTTTTCCCGCCAGGTCGAACACGTTCGGCAGTGCCGCCACCACCTGCGGTCCCTTCTTGTAGGACGCAATCACCTCCGCATTCTGCTCGACGGCGGCGTCCAGCGACTTCTTCTGCAACTCGGCGGCGCGCTCCACTCCCTTCAGAAACAGGTTGGCGAATTCGGTGGGAAGATTACCTTTGTTCTCTGCCATAGTGGTCCTTTCCGTGCCACCGGTTGCGCCCGTTCTCCGGCAGCAAGTCACTCCGGTGTAAACGTACGATGCCGCAGCCTCGGTCCGAGATGGGCCTCTACCAACGGAAAAGCTTTCAGGGAAGATCGAAGGCGCAGCTCAGGACTTCTTCAGTTCCACCAGAACCTGCCGGGCAATCTCTTTCAGCGTCTCAAATACGCCGTTGCCGCGGGATGCAATCGACTCGAAGGTAGGCTCTTCGCGGCGGCGCAACTGCCGCTGCATCTCGTCCACCGGGAGCACGTTGGGCAGATCACGCTTGTTGAATTGCAGCACGTACGGAATCGTCGCAAAATCGTACCCGTGCTCCTCCAGATTGGAGACCAGGTTGTCCAGTGCCTCCACGTTCGCGTCAGCCCGCTCAAGTTGCGAGTCGGCCACGAACACCACCCCGTCCACCCCGCGCAAAATCAGTTTACGCGACGCGTCATAGAACACCTGGCCCGGGACGGTGTAGAGGTGAAAGCGAGTTTTGAAGCCGCGAATGGTGCCCAGATCAAGCGGGAGAAAATCAAAAAACAGCGTACGATCCGTCTCTGTT
>CAZLZA010000113.1:0-13157 GCA_964563875.1 uncultured Acidobacteriaceae bacterium
CGGGCAGACGGCGCCGACCACCGGCTGAATCGTACCCCTCATGCACATGCCGCAATAAACCTCCGTGTCGGTGGCCCAGCAGGGGCGGACGAAGTCCTTTTGGTCGTCGCGCACGTAGATATGCGTCAGTGTCCTTTCGATCTGAGAGTTAGAACCTCGTGACATTTCAATGCCCCATTTCGATAACCAAAAAGGAAAGCCCACGATCTGATCGTAGGCGTCTAGGAGCTTTGCCGATCCTGTTTGAACGTTACGTCTCGGCCTCCTCGCCCACGATTGCCATGCTCATACACATACACATGGCCATGCGCTGCGCCGTAATGGAGAGATCGCCCTTCGTGTGAAGTGTAGTGGTCATCTTTCTATCAAAGCTCCGAAACATCTTGATCCGTAAAAAAACTGGAGCACGAGATGGGATTTGAACCCATGAATAACGGCTTTGCAGGCCGCCGCGTTAGCCACTTCGCCACCCGTGCTCATCTTTGGGCCTTTGCTGCATTGCGCCCTAAAACACGAAACCCACTGCGGTCTGGCAGTGGGTTCGACAAAACTTAGAAACTGGAACTGGTCGATTAAGCCCGAATGCCAAAACAGACGTTTGCGCAGCAACAACACATGCTTGCACAACCAACGTTCGTTCGCATCAAGCGGCTCATGGAGTCATACATTAGCTGAATTGCATGCTGCATGCAAGTCGTTATTTCAGGATTCTTCCAGCTTCCAGAATGAAGAAGTCGAAGGAGGCCCCCATATGGGTGGGCCTCCTTGTGGCGCAAATAAAGAAACCGCTTAGAAGTGGTAGGAAACGGCCGTGGCAAAGCGCGCGCGCGCGTTGAGATCAACAGGGACTCCCGGAGCAATCTTGCCGGCAGCCTGTAGAACGGCGAAATCGATCTGCAGCGGCGATCCTTCCAGGTGAGGAACTACGCGCACAAAGTAGGTCAGCGAGGTTGGAATTGTAGCTCTCGTCTCCGTCTCCGTCAGCTTCGTTAAATAGCCATTCAGTCCCTGCACGTAACGAGGCTCCTGAAGCGCTTCCGATCCGAGGATCAGAGCGGACTTCGCCGGGCCCTTCACGACAACAGCAGCGGCGCCGAAAAGACGTCCCTGCCAGCGCTGATCGGCATTCAGGTTATTTCCGGCATTACCGGCGACGCCCAGCACCGAGGCGTTTGTGACCTTTTCACCGAAGTTCAGAACAAAGGGAAGGCCCTTCACCTGGGTAACGGTCTTGGTGGCTACGATGTAAAAATCGGCATTCGTATCAGTCGATTTCGCACCTGTCACTTGATAGGACACACGCTGCCCACCGAAGCGGCCAGCGGCACCGATCGCGATGGCCGGAACCCACTTGGTCTTGAAGGCGTTCTCATTCACGAAGGTCACCTTGCCGTGAAGAGTGGTGTAGCCGTTCGCGAACAGACTGGTCAGAGGGCTGGAGCCAGCAGAGCTGAAGGCCTGCGTGAAGCCCACTTCAAAACGCTTGGCGATACCCTCGGTGACTGAAAAGTCATACTGGTTGCCAATCACCTTACCACCGTTCAGGTAATGGAAGGCAACTTCCGGCTTGCCGAACTTGTGGGCGGGTGTGGAAGCGGTGTAAGCAAAAGGCGTAATGAGAGCGCCGGTCTGGCCGTCCCAGTTCAGACCCTGGGCAAATGAGGTTTGTGAAAATACTGTGATAACAAAAAGACTGAAAGCTAAAGAGAGCTTCTTAGTGTTCATTTTGTGTATATCTCCCAAGTTTTATCTGCATCGTTTTCACGGATGAAGTTCTATCTACTGGTGCATACTGTTCGTCAGACAAGTTCACACTCGGCATCGTTTTGCAATTGATACGGCGCCTTGCGTTAACTGAAGATTGGTGCCGTGACTATCTTCCCGTTCCCTGGCCAGCCGGCTCGGGCAGGGTGTGCTTTATGCCATTTGCGGCTTCGATGGCCTGCGCCAGATCGTCTATGATGTCGCGCACGTCTTCGATGCCGACCGAGAGCCGTACTAGCTCCGGCGTCACGCCCGTATCGAGTTGCTCCTGCGCGCTTAGTTGTTGGTGCGTGGTAGAGGAGGGATGAATGATCAGCGACTTTGCATCGCCGATGTTTGCCACGTGGCTAAAGAGTTTTACCGAATCGATCAGCTTGCGTCCGGCCTCGTATCCTCCTTTGATCCCGAATGTCACTAGCGCACCGCTTCCGTTTGGAAGGTACTTCTTGGCGCGCTCGTAATATTTGCTGGACTCCAGCCCCGGATAGTTCACCCACTCCACGCCAGGATGCGTCTCCAGATAATTTGCCACCTTCAGCGCATTTTCCGAGTGCCGTTCCAACCGCAGGTGCAGTGTCTCGGCCCCCTGCAACAGCAGGAACGAGCTCAATGGCGAAAGCGCCGCTCCCGTATCGCGCAATCCCTGTACCCGAGCCTTCAGGATGAACGCCAGGTTTCCAAACGCCGCCGTGTAGCTGATGCCGTGGTAGCTCGGATCGGGATCGACAAAGTCGCGCTTGAATCGTGGCGATGCCGCCCAGTCAAAGCGTCCGGCGTCCACGATAATGCCGCCGATCGTCGTGCCGTGTCCGCCAATAAACTTCGTCGCCGAATTCACCACAATGTCCGCGCCCCATTCAATCGGCCGCGTCAGCGCCGGAGAAGCCGAAGTGTTGTCGATTACCAGCGGCACGCCGTGTTCGTGCGCAATCGCCGCCAGTTTCTCGATATCCGCCACGTCCAGCTTAGGATTTCCCAGCGTCTCGGTGTAAACCGCCTTGGTCTTTTCGTTAATCGCCGCGCGCAATCCGTCGAAGTCATCCGCATCCACAAAGCGCACGACGATTCCCAGCCGCGGAAGCGTGTAATGGAAGAGATTATAAGTACCGCCATAGAGCGAGGTCGTAGAAACAATCTCCTCGCCCGTCCCCGCCAGCGTGATGATCGTCAGGGTCTCTGCCGCCTGTCCAGACGCCGTCGCCAGCCCGGCTACGCCGCCTTCGAGGGCTGCGATCCGGTTTTCGAAAACGTCTGTCGTCGGATTCATGATGCGGGTGTAGATGTTTCCGAATTCCTGCAACCCAAAGAGCCGTCCTGCGTGCGCACTATCGTCGAACACATAACTGGTCGTCTGGTAAATTGGCACAGCGCGTGCCTTTGTCGTCTGTTCTACGCTCTGGCCGCCGTGGACAGCCAGTGTGGCAAGGTAATGTTTCTTCTCGTCTTCCGGCATTGCGTCTGCTCCTCAACGATCTCTTTCCAGGGGAATATACTTTCTGGCAAAACAAAACGACCCAGGGCTTTCTGCCGTGGGTCGTCTAAACAACTGAACCCACTGCCGGTCTGGCAGTGGGTTCGACTGAAACTTGTAACCGGTCGATTAAGCCCGAATGCCAGAACAAACGCATGCACAGCAACAGCAACAGATGCTGGCACAACAGGCGTTCATTGGCGTCAGGCGGTTCATGGAATCCTACAGTAGCGAACTTGCGCGCTGCGTGCAAGTGATTATTCCAGGAAACAGATCCAGAATTGTTCCCAATGGATGATTTGGGTCAAGATAAATGCGATTGACGGGCGTGGGTTGATTCGAATATAAAACACTCCAACATGATGATGTGTTGCCAGACCGGTCGAATGATGTGCTGCACTTATTGTTGTGGCATGGACCCATCTGGCGCGCGGAAGATCATGGCATAGCATTCATCTAACCAGGATCTTGATATACCGACCCACCCGCCAGAAATTTCAGGCGGGTGGGTTTTTCGTTTTGGGAGATGACTGCAGGGCAGTCACGGGAAACAAAGGCTCAGCGGGTAGAGCGCCTGAAGCCGACAAATTCCGGGTGGGTTCAGATAGCGGCAGAAGTTTCATTTTGTAGCCATAGAGTGGTCGGTATCTAAACGAGGCTAGAGCGTGCTGCGAACAATTCGAGAAGACATTCAATCTGTTTTGAAGCGCGATCCGGCCGCAACCGGCAAACTTTCTGTGCTGCTCAACTATCCGGGACTGCACGCGGTATGGGCGCACCACGTGAATCATTGGCTTTGGCGGCGGGGATACCGTCTGCTGGCGCGCTGCCTCTCGCAGTTGACCCGCTTTCACACCGGCATCGAAATCCATCCTGCCGCCACCATCGGACGACGGCTCTTTATCGATCACGGGATGGGAGTAGTGATTGGCGAGACCGCGATTGTGGGCGATGACGTGACGCTTTACCACGGCGTGACCCTGGGCGGGACCAGCCTGCAGAAAAAGAAACGGCACCCCACCCTCGGCAATGGCGTGGTCGTCGGCAACACTTCGAGCATCCTGGGCGACATCGTGGTGGGAGACAATTCGCGCGTGGGCGCCGGTTCAGTGGTGCTGCGCGACGTGCCCCCAAACTCCACCGTCGTCGGGGTGCCGGCACACATCGTCTATCGCGATGGCAAGCGGGTGCTCATCACCGATCCGAGCGAGATCAAGGATCCACTGAGCAACGCGCTGATCGCGCTCTCCAAGGACGTCGACGGACTGCGCGCGCGCCTGGACAAACTGGCTCATTTGGCGGCCGCGCCGATGAATGGCAGCACAGTGGGCGGGTTGGCTAGTGAGGATAAGGAACGCCGCGATTACCGCAGCGAATTCGATAAGAGCGGCTTTGCTGATTACGGCGCAGGAATTTAGTATCGGACGTCGCGCTCAGTCCTGGCTGGCGATAGCATTTTGATTTATGCGCTATCTGCCCGATTCGGAATTGGATTGACGCGCAAAGAAGGAACGCGCTATAACTTGTTCACCATGATGCCGTGCTGCCAGAACTGTCGAGTGATGATTTCCGCGTGTTGTCGCGGAACAACATCTTCTGGCGCAAAGGGAAACATGGCATAGCATTAGCCAAGATCGGATTCTAAAAACCCACACGCCGGAAGTTGCGGCCTGTGGGTTTTTTCTTGCTCACACCGCTCCTTCCTTCCGGCTTCACACAGTCCATCCGGGCTGAATGGAGAAAGAAATGGCATTTGCGAAGAGCGTGATCGAACTGATTGGCAATACACCGCTGGTTTCTCTCAATCGGGTGACCGAGGGCGCGTATGGAAAAGTGGCGGTGAAGCTGGAAAGCTCCAACCCGCTTAATAGCGTGAAAGACCGCATAGGAGTGGCGTTGATCGAAGCCGCGGAGCGAGAGGGCAAGATCCAGCCGGGTAAGACCGTCCTGATCGAGCCGACCAGCGGCAATACGGGGATCGCGCTGGCCTTTGTGGCGGCAGTGAAAGGCTATCGCCTGATTCTGACCATGCCGGACACGATGAGCCTGGAGCGCCGTGTCGTATTACTCGCCTTTGGTTCGGAGATCGTTCTAACCCCTGGTGCGAATGGAATGAAAGGAGCGGTCGCGAAAGCCGAAGAACTTCTTGCGACTACACCGAACGGATTCATCTTGCAGCAGTTCAACAATCCAGCTAATCCGAAGATTCACTTTGAAACCACCGGACCGGAAATCTGGAACGACACGAATGGCGAGGTCGATATTCTTGTCTCCGGAATCGGTACAGGTGGCACGCTGACCGGAGTCAGCCAGTTCATCAAGGCCAAGAAGCCCAGTTTCAAAGCTGTCGCTGTCGAGCCTACGGACAGCCCCGTCCTTTCGGGAGGCAAGCCCGGACCACACAAGATACAGGGAATTGGCCCCGGTTTCGTTCCGGGAGTTTTGCAGCGAGACTTGATCGACGAAATTATTCAAGTCAGCAACGACGAGGCGTTCGAGACGGCCCGCCGCCTACCGAAAGAGGAGGGCTTGCTGGTGGGAATTTCGGCCGGCGCGGCAGTACACGCGGCGCTGAAGCTCGCACACCGGCCCGAGAATAAAGGGAAGCTCATTGTGGCCATTGTCCCCGATTTTGGCGAGCGCTATGTGAGCACCTTACTGTTCGAGCAGCTTCGTCAACAAGCACAGGCATTGCCGACGACGGCGATTGGAGCTTCTGCCCAAGCAACGGCTGCACAATAAAACAAAAACACCGCAGCACCCCCGGCAAGCCCTTCGCCACGGAAGCGTACCCGTGGCCCAGGGCTCCCCATTCTTTACGAAATCCAGTCGATTGAGGAAATCATGTCTGACAACAACGGAAACAACGGGTTACGCCTAAAGATCGGATTAGCGGAGATGCTTAAAGGCGGCGTCATCATGGACGTGATGAGCCGCGAGCAAGCCGAGATTGCCGAAAAAGCGGGCGCTTCAGCCGTTATGGCACTCGAACGCGTGCCAGCCATCATTCGGGCCGAAGGCGGCGTGGCACGAATGGCCTCGCCCAAGCTCATCAAAGAAATCATGGCAACAGTGAATATCCCGGTCATGGCCAAGGCTCGCATTGGTCACTTCGCGGAAGCACAGATACTCGAAGCAATTGGCGTGGATTATATCGACGAGTCCGAGGTACTAACGCCCGCCGATGAAGAACATCACATTGATAAGCACGAATTCAGGACGCCGTTTGTCTGCGGCGCACGCAACCTTGGCGAGGCCCTGCGCCGCATCGCTGAAGGTGCAGCCATGATCCGCACCAAGGGCGAGGCTGGAACCGGCGATGTCGTTCATGCGGTGAAACACATGCGCCAGATCGTCAGGGAGATGAGGCAACTCACGGTAATGGGTGACGAGGAAATTTTCGCCGCCGCTAAAAACCTTCAAGCTCCGTACGAGCTCGTCCGCATGGTGGCCAGGGCCGGCAGACTGCCTGTGCCGAACTTCAGCGCTGGAGGAATCGCGACTCCCGCCGACACCTCGCTCGTGATGCAACTTGGTGCCGAGGCCGTCTTCGTGGGCAGCGGAATCTTCATGAAAGCCGGCGCAACTCCGCTTGATTTGAGCATTCCAACGGAACGCGCTGAGGCAGAATCGCGCGCCAAGGCCATCGTCGCCGCCGCAACGCACTATAACGATCCCGCGGTTCTGACCGAGGTTAGCGAGCAGATGACCGGCTCCATGAAAGGACTAGCCATTAGTCAAATCGAAGACAAAGACCTGCTCCAGACTCGCGGCTGGTAAGGAATGACGCAATTAGTTCCGATCACAATCGGTTCTTTGTCAATGCCTGGAATCGCGGCTACTGCTTCGATTTCTACCAAAGCGATACTCTGACCTGCGGATCTGGTTGTGATTTAACGGCTGGAAGTGCAATTCAGGACTGATCTCGCAGCTTACAACCCGGTGCTCAAGTTCCAGGCAACGGGCGGCTAGTTTGACCCGACTAAATAGGAGTTCAACGATGTCCGAAGAAAACAAAATCGCAACGGAGGCCACGCGACTGGGTCTGTCGCTTGACGTCTGGGCAGTTATCACTGCATTCGTGCTGGCACTCCTAGTGCGCATCGGAGTGCTTAAGCACGTTCCCTGGTAAGAGCTGAGTCATCGAGGAGAAACGAAGTGGCAACATCTGTAGCGATTCCGCGCGAAGATCAGAACCCTTTTGCGAGCGTTGTTCGATTTGTGCCGGGTGTACTGCTGTTGGCGGCAATCGGCTTTGCCGGGAAGGTGCTTGAGCAATCGATCAATGGCTACGCCAAAGCTCATCACCTGGTCATCCCTAATATTGAGTACGTGCTTTGGGCGATCGCAATTGGCCTATTGATCGCAAACACAGTGACGATTCCAAAGATATTTATCCCAGGGATCGCCACGTACGAGTTCTGGCTGAAGGCGGGCATCGTGCTGCTCGGAGCACGTTTCGTTGTCGGCGATGTGCTTAAACTGGGCGGAATCAGCATCGCGCTGGTTGTGCTGGAGATCTCAGGCTCATTGTTTCTAATGACCATGCTCGGCAGGCTATTCAACCTAAAGCCGAAATTGACATCATTGCTCGCGGTCGGCTCCGCTGTATGCGGCGTGTCGGCGATCATTGCAGCCAAGGGGGCCATCGACGCAGACGACGAGGATTCGTCATTTGCGATTGCCGCGATTCTCGCGCTTGGTGCCATCGCGCTGGTGACGTTTCCGCTCATTGGACACGCGCTGCACTTGAGTGACAACGCGTATGGATTGTGGTCGGGACTTGCCGTGGATAACACAGCCGAAGCCACGGCCGCTGGGGCGCTCTATTCCGATGTTGCCGGAAAAGTTGCTGTGCTGGCCAAGACAACGCGCAATGCGACGATTGGCTTCGTCGTGCTCGGCTACGCGATCTACTGGGCAAGCCACGGACAAGCGGAAAAGGTGAAGAACAAGGGAGCGTTCCTCTGGGAGAAGTTCCCGAAGTTCGTCCTTGGTTTTCTGGTGATCTCGCTGCTCGTATCGGTTCACGTCTTCAACAAGGAGCAGGTAGGTGCTCTGGCAAATCTTTCCCGCTGGGCGTTTCTGCTGACGTTTGCAGGTGTGGGGCTGCGCACGAATTTCCGCGAGATGTCAAAGCAAGGAGTGCGGCCCTTCATCGTGGGCGCGTTGGGAGAGGTATTAATAGCCAGCCTGACGCTGGGTCTTGTTGTCGCGGCCAACGCGATCTGGAAGCTTTAGTTCGAAGCACCGGTTGTAAGAATCTGGACATTTCGAAATTCTCAGTCATCGAACTGGATGGCGGAGTCCGTGCTTTTCGTTTGAACCTGCTAGGGTCCACAGGTAGGCTGCGCATAGAACGAAGATTTGCCATGGCTACCAGATCTCGGTAGCCGTGACGTTAAAGGTCTGGCCCTCGTTGCAGGCTGTTGCTTATGGCGTTTCAATATCGTGCCGCTAGCGAGCGTTCGAGTCGATGGCCATCTCGCGACCATATCAAAGCCGGCATGCATCAGAAAGGAAAGGAACGCCGCATGAGAATCGCCATTCGCCTAGCGTTCACCCTCTTCAGCGCATTGATGGTGACCCAAACTGCGGTTGCCCAAGACGCCTTACCGCGTGTCGGCGCCACCGCGCTGAAAACAATGGAGGCCTATGGGAAAGAGATCGCGATCGTCGATTCACGAGAAGAAGGTGTTTTCGGAGAAGCTCACCTTCTTTATGCGGTCAATATGCCACTCAGTAAATTGGAAATTAATATTTTCCGCATGATACCGCGAAAGTCCACCCGCATCGTTCTCACCAACGGGGGAGAGGGTACGTCAGAGCGAGGGGCGATGAAATTGAATAATTCGGCTACAGCAATGTTGCGATTCTCGATGGCGGTTATCCAGCATGGAAGAAGGCAGGGCACGAAGTCTTCAGCGGGATGAGTGTGGAAGGCAAAGCCTTAACCTAACCGACGTGTGCCAGCCTTCATCCGCAATCTCGTTTTGTGTTATGATCTCTCATCGGTCTCACACCGGTTAGGAATTTCAAGATGACGATGCTCGACAATTCTCGAATGCGCATGGCCATGTGCCTCCCAGGCGGTGGTCGTCCAGCTTTGAGTGTCTGAGCAATCGCGCATCTCTTCTCTGGCAGCCGTCTGGGATTCTCTCAAGACGGCGATTTTGTTTTTAGGCGCTTCAAACTCACCTGCCAGGGGAGGATACATTGGCTTCACATACTCAAGACATTGCTACTTTGGCCATTCATGGTGGCCGCACGCTGGACTCACACGCTAGTTCTCTGAATTTCCCTCTCTACCAGACCGGCACATTCGTCCACGATGCCGTAGGCGTCGATAAGGGATTCAGTTACTCGCGCGTCTCCAATCCAACGGTAGATGCGCTGGAAAAAGCCATCGGCGCGCTGGAGGGAACCGCGCCCGCCATCTGTTTCCGTAGTGGCATGGCCGCTGAGAGCGCGCTGTTTTTCTCGGTGCTGAAAGCAGGCGAGCACGCCATCCTTTCCCAGGTAACCTACGGTGGGACCATCCGCCTCTTCCGCGAGATTCTGGAGCCGCTCGGTTTACATGCCAGCTTCGTCGATACTTCGAACCCGGCGAATGTGGAAGCCGCGCTCACGCCTCAAACGCGCATCGTCTTTATTGAGTCTCCGGCGAATCCGATTCTCACTCTCACCGACATTGCCGCCATCGCAAAAATCACCAAGCGCCATGGCCTGCTGTTGGCCGTCGACAACACCTTTCTCACACCGGCCCTTCAGAGGCCTCTCGAACTTGGCGCGGACATCTCCGTACTCTCCACCACAAAATACATCGACGGACATAACGCCACGGTCGGTGGGTCACTTGCGACACACGACGAGGTGCTCGCCGAACGTTTCCGTCTGATTCGTAAAACCCTGGGTTCGATCCAGGCACCCTTCGAGGCTTGGCTCACGTTGCAAGGACTCAAGACGCTCCCGGCTCGCCTCCGCCTGCATTGCGAGAATGCGCAGGTCATCGCCGAGTGGCTGGATGCCCATCCATTGGTATCGCGAGTCTATTATCCTGGGCTGCCGTCTTTTCCGCAGTATGAGCTTGCTCTACGCCAGCAGCGCGCACCCGGCGGCATGATCTCCTTCGAACTCGACGCGCCATTCACTACCGCGATCGATGTACTCAACTCGGTGCAGCTTTGTTCGCGCGCCGAAAGCCTAGGTGGATTAGAAACTCTCATCACCCATCCAGCCTCCACCACCCACGCGGATGTTGGCCCCGAACTTCGCAACCATCTCGGAATCTCCGACGGACTCATCCGGCTCTCGGTTGGCCTGGAATCGCCCGCCGACATCATCGCCGATCTCGAACAGGCATTTGCGGCCGCTAGCTGCAGTAGCTACGCGAAGGAGGTGGCCCATGAAGTTCGCTAGCCGGCTTGTACAATTCGACGCCGCCCCCGGGGACCGCTTCCGCCCCACGGCTACGCCCATATACCAGACCGCAACCTTCGAGCAGGAGCATGCAGACCGCTTCGGCGACTACGATTATTCGCGAAGCGGCAACCCCACGCGCAAGGTTCTGGAAGAACAGATTGCCAGACTCGAGGGCGGCACGCACGGCTTCGCCTTCGCCAGCGGCATGGCCGCCATCACTGCGGTGGCTAGAACCCTCCGCACCGGCGATGAGATTCTCGCCGACAGCGATCTCTACGGTGGAACCTGCCGCCTGTTCACGCGCATCCTGGAGCGCTCGGGTATCAACGCGAGCTATGCCGACGCTAGCGATCTTGATACCTTCGCCACAAAGATCACGCCACGCACCCGTCTCATTTACGTGGAGTCGCCGACCAATCCTCTACTGCGCGTCATAGACCTGCGCGCGCTCGCCGCGTTGGCGCACGCCAATAACGCGCTGCTGGTGGTGGACAATTCGCTGATGTCTCCCTACTTGCAACTGCCGCTCTCGCTCGGGGCCGACATCGTGCTGCACTCGGCGACCAAGTTTCTCTGCGGGCACGCCGACGTGACCGGAGGCGCGGTGGTCGTACGCGATCCGAAACTCGCCGAAGACATCTACCTTTTGCAGAATGCCGAGGGCAATGCCCTGGCGCCGTTTGATTGCTTCCTGCTGCTGCGAGGCTTGAAGACGTTGAAGCTGCGCGTGGACGCGCAGCAGCGCAACACCTTGGCCATCGCGGAATTTCTCGCCGCCGATCCCCGCGTCGAACAAGTCTTCTACCCCGGCCTCAAGAGCGATCCCGGTTATTCGCTACAACACCGGCAGGCCTCGGGCGCAGGCTCGGTGCTCAGCTTCACCACACAATCCGCAGCGGCGGCGCGCGCCGTTGCCGAGCAAGCCAGAATGTTCCAAATCTGCGTGAGCTTCGGCAGCCTCCACTCCACCATCAGCCTGCCCGGATGCATGTCGCACGCCAGTGTTCCGACGGAAATCGCCGCCTCACGAGAGCTTCCGCCGGAGCTGGTGAGAATCTCCGTCGGCATAGAAGACGCGGAGGATCTCATCGCCGATCTCGACCAGGCGCTGCCTCGACCGGCGTTGCGCCGCGCGGAAAGCGATTTGCAACTCGGGTGGGACAGGGAAGTCAGATGCCTATGAAGAGATATACATTTTCTGCTGACCTTGGCACGCCCTTCGTGCGTGCCTGTGTACGGTGTTTCGGCGGATGGCCGCCCCGCGGGATTTAGTCAGCCGTAAACTGAAGATTTCCTGGAGATCAAAATGCTGACCGGAGAGACATGACCAAGCACTGGACCACCAAACTGATCCACAGCGATGTGAAGGTACCAGAAGGCTTCAAAGCGCTAGCCGTTCCAGTGGAGCGCGCCTCGACCGTGCTATTTCCGAACTGCGAGTCGGCGGTGGGCGGCTGGGATGCAGAGGCCCACGGCTACACGTATGGCATCCACGGCACGCCCACCGTGCTGGCCCTGGCTGGCCGCATTTCCGAGCTCGAAGGCGGTACGCGCACGCTGCTCGCGCCCAGCGGTCTCTCGGCCATAATGCTAGCTGACATGGCGTTGCTCTCTGCCGGAAGCCATGTGCTCATTCCGGAGAACGTGTACGTCCCGAACCGTCTGCTCGCCGTCAAGACCTTGCGACGCTTTGGCGTAGAAGCCTCATTCTATCCCTCCGATGCCGGGGCGACAATTGTCGAACATTTCCGTTCGAACACGCACCTGATATGGGTGGAAAGTCCGGGTTCGATCACAATGGAGGTACAGGATGTTCCCGCGATCTCGGCGGCAGCGCACGAACGCGGCATCGTTGTAGCGATGGACAACACGTGGTCGGCGGGCGTGTACTTCAAAGCCTTCGAACACGGCGTGGACGTTTCGGTGCAGGCTCTGACAAAGTACGTCGGCGGGCACAGCGATCTACTGTTGGGCTCGGTGACGGTGCGCGATCCGGCGCTCCTGGAACGGCTGGGCGAGACGCGGGCGCGCCTTGGTCTCGCGGTGTCTGCCGATGAGTGCAGCCTGGCGCTGCGCGGATTGCAGACTCTAGCCGTACGCCTGCGCCACGCGGGAGAGGCCGCACTAAGCATCGCCAAATGGATGGCCGGACGCCCGGAGGTGGAGCGGGTTCTGCATCCGGCGCTTGCAAGCTGTCCGGGACACGAGCTTTGGAAACGCGACTTCACCGGAGCAAGTGGACTGTTTTCCATTGTGTTTCGCCCGGAGTTTAGCGGCGAGCGAGTGCACGCCTTCGTGGATTCTCTTAAGCTCTTTAGAATCGGGTACAGCTGGGCTGGAACAACGAGTTTAGCAGTCGCCTACGATTTGAGAGCTCGCCGCCACGCCTCCGCTTACGGCGACCGTTTGGTGCGCCTGAGCATCGGCATGGAGGAGGCTGCCGATCTGCTCGCCGATCTGGAACAAGGGCTGTTGGTGGCTTCTCGGAGATGATTTCTTC
>CAZLZA010000114.1:0-12995 GCA_964563875.1 uncultured Acidobacteriaceae bacterium
CGGTTCAAGGTGCTGGTGATGCCGGCTGACCTGCCCAAGCTCAGCGCCGAGCAAAAGGCTCGGTTGAATACGTTCACCGCCGGCGGCGGCGTCATCATCAGGGCCGGAAAGGTGAAACCGGGAATTGCGGCGCGCGCCGAAGCCGCGGCCGGAGGGCCTCGTCTCAGCCTGGAGCCGCGCGGTCACGTGCTGGGCCAGTTGACTCGGAAACCCGACGGTCGAACTTTAATTCTCCACTTGCTCAACTACGATCACCAAGCCCCGGCGGAGAATGTGAAAGTCCGACTGGAGTTGAGCGGGCTGGTCCAGAACCTGAGTCGCTGGGAGGTGAAAGTCCTTTCGCCGGACGCGGCCCAGCCTCAGTTTGCTGGCCTCTCTCTGCACGGGAGCGTCAGTGAGTTCACCCTGGGCCGGATCGAGCACTATACCGTGGTGACTCTCTCGGCTAGGCCGGGGCCGTAGTTTTGTCGAATCGGCTGGCAAGACTTCCGACATCATGCCGCTTTTCCGATTATGCCGACTTTCGCCGACGAGATCTCTCCTTCTTTGCGCTTGGAGCCGGACCCCTCGCCGTGCTCATGGATTGAATTGGGCATAATCCTCTGATCTTCTCTGAACTGGATTGAAGCCAGGAAAGCGGAGACATATGCTGGGAAATTCTTCGAAAGCAGACAAACACTTTCAAGACAACCTGTTGAAGTTCCATCTCCGGACGTTTGCCGCATCGCTGATGGATGGCGGCTATGCAGACGTGACCGTGAAGTCGATACCCGATGCTTTCAACAATTCCGTCAAAGCGTCTCGAAGGGTTGCTCAACACATAGAGATCCACATGCTTGCCGGGCCGTATTGCTTTCAACTCCGATTCTTTGTAGTTGGCCATCACATACCAGGTTCGGCCATCGATCTACCACCACGCTTGGGTAAAACACAACTAATGCGGGAATGGGTTTCTCCAGATCCCGGCGCGCCAACTGCCACCGTAGTCGACCGGTAGCGACAATGGCGGCAACAATGCAAAACATCCACGATGGCAGGAACGTCCCCAGGATCTCGATGGGCGGAGCCCGCGAACATCCACTAGAGCCGAACAGTGACAGGCAGACTAACCAATAAGTTCTGTGTTCAAGCACAAACGTTCCTCGCACTCTAAGGATTGACCGCCGCGGGTTGGACCACAGGCGGCAGCTTCCGCAACAGATTTCCCGTCGCGTATTCGAGATTCGCTCGTATCGCAGAGCGAGACTGTACTACCGCAATCCTGGCCTGCGCGAGTTGCATTTCCGCAGTTACCAAATCCACTAAATTCTTGACACCGTATTTTGTACGCGTCCAGGGATGCATCATAGGAAGTGCTCGCTGAGGTGAATAGCGTTTCAGCGGCTTCGCGCGGGCGTACGGCGGTCCGGAACTGCAGGTACGCTGTCCACACCTCTCGACCTATCGCATCTTGCTTCTCCCGCATTTCATCCTGCGCTTCTCGACGTTTCGAGTTAGCTAGGCGAACTTCGTTCTTACGCAATCCGCCATCGAAGAGGCTCCATTGAAACCTCATTCCCACACTCCACACTGTCTGATTCGCGTTGCCGAGTACTCCATAGTCCGCCGAAGGCCAAATCTTCTGCTGCGCGGCACTCGCTTGCAGATGAAAGCTGGGCCGGTAATCGGCTTGCGCCACTTTGAGTTCCGCATTTGCAGCCCGAAGCTTTTCGGAAATCGCCAGCAGATCGGGCCGATGCTGCATTGCCATCTCCACCAGCTTTTCCGTGGATGCGATTACCTCAGCCGACATGGGGGACGTTGCGGGTGCCTTCGATGGTGATGGCGTCAGAGGGCTCCGCCCCAATTACTTCGCGCAATACAACTCGACCCACGCCTTCCGCGCCAACACTGGATTCGAGGTCGTAAGCGGCTTGCGCGGCGGCAGCTCTGGCATTCAACACGTCAGGAAGAGTGGCCCTGCCGTTGGCAAGCTGAGCCTCTGCGGCTGCCTGCGTAGTTTGGGCGGTCTTCAAGTTCTGGCGGGATGCTTCCAGCCGTTCTTGTGCCGTAACGAGGTTGTAATAGGCAGTAACGACGCGAAACGCTATGTCCTGATTGGTTCGCTGAAATGCTGCCGCAGCAGCGAGCCGGAGAGCTTTACTGGCTTCGATCTTTGCGCCACGTTTTCCAAAATCGAATACGTTGTACTCCAGCCCCCGGCCGGCTTCGACTACAGGAATCTCAACCATCACATATCCGCGGGGCGCAAGGGGTTCAGGGAAGGGATCGATGAGACGCTGATCTCCAAAGAGGGCTAGAGCGGCCAATCGCGGGTAATAGTCGCTGCGCTCGATCCCTAGCCGATCTGCCGCTTGCTTTGCTGTCTCCCAGGCAATCCGAGTCATTGGATTGTAGCTTTCCGCGATGTCAATCAGTTCTTCGAGGCGATAAGGTTTCTGTGGATCAATCTCCGCATGAGACAAAGGCGCAGTGCTCCGAGTTGTGCAGGTCGCGCCAGCGGCCACAGACTCGACCATTCCCTGGCATTGAGCAATTGCACTTTCTGTACCTGCCGAAAACAAGAACAGCATAACTATCGGCAGAAGGCACATCAGCTCTTGGATCGCTCTCCGGGACTGTCGCGAATTATTCATGCCGTACATGGTACAAAAAGTGTACGGAATATATAATGTTTTGTTAAAATTGAATTCGGTTTAATTGATTCCCGAAGAAAATGAGGAGAAGGATGAGCAAACCAACACGCACATCGCTTGTTCCAGGGGGAACCACGACTGCAAGCCTAGAGTCGAGACACCCAAAATTCAAGGCAGGCGCTGAGCTGAGAGAAAGAATATTAGAGACGGCAAGCCGGCTTTTCGCCGAAGCTGGATATCAGAATGTATCCATGCGGAGAATCGCTGAGGAAGTTGGGTGTTCAACGATGGCTGCCTATCACCATTTTCATGACAAAAATGCGCTGTTCCAGCAGCTCTGCATTGATTTGTTCGATCAATTTGCGACTCTGCATCACAAGCTCGGCCATGTATCTGATCCCAGGGAGCGATTGAAACAAACGATGCGTGATTTCATCATCTTGTCGATCAAGTACCCGCACCATTACAGGCTTACATTCCTAACGCCACCTGTGGATGAGCAGGCTCAGGAACTGCGAGTGAAGATGACCAAGCCGATCACCGCGTACTTCCATGAGAACCTTCGACAGGTACTTCCACCCGATGCTTCCGACGCAGTGGCAGAACAACGGCTGCACCAGATTCTAGCCTGTCTTCATGGAACGGCGGTGATGCTGACGACCAACCCCCGGGCATATGGACTGACCATAAAAAAGGCGCTTCGGGAGCTTAACTCCGTATTCGACCTGATTCTTGCTCAATAGTCCTCGGCAAACACAGGAGCTTAGTCAGATGGTGATTGATTACGACAACGAAATCCTCTACTGCTTTGCGACATCGAGCACTTTGAAGCAAAGATCGGACGGTAATTCATGAGCGCCATACCTCCAATGACACAGATTGAGCGGCTTGAAGCTCTGCTTCGAATGTCGAAGGCCAGCGGCGAGGAGGTATTCGCCCGGGAATTGCACCGTATCGTGAACTTCGACTATTTGTTCATCAGCGACTGTGCGCTGGATGCGGCCGAAGCGAAGTCAATGCTGGAGACGAACGGAATAAGGCGTCGGCTTTCTGAAGCAGGCATTCCACTCCAAGAGAGCACGGGTTTCTGGGTGCATAAAAACCAGCAAACACTGGCGATCACCGACTGGGCGCGAGAGACACGCTTTCCGAGGATGAAAGAGTTCCTTCGTGAGGCGGGCATTGCTTCTACGTGCACGCTGCCTCTGGCCAGGACAGATCGCAAACTGGGAGTGATTGAGTTTGGCAGCTCTCATCCCAACACATATCCCGAAGCTGAGATTGACTTTTTATCCGTCGTTGCGAGCCAGGTCGCCCTGGCGTTTGACGCCTTCGTCAACTGCATGTCGATGGAGATTGCGGAAAGCAGGTTGAAACTCCTGCTGGAACTGACGAATAGTGTTGTCTCCAGCCTGGAGCTTCGCGAGGTTATGCGGGCGATTTCCGCCAGTGTTCGCCGGATCATGCAATGTCATGGTGTGAGCGTGATGATGCCTGATAAAGCCGGCAAGAACTTGCAGGGATTTGTCATAGACGCTCCGGAGAGTTTCCCGCTCAAGCACTACGACACCAAGCTCTTCCCCATCGAGGGATCGCTCATCGGCAAGGTATTTCGGACGGGAACCCCCATCGTAGAAAGTCCTGCAGACCCACTGCCTGAGCTTTTCGAGAGTTCGGAACAACGAGCCGCTTTCGTTCGTGAAATCAAGTCACTTTGTTTTGTGCCGCTCATCAGCCGGAATCGGGCCCTCGGTGTCTTGGCTTTGGGGAAGTGCCAGGAAAATGGCTTTGGCAGAGGGGATGTTGGATTCCTGATGCAGGTCGCGAACCAAGTCGCAATCGCAGTCGAGAATGCGCTGGCATATCGTGAAATCGCCGACCTCAAAGACAAGCTCGCACAGGAGAAACTGTATTTGGAGGATGAGATCCGAGGCGAGTCGGACTTTGAAGGTATTGTGGGCCGGAGTTCAGCACTCCGGCACGCTTTGAGCCTGGTGGAGACGGTAGCGCCAAGCGATTCCACGGTTCTCCTTTTGGGTGAAACAGGCACAGGCAAGGAATTAATCGCACGAGCCATCCACGATCACAGCCGGCGAAAGGAGCGCACCCTTGTGCGCCTGAATTGCGCCGCCATCCCGGCCGGCTTACTGGAAAGCGAACTCTTTGGACACGAGAAGGGCGCCTTTACTGGAGCGATCTCGCAGAAGATTGGAAGGCTTGAGCTCGCCGATCAAGGCACACTGTTTCTCGACGAGGTCGGAGATATTCCCCTCGAAATCCAACCCAAGCTGCTCCGTGCTTTGCAGGAACGGGAGTTTGAACGTCTGGGAAGCACTCGAACGAAGAAGGTTGACGTCCGTCTGGTGGCAGCCACCAACCGCGATCTGGAAAAAATGATCGAAGACCGGGAATTCCGCAGTGATTTGTTTTATCGCCTTAACGTATTCCCGATCCGCATCCCTCCCTTGCGCGAACGTCCGGAAGACATCCCCCTCCTGGTGCGCAACTTCACGCAGAAATACGGACGTCATATGGGCAAGGACATCCAGACAATTCCCGCAACAGCAATGAGGAAGCTTACCGCCTGGCATTGGCCGGGGAACATTCGGGAGCTGGAAAACGTCATAGAACGTTCAGTGATTCTGACGCATGGCGCCGCCCTTCAGGTTCCGTTGGACGAGTTAACCCACAGTAAAAGGGCCACTCCTCTTGACGGTACCAGCGCGGCAGGTGAGCGGGAGGAAATTCTGCGAATTCTCAAGGCAACCAACGGACGTGTTGCTGGAACCGACGGCGCCGCAGAGAGAATGGGAATACCGCGTACGACGCTGATCTCCAGAATGAAGAAGCTGGGGATCGACGCACGACGACTGGCGTAACCGTCGACTTCTGTAAGGACTCCGTGGACCGGAAAACAGTGCGCTCACTAGCGGCTGAGTTCGCCTGGGTGCGTTATTACCTTAACTTGCCCGTTCTATCCAAAGCACCACAACCGTTGCCATGGCGCGAGCCGACGGAGTCCGAGCAAAACTGTCTACCGGCAGCCATCACTTGTCTTCGAGCGACTGTTCCACTTGCTCCATCTTGCCGGTGGCCAGCGACTCGGGAACGTAGATCAATCCGCAACTGGGGCATTTCAGCAGTTCGATGGGAAACTTGGCTCCAAGATAGGAGACGACCACTTTCCCATCGTCATCTCCTGCTGGCACTTTTTGCAAACCAGCTTAGGGGTATTCGCGGCTTTCTCTTTTTCGGCCATGTCGAGCTGACTTCCATCCTGTGGCTGTAGACGTTGTGGATCTCGAATCCTGTCTCCCGCACCGAATACTCCACCCAGTAGGTGCAACCGGGCGGAAAGAGGCCAGCAACCGGCCGGTGGCGGCGTCCTCCATCTTCTCGCCCGTGGCGGCCTCGGCGTGGGCGATCACCTTGCGGATGTCGTCGGCCAGCACCATTCGTTTTTCCATCACCTCGGCAACTTCCGGTGAGATCGTCAGTTGGATGGGATCGGCTTCGTCGATCACGTCTTCCCCCATAGTCCCCTTAGCACTCTGGTCTTCAGTCTCGCACGGTTCTCATAGCGCTGCGAGTAGCCGGGGCCTTTGCGCACCGCGTCGCCATTGCCGCTGCGTAGATCAAACTCAGCAGATTCGCCATCGTGAATCCGGCGTTTGACCACCTTGTCGGGCGCCTCGGGATTGGCGAACGCTGTCCTGAATATCGGTCTCATGCCGCGTCGTGCAAGCATCATGAATGGCGACTACGGTGGAGCTGGCCGCTTTGGCTGAGGATGGCGGTCCGACCCGGTCGAGCACCGTCCACAGGGATTCGACCGGCATCGCCGAGGCATGATCCTTGAACATCCGGTAACAGCTCGAACGGGCGGTAATTACCTGCGGCGAGCCCAACTCTTCCAACTGCTTTTGAATCGCTCCAAGGGGTTCGCCCAACAGCTCTTTGCGTCCGGCCCAGTCGGCTGGGGCGCCGCGGCAGCCCAGCCTCAGTCCCACGCTGCCGTCCATGCTCTGCTGCAGATGCCCATGGATCTTGAAGACCTCGGCAGGGGAGGATGCCCAAGGCTCGTCGCACGTTGTCGAACTGCGGAGCCAAATCGACGACTCCCGCGGCACTTTGAATTCGTCGCTTGAAGATCTGATTCCTTCAATTGCCACCTATGCAAAGGTACGTCAACTGCCAGGCCCGCTTCTGCCGGCGCCGTGCATGAGCTATTGAAATTCGAAGGGAACGGGCAGATATCCGACATGGATGTCGAAGATGTCGAAGCAAAGTTCGACGAATGTCGATGAGATTCGTCATCGATGCAGGCCTTGCAACCGCCTACCTCAGTCGCGCACACGAAGCTGCTCGCTGCATTCGCATCGCTGGCCCGATTAATTTCGGCCGAGTGGGGTAGACGCATAGGGGGCGGACAGCTGCAAGGCGCAGACAATCCCTTGCCACCCATCCCGAAACCTATACCGAAGCTAAACATCGAGCCCCCCAGCGCCGACATTGCCGCCACCCTTTCCAGACCTCGGCGCAACAGCCTGCCTCGCGCATTAACGATCTCTGCCCCGTCCATCGTGCACCGCAGCTTCTTGCTGCTGGTGACAGTCTGGGCGGGAGCATCGAACAATTACATCGCGCTGCCGTCGTCAAGGGTGAAAAAGAAACTAGGTGGCCCTGGATCAATAACGGCGAATTTCGCGCGCTCACTTCCTCGTCAGCTTCGGCTTCAACTGAGGTCGAGGTCTTCTGAGAGCGTGTGTCCCTCCGGGCGGATGTAGCAATAGCCTCCTACCTGACGGTAACGTAGATCATGGGTCGGACAGATCATCGGCAGCCTCCTTTCGCCACCACTCAACGAGTTCGCAGCCAAGTTACCTTGTGCATTGCCTGAGGAAATAATGCATGGTCTCTACAACGTACGACTCTGATCCGAATGAAGAAGCGGGTGATAGACTCACGACGAGTGGCGTAACCTTTGAAATCTGTTGAGACCATTAACCTTCTCGCCGTATCTCCTTGGGCGCAAACAGCGCATGCATACTGTGTATTAGCATGTTTTCCACGATTTGCGTCTCTTCCTCACCAAACGCCTTCCAACCCATGATCTGCAACACCGAGCCTTGATCTGCCTGGATGAACTCGATCATGGAAAGAATGGCCAGGAATTGGATGCGGGTCTCCGGTGCCTCTGCTGGACGCTTCATCAACCGGGAAATGTATTCGAAGCCCAACTCGAAGATCGGTGCATACTTCGTACGAATAATCTCCAATGCCTCGGTCGGATCGAGCTGCTCACGGTGGATGAACTGTCCCCACGAGTTCGGCGTATGTGCACTAAGCACGACGTGCGTAAGGCCAACGATGAACTCGGTAAACATGCTCAGCATCTCATCGCGTGTGAGCCCGGTTTTCAGAAGTCCTTGGCGGGCACGGTCACACGCTGGCTGGAATCGAGCTGCGATATTCGATCCGATGAACTCCGCGGCTGCGTGGTAGAGTCCCCGTTTGCTGCCAAAGTAATAGGGAATGGAGACGAGGTTGGTCTGGGCGCGTTCTACGATGGCCCGAGTGCAGGCGGCCTCATAGCCCAGTTTTGAGAAAGCCTCGACTGCCGCTTCAATCAGCCGTTGTCGGGTTCGTTCGCTCCGGTTTTGGCAGGCAGAGCGTTTCACGGCATACTCGGTTTTTGCTGATATGGTCATATCCGCGGACCGCTCAAGTCCGGCAAAGTATTTCATGAGCACTCCCTCCCGTTGTTCCATCTCTCAACTTCCCATAAAGCACTTTAGATGGGCGGCTCTGAAACAGTGGCGCCAACAAAGCTGAGGCGCCCGTATCTACCTCTGATTTACTGTGGCGCGCAAATTAGCACAGCAATCACGTCTCGCCCACGCAAAACGAGCGGAGCGATCCTGATCGGATTTGTAATAGCGCGATTGTGTTTAGTTGATTGCGTCTCATAGCTTGCTGTAGCACTTCCGTTCAAGCTGTTTCAGCACGTGCCTGGTGAGAACGCCACCGCGGGAAAATCTCGTACCCTCTCCCATCAGATTTAGAATCGCGTCTTCTCCCTCGCGGCTGATGACGGTCAGGTTGCTCAGGTCGATGACCAGTTTGCGACCGTCTAGCTCATGCCTTGCCTTAACGCACGTTTTGCGCAGCTCAGCGACCCAGGGCCCGATGAGTGTCCCTTCCACAATTAGCGTGCGCTTTGAACGCGTATCGACGGTGGAAATCTTAAACATGTTGATCCTCTGACGAGCATGGTGTCCCATATCGCAAATATCTCTAACTCTTCAGGCACGCTCCAACCCATTCTGCAGTTCAGCCGTGCCTGACGTAGCAGCTCCGAAGGCCGCAATAGTAAAGAGGCCTCAGATAAAGGACACCAGAATCGCCTTCACCAATTGCGTAGGTTGGCAGCACATGGAAATGGCGACCTAGAGTCGAACTGATGGCGTGAAGGTGCGTACTTTTCGGTCGGCTGATCGCGTGGAGGTGCGATTGCTTCGGTCGGCGTGTGGGGGGCCATGGAAGATGGCACGTTGACATTTGGTGAAGGTGAGGTCTTTTCAATCGTGCGGCTTGCCGGCGCCGGGTTCGCGGCCTGTAGAAACGGCAACGGTTGATATTGCTGGCCTAGGGCCACTGTAGTTACAAACAGCAGCGCTGCGAACACTCCGATAGTACGGTTCATAATAAGGAACTCCTTCTTCCTCCTGGTGTCCTGTATCGCAAATCTACGTGGGCATACTCCAACCCATTCTGCGGTTGAGACGTGCCGAACCGAGGTACCACAGAGACCTGGAACACAGCACACCGAAAATATAAGCAAGACCCTTGCCAAAGCCACGCGCTGCTTGGTACCCCTCGCAAACCGTTGAATTCATTCGCAGCCAAAAAGGCTAGCGACATGTGCATCGAAGAATGTCGAAGTCAGAATCGACAATTGTCGAGACCGGAGACAACTAAAGCGATTTAAGGGTGAGGCCTAAACACATACGCAGAACCGGAACCATCGCTCGTCCGGTGGCTAATGTTCAGACGGTTGTCCGCCAGGCCGTTGCAACTCGATCCTGGATATGTTTGACCTAATGTAGTGAAAAGCGCGGAGGTTTCGACGAAAGATGTCGTAATTTTCGTCACCTGTCGAATTGTGTGTCGGGACGCTCGACACACAGTCTGACCGCTCCTTCGGCAGCGGTTGCAACCGTCGTCCTCTCAATCAGTTGCCGACAAACCAAGGACAAACGCAACTTTGGCTCCTTACCTGCTTCTATGGAATGCGGAAACGATTCGCGTCGGACCGTTGCGGCCAGAATCGTAGGACCAAACACAGATAGGGAGGAATCACACGATGCCGCGAACCACGAGTACACCTACGGGATTTGTTTTTGTCCTTCTATTAACTCTTGGGGCGATAGCGTCTGTCTGGGGATTGTTGCAGTCGATGTAGTAGAGACTTTCAGCAGTCCTGAACGACATGGTCGGGACGGTCCGTGATGGCGCTCGGAGTCGATTTAAGGCCGTCGCGCAACTTCGGGTTTAATCGCTGACAGAATGCTCGGCGTAGAAAGGACCTCACCATGAAAACCAAGATGCTTATCGCGTTCCTGATATGCACTGTCTCCGCATCACAGACAGCATTCACGACAGTACGACATCAGCCGACAAACGACGAACCGCCGCATCTGGATATGGCGCGCACCTCAGGAAATAACGCTCATGTCTTGGCAGACCTACTCGCGCAGGTCACTCCTGCCGTCCCCCAAGGCCCACGCGATCTACTTCAAGCCTATGAATCAGCAATGGCCTCCATTGCAGGTCGATTGTCGACGGATCTGGGAACGATTTCGAATGCGGTGCAAACGGGACAGATCACCAGAGAGCGGGGGGAATACATCAGCGGCGAGCGATACGTGGTTGCAATGATGCAATTCCAGCTCTTCAGCGCATTGCACGAAATGCTAGAGGCGGATCTTGCCAGAACGCCGTCTGTGCGAACAGTTCCCACTCCGCCCCCCGCTGGCGAGACGGTACTGGGGGCAATGCCATTCTCCTCTTTGCAACTAAGTAGCTCATTGGTCGAATACCTGGGCTTGAGTCCGACGCAAGTTAGATCCATCCAAAGATTGATGGACGAGGAACGGCCGGCGACAGAAACGTTGATGCACGAACTACGAACAATTAGCGAGGAACTGCGTGCCGCGATTCAGCACGGGGAGAACAATGACAATGGAGTAGCTACCAAAAGACTTGCGACTACTCAAGCACGGCTGCTCAAGCAGTTGATGAAGTCCAACTCACGTCTCCAGCAACGGATTAACGATGTGCTTGATTCACAACAGCGGAAGAAGCTCGACTACTTCAAGCGCACGAGCGAAGTCACGGTGGGAGAAGCAAACTAGAAGTGCGGAAGCCAAACTCTCGGAGGAAATGCACTATGGCCGAAGGAGAGCGCAAGAACTGGAGAGAGTTGTGCAATAACGCATTGCAAGCAAAAGATCCCGATGAGCTAATGAAGATCACTCAGGAACTCAAGAAGGCACTAAAACACGAAGAGCAAGTCCTACGTGATTTCTGGGAGGCCACGAGAATGAATAAGCCGCAAGCAACCTTGGGGACGATAACGAAACCCGCGGATATTTCGAACCCGAAGGAGCAGTTAACAAAATCTTCCGAGGCGACTCTGGAACCGTGAGGAAATTGGCGATCCGCGATTGACGTAGACGGTTCTCCGCGCCATGTTCTTCATAATGGGAAAGAGGATATTCTCCAACAATTCCAGTTTGTGTCAGCCAATCGCGCCGTGATTCCAAGGAGCCACCAATCTGCACGGCTACCTGCCCGATTCATGTCGACGCGCGGGGCATGATCGAATGCATCCGTAAGCAGGATTTTGCCAGTGCATTCACCGTTTTCAACAGATTTGATGAGCTGGGTGGTCCACTTCCCTACGCCGCCCTCCGCCTCGGGCAGTCCGGCAGATATTTCAGAGATGCCAAATTACGACTCGAACTGTCGGCTGCCTTGGTTCCTGCTCTATGCGGGTAGTAGCACCTACTTTGAACTCTTGCCCTTGGACGTGAACCTGCCCAGTAGGAACTCCTGTGCCAGGCTGGCGACGATGCGCTCGCCAGTGCCTATAAGAAAATTCCCGAACACCAACCCCACGCCGCGATTCGAATGCGGATAGTATGCATTCGCCAGGGACGCTGCAGCAAGATCGCCACCCATGCTCGAGTAATTCGGCTCCAGCTTTCCGTTGTCTCCCCTGCAGACGAATGGGCCGGAGAGTGCGTGGAGGGTGCGTGACTTCTTTGTGCCCGTACCCTGGTAAAAGTATCGCGGATCCTGATGCAGGAGCGATGGCAGGATAGCACCACCGATCATGATGTCGGCAAAGCCATCAGCCGCGCCCGCACCCATGCGCTCGCCATAACCCTTCGCACCCTGTACGTAGTTGGGGATGTTTGCCGCCTGTTGGATCCCGGCAAACCCAGCTACTCCCATAATGGTGACAGGATCTCTCGAGACTCTGAGGGCAAGTTTGAACTTCAGCTTCGCCGTGAGCGGCTCGGCATCGCGATCATAGACGACGTAGAAATTGGGGATAATGCCGAAAACACGTTGCTGCTCCTCCATCTTGACTTGCTCGGTAGCGATCTCCTCGGAGGAATAAACAACATTTACCGCGGTCTGCACCTCTGCGATCTTGAGTCTGCTGTCAGTCAGGATTACACACTGTCCTGGCTCGAGGACGACCTCGGGCGAGGTCCAGTTCGCAAATCCCTCGGCGCTGATGGTGATGTGATAGGGGGTTCCCGGCTCGAGATCCTTGAATTGAAAGAATCCGTTGTCGTTTGCCTCGACTGCTCGGTAATCGCTGGGGACCGGACCTTCAAGAACGACCCTGGCACCAGGAACGGTATCGTTATGGTGTAGTGTCCGTTTCGGATGCAGGAGAAATGAGCTTCGGGTCTTCCGGTGTCGTCTGGGCCATTGAGTCTTTCCTCCTAAAATCCTGGTGCAACAAACGGTAGCGGAATCATTACAGGATGATCGACAGCGTCGGCCGTGGCGAGTTGCAGAAGCAGCGTTTCCCGGCTCTGCTTGAATCCCGGACGCAAGAACTGCACCACTCCGTCCAAACGTTCGCCTGGTGCTAGTTTCACGACATTCTGGCGAAAATCCTGGATCGAAACCGGCGCGGCGAGGATTCCTTTCTTGCTGGGTTTCTTTTGAACTGGGTTGCCGAGTTGAATCTGTGGTGTCAAAACCTGGATCCATTCCCTGCTGACGTTCAAGACGGAGTAGGACACCATCATGGTGTCGCCAACCTGCACCGCG
>CAZLZA010000115.1:0-12938 GCA_964563875.1 uncultured Acidobacteriaceae bacterium
CCTTCGCGGCCGGTGAGGCCCTGCACGATCAATCGGGTGTTCTGATCTACAAGAATGCTCATGGCTTATCTCCCCGCCGCAGCGGCGACAACCTTCTCGGCCGCATCTTTCATGGTTTGGGCGACGATGAAGTTCATGCCGCTGGCCTGCAGAATCTCACGTCCTTTGTCGACGTTGGTGCCTTCGAGACGGAGCACGATCGGGAGCTGGATATTGGTCTTGCGCGCGGCCTCGACCACGCCGTTCGCCAGCGTATCGACGCGGAGGATGCCGCCGAAGATGTTAATGAGGACCGCTTTGACGTTCTTGTCGGCGAGCAGGATTTCAAAGGCGTGGGTGACCTGTTCGGCATTGGCTCCGCCGCCGACATCGAGAAAGTTGGCAGGCTCGCCGCCGGCAAACTTGATGATGTCCATGGTGGCCATGGCGAGGCCCGCGCCATTCACCATGCAACCCACGGTGCCATCCAACTTGATGTAGTTGAGGTTGTACTTGCTGGCTTCGACTTCGAGGGGATCTTCCTCGGTGATGTCGCGCAGTTCCTTGAGGTCGGGATGGCGGTACAAGGCGTTGTCGTCGATGTTCACCTTGGCATCGAGGGCAAAGACGCGGCCATCGGTGGTGGTGATGAAAGGATTGATCTCGAAGAGTGAGGCGTCAGTCTCCTCGTATGCCTTGTAGAGCGCCAGCATGAACTTGACTGCCGGAGAGATGAACTCGGGCTTGAGGCCCAGCCGGAAGGCGATCTTGCGCGCCTGGAAGGGCTGGAATCCGATGGCGGGATCGATGTGCTCCTTGATGATTGCGTCGGGGTCCTTGGCCGCAACCTCTTCGATCTCCATGCCACCGGCTTTGGAGGCCATGAAGACGGAACGCGAGACGGTACGGTCGAGGACGATTCCGAGGTAGAGCTCGCTGGCGATGGGGAGAGTCTCTTCAATCAGCAGGCGGCGCACCTTCTTGCCCTCGGGACCGGTCTGGTGGGTCACCAGTTGCATTCCGAGGATTTTACCGGCCAGTTCAGCGGCTTCGTTGTAGCTCCGGGCCAGTTTTACGCCGCCGCCCTTACCACGGCCTCCGGCGTGGATCTGCGCCTTGACTACCACTCCGGTGGCTCCGGCGCCCAGTAAGTCCTTGGCGGCGCGTTCGGCGGCTTCGCGCGACTCAACCATTATGCCGCGCGGCACTGCTACTCCATACTTCGAGAGAATAGCCTTGGCCTGATACTCGTGAATTTTCATAGGTGAATTCCCGTTGGAAGCCTTTTGCAGACGGACGCACCTTAGCCGCACGTCGCGCTCGCGGAATTGTTGCCTTTCGGAAGAATTTTATCTAAAACGCAATTAAAAGCGTGATTATAGTCGAGAGACGTTTGGAGATGAAGGTATTCGCGGCGCGGACGAAAGTATTTGGTATCTTGAAGGGTAATTGTGTCCGTCCAAGTCGCGGCAAGAGGTTGGCGAATACTTTGGGTGGGAGGAAACGAACTCAATGACGGTAAGCACCACAGCCGCAGCCGCGGAAGTTGCGGACGCGAAGAACGTTTTCGAACGCATCCTGCGGATGGCCGGACGATCTCCGGTGCGCGTGGCGGCGGTGTTTGCCTTAACTGGACGGCTGCTGTTTTCGGCGATTGCCGCGGTGTACGTCTGGCATCTGAAGCTGGATCCTTTACTCGTCGATTCGAATCAGTTTGCCGGACATCTGATGCGGTGCGACGGGAGTTGGCGATATGCCCTGCTGGGGGCCTGGGAGCGCTTCGATACCCTTTGGTATATACACCTGGCGCAGTCCGGTTACGATTATCCTGCGGCGGTACCGTTCTATCCGCTATATCCTCTGCTGATTGCGCTGACCTACCTGCCCCCGCTGGCGGCGGCGCTGCTGATCTCGACGGTGTCCAGTTTTCTGTTCGCATGGGGGTTCCAGAAGTTGATTCAGTTGGACTATCCGGCGGAGGCCAGTGTACGGGCGCTGATCCTGTACCTGGTTTTTCCGACGGGGTTCATTCTTTTCGCCGGCTACCCGGAAAGTTTGTTGCTGTGCCTGATTGTGTGGGCGCTGTATTTTGCGCGGATGGGCAGAGTGCTGCCAGTGGCAGCGATGGCTTTGCTGGCAGGTGGGAGCAAGGCGCTGGGCACGTTGGTCTTCCTCCCCATAGCCTGGATTGCGATTCGTAATCGGAAATGGGGCTTACTGGGGGCGGGAGCCGCGGCGTTCGTCGCGCCGCTCGGCATGGGGCTATGGTTTCAAGCGACGGCGCGCATCTCCGTTCAGCAAGCCTACACGACCTATTGGACAACGACGGTGTCAGCGCCCTGGCAAATAGTGTGGCACGCACTGACGACTCCGGCGCCCTTCCGGGAACTCAATCTGCTGGCGCTGGCTTTCGTGGCTGTCCTGGCACTGAGTACCAACGACCGGTTGGAGTACACCCTCTTTACGGCGGGGGTGATTGGGATTTTGCTGTCTAGAGAAACCGTTCCGGTATTGCACAGCATGAGCCGGTATGTGCTGGTTATTTTTCCGGCCTTCATCTATGCCGGCGGTCTATTCCGCTCACGCGTGAGTTTTGCTCTGCTGGCAGCGGCGATGTTTGTGCTGGAGGTCAATGTGCTCGAGCAGTTCTTGCATTGGAGCTTCATTGTCTGAGGGTTTGCGCCGCGAATTATTGCCTCTCAGCAGATTTCGGCATTTCGTCCAAACGCAATAAATAAATTCACGGCAAAAAAATCAAGCACGCCAAAAGCATGAAAAACCCGGCCTGAGCCGGGTTTTTCATGAGGACGTAATAAAGATTAGCTGAGGGGGACGAATAGCTCGCGAGTGCGGGTGGATACCAGGGCATCGATGCCACCGGTGATATACCAGGCGAAGTGCGGCGAGGTGCGATGCGCTTCGAGAGCTGCATCGTCGACATATTGCTCGTAAAAGGCGAAGTTCTGTGGATGTTGGGTGGACTGGTGCACGATGTACTGAAGGCAACCAGGCTCCTTGCGGGTCTCGGAGGACATCTCGCGGCAGAGCCGTTTGCAGTCTTCTTCGGTGCCTGGTTTTACCGTCATGTGAACGATCAATACGATCATTGCCAGCTCCTATCTCTTCAGCATTGCGGAAAACTCATCGACGAATATGGTGTGGTCGCGGTCGGGGCCGGTGGAGACCATGCCGATGGTGGCCTCGGACTCCTGCTGGACGAAGCGGAGGTAGTCCTGGGCTTTGCGGGGGAGTTTGTCATGTTCGGTGATTCCGAAGGTGACCTCCTGCCAGCCGGGAAGGGTCTTGATGATGGGTTCGATTTTGCGATAGCCGGAATCCTGCGCGGGGATCTCCTCCACGGCTTTGCCATCGATTTTGTAGCCGACCACGATGGGAATCTCAGCGAGTTCGTCGAGCACATCGAGCTTGGTGACGACCAGCCATTCGGTGCCGTTGATCATGTTGGAGTAGCGCAATAGCGGCAGGTCGAGCCATCCGCAGCGGCGGGGGCGTCCGGTGACAGCGCCGTATTCGTTGCCCTTCTTGCGGACGACTTCGCCGAGATCGCCGTGGATCTCGGAAGGAAATGGACCTTCGCCAACGCGGGTGCAATACGCCTTGGTGACACCGATGACGGTGGAAATCGAGGTGGGAGGAACACCGGTGCCAATGGATGCGCCGCCGGAGGTTGCGCTGGATGAGGTGACGAAGGGGTAGGTGCCGTGGTCGATATCGAGCATGGTGCCCTGGGCGCCTTCAAACATGACGCTCCTGCCGTCGCGGATGGCTTTGTTCAGCAGCAGAGCGGTGTCTGCCACGAAGGGTGCGATCTGATCGGCGATGGCGGCATACTGCGCATACATTTCGACCGGGTCAATGGGGTCGCTGTTGAAGAGAGCGTGGGCGATGGTGTTCTTTTCCCGGCAGGCATTGTCGATATGCTTCTTCAGCAATGCCTTGTCGAGCAGGTCGGCGATGCGGAGGCCGCGGCGCGCCATTTTGTCCTCGTAGGTGGGGCCGATGCCGCGCGAGGTGGTGCCAATCTTCTCGCGTCCCGGGGCGTTTTCGGCGCCGAGCTCGATCATGCGGTGGTAGGGGAGGATGACGTGGGCGCGGTTGCTGATAAAGAGATTGGCGGCTGCACCTTTGTCTCCGGGACCCCAGACCTGCAATCCCGCGTGGCGCAGGGTCGCGACTTCGTGCATCAGGGCAAAAGGATCGAGGACGACGCCGTTGCCGATGACTGCCTGAGACTCCTGGCGCAGGATTCCGCAAGGAACCAGTTGCAGGACAAACTTTTTGCCGGAGATGGTGACGGTATGCCCGGCGTTGTGTCCGCCAGCATAGCGCGCAACAACTTCGAAATTATCCGAAAGGACGTCGACGATCTTGCCCTTGCCCTCGTCACCCCACTGGGCTCCGAGAACCACCGCGGTCTTTGCTTTGCTCACTCTGATCTCCAAACACACGCAGACGGGCTGCGGAAAAGTCGCACACAGACGTAGTTTTGAAAGTCTCAGGCGGAGAAGCCGGAAGGAATCCCGATCAGGCTGTGTACAACAAATTTTAACCGGATTCGCGGTGGAGAGCAAAGCGGAGGGGAGAAAAACGGCTGGCTTGGATAGGCGAGAGCGGAATCGCATGGCTAGCCCTTCGGCAAATTCTAAGGAGGGCGGCGGTGGAGTACACTGTGCGTCATGCCCGAGTTGCCCGAGGTAGAGACGATTGCGCGCGGCCTGGACAAGCGGCTTGCCGGAGACCGCATCGAGGAGGTTTGGATCGGCGACAAGAGCAACTTGCTGAAATCGCCGGCCAGTGAAATTGCGCGCGTGTTGCGAGGCGCGCGGATTGAGGGATTCCGGCGGGTGGGCAAGCACATTGTGGGAGAGCTGGCGTCGGCGCAGGGACCGGCGCAGTGGGTGATCCATCTGGGCATGACGGGACGCTGCCTGGTGTGCGAGCCTACGGCGGAGCCGGCAAAACATACGCATCTGATTGCAACCCTGGCTTCGGGACGCGAGCTGAGATTTGTCGATCCGCGGAGGTTTGGCAAGCTGCAGGTGCTGGAAGGCGGTGGGTTCGCCGCCGCCGGGGCGGAGCCGATTGCGGCCGACCGGCAGGGCTTCGTGGAGTTGTTCAAGGGGCGCAAGACTCCGATTAAGAGCGCGCTGCTGAATCAGCGGCTGCTCTCGGGCATCGGCAATATTTATGCGGATGAGAGTTTGTTTCGGGCGGGGATCAGGCCACGCCGCCGGGCGGCTTCGCTGACGCGGGCGGAGTTGATGCGGCTCTACGAGGCGATTCAGCAGGTGCTGGCGGAGGCGATTCAGGCGGGCGGATCGTCGGTCTCCAACTATGTGGATGAGAACGGCGACGGCGGATTGTTTCAGCTACAACACCGGGTATATCAGCGCACGGACGAGCCTTGCCTAGTTTGCGGGGCAGGCATCAAACGGGTGGTGGTGGCGGGACGGAGCAGCCACTACTGTCCGCGGTGCCAGCGCTAGGGGGATTGGTTAGGGAACAGCGATGAGGATGGAGGGTACTGATTCCCACCCTAGCCACGCCGAAAGCGCATCGAAGGTCACGCGGTTCGTAAAGCCCACATCCGCTGACTGCGGCAGATGTGGGGCACCGAGGCACCGAACTTCAGAGCAGGAGAAAGGAACCCGGTAGTTATGCCCTACTACGCCATTGGAGTTGACCTGGGCGGCACGAATTTGCGGGTTGCCGCCGTGGACGAAGGTGGGAAGCTGGTGGCGAAGATCACCCTGCAAACTGAGGTTTCGCAGGGACGGGAGCACGTGATCGATGAACTGTGCCGCGCTACTTCGTCGATGATCCGGGAAATGCGGGAGAAGCAGTCAGATGGCGGCGCGTTGTGCGGCATCGGAGTGGGCGTGCCGGGACTGGTGGACAGCGAGAGCGGCCGGCTGTTGGATTCTCCAAACCTGCCAGGCTGGAGCAACTACGATGTGAAAGGGGAAATCGAGCAGCGACTGGGTACGGCGGTGATTCTGGAAAACGACGCCAACGCGGCGGCGCTGGGCGAGCAATGGCTGGGGGCGGGACGCGACTTCGAGAGCATGTGCATGTACACGCTGGGCACCGGGGTGGGCGGAGGATTGGTTCTGAACGGCGAGATCTGGCGGGGATGGAACGGCATGGGCGGAGAGCTGGGGCACTGCAATGTGGAACCGGAAGGCCATGTTTGCAACTGCGGAAGCTATGGCTGTCTGGAGCAGTATGCGTCGGCCACGGCCGTGGTGCGGATGACGCGGGAAGCACTGGCGGGCGGGGCGGCATCGGAGTTGCGCCAGGTGGCGGATGCGGCGCTCAACGCGCGCGTGGTGTACGAACTGGCGATGCGGGGAGATGGGGTTGCGAAACAGGTCTTTGAGCGCGTGGGACGGGCGCTGGGACTGGCGATTGCAAACATGGTGAACACCTTGAACCTGCCGCTGTACGTGATCGGCGGCGGGGTTTCCAGCGCGTGGGATGCTTTCTCGCCGGCACTGTTCGCCGAGGTGCGCAGACGGTCGTTTGTCTATGCCTGGACCACGGGGGAAGATGGCACGGGAGTCGGCGGGCGACGGCGCGCAACGCGGATCACGCGGGCATTGCTGGGTGGCGACGGCGGACTGTTCGGGGCGGCACGCTTGCCGATGCGGCACGCGGCGGTGACGAGCAAGGCGTGAACGCTGAAAAGGCCTAGAGCCAGCTCCGGAGAAGGTGTCCCGCGAGAGGAAAAATCGATTACGGTAGAAAAGCTTGAAGCGGCGCGAGAGATTTGGGCGGTGCTGGAGTCCCTCACTTCGTTCAGGATGAACCCCTCAAATACCCGCCTTTCCGAAAGTGCACATTGGTTCCGGAACCGCTAGCCGGCAGTGGCTCCCTGGGTGACGCGCTTGAGGGCATCGATGAACTTGCGATTTTCTTCCGGGGTGCCAACGGTGACACGGATGGCAGTGCGCGCGCCCCAGCTTCCGGTGAGGGGACGGACGATGATGCCGTTCGACTGCAGGCGGCGGCCCAGGGCGGAGGCATCCTCTCCGGTCTCGACGTAGACGAAGTTGGCCCAGCTTTCCACCGGAGCATAACCCAACTCGCGCAGTTGACGGGTGAGCAGGGTGAGCTGGGCGGAATTATTGCGCAGCGTCTTTTCGTAATGTTCGCGGTCATCGAGGGCGGCCATGGCTCCCGCCTCTCCCACGCCATTGACGATGAATGCGGTTTTGAGGCGGGACAGATAATTGATCAGTTCCGCCGGTCCCATGCCGTAGCCGATGCGGGCGGCGGCCAAGCCATAGACCTTGGAGAAGGTTCGCATGACGACGACACTACGCTCCTGGCGCACGTAGTCGAGGGCGTGGGAGTAGTCCACACCGCGCTCGCGGGCCAGCCAGTCGGCGAATTCGAAGTAGGCCTCATCGAGGGCGACAACGATGTTCTCGGGAAGGCGGTCCAGAAAGCGATCCAACTCTTTGGCGGGAATCATGGTCCCGGTGGGATTGTTGGGGTTGGCGAGGAAGACCAGGCGGGTGTCAGAGTCGATGGCGTCGGAGATGGCATCGAGATCGAATCCGTCGTTGCGGCAGGGAACCTGGCGAAACTCCGCGCCAGCCGAGCGGGTAACGATGGGATAGATGATGAAGGAGCGCTCGCTGCTTACCGCGTTGAGTCCAGGGCCGAGCAGGGTTCGGGCGAGAATGTCCAACAGGTTGGTGGAGCCAGCGGTGACGATCAACTGATTTGGCGAAATGCGGTGATAGTCCGCTAGGCGCTCGCGCAGGATCACCATGTCATTGTCGGGATAGAGATGGACGGACCTGACCGCCGTTTCCATGGCACGGATGGCCAGCGGTGAGGGGCCAAGAGGGTTTTCGTTGGAACCGAGCTTGATCATCTTCACGCCGGATTCAGCTTCTGCCTGCTGGATCGGCTTCCCTGGTACGTAGGAGGCCAGAGCGCGCACGCGCTCTGGCACCAACTCCGCAAACTTGCCCATGAGTTTCCTCTTTAATCTTTATCGAATTCTACTCCTCTTCCGGACGGCGACGGGGTGGACCCGACGGACGGCGTGGTGCGCTGCCTCCGCGAGGCGGCCCCGAAGGACGACGCGGAGCACCGCTGCCGCCGCGTGGCCCGAAGCCGGTGCGCTTGGCGCCGAAGCCTGATGAACCGCCGCGTGCGCCGCCGGAGGATGTGCGCGGCCGGTCCGCGCCGGAGGGCTTGCCAAACTTGCCGGTGCGGGGGCCAGAACGGCCTTCGCTGCCGGGACGTTTGAAGTCGCCACCGGAGCGCTTGAAATCGCCGCCCGAGCGCTTGAAGTCGCTGCTGCCGCCGGAGCGGGGTTTGAAATCTCCACCGCTGCGCGGGGCAAAGCCGCTGGGTTTGCCCGGTCCCTTGGAAAACTTGCGGTCACCGCTGGATGTGCCCGGCCTTTTGAAGCCTCGATCGGCAGAGCGCTCCTTGGAATAGGGACGGTCACCGGAGAACGGCTTGGGCTCAAAGCTGTTGGTCTTGTCGCTGCCGAGGTCGCGGTGCTTGCTGGGCTTGACGAACTTGGGCTTGTTGTACTTGGCGAATCCGAAGCCGCCGGTCTGGGAGGTGTCGCGCTTCTCCGAAGGGCCGCTGAAGCCAGCTTCGCGTTTGGCAGCAGGCCGCTTGGTGTAGCCAGGGTCGCGCTTGGTGAAATCGCCCGAGGGCTTGGGCGTGTAGCTGCCGGGTTTGCGGTCGCGGGCGCCTGCGGGCTTGGCGGCGTAGCTGCGCTTGGGACGGTCTTTGAAATCTCCGGATGGGGAATCTCCGGCGGGCTGGGCGGGAAATTCGGCAGGTTTGCGGGTGTAGGGACGTTTGGCGGCGAAGCCATCGTCACGGCGCGGGCCGCGATCAGACTCGGGACGACTGAACTCAGGGCGTCCGAACTCAGGACCACGGGGACGGATGAAGGTGGGGCGCTCGCCGGTCTCCGGACGGGCGGTGAATTCGCGGCGCGGCGGGGCGGCACCTCGGGCGGTGCCAGGGGCGCTGGTGCGGCGCGCGATGGGCAATGGGGCAGGGGCATCCGCACTGGGCTTGCCGCGACGGCCTTTGACGAAGCGCGCCGCATCGACCCGCGGGCGGCGTTCGGGACGGTCATCCTTGCGCTTGACCTTGACCGGTTTGGGTTTGAAGGGCGTGTCCAGCGATTTGCGAAGCTGGTTGACCTCTTTGGGCGTGAGGTGGCGGAATTCTCCGGGCTCGAGGTCGAGGGTAAGCGAGCCGTAGCGGACGCGCTTGATCTTTTCGATGTGGTAGCCGATCTGCTCGAACATACGGCGGATCTGGCGATTGCGGCCTTCGGTGAGGGTGACCTCATACCAGGGATTCTCCTGGTCGACGGCGAGCTGAATTACGGCTGGCTGGGTGAGGATGGCGAAGGAACGGCGCTCGGTGCCGGGCTGCTTTTTGCCACGCACACCGGTTAGACCGGGCTCGGGCGGCAACATGATTCCGTTGCGCAGCTTGTCGATCTCTTCCTCGCTGGGCTTGCCGCTGACCTTGACCATGTAGGTTTTGGCAACGTGCGAACCGGCGCGGGTGAGTTGCTCCATGAGCTCGCCATCGTTGGTGAGCAGGAGCAGTCCTTCGCTCATGTAATCGAGGCGGCCGACGGGAAAGACGCGCTCATCGACGCCCTTGAGCAGGTTCATGACGGTGGGGCGGCCTTCGGGATCGCTGACCGTGGTCATGTGGCCCTTGGGTTTGTAGACGGCAAGATAGACGTGGCGCTCAGGGCCGCGGAGCAATTTGCCGTCGACGCGGATCTCATCCAGGCGCGGATCAGCTTTGGAGCCGGGCTCGGTGATGGTGTGTCCGTTGACGGAGACCAGACCGGCGGCAATCAACTGCTCGGCCTTGCGGCGTGAAGCTAATCCGGCGGCGGCCAGAATCTTTTGTAATCTTTCAGGTTTTGTTTCCATGGTAAGTGCAGCCTTTCGCTTAAATCCGCTCGCCATCAGGCGATCGAAGAAGGTGATACGTAAGAAGTGTCAGGGAAACGGCGTCCCTGAGAGGACTCCCGAATGTTTACTGACCGATGGGGCGCTCGGCTTCGGGTGTATTGCCGGACTCAGCGTCGGACTGCGGCTGGCTGTCGGCCGCTTCTGCTGCATCGGGCGGTGGTGAGTCGGGAATCTGCGACCCCTCGGATTCCACGTTTTCTGACTCTTGGTTTTCTGACTCTTGGCTCGGCGCTGATGCGGAGGAAGCAGAGTCGGGTGACGGCGGCTCCTCGGCGGTCGAACGATCCGATTCTACGGCTTCGCCGGAAGGCTGGGGAGCCTGGCTTGCTTCCGGTTCCGCACTCGTTTCTGGTTCCCCACTCAAGCCAACCAAGGGCTGGAATGGGCCACCCGTGGTCTCGGCTTGAGGGGCGGTGGGGGGATTGGGCTCGAAGAGAGTTTCCTGCTGCTCCGGGGGGGCGATTTCAATTGCGCCGAGTTGCGAGAACTCCTCCATGCTGGGGAGCTCGTTGACATCGTTGAGGCCAAAACGCAGCAGGAAATCCTTGCTGGTTTTGTACTGCATGGGGCGGCCGATGACCTGCTTGCGTCCGGCGGTGGTGATGAGTTTGCGATCCAACAGCGTGCCCAGGACGCTAGCCGACTCGACGCCGCGGATGTCGGCGATCTCAGGACCGGTGATCGGCTGTTTGTAGGCGATGACCGCCAGGGTTTCAAGGGCGGCAAGGGAGAGGCGAATGGGTGGCTTGAGACTCTTGGCGAAGGCGCGCACCACGTCATGATGCTCGGGCTTGGTGGCCATGCGAAAGCCGCCGGCGACCTGACGAATCTCCATACCGCGGTCTTCGCTGGCGTAGTCGGTTACAAGCTGGACCAGAACTTCGCGGATGCGCGTGCGTACGGCTTTGTCCTCGGCGATTTCCTGCTCGGTCTTCTTCGGTTGCCGTTTGCGCGAAGTGGTTTCGGGCGGGCGGACGCTGGCCGAGGGCGCTGGTTCTTCGTTGCGGCTCTCGGGATTGGCGATGGTGCGCGCTTCGGAGGCCGCGGCATCGGTCGCGTCTGCCATCGTAACGTCTGCCACGTCTACTGACTGCGGCAGATGTGGGGCACCAACGGGAGGGTTGGGATGGTCGATGGTGAGCGATTCGGAAATGCCATCGGTGTCGTCTGCCACGTCTGCTGACTGCGGCAGATATGGGGCACCAACGGGAAGGTTTGATGATGGTTCCCCGTGCAGCATCAAGGGACCGGGCTCAGGACAAGGCAGCTCCGCCGATTCAGGCGCGAGCTCGGGCATTGATGCGCTCTCGGCGGCTGCGCTGGCGTAGGAGTGAGCAGGGTGGAATTCAGTCGCGTAATCAGCGGCGTGGGAATCGGCGGCCAGCGCTTCGGCGGCGGAGTCGGCCTGCTCGATGGCGGCGTTCTCTCTGGCGGAGGCCAGGTCGGCGAGCACGATGTCCTTCAGGAGCAGGGCAATCTGCTCGAGTGTGACCGGCTCTTCGGCCGCGTAAATAATGGCCTCGACTTTTGCTTTCAAACTCATTCGGACTCGCTCGTTGGGAGACTCAATTTATTGCCAATCGTTTATTGCCAGTCGTTCATTGCCAGACGTTATTGCCAATCATCGCGCACGGCGGAGCCGCCTTCGTCCACGAGGCGGTCAAAGCCGATGGATTTTTTCAGTACGACCTCGCCGAAGACATCATCCTGCTTGCAGACCACGGCCTGCAAGCGGATCATCTCCAGGATTGCCAGAAAAGAGCAGACCAGGGCAGTACGCGAGTGCAGGTGACGCAGCAGTTGCTTGAGCCGGATGGGACGGTCCTCGACCATGAGACGGCGGCGCACGTAATCGATCATCTGGGCCACGGTGACGGCATCTTCATCAAACTGCAGGGTCGGGCGGTTCTTGGCACGCTCGAGAATCTGCTGGAAGGTTCGGACCAGATCAATCACGTCGGAGGCCATCTCCGGCTCCGTGCCCTCGGCATCGCGAAACTCTTTGAGCGCCGGATTGGTGAGCACCGCTTCTTCCAACTGCTGCTTCTGCAAGAGCATTTGGGCGGCCTGTTTGTAGCGCTCGTGCTCGAGCAGGCGATTGACCAGTTCGAGACGCGGGTCCTGCTCCTCGGGCGGGGCGTCGGGATCGCGCGGGAGCAGCATCTTGGACTTGATCTGGATGAGCAGGGAGGCGGTGTAGATGAACTCCGCCGCAAGATCGATATCGAAGTTGCGGATGTGCTCGACGTAAGCCAGATACTGCGCGGTGATCTGCGCGATGGGAATGTCGTAGATGTCGATGTCCTGCTTGCGAATCAGATCCAGCAGCAGGTCGAGCGGCCCGTCATAGACGCTGCCCACGCTCACCGAAAAAGGAAAGATATCGGCGAGATTGGGCGCGGCTTTGCGGGTATCCTGCTTGGGGTTCTTCGCCGCATCCGGTTGTTTTGCAGGGGCCGGACGAGGCGGATTGGTGGGCTGATCGCTCATCGGCTACTCCCCGAGTTTCTCCGGCGCTTCGAATTCCAGCGACATGTGCATGGCTTCGCGCACCTCGACCAGAGTCGCGTCGGCAGCCTTGCGGGCACGGGCGGAGCCAGCTTCGAGGATATCCCAGGCAAGCTTGGGATTGTTCTCGTATTGGCGGCGGCGCTCTTGAATAGGATTCAGAATTGCCACGATATTATCGGCCACCCAGCCTTTGCACTGAATGCATCCGATGCCAGCGGTGGTGCAGCCCAGGCGCACTTCCGCCATGGTCTCCGGAGTGCTGAAGATCTTGTGCAGGTCGCCCACGGGGCAGACGTCGGGATTGCCGGGATCGGTACGGCGTACACGGGCTGGATCGGTGACCATGGTCTTGAGCTTCTTGCGCACCTCGTCTTCGGGATCGCTGAGCAGGATGGAGTTGCCGTAACTCTTGGACATCTTGCGGCCATCGGTGCCGGGAAG
>CAZLZA010000116.1:0-12440 GCA_964563875.1 uncultured Acidobacteriaceae bacterium
GTCTCCAACCAGATTTCGACGGCAGGCTACGAAGCCAGCGGCACAAGCAACATGAAATTTATGATGAACGGCGTGTTAACAATCGGCACACGCGACGGAGCGACCATCGAGATGGCCGCGGAGGCGGGCGAGGAGAACTTCTTTCTATTCGGCCTAACGGCGGAGCAGGTGAGCGACAGTCGCGAATGGTACAACCCTCACTGGCATTATGAAAACGAGTCCGAGACCCGCAAGGCCCTGGACTTGATATTCTCTGATTATTTCAGCCGCAATGAACCGGGTGTCTTCGCCCCATTGCGCGACATGTTGCTAATGCACGGCGATCACTATATGCACCTAGCGGACCTGAAGTCGTACCTCGAAGCAGACGAGCGGCTGCGCGCGTCGTATGCCGACCCGGACGAGTGGGCGCGCAAGGCCATCTTGAATGTGGCTGGCTCCGGGAAGTTCTCCAGCGACCGCACAATCACCGAATACGCAGCCGACATCTGGAACCTGCAACCATGTCCAGTGCCAGCAAAGGCGTAACTGCGGGAGATGCACATCAATGCAATTGATTAGTCAGTCTTGGAGCCCAGCTTCGATTTCAGCATTGGCGGCCATCTTTGGCTCGCTTGTTGGCGCATTGGGTTCAAGTGTCAGCACCTGGATCGTCCAGCGGCATCAGAATCGACGAGATCTCCTTGCGAAGAAGATTTTTCACCGCGAGCAGCTGTATTCAGAATTCATCAGCGAAACTGCGAGAGCCATGGCGCATGCCATGCAGAACACATTTCAGGATTCCAGCATGCTCATATCTAGTTATGCAATGCTCAGTCGTATTCGTTTGAGTTCCTCGATGCATGTGGTCGAAAGCGCAGAACGGGTCATAAACACCATACTCGATACATATTCGGCGCCCAACCTTACTCCCGAAGAATTTCAGGCGTGGGCTGGCAAACGCAATGACCCACTACGCGAGTTCGGCAACATTTGTCGTTGTGAGCTTGAACTGTTGTCGAACGGCTTGTAATGCAAAAGCGGCGGCGAGAATTACTGACAGCGCCGAACCCGGGGGCAATTCTTAACGATCGCGAACGAACATACAACCCTCCCCGCCGAACAAGATAATCTCAATTCTCTCGAGCCTGTGGCTCTGAATCATCTTTTTGTCTTCTGAAGCCCCCTGCGAATTCTGCGAGCGATTTGCTTCAACACGTATTTGGTAAACACATCCTTGGAGCGCAGTTTGATTCCGTCGCCCATCAACGCAAGCAACACCTCTTCTCCCTCCTCACTGATTGTCATCACATCCTTCAGATCGACCACGAGAGCACGGCCATCGAGGTTTACTCGTGCCAATTCGCAAGCCGTGTTCACCTCAGCTGTCCAGGGCGGAACGAGCGCGCCTTCCAACACCAATCTGCAGTTCTTCGAACTATTGACTATCGAGATCTTCAACACTGCACTTCCCCCTTACACGGTCGTGAGAGCACGGGCCTTGCCAAACATACAGAGCTGAAAGCCTTTGATTGTTCAGGAGAAGGTCGAACGGGAAGCGTCAGCGTTGGCGAAACTGGTGGATGTCGGACCAAGTCAAAACGATGACCGCTAAACGCACGTGCCGAAACAGACCTTCAAATATTTCTGCATCTCTCCTAAGTGTATTAGGCTTATTAGGACGAAAGCAGCGCATGAGTATTGTGTCTCAACATGCTTTCCACAATTCGCTTCTCTTCGTCACCAAGTACCTTCCACCCCATGATCCGCAGCGTCGAGCCTCGATCTGCCCGGATGAACTTGATCATGGAAAGAATGGCAAAGAATTGCATGCGGGTCTCCGATGACTCCAACGGCCACTCTTTCAGCCGGGAAATGTATTCGAACCCCAGCTCGAACATCGGTGCACACTTTGTATGAATAATCTCCAATGCGTCGGTTGGATTGATCTGCTCCCGATAGATGAACTGTCCCCACAAGCTCGTCGTATCTGCACCTACCATGATATGTGCGATTTCAACGATGAATTCGGTAAACATGCTCAGCAACTCTTCGTGTGTAAGAGTGGTCTTCAGAATTCCTTCGCGGGCACGGTCACACGCAGGTCGGAAGCAATCTGAAATATTCGAACCGATGAAATCAGCCGCCGCGTTATAGAGCTCGCGTTTGCTGCCAAAGTAGTAGGATATTGAATTCAGATTAGTCTGGGCGCGCTCTACAATATTCCGTGTGCTGGCGGACTTATAACCCAGAGTAGAGAAGACTTCAGCGGCCGCTTCTATCAACCGCAGTCGAGTTCGCTTGCTCCGGCCCTGGCAAGTAGAGCTTCTAATGGGGTATTTGGGTCTTTTGGGCATCATCATACTCGCGGATCGATCAAGCCGGCAAAGTAGTTCGGGAAATCGGACTTTCTTGCGCTCGGTCGGAAAAACAATTCAGCGAGGAGTGCAATGCGTCAATTGACAACTGGGCTGCGTGTTGCGAGGCCTCCGGGATTCCTCCGAGCGATTCGATAATCGACTCGCGGCGGATTGCAAGCGCGTCGCTGAGGGCTGCTCCCTGTATCATCTCAGTGAGCCGCGAAGCGCAGGCGATGGTGGGGACACAACCCTTGGCACGGAAGCGTACCTCGAGGATGGTCTGATCTTCGATCCGAAGACTCAGCTCCAGCATGTCGCCACATACGGGATTCTCGACTCGCACGATAGCGTTTGCGCCTGGGAGCTCACCAGAGTTGCGGGCGTTTTTGAAATGGTCCATTACCAAGAATGAGTACATAAGTTTAATCAGTCCTTCCGTTTGCCAGCCGCAGCCTTTAGCCCTGAGACAGAGGAGCTTTCCTTTGTCTTGGTCTTGTGGCGGTGGCTCCAAACCGGACTCAGTTTCCTGAGCTTTGCGACTTCCGCGAAAAGGCATTTCTGCACGTAATCCATCTCCTCCTGGGTTGTCTGCTTACCGAGGCTGAAGCGAACGGTCGCATGCGCCCGTTCGCGCTTTAGCCCCATTGCCAGCAGGACGTAGGGAGGATGGCTATCGCCGGAGGCACACGCAGATCCGGTCGAAACGGACACGTCTTTCTCATCCAGCGCGACCATCAACGAGGCGCCCGAGATTCCATCGAAGGCGATATCTGAAGTATTGGGCGTGCGCGGTGCCCCGAGGCCATGTATATGAATGCACTCCAGTTGCTCGGTAACGACACGCTCGAAGGCATCTCGCATCTCGCCCATCCGGGCGGCCCCGCCGCTGGCCAGCCAGTGGCTCGCGATTGCAGAGGCCTTGCCCAGGCCGACGATTCCCGGCAGATTCTCCGTGCCGCCGCGCTTGTTGTGTTCCTGTGGGCCGCCAACAATCAGCGGCTGCATGGGCGTGCCACGCCGCACGTAAAGTGCGCCGATCCCCTGGGGAGCATTGAGTTTATGCCCCGAGATACTGAGCAGATCGCACTGGATGCGGGCCACATCGATCGGCAGTTTGCCAGCCGCCTGCACCGCGTCGGTATGGAACCAGACGTCGGCCTCGGCAGCGATTCGTCCAATCTCCTCTAAGGGTTGGACCACGCCGGTCTCGTTGTTCGCCATCATCACGGAAATCAGTTTCGTATTCTTCCGCAAGGCTGCCCGCACATCGGCGGGATTGACCTGCCCATGGCCGTCCGCGGGAAGAAAGGTCACGGTTACACCATTGGATTCCAATCGCTTGCAGGCGTTGAGGATGGCGGGATGCTCAATCGCACTGGTGATGACGTGATCGCCCGGCGAGACAAGGCCGGAGAGTGCCTGATTGTCGCCTTCCGTGCCTCCGCTGTTGAAGACAATCTCCGCCGGACCGGCTCCCAGCAAAACAGCGACAGATTTACGCGCCTCCTCAACCGCGGCACGGGCCTGCTGACCACGCTCATAGAGCGACGAGGCGTTGCCGAACTTCTCAAAGAAGTATGGGCGCATGGCCTCGAAGACTTCCGGTAAGAGTTGGGTAGTCGCATTATTGTCGAGATACACGCTGGGCATGAGTGTCCCCTCCCTGATCCGCACGGCTCCGGGCCGCGCACTTAACTTGCTTGAGATTCCGCCTTCTTGCGCGACAACCGCAGGTGCGGCAGCGCGGATTCGGAATTGCGGCGGGCCGCAATCAGCTCGGCAACTACCGATACACCAATCTCTTCCGGCGTCCTGGCGCCGATGTCGATTCCGATTGGGGCGCTGACGCGGTCCAGTTTGTCCACAGCGATGCCTTCTTTTTCCAACTCCCGGAAAATAGTGATCAGCTTGCGCTTGGAACCGATCATGCCAATGTAATGCGCTGGAGTGTTGGCGGCCCAGCGCAGAACGCGCATATCGTCGCGGTGGCCTCGCGTGGCGATGACGATGAATGCCGCCTCGGGTATGGCTAATTGGGCCATGACGCTGCCAAATTCGTCGGCGTGGACGTCGCGGGCTTCCGGGAAACGTTCCCGGTTGGCAAAGGCCTCGCGGTCGTCAACGACGACGACCTCAAATCCCGCGATGCGGGCCACTCGATAGACGTTGAACCCGACATGGCCGGCGCCGAATACGTAGACGGTCGAAACCGGGAGAAGGGGCTCGATGAAAGTTTCCAGAGATCTGCCGCGAACCAAGCCGGAGTCGTATCGTGGATTCTTTTCAAGATCGAAGGAAATCGTCCGCGGCTCTTCGCGCTCGATGACCTCGGCCGCCGCCTGCCGGACTTCGGCCTCGACCGGGCCTCCACCGATGGCGCCGACCGTGGTGCCATCATCGCGGACCAGCAGCTTGGCTGCTCCCGGGGAGACGTTGGCGCTGATGATGGTCACCAGCGCAGCGCAACGACCTTCACGGCGCCAGCGCACGAGCTCTTCGTAGATATCCATTGCGGCCGAACCGGGAAGAACAGGCTCGATGAATATTTCGAGTGATCCGCCACAAACCAGGCCGGTGTCGTATTTGGGGTTCTTGTTCAGATTAAAGCTAAGAGTGCGAGGCTTTTCCTGTTCGATGACCTCGCGTGCCGCCTGCCACACTTCGGCCTCAACGCAACCGCCGCCGATGCTGCCTGCTATTGTGCCATCGTCGCGAACTAGCATCTTAGCGGCTTCAAAGGACGGGATGGAGCCGCGGACGCCGATGATGGTTGCCAGTGCGGCGCAACGACCCTCGCGACAGCAGCGTACAAGCTCTTCATAGATATCCATAGAACCTCACTACAGACCAGCAACTCCGAAGTCCATTGCGGAACTTATCCCTGCAGCGTCATCATCGTTTTCGCCGTGCAATTAGGATCAGTTGCCTTTTCCAAAACCACGGTTTGGAAATTGGCAGGTACTACATTAGAAGACAGAGCCCGCCGAGCCCCAACCGGACGATATCTTTGCGATCAAAAATCGTCGACTTGTGAAAAGAATCAATACCCAGGAGCTGCGCCGCCCGCTTTAGGATCGTTTCTCCTTAAGAAAAAAGAGAGAACAATCATCGCGGCTGTTCCTACGGAGAAGATCCAATATACATCGAGGTACGACATCATCGCAGCCTGTCTCTCGATCGCCTGAAGCAGCCCTGCGACGGCGCGTTTGTGAGCATCGAAATGCCCGATGCCAGCATGATTGAGGTGGAAAGCGAGCGCCTTCGTGGCCGCCATAGCCCGCTTCGATCGGGTATGCTGCGCCAGAATGGATTGATGAAACTGCGAGCGGCGGGCCACAACCGTGGCAACAATAGAAGTTCCTACGCTCCCGCCCATATTGCGCATAAAAGCCAACAGGCCGGCGGCCTCGTTGTTCTTCGCGGCGGACAACCCCACGTAGGAGGCGACCGTCAGTGGGACAAATATGATGCTGATTGGGACGTACTGAACGATACGCACCCAGGAGGCTGCGCCGAAACTCATTTGAAGATCCGCGTCCGTGTACGACATAACCATTCCGAGAGTCATGAAAAGCCAGCCGAAGGCCATTATGTATTTTGCCGGATACTTGTTGGTCAGCTTGCCCGCGATGGGGAAACATAGAATCAGGCAGATGGCGCCGCCTGACATTACAAAGCCCGCAGTCTCCGCTGTGTAACCCATGAGCGTCTGAAGCATCTGTGGCAGAAGAACGGCACATCCGTAGATCACTATTCCGAGCATAAACATCAGTACGTTAGAAACGGCGAAATGCGGGTTTTTGAACAGGCGGACGTCTACGACCGGCTTGCTTTGAAAGTGTTCCCACACAATCAGTGCCGTCAGGCAAACGACGGCGGTGATGCTCAGCAATACGATGAGGTGCGAACCGAACCAGTCGTCCTCTTGCCCTTTGTCGAGGACGACCTGCAACGCGGCAATGCCAATCGCCAGGAAAGCAAAGCCGAGATAATCGAGACGTGCGAGATCCAGGTCTTTCTTCCTAGAAGCCGGCGGATCTTCCACCAACTGATAGATGAGCAGCAGCGCCAGGAGGCCCATCGGAATATTGATGTAGAAGATCCAACGCCACGAGTAATTATCGGTCAGCCAGCCGCCCAGAACCGGCCCTACGGCGGGACCGACAATCGCCGAGATTCCGTACAAAGCAAAGGCATGGCCCTGCTGATCGGGCGGGAACGCATCCTTCATAATCGCCTGTGCCATCGGCTGTAACCCGCCACCGAAACCTCCCTGCAAGACTCGGGCAAACAGCAGTATCCCGAGGCTAGGCGCCAAACCACACAAGAAGGAGGCTGCCGTGAACATGACGATGCAGATCAAGAAGAAGCGTTTTCTTCCAAGCAGCTGTGTAAACCAGCCGGTGACGGGAAGAACGATGGCATTGGCTGCAAGATAGCTGGTCAGCACCCACGTGCTGTCGCTGTTGGTCGCCCCCATACTGCCGGCGATGTGGGGAAGAGCAACATTGGCGATGCTGGTATCGAGCACCTCCATGAACGCAGCGATCGAAACCACTGCGCCAACGAGCCAATAGTTGTGCGTCGGCTTCCAGTCCGCTTCAGCCGATATTGTGGCCGCGGTACTCATCTGATCCTGACCGTAGGCTCGACCGACATACCAGGTTTCAGCAATCCATCGGCGTTGAAGTTCTGGGCATCAGCATGATCGAAGTCGATTCGTACGGGCACGCGCTGCACGACTTTCACGTAGTTACCAGTCGCGTTCTCTGGGGGCAAGAGGCTGAATACTGAGCCCGTTCCGCCGCCTAGATTGGTCACACGGCCTTTCCACCTGTGCCCGTATGCATCGAACTTGATCTCAACCGGCTGCCCGGGCCGCATATGCTCGAGCTGTGTTTCTTTGAAGTTCGCCGTTACCCAAACGTCATTCACAGGAATCACGGTCACAAGTTCCTCGCCCGCGTTGACATTCTGGCCGATCTCAGCGCTCTTCTTCCCCACAATTCCGCTTACAGGAGTACGTATGACCGTGTAGCTGAGGTTGAGCTCGGCCTGTTTCAGTTCCGCCCTGCATTTTTCGACCAGTGCATGGGCAGAGTCGGCCTTAGCGCGGGAGACTGAAACTTGATCAGGGGCGGTCGCGGCGCGGCGCTGGTCAGCCTTCGCCTGCAATAGCCTGCCTTCCGACTGATGCAGCCACTGCTCCGCCGTTTGAACTGCCGCAACTGACGACACCACGGCGGCACGATTCGCCTTTGCTGCGGCTATGGATTGATCGTACTGTTGCCGCGAAATGTCTTCCTTAGCGACAAGTTGTGCGTAGCGACTGAGATCGGCGTCTGTCTTTGCAGCATTCGCTTCTGCCTGTACCAGCGTAGCTTTCGCTGCTTCCAGATTGTGCTGAGCTGCACCAACTCCCGCTTCGGCGTTGGCCACTCCCGATTTCGCCGAGTCGAGGTTGCTGAAGGCTGTAGCGGACGTAATCGGCACGTTGGTGCGAGAACTCGATGCGTTTGCCTCCGCGTCAGCCAGGTTTGCACGGGCCCGATCAACAGCAACCTGGTAGTCTGCTGGGTCGATCACCACCAACACATCGCCAGCATGGACCACTTGCCCCTCTATGACATTTACCCTCTCCAAATGCCCCTCAATTCGAGCACTCAACGGCATAACGTGTCCGTCCACCTGGGCGTCGTCGGTGCTTTCAAAGGAAAAAGCGTTGTAGCTAAATGCGCAGCTCGCAAACACAATCCCGAGCACCCCACTCGTTAACAGCAGCTTCTTCCACCGCTTCATGGGGCCGCGCCCCCCTTTTGCTTCTTGTGAGGAATCAGCCGTCACTTGATTCCAATTCGTTCCGTTATTGCCTGACATCACTTTTTCTCCCCGAGATACCGGTCGTAGTTTGTGCGCGCTAATCCGAGCGCGCGCACGAGCGAGAGCTTCGCAAGGTTATGACTGTAGAGACTGCTTATGTATTGGTCATTCGCGCTGGCGAGAGCTTGCTCGGCTTGGACCACCTCAACGCTGTCGGTGACACCGGATGCGTAGCGGTCTTTGGACCGGTCAAGGTTCTCATTGGCGAGGCTGACGTTCTGAGTCGCGACTGTGACCTGCTCTTTTGCCGCATTAAGGTTGAGGAACGCGGTGCGCACGTCATAGTCGACCTGACCGCGAACGTTTTCGGCTTCAGCCTTGCGCTGCTTTAGTTCCGCTTCTGCTTGCGTAATGTCGCCTTTGATGCGACCGCCCGTGAAGACAGGAATCTGCACACCGCTCTGGAAAGTGAACTCTCCGTGCGAATGCCCCAATGTTTTACCTACGTCGCCATAACTACCATCGACGGCAGCTATAGGGTAACGTTCCGCCTTTGCCGCCGATAACGATTGCCCGGCAGCCTTCTCCAATTCAATCGCGGAACAAAAATCGCTGCGCGAACTGTAAGCTGTGTTCAACGCGGCATTCAATGTACCTGGATTGATCGCGGAGTACGGAAATGTCTCAGCAAGCTGAAACTGTTGCCCCAGAGGAAGTCCAATCGCGCGAGAGAGACCTAATTTGGCGATGGCAAAATTATTCTGTGCAATACTGAGGTTGTACTCCTCGGTGTGCAGTTGAACCGACGTGCGGGTCGCATCGATACGTGGAGCCGTGCCAGCCTGCACCTGATCGAGCGCCTGATCGTAGAGCGCCTTCGCGTTCTTCACCTGGGCCTCGGCCGCTTGGATACGTGAGTCTGCGGCGATGACCTGTAAGTACGCATTGCCAACGGTCAGCGTGACTGCATCGAGAATATCGTTGTAGCTGAGACGCGCTGCTTGTTCGGCGGTACGCGCAGCGCGAAAGCGCTGAATTGATTCGAAGCTGAAGAGCGTTTGGCTTGCGTTTGCCTCTAGTGTTGTATAGCTATAAGGGCCGATGACATTGGAAATTCCTGGCAGCTTTAGCCCATACAATGCCAGATTGCTTTGCACAACGCTTTCGGAGGCACCCGCGCTGATATTGGGCAACAATCTGCTCAGTGCGAGCAGCCGCTGCCCACGCGCCATCCTGATGTTTTCGTCCGTTTCGATGCTCGCGAGGTTGTAGCGCAAGGCCTGCTGGACGGCGTCCCGAAGCGTTAGCTGAAGTACTGCATCATTTGCAGGACCGCTCGGCACACTTCCCCGAATCGCGGCGGAACCTTGGCTGACCTGCGCCGGAGCCTGCGCAACACTGAAGAACGCGGCCATAATAGTGAGCAGCACCGCGCCTCGATGCCGATGGTTTTTGTTTTTGTTTGTCGAATTAATGGCAGCTCTCCAGGGCAAAAGGATTCGGGAGTGTTGTCCCACACCAGAAAAAGCAATCTCAGTGCCAACCTGAATAGTTTTTATGTTATTGAGAAGTCTGCCATCCAGCGCCATGGGGTCACGTTGTGATTGACCAAATTGAGGCAGGTGCCCAGATATCGGCAGCAATCCCCCTTCTGTTCACGGCTTTTTCACGCACCAATGCTGAGGATCGGCAGTCTTGAGGCTGCTTCAATTCTGCTGAACAGAGAAGAGCAGGCGATTGCGCTGAGGCAGTTGGATTGGTTGCTGTGACGATTGAGCAGGGAGCCGGGGATTCGCCGGGAGGGGCGCGCTTGTCTAGAGTCACCCAGGACCCCTACAGCAACTTCGTAAATCTACTGGTGGGCTGGCATACTTCTGGCACGCCGTCGGAAAGTTGCTCCGAGAGGGCGGGCACCAGGCGACCATCCGCGACCACCTGCGGCACAGTCACCTCAATGACCTGCTGATCTTGCCCCCACATTCCGGCATGTTCCTGCAGTCGGGCAGAGCGACAGGGCTGGGACACCAGGCTGGCTCCATTATGCCTATTAGTGCGACGCTTTAGATGTTGGCACACTAACTGCTCCACCTATTGTGCGGGACAGAGTAATAGGAGCTTCCGTCTTGCAATAAGGAAGAAAGCGGTCCTTCCGCTAATAGCGCTTGGCGCGCTATCTGCCCGGACGCTATTGGTTGACAACAGCGCAAAGTCAGGGGTCGAGCTTGGAGTCGCCTTGAAATCAGCAGCGGTACTCATGCTTTCTTGGGCAACACCTACCCGAAGTCGAAACATTCGATTTGAAGAACGCAAGTAAAACGCTACCTGAAATCAAATGGAGGAGTTCTCTATCGCATTACTGCAAGCGCCGAAGGGTTCGCAGACTAGGCCTCACCTGCCATCATCCTCAAGCCGGGCCAGTACCTAAGCCTGATCGGCGTTAAACTCTGAATCGCGGAAGCGCGAACCACGGTAAATGTTGAGTATTCCGCCGTGGAAGTCGCCACCGAGCAGGTCAAGGTGGAAGAGGCGCAGCGGGTGTTCGGGATCATTCCAAACTTCTACGTTGTCTAAAATCCCAACCCAGAGCCGCTGACGGCGAAGCTCAAGTTCCAGCTCGCCGCGAAGGTTTCCATTGACCTGTACCCATCGCCGGAGTAGCTTTTTGTGCCGGCATCAACCAGGCGGGAGACAACCCCAACTGCGACCAATACTCTCCCTTGTTGCCTGACTTCAAGACTAAAAATGGGCCCCGCCCACAGGGACCCTGACCACCCGGTAAGGGAGACGAAACCCGATGTGGTCGAAACTAAATTAATCCCGATTCCATTCGGCAGCCCAGAATCGCACTTTCGGCCCACGTATGTGCTTACCCGCTAGATGGGCTTAATCGCGAACCTTGGTCTTACTGATCGTGTCCGGCGTGCAATCGTGGGCCATTACCTGAGCCGGTGAACTTCCGTCACGAGAAAGCGCAAAGCTGGGAGCTGGCGACCTGGGACCCGCTGATCGACTCGGGTTTTTCGGCCAGCGCCCATTGGGAAAACTTACTTAACACGCTTCCACACAACCGTCTGACCAAGAATCGGATTGCCGACATAGCCGCGAAGACTCAGAGAATCCCCGCCCTTATCGGTCCAAACCCTTCCCTGGTACACAATCCCCGTATTAACGTCGACGAGGCCGCCCCCGCTCCACTTATCGCCGTCTGGCGCTAATTCGTATAGAAACTCTAATCCGGCGATCGGCTTATCCTTGAGACTGCCCTTGCATGTTTTGCACAAGCCGCTCTTGTCAGCGTCCTTGGCAGCGCGCACAATCTTGCCATAAAGCTTGCCGTTCTGAATGCGAAGTTCCGCAATGCCGCCCTTATCGTTAAGCCAAGAGCCTACCACCGACTGCAGTGCGGGCGATATTGTTTCGGCTTTTGCTGCGGCGCATGAAAATACAAGACTAGCGGCAAGAGCCGCGATCGAAAACAGTCGTTTCATGAAATCATTCTCCGTTATTGTGGTCTGGACCATGTTGAATCCTGGGATAAATAAAAATAGCGAACGTGTATTAGAGTCACGAGCGCTACAACTAACTCACGAGGGTTACCATTCGCGGCGGATCAGCTAACCACATCCTGATCACTGCTTCAGCGCTTTGCTCCCAAATGTCTAATTTAGGAGGATATGCGTTTGTTGTAACTGCAGTTCGGTGGCCAAGCATAAAAGAGCGCCTTAACCTGATGTTTCAATGGGTTAGAATGACTCTGCAAACCACCCTCGGGGTATGAGTTGCAAAATGACTGTCATGATGACTGGCATGGAAAGCGAGGGTGTAATCCCGAAACGGCGCCCACCGTCTACAGGACCGGAATGTCTATACAGCCGCGCATAATTAACGAGAGATACTGGATGGGCGGTGGCATACTTGAGCTATGCTGCTCTCCTTCATCGAGTGCTTCATGATCACCGGGCTTGTCTTCTTCTGTAGGATCTTATTGTTCGTTCTGCTTAGGTAACCTAGGAAGCACGGCGGCGCCAAGTCCGCCCCGCTACCGTGCCTTATTGCTTAAGCCGAGCCCGTAGGCTTGGTGCACGCCAAGTGGGGCCGCCCAATGCCCCATCCTAGACGGGGCGTTGGGAGAAAGCTTCCTGGTTGCAGCATTTTAGCCAGAATGGAGGACCAGCTCCGATGCGCTGACGTGGGTTACGCTGTGAGTGGGTGAAAACCAACGACGGAGAGCCATAAAGCGGAAAGGAACCGGTCGTGAAAAAGATACGATTTGTTGGGCTG
>CAZLZA010000117.1:0-12411 GCA_964563875.1 uncultured Acidobacteriaceae bacterium
AGCGGAAGATGAAGGTGAGCGAAGCCTTTGAATACCTGATTGCGGAAGAAGAGCAGCGGCTGATCGACATGGATCAGGTGACCAAGACGGCGCTAGACCGGGTGGAACAAAGCGGCATCATCTTCCTCGACGAGATCGACAAGATTGCCGGGCGCGAAAGTGGACACGGGCCGGACGTTTCCCGCGAGGGCGTGCAGCGGGACATTCTGCCGATTGTGGAAGGAACGACGATCAACACGCGCTATGGAATGTTGCGTACCGACCACATTCTTTTCATTGCGGCGGGCGCGTTCCACGTCTCCAAGCCGAGCGATCTGATTCCTGAACTGCAGGGACGCTTTCCGATTCGGGTGGAGCTGAAATCGCTGACGGAAGAAGACTTCGTGAGGATACTGACGGAGCCTAAATCGTCGCTGACCAAGCAGTACATTGCGCTGCTCGACACCGAAGGGCTGAAACTGGAGTTCACTCCGGACGCGCTGGAGGAGATTGCAAAGTTTGCCGCCAAGGTGAACGAGACGACGGAAAACATTGGGGCGCGACGACTGCACACGATCATGGAACGGGTTCTGGACAAGATCAGCTTCGAGGCTCCGGAGCTGAAAGAGAAGGACGTGAAGATCGATCGTGAATACGTGGGCAAAATGCTGGCCGACATCGTGAAGGATTCCGACCTGTCGAGATACATTCTGTAGAGGCGGTTGAAGGAAGTTAGGAGCGCCGCTCGGCAGAGGGCGGCGCTTTTGCGTGAACATCCAAGATGGTGGGGCGTGGAGATACAGCGGTGGAGATGACGAGCAATGCGGTTTCCGTGGAACTGGCAGCGAAACGCGAGCGGCTGTATGGACGGCTACGCGAGTTGGGGCGAGTACTGGTGGCGTACTCGGGCGGCGTGGATTCGGCTTATCTGGCCTGGGCGGCACACGAGGTGTTGGGGGACGGAATGCTGGCGGTGACGGCCGATTCGCCTTCACTGGCGCGGTCGCAGATGCGCGATGCGGTTAGCTTCGCTGAGGAATGCGGGTTTCCGGTGGAGATGGTGCGGACAGATGAGTTGGAGAGCGCGGACTATCAACGCAACGACGCCATGCGCTGCTTCCACTGCAAGGATGCGTTGTTCGGAGTGATGGAGCAGTTTGCTACGGCAAAGGGCTGGTCGGCGGTGGCTTATGGGGTCAACTTGGACGACCAAGGGGACTGGCGTCCAGGACAAAAGGCGGCGCGGCAACATGGAGTGGCAGCTCCTCTGCTGGAGGCGGGACTGACCAAGGCAGAGATTCGCGCGCTGGCCGCAGAGGCAGGGTTGCGAGTGTGGGATAAACCGGCATCGGCCTGCTTGTCATCGCGGATTGAATATGGGCGCAAGGTTACGAGGGAAGCGCTGGAGCAGGTGGAGCGCGGAGAAGACGCGCTGCGGGCGATGGGCTTCCGGCAGTTCCGGCTGCGGCACCACGGCGATGTGGCGCGAATCGAAATTGCGCGCGAGGAGATGGAGCGGGCATTGTCACTGGAGATGTTGGGGCGGATGAGCGCGGCGATCAAGGCTTGCGGATTCAAGTACGTGGCACTGGATGTGGAAGGATTCCGCTCGGGATCGATGAACGCTGTGCTGAAGGCAGAGGAACTGCGATAGGCGACGCTTCGAACAACGCCAAGGGCAGGATCGACGGAAGTCAAAGCCATCTTAACCGCGAGGGGTGGAGCGTCGAATAGGCGCCTGCGAATTGGGCGGTCTTGCTAATTGGGGAGGACAAGAAGCCCGTAGTACCCTGAAAGTGGGCGCGTGAGATAATTCAATAGTTTATGAAATGTAACTGGAAGCGGATTGGGGAGTGGTGGATGCGCCGTTTAATGCTGTGTGTGTTGTTGCTGGCCGTCGGTTGCCGGGCGCAGAGCCCGAACGGCGCAGAGCTGGATCGCAAGATCGAGAAGCAGGTTCGTGCCAGCTTTAATTTGCCTCCGTATGTCGACGTGAACGTGGGCGAGCGGAAGGCGAGCACAGAGTTTGCAGGCTTCGACAAGCTGACGGTGAAACTCTCCTATGGGGCACAGTCGCAGACGCGTGAGCTGCTGCTGAGCAAGGACGGCAAGACGCTGTTTTCCATGGTGAAGATGGATTTAACACGCGATCCGCTGGCGGAAGTAATGGCCAAGATCGACCTGAAGGGCCGTCCGGTTCGGGGCAACAAGGATGCGAAAGTTACTGTGGTGGTGTACGACGACTTCGAGTGCCCGTACTGTTCGCGCATGCACCAGACGCTGAACGAAGTGCTGAAGAGCTACGGCGACCGGATCAAGGTTGTGTACAAGGATTTCCCGCTGGTTGAGATTCATCCCTGGGCGGAACGGGCGGCTATTGATTCGGGCTGTCTGGCCAAGCAGAGCGAAGGCGCGTACTGGGACTTTGCCGATTACGTGCACGCCAACGGGCGGCAAATCCAAGGCGAAAAGCGTCCGGTGGACGCGCAGCTTGCCGAGGTGGACCGCATTACGCTGGAGGCGGGCAAACGGCACTCGACGGATGCAGCGGCGCTGGAAAGCTGTGTGAAAACGCAGTCGGCCGCCGACTTGAAGGCTAGCTTGAAAGAAGCCGGAACTCTGGGCGTGGAATCCACTCCGGCGATTTTTGTGGACGGGATGAAGATGGACGGAGCAGTGCCGGAGGATGAGCTGAAGCTGGTACTCGACAAGGAACTGAAGAACGTGGGCGTGGAAGCTCCGGCGAAGGCCGCGATCGCGCCCGGCCAATAGAAACAGAAATCGTTTGAGTCGCAGAAGCAAGCTCGCGCAAGTGCGAGGGCCTGAGCGAAACTAGGCGTACGCAGAGCTGGAGGAATTTCGATTTGAATCGCAAGATGAAAGTATTAGGCACAGCGCTGCTGGCGGTGTGCGCGCTGGGTCTGTTGGGAGCTGCGGGATGCAAGGGTGCCCAGGGCGGCGCGGATGTAATGGCCCGGGTCAATGGACGTAAGATTCTGCGCCCGGAAGTTGAGAAATATTATCGCAGCCAAACCGAGGGACAGCAGCAGCCATCGACCGAACAGGCGCAGAGCTTGCGGCTGAGTATTCTGCGCGAACTGATTGAGAACGAGATCCTTCTGCAACGGGCGGAAAAGCTGGGACTGCTAGCAACCGATGAAGAAGTGGACGGCAAGCTGAGCGAAATTCGCGCGCCGTTTACCAAGGAAGAGTTCGACCAGCGGCTGAAGGAACGCGGCATCACGCTGGAGGATTTCAAGCGCGATCTGCGGCGTTCGATTACCGTGGAAAAGGTATTGAACAAGGAGATCACGTCGAAGATCAACATCAGCGACGGCGACATCTCGAACTACTACAACCAGCACAAGTCGGAGTTCAACCTGATTGTGCCGCAGTATCACCTGGCGCAGATTCTGGTAACGACGCAGCCGAATCCGCAAGTACGCAACCTGAAAAACGACAAGGCGCAGAATGCGGATGAGGCGAAGAAAAAAGTTTCCATGCTGCTGAACCGGCTGGAGAGCGGCGAGGACTTTGCGACGGTGGCGATGAACTACAGCGAACAGCCCGATACTTCCGCTACCGGAGGCGATCTGGGCTTCATCCCTGAGAACTCGCTGCAGAGCGATAAGCAGGCCTACGACGCCATCAACCGGCTAAAACCCGGACAGTACACTCCACCACTGCCGGCGTCGGACAACGGAAGTCACCAGGTATTCGGCTACCGTATTATCAAGCTGATCTCGAAAGAGCCGGCCGGACAGCGCGAACTGAACGATCCGCGGGTGCAGCAGGCGATTCGCGAGCAGTTACGCGACCGGCGGGAGCAGTTGCTGAAGAGCGCATACTACGAGTCGCTACATAACAGCGCTACGGTGGAGAACTATCTGGCAGATCAGATATTGAAGAGCAGCGGACAGTAGAAGAAATTCTTGAACTGCAAAACGCCCGGCCTCGGCTGGGCGTTTTGCATGATGTGAGCAACTGCCCGAAGCGCAAATACAGACGCAACCATAGATGGCTGGTTGAAGGCCCGCGAGCGCACTGTTTCATTCAACAGCACGGGGTTCCTTCGCTTTGTTCAAGATGACACACCCCAAACAGAAGCAAAGCCTGGAGAACACGCAGAGGATCACTCGACGATTGCGAGGAGGTCTCCGGCATTGACGGCGGAGGCTTCGTGGACAGCAATTTTGGTCACCTTGCCTTTCTTTGTGGACTTGATCTCGTTCTGCATCTTCATGGCTTCGACCACGACGAGGCCCTGACCGACTTCGACTTCATCGCCTTCGGCAGCGATGACGCGAACGATCTTTCCGGGCATGGGCGCGATGATTTTAGCGGGGCCAGCTTCGGCTCCGGCGGCGGCGCGGCGGCTACGAAGAGAGCGCGGATCGCGCACCTCGGCGGCAAAGCGCTCGGAACCGATGATGATGTGGGTTTCGCCCATCAGCGAATACTCGCGCTTGGCCTCGTAGTTGCGCCCGCCGTGAATGATGGAGAGTACGTCGCGCGCGGTCATGACGACGTCGAGCACGAAGGGCTCGCCATCCACCGTACATTCGTAGCCCTTGTCGGCACGTTCGAGTTCGACCTGGTGCAGGTGACCGTCGATCAGGACTTCGTATTTCATCGGCCGACCCCCTCGGTGCGTGCCGCGGCCTTCCAGCCGCCGGGTTTGGTATCGCCGTTCGATGCGGTGGCAGGAGTTCGCTGCGCGGCGGCGTGCAGTCCATCCTGATTGCGGGCGGGCTGCGAGCCGGGCGGCGGTTGCTGGGCAAAGATCGCTGCGGCGAGAGCGACAATGGGAGTCCGTCGGGCGGTGCGCGCGTCACCCACCGGAGGCTCCTGCAATAGTCGGTCGAGGAATCCGGTGTCGACCCGTCCGGCCTGAAAATCAGGATGAAGAAGAATGCGGCGGAAGAGGGAAAGATTGGTTTTGATACCGCCGATGAAGTATTCGACCAGGGCGCGGCGCAGGCGATTGATGACCTGCGGGCGATCTTCGCCGTAGGCGATGAGTTTGGCGAGGAGCGGGTCGTAGTCCAGCGGCACGACCCAGCCCTCATACATGCCACTGTCTCGCCGGATACCGGGACCGGAAGGTGAAATGAGGCGGGTGATACGTCCGGGCGATGGGAAGAAGTTGTTGTCCGGATCCTCGGCGTAGATGCGCAGCTCCATGGCATGGCCGCGCAGGATTATCTCCTCCTGCCTGATGGGCAAGGGCTCGCCAGCGGCGACGCGGAGTTGGAGTTGCACGAGATCGATTCCAGTCACCATTTCGGTGACCGGATGCTCGACCTGAAGGCGGGTATTCATTTCTAGGAAATAGAAGTTCTTGTCGGCATCGACGAGAAATTCGACGGTACCGGCGTTGTAATAATTGGCCGCCTTGGCGACTTTGATGGCGACCTCACCCATGCGGCGGCGCATTTCAGGATCGACAAAGGAGCAGGGAGCCTCTTCGAGGACTTTTTGATGGCGGCGCTGCACGCTGCACTCGCGCTCGGCCAGATAGATGATGTTGCCCTGCGCATCGCCGAAGATCTGCATTTCGACATGGCGCGGGTTTTCGATGAGCTTTTCGATGTAAACCTCGGAGTCCCCGAAGGCGCGCTGCGCCTCACTCTGGGCACTTTCCAAGGCACCGGCCAGCGCTTTTGCGTCAGCCACCATCCTCATGCCTTTGCCACCACCTCCGGCAGAGGCTTTGAGCATGACCGGATAACCGGTCGATTCGGCAACCGCAAGGGCTTCGGCGACGCTTTTGAGGCCAGTTTCGGTTCCAGGCACGAAGGGAACATTGGCGCGCTTCATATTCTGGCGGGCTTTGATCTTGGAGCCCATGCTCTCCATTGATTCGGGCGAGGGACCAATGAAGACGATTCCGGCATCGCGGCAGGCGCGAGCAAACTTTGCGCTTTCGGAGAGAAATCCGTAGCCGGGATGGATGGCTTCGGCCCCGGTGCGGCGCGCTGCATCAAGAATCTTCGGAATGTTCAGGTACGACTCAGAGGCCGGGGCGGGACCGAGGTGCTCACAGAAATCCGCCTTACGCACATGGAGAGCACGCCGATCCACATCGGAGTACACAGCGACCGATTCGATGCCCATCTCGCGACAGGCACGAATGATGCGCACCGCGATCTCTCCACGGTTGGCAATCAGAATTCGCTTGAACATGAGGGCGCGTTTCCTTCTGAAAGGCGAGCTTGAAGCATTCGGATGTTACCAAAAACGCCGGGCAGGGGAAACAGGGAAGATACGCCAGAGGAGGTAAGGAACCAGCCCCGCGGTACGCAGGGCTGGAACTGGCTAGAAGCGGTAAGTGACGCCGCAGTTGAGAATGGGGTAGAAGCGAGCGGGCTTGAGGTCGTTAATGACCTTGTTGCGCTGCGTCGTCAGGTTGGACTGGAATGTGGGATCAGTGGCGGAGATGACGGTGCTGCCGGTGGTGCAAGGCGCCCCCGCGCAACCGCTGCCGGTGGCGCTGAGGTTAAAGGTAGGAACGCCCGTGTAGGCGGCGCCAATTTCGACAGGAAAGGCCAGGTGACGACCAGAGCGCGGAATGGCGTTGCCCCAGCCAAAGGTGAAGGTGGGAGCAACCTTGTTCCCGTAGGCGAGAGAGGCTTTGGCTTGCAATGCGTTGCTTCCGCCGCTGCTGTAGTAGTCCACGTCGTTGAGGCTTATTTTGCTACCGGCGGCAAGGGCGGCATTCGCGCCGATGTTGAACCCGTTGTAGACGGCTACGCCTCCGCTGAGACGGAAGCCTCCGTGGAAGGGGAAGAAATCATAGCTGGCGCGAACCTCGCGGACTTTGAGGTTGGCGTCGTAGTTGACGTTGTCCTGCGAGAGGGAGAGATCATAGTTGAAAAAAGAGCCGTCAACCCGGAGATTGGTGCGGCGCGAGAGTGGAGTTACAACCTCGAGTCCGGGACCAAATGTGCCGACGGTAATCCCGACGGCGATCTTGGAGAACGGTGGGTAGGAAATGGGGGCTGGAGCGGAAGAGATTTTTGCCGCCGCAGGCTCCAATGCCGCGCTGCTTTCGGAGTATCCCGACTGCAACGCAAGAAACGATATGAAACAAACAACAGCGAGAACCCTGAGGAGATGAGGTTTCTGGGGCGCGATGCATTCCATGGAGAAGTCCTTGCCTTCGCACGGGGAAGGCGTTTCAGATGTGCAATCAAAATTGAAAGGTGAGTCTTCGCATCCAGAGTAGGACAGATTGCGCCGGACGGGGGCGGAAAATTCATGGCAAATGTTACTTCGGTGTGGTCACAAGCCGATACCCGGGAGATATTTCCATTGTGGCAGACACGCGAACGGCCTCTCCGGGGAGAGGCCGTTGGAAAGCGATAGCGAAGGGCTACTTTCCTTGTTGCTGATCCATGACGATTCCGCCGGGGCCCTGGCGGTTAGCCTTTTCCTTCTTGGTGGCAATGGTTTTGTCCACCCAGTTGTCGGCAGCCTTGAGATCGGCGGTGCGGGCCTCCGGATTGTCGCACTCGTAATCAGCGCGCTCGCGGTACATGAGGTTCAAGTAAGCCATGGCGTCGTCATAGTCCTGACGAAGCTGGAGGGCTTTGTCGAGCAGATTAATCCCTTCCTCGACAACGGGAGCATTGTGATCCTTGACGAGTTGACAGACTTTCTTATCCTTGAGGGGGTCGGTGGCCTTCATGCCAAGCTTGTTACGCTCTTCCTGGCGGAACTTGTAGGCCTGAGTCCAGTCAATGAAAGCGACCGAGTAGTAGGATTCCGGATCATTGGGGTCAATCTGGACAGCTTTGTTGTAATACTGTTTGGCCTCATCGAACTGTTTTTGCTGGAGGTAAAGGTAGGCGATCCCTTTGACAGAGTTTATGTTGCTGGGATCGACGGCGAGTACCTTTTTGTATTCTTCGATGGCTTGATCGGCATAACGCTTATTTTCGGCGGTTTCCGCACCTGGCACGTACTGTTGGGCATAAGCCGTAGCGAGATAAATGCGTGCATTGAGGAGGCTGGGATCAAGGCTGACAGCAGTTTTGAAATGTTCGATGGCCTCTTCGTAGCGGGCGTTCTTGTAAGATTGCACACCCTTGTTGAGGTGATCGCGAGCCTGGAGTTTGGTGCAGCCGGCGGACGCCAGTACGGCGAGAGCGAGAAACAAACCGGCCAACACGCGTACGATTCTGTTCATTTGATGTCACCTTCCGTTGCCAATCTTGGCCGGAGTCTGCGATCTCAGGAGAAGCTTTCGAGCCGGATGGGCACCCACGGATGGCGCTCCGAATGCGGGCGCTTCCAACTCCCGCACGTCGAATTACCGGCCGTACGGCGAGAAGACGGGAGTACGGCCTGCACCGCACTCCCGGTCACTGGTTCTCGCAATCCGGCTACTGACCGGCTTCGATCTTAGCCGTGATGAGCCCAACCTTATCCACACCGGCGGCATGGACTTTATCAATTACTACGGCCACGTCGGCGAAGGTGAGGTCTTCATCACCCTTGACGAACGCGACCTTTTCAGCGCGCGTCTTGAAGATGTCTTCGAGACGGCCCTGCAATTTGTCGAGTGCGACATCATCCTGGTTGATCTTGATGGTGTCGTTCTTGAGTACCTGGACGACGATGGTGCGGTCATCAGGATTGGTCTGCTGCTGAGGATTCTTCGGCGGCTGAGGAACCAGCGCGTCGAGGCCCTTGGGCGTGAGCGGGGTGATGACCATGAAGATGATCAGCAGTACCAGCAGCACGTCAATCAGCGGCGTCACATTGATGTTTGCCTGGGGACCTTCCCCCGCACCTGTTGTCATTGCCATAGCGATCGCCTCCTACTTGTGCCCGGACGATGCCGGCGATTCGAGCGCGCCCTGCTTGCGCTCTTCGGTGAGGAGGCCGAGTTGATCCACGCCAGCGGAGCGGACCTCATCGACCACCGCGACGACGTCGCCATACTTGGCGCCGGCATCGGCTTTGACGAAGATACGTTTATCAGCCTTGTTCGCCAGTCTATCTTTCACCTTGTCGGTCAACTGTTCAGGCGTGACGACGTCGGAATTGAAGTAGATCTTCCCGTCGCGCATGATGGCCACGATGAGGGAATCTTCCTTGTCGGCCTCCGGCATTTTGATCGGGTTGTCCGTCTTTGCCAGAGTCACGCTGACGCCCTTCTGGAGCATCGGCGTAATCACCATGAAGATGATCAACAGTACGAGCATAACGTCCACCATCGGAGTCACATTAATATCCGAGTTGACGTTAGGCATTCTCTTTTTAGCGAGAGCCATAACTTCCCTATCTCCGGGTGTGCTCTACCGGCGGACGTTGCGACGCTTCAAGAAATAGTCGATCAATTCGCTGGAGCTGTTATCCATCTCGACATCAAACGCTTCGACGCGGCCAGTGAAATAGTTAAACATCCACACCGCTGGAATGGCCACGAACAGACCGATGGCGGTGGTCACCAGAGCTTCGGAAATACCACCGGCGACGGCAGCCAGCCCAGTTGCCTTAGCGCCCGAGATGCCTTTGAAAGCATTGAGAATTCCGACGACGGTGCCGAACAGTCCGACGAAAGGAGCGGTGGAACCAATGGTGGCCAGACCAGCGAGGCCGCGCTTCAACTCGGCGTGGACGATGGCTTCGGCGCGCTCAAGGGCGCGGCGCGAGGCTTCCAGCTCTTCACCCGGCAGTTCGGTGGAATCACCGTGGGCCTTGAACTCCTGGAGACCAGCGGCGACGACCTTTGCCAGATGGCTCTTTTTGTTGCGGTCGGCGACCTTGATGGCTTCTTCGATCTTGCCATCCTTCAGGGCGCCAGCGACGGCCGGGGCAAACGAGCGCGACTGGCTGCGGGCAGCCGAAAAGGCGAGAGCACGATCAATCATGATGCCGATTGACCAGCCCGACATAAGGAACAGAACGATGACGACGACCTTGGCAAGGAAGCCCATCTGTTTCCACAGGGAGATCGGATCCCATCCGATGCCACCTTCCGGCTCCTGAAAGAGCAGGACCGCGGCTTGGTGCATGTTGCACAGGACCAACGTTGCAATGTTTGCGAGAACCATGAGCTGATTTTCCTCCTCAGAACTCTTTGAGACTTCTGATCTTAGTTGATGCGCAGCCGCTCGGGATACGCAGTCTTTCGAATTGACTCTGCCGAATACGCGAGTCCGATGCCGGACCTGCGCTTGAGGGCAAAAAATCTCGCCACCAAGCAGCCGCCAGGGGCTGCGGCTTTAGCCGCCTGCCAGGGTGAAATTTACGGTAACCTGCGTATCCACTTCGACGGGCTCGCCATTGAGGAAGTACGGTTTGTACTTCCACTGCCGCACGGCGTCGATTGCACTTTGGATGAGCATCGGGTGACCACTGACGGCGCGCAGATTCTGAATCGTACCGTCCTTGCCGATGACGGCCTGAAGCACAACCGCTCCAGAGATTCGGGCCTGCTTGGCCAGCGGGGGATAGGTGGGCTGCACCTTGCGGACAAGAAGCCCCGAGGTGACGCCCTGAGAAACCTTAACACGCTGCGGAGTTGCTGCCTTGGGTACGGCCGTGGGAGCAGCCTGGACGATAGAACCCAGAACGCCTCCAACCACGCCGCCACCGACACCTCCAACGACACCGCCGAAGACGCCAGTACTGGGCGGTGCTTCACTTTCCGTGATCATAGCTATTTTCTTGGGAATCTTAGTAGGAGCTTTGAGTTGCCCATTGTCGATTTCCGTCACAGGCCTGACCACCTTGACCACCGGCGCGGCGGCAGGCGGGGGCGGCGGGGGTGGCGGTGGGGGCGGCGCAACCAGGTAGCCCATCAACTGTTGCTTGGGAAGATTTTCAGTATAAATCAGGGGGATCAACACGAGCACGCCGACTAGGGCAGCCTGAAGGACGAACGAAAATAGAGTCGCCCATGGGCCACGCCGCTGCAGCCGCGAGTTTCTGCCGCCTGATTCCAGAAGGCTATCTTCAAACATAAGCCAGTTCTCCGTCTTTCTACTTCTATAGACACCGGCGGCGATGCATTTGCTCCCGAAATCTGTGCTGACCTGAAAAAAGATTGTCGAGACTACACGACGCTCGAGTAACAGGGGTGGCGCATACGACAGGGTGTCACAAAGTCCAACTCCGATTGCAGGAAAGCGGGTGACCGCCGGCCACCCGCATCCAAATTCCGTGCAACAGCAACTACGCCTTTGCAGGTGCCTTGTAACGGCGGCCTTCGTTGTTGGACGAAGAGGCTGCTCCGGGCACAGACTTCTTTCCACGCCACTGCTGATAGGCAACCAGCATAGGGGCCGCGATAAAGATGGACGAGTAGGTACCGATGATGATGCCGATGACCAGCGCCATGGAGAAGCCATGCAGAACCTCTCCGCCGAAAAGGAACAGCGCCAAGACGGTGAGGAACGTAAGTCCGGAGGTCAGGACGGTTCGGCTCAGGGTCTGATTGATGCTCTTGTTCACGATTTCGGTCAGCGAGTCCTTGCGCAGCAGCTTGATGTTCTCGCGGATACGGTCAAAGACGACGATGGTGTCATTCATCGAGTAGCCGACCAGGGTGAGAATGGCGGCAATCACGGTCAGCGAAATCTCGGTGTTCAGCAGTGAGAACGCGCCTACGGTGATCAATGTGTCATGGAAGCATGCGACCACCGCCGCGATGCCGTAGATCAGCTCAAAGCGGAACCAGAGGTAGAGCAACATGCCGAGCAGCGAGTAGAGAGTAGCCAGCAGCGCCTGCTTACGGAGCTGCGCGCCGACCTGGGGTCCGACGATATCGACATTGCGGACACCGAAATTCGAGGTAAAGAAATCCTGCTGGAGAGCCTGCACAACCGGGGCCGGAGCCGCCGCGCTGGCATCCGCCACCGAATTCAAGATGCCGCCACGCGTTTTGTCGCGGAAGTCCACGATGGCGCGGGCAATCTGGCCGTACTGGGCAGGTGCGTCGGTACCGAGGTGGAGCGGGTCCGCCTTGAGCAGGTAATCCTGCAGCGAGGTGTAGCCAATGTTGTTCAGATCGGTCTTGCCCGGCTCAGCAGTGGTCTGCAAGGCCTTGATGATGTCTTCCTTGCCCTGATCGAGCGCTTGCTCGCTGGTCTCGCGAATATCGAGCCGGATAAGGACTTCGTTGCTGCCAGTGAGGGCCTGAATGGTTGCATTCTTCAGACCGGCGCGATCCAGGTCGGCGCGAATCGCATCCAGGTTGGGCTTCTGCGTGAACTTAACGTCCACGACAGTGCCGCCACGGAAATCGATGCCGAGCGGAACGTGGTGCCAGAACAGCATGGAAGCGATGCCGGCAACGGAGAAGATCAGCGAGAGAGCGAGAAAGAACCACTTCTTGCCGAGAAAGTCGATATTGGTGTTACGAAACAGTTCCACTGTAGAAGCCTTCTACCCGAGAAGCGCGGGCTCCTCTAAATTTCT
>CAZLZA010000118.1:0-12359 GCA_964563875.1 uncultured Acidobacteriaceae bacterium
GCATCTCGAAATCCACAGTGCATCGGCTGTTTCAAGTCTTCGCCGTTCAGCCACACCGGACCCGCAGTTTTAAACTCTCCACCGATCCGTTCTTCGTCGAAAAAGTCCGCGACATTGTTGGCCTCTACCTGAATCCTCCCGACAACGCCCTAGTCTTGTGTGTCGACGAGAAGAGTCAGATTCAAGCCCTCGACCGCACCCAACCGGTTCTGCCGATGGGACTGGGTTATGTGGAAGGGGTTACCCACGACTATGTTCGCCACGGCACCACCACGCTGTTCGCCGCTCTCGACGTTGCCACGGGCACGGTGTTCGCTGAATGCAAGGCGCACCATCGACATCAGGAGTGCCGCCGCCCAGCGTAGGAGTTTGAGGATTATCTGAACTGGTTTTGGAGCGCGTGTAACTTCCGTTCACATTCACCGTCGGAAGTTGATTACTCGCGCGAGTGCTTTTCAGTGTTGCCCGGGACTCGCGCAATTTGGCCTGCGCTACGCGCACGTCGAGGTTGTTGACGAGTGCGCGTTGGATAAGCGACTGCAATTCCGGATCGTGGAAGTTATTCCACCATTCAGCAAGCGAAGATGTATCTTTCGCGATGCCCGAGGCAGGAACACTTGTAAACTGCGCAGGCACCTTGATTGACACCGGTTGCTTTTTCTCGCCAAATGCCGGGCAGCACAAGGCGACAGAGACTATTAACATTACAGTCAGTCTTGTAGCTTTAAGTCGGTTCACCATTGCCCGCCTTGCGTCAGAGTGCTATTGGGATCCTTCAACGGCTCAGCCGAAACAAAGACATCCATTTGCTGCCCCACGTAAAGCCGCAGGCCGGGGGGCTGCTGAAATGTGTAAATGACTTGCAATACGCGTGTGTCCACCCGCTCAGTCGAGCTTCCCGTCAGCGATTTCTTGGGAGCAACATACGGCTCCATACGCGCGAAGGCGAGCTGGATACTTACATCGCTGCGCCCGCGCGGATATGCCACAGCAGGCTTATTGGTTTGAATGCGCCAGGCGTCCTGCTCGTCAATGTCCACGCGCACGCTGAGCAGATCCCGGCTGCCAACCATCATTAATGCGTCATCGGTCTGAGAGGCGGGAGCATATTCGCCGGTGTGAATTTTCACCTGCAGTACTTCGCCGTCGAGCGGTGAACGCACCGTGAGTCTGTCCAAATCAGTGCGAATCTGGGCGACCTGCGCGCGGGCAGAAGCTACCGAGGCTTCCTGCACTTTGATGTCCGGCTCCCAGGTCCCCGCCTTCAGCTCATCGAGATTACGTTGCTGATAGGAGAGTGCGGCCTGGCGCTGCTTTACTGTATTGCGCGCCTGGTTAATGTCCTCCTGACTGACGGCCCTGCCATCTTCCGCTGCTGCCGACTCGCGCAGCTCGAGTTGCTGCTGGGCATCATCCAGTTGCGCCGCTGCCTGATTGACCTGCTCCTGCTGCTTTGCAATTTCCTCAGGGCGGTTACCCGTCCGAAGCTTTGCCAGTGTCGCTTCCGCCGACTCCAATGCTGCTACATAGCGGGCCAGCTCCGCGCGTTTGGGGCCGTCATCAATTTGAAACAGCGGCTGGCCTTTTTTGACCGGATCGCCAACCTTGACAAACACCTTCATGACGAGTCCCCCGGTCGTGGTACCAACTTTCACGTTTTCCGTGGAGGCCTCGATGAGTCCCGCACCGGAGACATACGAAGGAAAAGGAGCCTTCGCTGGCTCGGCCACCAGCTTAGGTTTGGGCGATGCCTTAGTGGTCGCCGTCATCATGTAAATCCCAAAGAGAATGCCTACAATTGCGAGCGCTGGTAGAGACCATTTGCGAGTCACTGAATTACCCTTTCCGCTTCGACCATCTCCTGGTAGGAGCCATACACATCCTGAATCACTCCGTCATCCATCCGGGCGATGCGATCGGCATACTGAAATATCCGGCTGTCATGCGTCACCACGATTAGCCCGCGTCCGCTTCCGGCCGCGACCTCCCGCAGAAGCTCTACCACTCGCTGGCCGGTCACATGATCGAGCGCGCTGGTCGGCTCATCGCAGACGATCAGGCGTGGCGAATGCACGATGGCTCGGGCGATGGCGACTCTTTGCTGCTGGCCTCCAGAGAGCTGAGCCGGAAGATCTCCGGTGCGGCCTGCGAGGCCGACTTGTTCTAGAGCCTTATCCGCGCGAGGTATGGCGTCGTTGTAGCGCATACCGTTGATCAACAGCGGAATTGCAACGTTCTCCTGCAGTGTGAGCGACGGAATCAGGTTGAATTGCTGGAAGACAAAACCAATATTGCTGCCACGATAGCGAGTGCATTCAGCACCGGTCATCTGTTGCATAGACTCGCCGAACACCATGCACTCCCCGGCGGTAGCATTCAGCACGCCTGCGATTATGGAAATCAGAGTGGTTTTGCCGCATCCTGACGGGCCGACAAGCATCATTACTTCCCCCTCACGAACCGTCAGGTCGACGCCACGCAACGCGTGAACTTCGCTGTTTCCCGAACCAAATGACTTTGTGACTCCGCGGCACTCTACTGCCAATTCTTCTGCTGTATTCATTAGTTAGCCTCTAAACACAATGCCAGGCTCCAGCTTGACTACCTTACGGAGACTAAACAGGGCGGAAATTCCGGAGATACCAACCACTGCAATCCCCGCGATCAAGAGCACATACCACGGCAGGGTAAAAGTCATCATGCTGTCCTGCATTGCCAGCCCCATCAAACACGCCAATCCGGTGCCAACTCCGTACCCGACAAAGCCAACCAGCGCAGCCTGGAGCAGAATCATGGATAAAATCGTGCGGTCGCCAGCGCCCATTGCCTTTAGCGCCCCCCAATGACGCAGGTTGTCCATGGTGAAGTTGTAGAACGTCTGACCGGCGATCAGCGTTCCAATCAGAAACGCCACCACTACGGAGAGTCCGAAATTGATGACTACGCTTGTTTCCTTAATGAAATAGTTCAATGTTCTATCCACGAACTGTTGCGAACTATATGCACCGAGCCCAGTTACACGGGAAATCTTGGCCGCAATTTCCGCTGGATCCTTACCGGGTTGCGCCGCCGCCAGAATGAAGGAAAGGTTTTTACGCTGGGTAGGAGCAATCGAGAGCGCGCGGTTGTAGGTGGTGTAAACCACTGCTTGCGATTGAAAGCCTCGCGAAACTGTGCAGAGCCCCACTACTTTTACCCGATGGTCGTTCAACTCCAACGTGTCGCCCACCTTGAGCGGTATGCGCGTTCCGTCGTGCGCCACGTGTGCCAGCTTGTCCGTAGCACTCGTCGCATCGACAATCACCGAGTCGTTGATTCTCAGGTCACTGAGCTTTCCTTCAACCATTTGCGCTGGGCCACCGATGAAGGTAGTGTCGTCTAAACCGTAGAGGCTGATCCCTTGCGTGTCACCATTCTCCAGACGGGCCGAGGTCGACCCCTTATACAGAGGCATTGCCCAGGCAACGCCTTCCACGCTACGCACCCGGCCGAGCTCTCCGTCGGTCATGGGCTTGGAATCGTCAATGCTTTTTACCTTTGGGTCCATCACCCAGATGTCAGCATGTGCCGCAGTAATGCCAGAATAGATCTGCGTGAGAATCCCCGCGTACATCGCCATCTGCTGAATGATCAGCAGAGATGCGAACATGACGCCCGCAACGATCCCGAGATACTTTCCGGTATCCCCTATCAGCATGTGTAATGCAATACGTCTCATTGACCGCTTCGCATCCTTTCACTTCCTCGCGGAACTGAATCAATCAAATCCAACGTTTCCAGTAGACAGGATTTCGACAAGATTGCGCCTTAACTTTTGTAAAAGCTGCGAGTCACGCTGAGACGTGCTCCACCCACGTTTTTACCCAGCTGATAAGGTGCCCAGATATTGACTGTCCTTAGCTGGCCAGCCATTGCTTCATCACTATTTTCAACGCGGTTTCGCATATTCCTTGCGTCATGAGGGTCGGGCGGCAAATTTTATTGCACAACTCGTTTTGGCAGAGATACCAGCCCGTAGATTCATTGATAGCGCAGCAGTCCGAACTGCAATCGGAACATCTGACGCGGACAATGTGTGGAGGCGTGCACCAAGCACAGATTACGATCATTTTCGTTGTTGGATTTCGGTTGCAATGTCAAGCGTGCATGGATAGCTGAACCTTATGTACGCAATCAGATTCTCTCAACTCGGAACTCAGCGTCGGCCACTAGGGACAAAGTGCCGTCCACATCACTCGTTGAGAATTCTCGTCGAGGCAAAATCCGAATGCAGTTGTTCCATTGCAAGGCTTGGTCAATGCACTGAGGGTTGAGTCGAATCGCTTCAGAGAATTGCTTAAGAAATTGCCTTAGGAGCCTGATGTCGGATCGGGAATCAAGTTCCATGACCGAATTCCAAAAAGGAATCTGTTTGAATGCAATACAGAAAGGCTCCGGGCTTGAAAGAGCCACCACAGCAATGGTTATGCCAATCTCTTCCTCTATGTTAGGCACATAGAGGACAGCGTAGTACCTGTATAGTTGAAATGGCGTGCAATGGTTCACCATTTTTTGCGGGCCTCCTCCCCCGGAGCGCTTGCGTAAGCTCGTTCTGTCCATCCAATACGGCTACGCCCAGTAAACGTCAATCTGGCCAGGGTGCGTCTTAAGTTTTGTAAAACTCCGGGAACTCAACAGTGTCAGAGGAGAACTCGCCGCACCTGGCCCTCGCCATGCAGGAAGTACTCGTACGAGAGACGTTTATAGGCGGCTCGCGGCCGCCTATAAACGTGCGCCTGAATCTGCCGCGAAGGGGAGGGGATACGGCAATCCAGGGCAATCTTCTAACAAGTCATCGATTGACCCTTCTCGTTGACCTTACCGAATACCGCAGGGGCATTCTGCCGGCCAGCTACAGAGGTTTATGCAGCGAGAACAGATTGAACCGAGCGATAGCCCGGCTTACTGCACTGAGTACCTTGGCGGTGAAGAACAACGACCCTATTTCGCGCTGTTTTGCGTTTGCACTCCCTGCGAAGCTTGCCCAGTACTTGGTATAGACTCAGCCGGAGCTACACCCGGACCAGCCGGACTTGGCGCGCTACTCGGCACCGTTGCCGTCGGTACTACCACAGCTGGAGTCTTTGACGTACGCCGCACCTCCACTACGTTCTGTGTTCCAATGTCCACCGGCTTAGTGTTCAAATCGTCAATATCCAGCCGACGCACCACGTGTGGCATTAGCACAAAGACTGTCTCGGTGTCGGTCTTCTCTTTGTCGCTTTGGCCGAAGAAATACTTCAAGATCGGGATCTGCGATACCCAGGGCAAGCCGCTCATATCTCGCACGTCGTCGTGTTCCATCATGCCGCCGATCAGGTTCACTTCGCCGTCTCGCATTCGCAGTTCGTGATCAATCTTGCGTTGTCCGATGACCGGTTCAGTCAATCCCCCGATCGTGTCGTAGCTGTCGATTGCCGAAACTTCGATTGAAAGCTTCATGCTGACGTCGCCATTGCTGTGAATGTGCGGCGTCATTTCGATGTTCACGCCCACATCCTGATACTGGAACTGCGTCTGCGTGAGTGACGTCGACGTCAGTGTTGAGCTCGATGTACCCACCGCAACCGGCACGCGTTCGCCAATCTTCAGCGTGGCTTTCTGCCCATCGACCGACCGCATCTGCGGCCGCTGGAGTACAGTCGTGTTGTTGTCCGACATCAGGAAAGCAACACTCGAAGACGGAATTGAGACCGAAAAATCTGTCGCGTTTAGGTGGGCTAGGTCGTTCAACGTGAGGCCGCTCGAAGTAGAACTCGACGAACTGGAGCTGCTACTAGAGCTGCTAGAAGATTTCGAGAATGAGATCGTGGGATTCGTCGTACTTCCCTGGAACGGATACTGAATGCCTAGCTGCTTCACCTTCTTTTTGCTTACCTGCATTACCACGATGTCTACAACGACCTCGGGTTTGGCCTTATCAAGGTTGTTAATCAGCAAGTCAGCTAGCGCCACCTGATCTGGCGTGCCGCGCATGACAATCACGTTCTGTGCCGGAAACTGCTGCACACGCTCGACTTTGAGAATGGTACGAATCAGGTTCGCCACATCCTGGAGTTCGCTGACCGTCGAAAAGTTGTTGAGATAAAATGTACGCAGCACCTGCTGCTCTAAGTCGTTGCGCTTTTGCTGACTGTCCTGCGCTACGTAAATCGTGTTCGGCGTAACCGGCCGCCAGAAGGTTTTCGATTCCAGCGCCACCACCTGTAGCGCCTGCTCCAGCGAAACCCCATTCAGCTCGATACGAATCCGCCTCGATGTGTAGTCGGGATCAAATAGCACGTTGATGCCAGCCAGCTTGCCAATGGTCTCGTAGACGGTCTTCGAATCCTCGGAGAGTTTGAGAGTCAGTGGCGTCTGTGAAATTGACGCCAGTTGCACTGGCCCCGCGATCATTGCTGATCCGCCCGACCCTTCCTGCGGCGCTCGGGACGTGGGTACGCCCGCCGGCTGCTGCGCCTTATCGATCAGCTTCCGGGTGCGGTCAATCTCCTGCACCGCGATGCCGCTCGACGCATCGATTACTGCCGCCAGCTGGAATTCCTTTAATGCCTCGCTCAGTTTACCTTCATCCCGCAGTGCCTGCCCGCGATGTAAATGCGCAGCGGCCGCGAGAAATTTTGTTCGCTGAAACGATGAGCGGTATTCAGTATTATCCGGCTGTAGGTCATATGCCTGTTTGAAATCCTTGTACGCGTCTTCATAGTTCTGTCGCACCTCGGCTTGTTGTCCTTTGGCATAGAGCGATTTCGCTTCGTCGGCGGATGCCGGTAAGGTGGTAATAGATGTTATGAGCAGCGCCAAGCAAGTACATCTGAATTGTTTCACGAAATCCTTTATGAGATTCAAAGCTTGAACATCTCGATTATTTAATCACCCGCATGGGTCTTAAACTGTGCGTCAGTAAGCGACAAACGGGCCGCTGAAAGTGTTGCCGCCAGCATTGGCAATCGAGTTTCCCTCAATCGCGTTGTACACTGAGCGTCCGTAGAAGAATGGCAAACCCCAATCGAAAGTGCCTGTAGACCCAGGGCCTCCGAGATTGCTGAACGCGCTATCCAGACCACTGTCGTTGCTGAACAGCGTATTTGCATTTGCCACACTGAATGAGACCGTGCTGCTGCCAGAACTCCCGCTTGCACCGGTGTTAGTTGCACTAAGCGAAAGCGTGTTGGACGGACAGAACCAATCGCTTCCATAAGGATCGGAAGCGGTATTCGAACATGTCGATATACTCGAATCGACAAAGAAGAGAGCGTTCGATCCGCTGTCTACGTAGCTGTACGAATTGGTCGCATTGTTAAGAGTCGTTGTGATGTATGCCTCGTAAGTCGAATCGAGCAGTAAAACTGCTGCGCTGCTTGGCATCGCATTGTTGGATTCAGTGCCGATGCCAAAGTACAAAGCTCCCGTGACCGATTGCGCGCCTGATGAGGCGACTGACGGCAAACTGATCGCCGTCCCATTGTTGTCTTTTGAAAATCGCGAGACCGGGTGCGGCACTTGTGAGGCGAGGCTCTCCGCGGTTCCTGTGCAACTTGAACTGGAGGCGCAGTCATAATAGAGTCCGACAAACTCTCCAGAGCTGTCGGTTTGCGAGCTAGCAGCTTGCTCGCAGTATGACCCACAATCTTGCTTCGCGCTTCCAATACCTAGAATCCCATTCGCGCCAAGATCGCTGATTGAGTTCGCCGACGCCAGCGAAGCACCGCCGTAGCTAGAGCACGAAGTAGGAACGGAAAATGTCGGCGTAGTGGAATCGTCAATCAACATAACGGATGCGCCACTCGCAGTCTCGCCCGCAATCTGAATGTCTGCCGTTTCGACTGGCCCCCAGATATAGCTGGCAACGAATGGATAACACTCCACCAGAGGATCGCCGCTAGTGGCTTTCGATTGCGCGAGCGCGATGCTGGAGACTGCTGACTTAAGCAGCCGTAGCCCCACAGAGCCGGTATCAACGAGAACACCACTAACAGATACACAAGATGACGTCCCCGACATGCAAACTGTTACAGTCGTGAAGGCGCCATTGAAGTATCCATTGGCGAGTCCGTTATTCGTCGTTAAACTAGCGCAATTGGCGTTGGAACTACTGCAAGAACTACTAAGGGTTGACGACGTAGAACTACTGCTACTGCTACTTGAACTCGACCCGCCTCCGCAGGCCGAAGCGAATATCAATAGCGAAGCAGGCACGACAAGAAAGGCTAGAGACTTATTCAATGTCATTTGCTGTCACTCCCTTGGGCATCAACGACGGAATGTAGGCGTGTCCAACAAAGGCGCGCATGTGCCCGGCAGATTCCACAACCAGGCCAGCGGATCGCACGACAACCGGGCCACGGCGCTGATGTATAGTCTGGATCGCCTGGGCATACTGGTTGAAGTAAGAGCCCATCAGTTGCTTTAAATCGGGTCTTATCGGCGACACCCAAGAGACGGCAAAGACCACTCCTGAACTTGATACGTACTCACGTAAGCGACCCCCGGAAGCAAGTTGCATCTCGTGAACGGAGTGTGTGCCCACCTGGGTCACCTGCTCTGTCGCCTTGAACTGAGCACGGTCATGACTGACGGACTCTGCTCCTCCGCCCAGTTCAGCGAGAGCAGAGGTACTCAATGCGAAGACCAAGAGTGCAGCGATGACCAGGGGGGAGAACGAAAACACTTTAAGATTGTGAAGATTGGTCTTCATTGTCTTCGCCTTTCGTGACTGATCTTCAGAGCGATATTCGTTTGACATATTTCCCGTAGTTGCTAATAACGTTGGCATCCTTGATGCAATTACAGAAGCGAGCCTGCTGCCACAGTAAATAACATTCTGACGAAGCCGGATCTTAAGTTTTGTAAAAGCAGGCCCGCGGAGGGGTAGGTGGTAAAAGCTCCCGCGATACTTATTCCAGCGTGCTACAAACGGAATCGCGCTCGGTACTGCTGATCGACGACGCGGAAACTGTGCCCACCGAAGTCTGAATACTTTCAGCATGAACTGATAACCAGATTGCGTGTGTTAACACGATGGGTGCGACCGATTGACAGGAGCGTTCCTCCATTTCGGCGCTCAAAGCTGAGGATTGAGTATAGAAGCCGTTTCGATCCGAACGGCCTTTTCGGCGCGCTCTCTCGGGTTCGCGAGCAGAACCCACAAAGTGTTCGGACATTAGCTCACGGTAAAAGTAGTGGAAGTGCCCGCAATAGTACTGCTGGCTGTGGTCGCGGTGGCGGAGATAGTGAAGGTGGCTCCAGCGGTTGCGGTGCTGAGTACGGTGACATTTCCGTTAGTATCGACGGTTGCCGCGCCGGTGTCGCTACTACTCCAAGTTACATACGTCGTCAGCGTTGTGCTGACGCCGTCGACAAGGCCGGTCGCCGTTACGTTGAAAGTCGCCGACGGGGCAACAGTGGTGGAAGAGGCCGTGTAGCCGACGTTGATAGTGCTGGGCAGTGTAGAGGTGGCGACAAGCACGTTTGCTGTTCCGGTGACGCCACCAGAGGCTGCATCAACAACGACGGTACCCTTCCCGCTAGCCGTGACCACTCCGGCGCTGGTGACGGAGACAATGGTGGATGTGCTGGGGGTGATGGACCACGTGGCCGTGCTGGTCACATCGGCGGTGCTCCCGCCATAGGTGGTGCTGGTCGCGCTGAGGTCCACGCTGTCGCCTTTTCTCAGAAGCGCTGTGCTGGGACTGATGACGACGGTTTCGATGGAGCTTTCGGAAACCCAGAAGCCGGAGCAGGAACTGCACAACAGGATGAGGGCGACAAAAGAAAGCAGGCGAGTTACGTGAAACCTTGAAAGGCGGGAGCAAGTCATGAGTTCCCCCATGTAGGACTATTCGAAGCTCTTTTTCTGATTCAAAATGCAGCACTCTAGCGGCCTTCATTGTCATAGCCTTCCGTGACTGATGTTCAGAGCGATATTCGCTTGATATATTCCCGGAACCAATGTCGAGTGAACCATCTCTCCTGAAACCTGACTAAAAGAATTAAATAGCATATTCACGTAGCTCAGTCGTAAGTTTTGTAAAAGCAGGTCTGAGGATGGGTACGTGGTAGAAGCTTCCGCGATACTTATTTCAGTTGTGCCACAGACAGCATGGCACTCGGTGCTGATCGACGACGCCGGACTGCGCGCACCGATGTCTGAATACCTTCAGCATGAACCGATAAGCAGAAATTGTGTTTTACACAATGGGTGCGCCCGATTGAGCCAAAAGCTGATGATTGAGTAATCGCGAATTCCGAGCGTACCCAGGCGCGCCCAATGTCGAGGAGTTCATCGAACAGTATTACAACCGCTGCCGTGCCGGGCACAATCAGGCAGACCGCTGTCCGGCAGCCCGCCTTTGAGGCCGAAGTACCCGGTCATCAACTCGCAGAGTTCTACGTCGTCATCTACTAACAGCGAGAAGGACTTGTTGTGGCCCCGTCTTTCGGCTTCAGACTCCATGTGGTCACTATTGCCCACCCAACCCCAGGCATAACAGTCCGCAGTGCACTTTAACAAAACTTAAGGTTCGACTGTGGAAGTTGAACGTTTAATGAGAGTGTCTCAACATCAAACTATTTCTTTGCTCTTCGCTGTTCTTGACGAGGCAGCACGAAAAGCAGGCTGTTTTCTATGAGGTCTTGAGGATTGCCGATGGAGAACGTTGCTGGACAAGTTTTGAGTAACTGATTTCCACGAAAGAGGAAAACTCAATGCAGGTACTTCGCTCGGTGGTAATTTTGTCCGTTGTTCTCTTTTTAGCTTTGTCGACCGAAGCGGCGGCACAGACGCTATCCGGAAAGACAGCAGACACGCAAACATCCCCAAAGGTAACTGAGGCGACTGTTGCTGAGCAGCCAACTGCGCAACCCACACTGGCTCCGGAAACACAGTCGGTGCACATTCAGGTCGGACGCTTGATTGTTCTCAATACCCAGTCCCGCCTGCGGCGGATTGTGATCAGCAACCCGGCCGTACTGGATACGGTCACAGTCAGCACAACCCAGGTCGTGGTGACGGCGAAAACACCCGGTAGCAGCAGCCTTGTGCTCTGGGATGAGAGCTCAAACGTCCGCATTTTGGATGTGTATGCAGACATTAACGTCGCCGGACTGCGTGATGGAGTCAGATCCGAGTACCCTTCGGAAGCGGTGCAGATTGAAGCCGAGCAGGGGAAAATTCTGGTGACCGGAAAAGTCTCCAGCAAAACTGTGGCCGACGACATCCTCCGGACGGCCAGCGTCTAACCTCAATTCGACCTGAAACACTGCAAAACTGTAACGGGAATGCACGTTGCTATCGTCGGGCAGAAGTATTTTCCAAAGACGGATACCCAACCGCGGGTACAACAGCCGCCGGTGCACTTTAACAAAACTTAAGGTTCATCACGAGAGTTAAATGTTTAACGTGTAGCTGGACGAAAACAACGGCGAACACGGTGCGGAATGGTGTCAATGCAGGAACAGGCCGGGCGGGCGGGGAAGATCGTGATTATTCACCATGATCAAAGTTTTGCGGAGTTTGCCGCTCTCATACTGGAGGAAGCCGGCTTTCGCGTGACGACATTCCTTCACTGCCTTGATATCGGCGTCAACTGGTGCCAGTACCCCGACGTTGTCGTAATCGGCATTGACATGAGTGGGATGAGTGACGAGGCATTACAGGCGTGGCTGGAACATCGGTTCCCGGCCTGCGGTGTGCTCCTTGTGGTCTCTGAGAAGGGCGGGACGAACCGAATTCCCTTTCCTCATGGTCCGAGATACCTGTGCGTGAATGAACCCGTGAATCCACAGCATTTGATCTCCTGCGTGTGCGCACTCATTCGCTGATGCCTTTCCGCCTTGTGCGACTTTAACAATTCTTAAGTCCATTCTTCACGTTTTCCCGTCTACTGAGCACGCGATTTGCTGCAGGTGCGCGGCTCATCGAGAAGGACAGCGCTGATGAGGCGAATTGCATTGAACACGTTGATTGGAGAAAGGCGCAAGCACCTAGGGAACGTCGCTGGGGTGCTTTTTTGCTGATCATCGAGCAGCTTTCAATGTTTGCGGGGTTTGCTGATGTCCTGCGGAGGAGGAAACGGCAGTTCGTCATAGTCTTCGGTAAAGAGTTCGACTGCTCGAAGCTATGCAGTTCAGGTGACACCAACGGGCTCAGCTCATGCAGTTACCGTCACTGTTCCGCAGTAAATCGGAGCAGTGCCTCTTCGTGCTCGCCGGAAAGGGGCAAAGCGCCAGCTTGGTGCCGTCCTCAGACTCTCCGGTATGGGCGGCGGCGCGGCCAAGAGTACGCGCGAAAGAGGTAATGCAGGTGGAGAACCAAACAG
>CAZLZA010000119.1:0-11878 GCA_964563875.1 uncultured Acidobacteriaceae bacterium
AGGGCAAAGGCGTTGACCAGCGGATTGCCCGCGTAGCAGCTCTCAAAGCGGGTTTCGCCACCCACATTGGGGACGCCAAAGCAATTGCCGTAGCTGGCCACGCCGCCCACCACGCCATCGACGACCGAGTGGTTCTTGTGCAGAGTGGTGCGATCCATGGCGGGATCGTGTTCTTTTGTGATCGGGCCAAAGCGCAGCGAATCCATCACCGCGACCGGGCGCGCGCCCATGGTGAAGATGTCGCGCAGGATGCCGCCGACGCCGGTGGTCGCGCCCTGGAAAGGTTCGACAAACGAGGGATGGTTGTGCGATTCGATCTTGAAGGCACAGGCCCACTCACCGCCAATGTCGATGATTCCGGCGTTCTCGCCCGGCCCCTGCATCACCAGCTTGCTTTTGGTGGGCAGCCGCTTCAGGTGGACGCGCGACGATTTGTAGGAGCAGTGCTCGCTCCACATCACGCTGAAGATGCCAAGCTCCGTCATGGTAGGCACGCGGCCCAACCATTTCAGAATGCGTTCGTATTCCTCCGGGATCAGTCCGTGACTGCGCAGGACTTCCGGTGTGATGTTCGGCTGTTTTTCAGGGGTGGTCATAGGCGGACGCTTCTATTTTCGCATGGTTGGCGGGATGAGCGCGAGTTTCGGCGGTACGGCAGCCTTAGGGTCGTCCGCCATTCGCTCCCGGAACAGAGCTGGGCTGCCAGAAAACACTTGCCGCGGGCCGGTTTGCCGGTACTGATCCTTGGTATTATGTTGGCCCTAGATTGTCTAGGTTGAAACGCAAGGAGAAATCATGTTCAAAGTCGGTACGCTCGCTTTCGCAGTTCTCACAGCTGCCATTCTATGCTGTACGCCTGTGGCGCAAGCCCAAGTTGCCATTGGCGTAAACATTGGACCGGCTCCCGTGTGTCCTTACGGGTACTTCGACTATCCACCATATGACTGTGCTCCGTATGGCTACTATGGGCCCGATTGGTTTGTTGGCGGGGTATTTCTTGGAGCTGGCCCGTGGTTCCACGGCCGTCGGGGCTTTTTCGGCCACGTCGATAACCGCTTTGATCCTCATCACGGTTACGTTGGACCGTTGCCGGAGCGCGGAGCGGAGCGCTTCAACCACTTCCAGGGAAACGAGGCGCGGGATGGGCGAGGCAACGTAGGCAATGCTGGCCACGAAGCGAAGACTGAACACGCCCTCCCCGGATATCGGGGTGGTGCACATAGCGCGAAGCACCGCTAGAGCGCTGGTTTAGACGAGAGAGGCGAGATAATGCGCGTGGCGTCTTATCTCGCCTCGTTTGACTGTGCTCCTAATTCGAATGCGCTCAGGGTGATGTGTGCCTACGCGTGATCCCACTCGCGAACGATTCGCTCCTGCTCCGCTAGCACGGTCGGCAAGAGTTCCAACGAAAAGTGTTCAGCATAGCTCCCCGAAGCGTTCGCAGAGCAGTTTACTCATCCAGCAGGTTGGGCCTCATGCAGGATTTAGAACTGCAGATTTATGATCCTCTGGCCGCTTTGAGCTTGTTTGTTTTCCTGAAGCTCTTGTTGGTTTCCCTGAAGTTTCAGTTCGAATGAAAGTTTTTCTCCGGCGGAGACCGATACTTCGTGATTCCAATCCAAGAAAGCGGGTGATTTCAACTCAAGGATGTGTTTGCCGGCCGGGAGGAGTAAACCCGCCGGGGCGTGGGCTACCGCGCGATGATCGACGAAGAGCGTAGCTCCTGGAGGCACGCAGGTAACGTGCAGCATGGCCCCGCGCTTCCCGGCTGCCTGCTCCAGTGTCCGCCGATTGGAGCGCATCAGGTCCTCTGGAGAAGAAGATGGTTTCAGTTGCCTTGGTGCGCCAGGGTTTGTGAGCGATTCCCCGAGCCGCTTGCCAAGCACATCTACGGCTTTGGCCGCGGTGCCTGCTGTCTTCGAAGCTCCAGCAGCCGAAGTTGCGCCTATCCCGGCGTATTCGGTCAAGGTCTGGCTCCAGGCGACGGCATAGAGAACCACGACGAGTGGCCCCGGTAGCAATGTCCTACGCATGGCCGTGAACCTCCGCGCTTTCGTGCAACCAAGTTCTGGAAGCAATTCGTGTTCGTGCCGAACTCCCGCTCGACATCAACTTAGATTCCACAACTCAGGACGGGGGTTTCTTAGTACTCGCCTGGCGCAGGTTTTCTGAGCGCCTTGCTGGGCGTCTACTGCACTTTTACCGGCAGCATCTCCCGCTGCGGTTTGCCTTCTATAAAGCGCACACAGGGGATTTCTAAGACCAGCACATAATCCAGCAGGTTGGGCCGCATACGGAAGGAGCCGTTCTCAAAGGAGAGCTGCACGTGGCTGCCGTTGAGGAGCTGCGGCAACTCGACGGGAGCGGCGGGATTGGCGCACAGGTAGAGGGAGGCAAGATCGCAGAACTGGAGCACGGCGATCAGGGCTTCGACCTCCGGCACCGGCAGGCCAGCCTGCGGCAACAGGCGGTCGACGCGCGAGGCCTCGCGATGCAGGAACTGCTCGACCTGGGCGCGCTGTTCGTGCGTGCCCGCGCCACGGTTCAGGTAGGGATGGGTAAGGCGCGCAAAATGCGCGCTCACCAGCAGTCCTCCCAAGGGGCCGGTGCTTTGCGCTGCCTGAATTGAAGCCATCCAGGCGCGCAGGAACAGCTCCGGCTCGGCGTTGGCAAATGAGAGCAGCACGCCCGGCGCGAGCTCCTTTGGCGGCTGCGGGGAACTCACGTCACCCTCATAGGGCATCCAGCCGATGTCGTGCAGGGAGATGGCGCGCACGATGGCCTCGCCCACGTTGGGAACCTTGCGGGGGTCGAAGGCTGCGGCCAACTCGCCGGAGATGCGGGCGTGGTCGGGTTGGGTGACGTACCAGTCGGTTGCCGCCGCACTCCGCTGCGTCTCGGCAATCGCCTCGAACGCCGAGCGCACCGCGCCGGTGGACTGCTGAGCGGCGAATGGTCGGCGAAAGATCAACGGCTCCTCCGGGCGCGGATTCGTCCGCCGGCCGCGGCGTGGGCTGGGCCGGAGGTCGACGGGGGCTTGCGGACTCCCTGCAGCAGGTCGCGCAGAATCGCCGCATGGCTGCGCTCCTGCTCGCGGGCCGCGGTCAATAAAGTTAAGGTGGATTGGCCGGCGGCAATGGTGTGCAGCTCTGTCAACGCTTGTGAGGGTTTTTCGGCACCCAGCTCGGCGAGATAGAGACGCCGGAAAGACCGCCACTGCGACGGTCGCTCGTCGAACCAGCGGCGCAACTCGTCGCTGGGGCCGAGCTGTGGAAGCCACGCCCGCAACTCCAGCGATTCCTTCGGCACGCGGGCCGGACGCCGACGATCCACCAGGACGCGCGCGCCGTCCTCGGATGAGGCGGTTTCCCGTACGGACTTGAGCAGAATAAGCATTGCGATAAGATGGTACCTGATTTCAGCCAGGACAGCTCGTGATGTGCTCTGTTTTCCACTTCGTTCGCAGCCTTGTGTTTCCGCCGCTCTGCCTGCTGGCACTGCTTGCCGCAGTGGGCTGCCAGACCGAACGGCGAAAGTCTGACGCCGAACTCGGACTCAATCCCACGCAGGTCACGGGCCGCCATGTTTTTGATGCCAACTGCGCCCGCTGCCACGAACCCTATTCAAGCAAGGGGCTGCACGGCCCAAGCCTGCACAATCTGTACAAAAAGCAGTACTTGCCAAGCAGCGGAATGCCCGCCACGGACGAGCGCATTACCGAAGTGATTGTGCGCGGGCGCGCCAAGATGCCCGCCTTCGGCAACAGCCTGTCAGACTCCCAGATTGATGTTTTGCTCGCCTACCTGAAGACGCTTTAACTTTTAATTGATGTCTGCGGACTGATGTTCCGGCATCGTAAACTATGGATACCGATGGCTAGCTTTGAACTGATTCAAATCCAGACCGTTTCCGCCGCGCCGGCTCCCAAACCGCGCTGGCTGCGCGCCAAGGCGCCAATGGGCGAGCAGTATCACGAATTGAAAAAGCTGGCGCGCGGGCTGAACCTGAACACCGTCTGCGAATCCGCGCACTGCCCGAACATCGGCGAGTGCTGGAATCATCGCACGGCGACTTTTATGTTGCTGGGAAACCTGTGCACCCGGCGCTGCGGCTTTTGTGCGGTGCCCAAGGGACGTCCGCAGGCCATCGACATCGATGAACCGCGGCGGGTCGCGGAGGCGGTCGCCGAGCTGGGACTCAAGTTTGCGGTGGTCACCAGCGTCAATCGCGACGACGATAATATCGGCGGTGCCAAGATCTTCGCGGAAACGATCCGCGAAATTCGCAGGCTGCAGCCGGACTGCTCGGTGGAGGTTCTCATTCCGGATTTCCAGGGCCGTGAAGATTGTCTGCAGATTGTGCTCGACGCCCGGCCCAACATCCTGAACCACAACACCGAGACGGTTCCGCGCTTGTATCGGGTGGCACGCAGCGGGGCGCGTTACGAGCGCACGCTCAACCTGCTCTCCCACGCCAAAGAGCTATCGCCCACGACGATCACGAAGAGCGGCATCATGGTTGGTCTCGGCGAAGACATGGAAGAGCTGTTGCAGGTCTGCCGCGATCTGGCGGCTCGCAAGGTGGACATTCTCACCATCGGCCAGTATCTCGCGCCCTCGCGCGATCACCTGCCAGTCAAGCGGATGTATCCGCCCGAAGATTTTGCTTTCCTCAAACAAGAGGCTGACAAGATGGGTTTCCAGCACGTTGAATCCGGCCCGCTGGTGCGATCCAGCTACCATGCCCACGAGCAGGCAGCGAGCACGAAGATCGGTCGGCGGTAACAACATTGCGAAAACCTACTGAACACCGCTCTTGACAACGGGCGCTCACGTAGGCGGATCTCAGGATATTGCTTTTGTCCGAGGAACTTCGGGTTTCACGCGCATCTGGATCGGTGACTTCGCGGCCGGTATCTCCAACGGTAATCGCCAATCCCGAGCGGAGGCGTGCCCCGCCTGCACCCAGCCATAGCGCGTGAGCAACGAACCGGCAATGCCACATATCGCGGCCCACCGGCGCAACGTGCGCGAGCGTGGTGTGCCCGAACTGCCGGCGAACAAACGTAAAGCCAATGCAACGGGGCCGGAGAGAACGCCGCCGGCACGGACGATTAATCCACTTGCGCCGCGTTTCAATGGATTCAACGCCCGGTCCGTGCGGCTCTCGAGATTAAAGCCCTCTAGACACTCGTAGACTGCGCTGCCTATCCCAAGGCTGTTGAGCGAACGGCTGTCTGCATGGCCCATCAACTCCAGCACAGAAACACCCGCCTGCACGCCCGACATCCCGAAATGTATGGGCAAAGTCTCGATGTTCTTGTTCCACACCGGAATTGCAGTGGCTCCGATCAGCACACCTGTGTAATTGTGGAATGGCAGCCCCAGCAAGGCCGAGAAGAACTGGCTCACGTTACCGATCACTGTTATCGGGAACCCGACACCAAAGTGACGTTCAGCGGCTTTGGCGAATGCCGCCACGGTGGACGCCCCTCCGAATGCGGCCAAGGTCCAAGCGCCTACGGACATTGGGCTTTGCACTTTGAACACCCGGAGCATATTCAGGAAACGTGAGGGGCGGCCCAAATCAGAAATCAGCAATGCGCCAGATATGATTGAGCCGCCCAAGGCGAGCCAACGAGCGCTCTGCGCCAGTTCTTTATCTTTGCCTAGCCACTCCGCCATCGCGCCGATCACGGCCGCTGATCCCGCAGCCCCACCAACAAAAAAATACAGGGGAATTTCCGCTGTCCATTGGGGCTCTTTCAACAAAGGAATACCGTAGTACCCGGTTTCACTGGAGGCCCTCGGAAACGGCGCTCCCGCCGGACGGATGCCACTTGCCGGCACGAAACCACGTACCTCAGCTTGCCGGCGAATTTCCAGCAGCCGGGCTTCACTGGAGTGATCGGGAAGTCTTGGCTGGTGTTCGGTTGGCAAATCGCTCATGAGCGTCCCCTTCTGCTCCTCTGCCCCGAAAAGCTAAATCAAAAAGGCCAGCAGCGCGCCGGCCATGAACAGAGCTGATCCGATGGCCGAAGCCGTCCACCCAGCCCGGAGGTAAACGGTAGGCGCCTCGGGCGCGGGCGGTAAGTTGTACTGCCGGGGGTCGCCACGCACAATGAAAATAGCATGCAGACCTTTGACGCTGGTCTCTTGCGGATCGTAGATTTTGGCATCCGTCATGCCGCGGCTGTGCAACTCGCGCACCCGTTCTTTTGCAGCAAGGTGCATTTCCTCAAGGTCGCCGAACTTGATGGACTCCGTTGGACACGCCTTCGCGCACGCAGGCGTCATCCCGACTTTTTGCCGGTCATAGCAAAACGTGCACTTGAACGCCCGCCCATCGTTTTTGTTCTTCTGCACTACTCCGAAGGGACAGGCGACAACGCAATACGCGCAACCGTTGCACACATCCGGTTGGACGAAAACGCCGCCAAACTCGGTACGTACGATGGCACCGGTTGGGCAGGCTTCCAAGCAACCAGCCTCTTCGCAGTGCTTGCAGACGTCGGAGGAGAACGCCCAGGAATTCAGGTTCCCGGCATTGCCGCCGAGACCCGGCTCGGGTTCGTGCTCGACAAACTTTACATGACGCCAGGTCGAGTGCCCCACCCGGCCAGTATTGTCGTAGGAAAACCCGGACCAGTCGAACCCATCCGCGGTCACCCCGTTCCATTCCTTGCAGGCAACTTCGCAGGCTTTGCATCCGATGCAGAGGGACGAGTCGGTCAAAAATGCGGTGGTGCGTTTTCCATTTTTTAGTGATTCTGCGCTCATGCGGCACGCTCCTTGTGCTCTCGTAGCTCATCCAGCGCGGCCTTGCCCCGCGCCCGCCGTCCCGGCCGAATGTCGCAAAGCAAGGCTTTGGTTTCCATGATGCGCACGTTCGGCTCTTCAGAGATGGGAAGCAAGTCATTGACCATGTCACCCTTGACCAGTCCGTTCGTGCCCCAGTGATAGGGCAGGCCTATCTGGTGGATTGTGTGACCCTCGACTTGGATAGGCATGACGCGGCTGGTTACCATCACCCGTGCCTCGACGATGGCCCGCATCGTTGTAATGGTCGCGAAATCGCCGTGCCGTAGTCCCACCTCCGCGGCCAATCCCGGCGAGACCTCGCAAAACAGTTCCGGTTGCAGTTCCGCGAGATGGCTCAACGTTCTGGACATACCACCAGCCGTATGATGCTCGGTGAGCCGATAGGTGGTCAGCACATAGGGAAATCGCTTGTCGCGAGTGAGCGCGTACGCATTGTCCGGCCGCTCGCGTTTGAGCGCAGCCGGGTCGGTATCGCGTCCGGGATACAACGGATTGGCCAAGAGTGACTCCAGCGGTTCGTAATGTGTGGGGAGAGGCCCATCTTTCAAACCGCTGCTGACATATAGCCACCCCACACCGTCCGGGTGCAGGATAAAGGGTTGATCCCCGGACAATGCGGCATCGCCCTCTGCGCCCTCGGGAGGCTGGTAATCCGGAGGCTTGTCCTTGGTGAAATCGGGATTGTCGAGACCGGTCCACTCTTTTTTTGTCTCGTCCCACCACACAAGTTTTTTGCGCTCGCTCCAGGGTTTCCCGTCCGGACGGGCTGAAGCACGGTTGTAGAGGATGCGACGATCCGAGGGCCAAGCGTATCCCCAGCCATGGCCGTATGAGTCGACCGGTGCGCGGTCATTGGCTCGGTTCTTGTCGCGTTCAGGGAAGCAGCCGGAGTAGATCCAGGCGCCACAGGCGGTGGAGCCATCGGCCTTCAGATCCCGATAGCCTGCCACCAGTTTGTGATCCGCCATAGTCCGGCCGTTAACCTCCATCAGCACTTCTTCGGCGCGCGGCTCGGCGTGTGCGCCCTCCGTCGAGTAATTCCAAGTAAGCGCGTTGAGAGGTGCATTTCGTGGGCGAAGGTCTTGCGCCGCCTTCGCTTTCAAACGGCGGCCGAGATGGTACATGAACCAGTTCTCAGTCCGCGCATCGCCCGGTGGCTCCGGGCCTTTGTTATGGAATTGCAGAAGGCGTTGCGTGTTGACAAAGGTGCCATCTTTCTCGGGAACGCCCGCAGCCGGAAAGAGAAACACTTCCGTCGCAATGGTGTCGGGAGTAAGTTCGCCGCGCTTTACTTCCGGCGAGTTGTACCAAAACGAAGCAGGCTCAGTTTCCACAAGATCGCGCACGACCAGCCATTTCAGCTTGGCCAGTGCTTTGCGCTCCAAGCGTCCATTGGGAGCACCTACCGCAGGGTTTTGGCCCATGATAAAAAGTCCCTCAACTTTGCCGTCCATCATGTCCAACCAGTAGCCAAAGTGTGAGTGATCGCCGGTGACGCGAGGTAGGAAGTCGAAACAATAATCATTTCCAGAAGTAGCCGCAGCGCCGTAATACGCTTTCAGAAAGCTGACGATGTACTTGTCGAAGTTTGCCCACCAGCCGCTGCTGGAGCGATGCTTTGCGATGTAGTCCTTTAGCGTGTTCGCGGCCCTGTTAAACATTGGCGTGGGCAGATATCCGGGCAGGATGTCATATAAGGTTGCCACGTCGGTTGAGCCTTGGATCGAAGCATGGCCGCGCAAGGCTAACACGCCCCCACCGGGCCGGCCCACGTTGCCCAATAAGAGTTGCAGGATCGCGGCCGCCCGGACGATCTGTACCCCGTTGGAGTGCTGCGTCCACCCCACTGCGTAGCAGATGGTGCCCGTCTTTTCCGGACCGGAAGCCGAGCAATAGGCGTCGGCCACTTTCAAGAACAGATCTCTGGGGATGCCGCAGTACTGTTCCACCATCTCCGGGGTGTAACGGGCGAAATGCTTTTTCAGAACCTGGTATACGCACCGCGGGTGCTGCAGGGTAGGGTCGGAGTTATGCTCTTCAATCTCGCCAGCCTCTCCACCGCGATCTTTCCCATGCCCGCCACCGGCCTCTTCGTGTCCCGGCCATGGCCCGGCAAACAGCGAACCCTTTTCCGGCGAACCCTCGTAGAGCCAGGATGTGGGATCGTATTGCTTCGTCTCTGCATTCCAGCCGGAGAAAAGGCCGTTTAGATCTTCCGTGTCGCGGAAATCCTCTCGCAAAATCGTCGGTGCGTTCGTGTAATGGACCACGTATTCGCGGAAATCCTTGTTGTGGGTGAGGACGTAGTTAATCAGGCCTCCCAGGAACAGCACATCTGAGCCAGCACGCAACGGCACCCAGATATCCGCCATCGCCGACGTACGCGTAAATCGTGGATCGACATGGATGATTTGCGTATGGTTCTTCTCGCGGGCTTCGATCACCCACTGGAAGCCAACTGGGTGGTTCTCCGCCATATTGGAACCCATGATTAAGATGGCGTCCGCATTCACCAGATCCTGTTGTGCAGTCGTGGCGCCGCCACGTCCGAATGTGGTGCCCAGACCGGGCACCGTGGAGCTATGTCATATGCGCGCCTGGTTGCTGATGCAACTCATGCCCAATCCGCCGGTGAACAGCTTGCGGATGAGATAGTTCTCCTCCACATCGAGGGTGGCGCCGCCCAAATGGCAGATGCCTAGCGTGTGCATCACCGAGGCGCCGTCGTCTTGTTCCACGAACGTGCGCTCGCGTGACTCCCAGATGCGGTCGGCAACCATGTCCATCGCCGTTTCCAGCGGAATCTCCTCCCACTGGCGCGCTCCAGGCCGGCGGTATTTCACTTTGGACAGCCGTGCGGGATGAGTGTGCAATTGAAAAGTGTCGGCTCCCTTAGGGCAGAGGCGGCCACGCGAAACCGGCGAATCCGGATCACCCTCGATCGCCACCAGCTTTTCATTTTTGTGGAAGACGAGTTGGCCGCAACCTACGCCGCAATAGGGACACACCGACCGGCTTATCTCTGCCCCCTGGGTCTTGGGAGAAAGTTGTTTGGTCTGCTCGCTCATGGCCTCCTCGCCAGTACCTCTCCAAGCACCGGTGCGGAGTTGTTTGAGCGCGGGCCATTCGGTGAGGAAGCCTTTGAACATTTGTGCCCCCGAAGGAGAATTGGGTTACCAATAATCTCTTTCACTTCAGACCTTGCGGGGTAGCGTTAGGTTGCCAGCAGCGCGTACTGTTTGTTCGTCGAGGAGCTGAGCGCCGGAGTTATAGCCAGCCACGCACAAACAGCTCGTGTATCGACTACTACTGACAGAAATGAGCTACACACGTGCGGAGAGGGTGCTGGTCAGTGCTTGCGGAAATCATGTTGTCACGAGCATACTGAACGCGATAAGTAGAAGGTGCCCAGAAGACACACCTTGTCACCGCGGTTTTCTGTGGACCTCGATAGAGCGCTTGGCCCCTATTCCCAATCCCGAGCTCTTCCGCCGGCTGCCCGCCGTCGATGAGTTACTGAGAACCATTGGGGTGACAGCACTCGTTGCCGAGCACGGCTGGGTGGGCGTAATCGAGGCGATACGTGCGGAACTGGAAGGGTTACGTGCGAAAATCTCCAGCGGCGCACTCGACCGAGCTGAGCTGGAGCAGGCACTTAGTAAGTTACCGGAGCTTCTGGCGACCCGCCTTGATCTGGCAACTGCATGCTCACTTCGGCGGGTCATCAATGCCAGCGGCGTTGTGATCCACACGAATCTAGGACGTGCTCCGCTCTCGCCAGATGCGCTGGCGCACATTGCCGAATTTGCGACCGGATATAGCAATCTGGAATTCGACCTTGAAAAAGGTGAGCGCGGAAATCGGGATGAACATGCCCACCACCTCCTCGCGCAGTTGTTTGCGCGCGAGAAGATTCACGACAAGTCTAGTCTGGTAGTAAATAACAATGCTGCTGCGGTGTTGCTGGCATTATCAGCACTGGCACACGGCGGTGAGGTAATCATCTCCCGCGGGGAACTGGTGGAGATTGGCGGTTCGTTCCGCATTCCGGAGATCATGGCGCAATCGGGCGCTGTGCTCCGCGAAGTTGGCACCACTAATCGCACCCGAATTGACGACTATAGAAGCGCGATTTCCGAGCGCACGCGGCTGCTGTTTCGGGTTCATCGATCGAACTTTGAGATTGTTGGCTTTACCGAGCAACCGTCCCTGGCTGAGTTAGCGGAACTTGGCCGGGAGCACGATCTTCCGCTAGTGGAAGACTTGGGCTCGGGGGCGTTGGTTGATCTGGAAGCCTACGGCATTACCGACGAACCGAGCGTATATGCCTCTTTACGCGGAGGTGCTTCGCTGGTCACGTTCAGCGGAGATAAGTTGATGGGTGGTCCTCAGGCGGGGGTGATTGCAGGAGACCCGAGTATTGTCGAACGCTTACGCAAGCACCCGCTCTTCCGTGCCGTGCGGGTGGACAAGATGTGCTACGCCGCTTTGGAAGCCACGCTTCGGGCATACTTACGCGAGCAGTACGATCGCATTCCGCTGCTGCATCTATTGCGTCTTCCATCCGCGGAGGTTCGGCGGCGCTGTGAAGCACTGGCGGCCTCGGTCTCCAGGCTCTCGGCGTCTGTTCAGCCAACCCGCACACTGATAGGCGGAGGTGCAGCTCCGGGCAGGTCGCTTCCGAGTTTCGCCCTCTCGCTGGAAGGCGGCCTGAGCGCTGCGGATCTGGCACGCAGACTGCGGCAGCAGGAAATCCCGATCGTGGCACGAATCGAGGGGGAACGTGTGCTGCTCGATCTGCGCACAGTGGATCCCAAAGACGACTGCTATCTCGGAGAGACGCTGCGGATTATCGCTGCGGATTATTGAGGTGTAGTGCAAGGCTGGTCCCTTAGAACTCAATTCTCACCAAGTCTGCTGTTTGGCCTTGAACTTCTGGTCGTAGTACCATCACTCGATGTTTAAAGATAAGCCAGTCCGATTGACGGAGAGTGTCAAGGCTGCGGGTTGAGCGAGCAAGCTAAGTCCGGCGGTGCTGGACTCGGTGCTTGGGAAAT
>CAZLZA010000120.1:0-11808 GCA_964563875.1 uncultured Acidobacteriaceae bacterium
GCGTCAGGGCGTAGCGGGTAAGTTCGGCGTTGCTTTGCATCTGCATTTTTTCCATGATGCGCGCTCGATAGCTGCTTATGGTTTTTACACTGACATGAAGCCTCTCGCCAATGTCCGTCAAGGGAGTTCCGGAGGCGATCATCCTCATTACTTCGTGTTCTCGATCCGAGAGCAGCTCATGCAAGGGCTTGTCGACGGACACGTCCAAATTGGCAGCCAGTTTCTCGGCGAGACTCGCGCTGACGTAGCGGCCACCGGCGAGAATCTTCTTCGCCGCTATCGCGAGTTCTTCCGATGCGCTCTCTTTGTTGATGTAGGCGGCAGCACCAGCCCGCAAACAGCGCACCGCATACTGGTCCTCCGGTTGGCAGCTCAGGATGATCACCGGCAGCCGTGGGTAGGTGTGCTTTACATCCCGTAGTACGTCCATCCCGCTGCGTCCCGGCATGTTGATATCCAGCACCAGCATGGCGGTTTGGGATTTACCCAGATTGCCAAGTACCTCATCTCCGTTTCCGGCCTCAGTAAAGTCCGCATCGGGAAGAGCATCGGCCAGAATCTCTCTGAGGCCACGGCGTACGACGGCATGGTCATCCGCGATCAGGATGTGCATATTTGCTCCCTCTCGGCGCCTGGAGTGTCCACCGGAACGCGAACTGTGACCGTTGTACCGTTGCCGGGTGAACTGGAAATTTGTACGTCGCCGCCGCAGAACTGCGCTCGTTCTTTCATGCCCAGGAGTCCCAGAGATCCAAGAGAATTTGACAAGTCGGACTCACAGAACCCTATTCCGTCGTCTTCCACAACCAAGAGGATGTTCTCATCTTCCTGGCACAAGAATACGCGCACCGACTTGGCTTGCGCATGCCGGATCACATTAGTCAGACACTCCTGAAAGATTCGGAAAGCTGCGGTGGCTCGATCGCCATCCATGTGCAAATCGACAGGGGGAACAGAAACCTCGCAGCGAACACCATTGCGAGCAGCAAACTCGCTGGCCTGCCATTCAATGGCGGCCGCCAAGCCAAGGTCGTCCAAAACTCCTGGACGCAATCCGCTACATATCGCACGTACCGACTTAACGCCATCATTGATCGACTGAATCGACTCCGTCAGCCGAGCGAGCACCGCACCTTCCGACTCTGGCAGATGACGAGTCACCCAGGTCAAATCCATTTTGATCGCGGTCAGGATCTGCCCGATCTGATCATGCAGGTCGCGAGCGACTCTCTTGCGGTCCTCTTCACGCACCCATTGCAACCGTTCAGCCAGCGCCCGTAGTTGTTCTTTTTGCAAGACGAGCGACTCTTCTCCCCGCTTCCGTTCCGTGATATTACTATTGATCACCAGCACACGAGGAAGTTGATCGCGCTTGCCCCACTGCAGTGCCCAGCGACTGGCCACCACAATACGCGTGCCGTCCTGAGCCGTCTTGATGAGATCTCCCTCCCAGTGTCCGACGCGCATGAGCTCTGCTTTGATCTCATCCAGCGGCTGGGGAAATTCGGTGCGAAGCAGGTCGTGCGAGATTCTCCCGGCGGCTTGGTCCTTGGAGTATCCCAGCATCGCCTCTGCGCCGCGGCTCCAAAAACGGATCGTCCCATCCATGTCGATCACGAAGACGGAGTCTTGAGTGAGTTCGAGTAGTGCAGCCTGCTCTGCAGTCGATTCCTGCTCCCGGCGCCTCTCCGCAACGTCACGGAAAATCAGTACCACGCCGATCACTTTTCCTCCGGCGGCAAGAATCGGCGCCGCACTGTGTTCGACCGGAATTTCGCGGCCGTCTCTAGCGATCAGCGCCACATTATTGGTAACGGTTAGAATTTGTCTCTCTTCGAGCACTCGGAGCACTTCATCGTCGGCGCCCGCCCCGGTTTTCTCGTTAATGATCTTGAACACATCGTGGAGCGGCTGATTTAGAGCCTCCTCCAATAGCCACCCAGTCAGATTGGAGGCAACCGAGTTGAGGAAGGTGACACGAGCTTCGCTGTCAGTGGCAATCACCGCGTCGCCAATACCGCCCAGGGTAGCCGTCCATCGTTCTTCACTCTGCAACAGCTTGGTGCCCAATCGTTCGATGTGGTATCGAGTAAACAGCGTGAGGAAAACCGCAAACCCCAAGCCAAGCCCCACGCAGCTTGTGACCATCCAGATCCATCGTAGGTGGGCGGTTCGAATGCGCTGGAGGCGCAGTCCAGCCTCCACATCTTGAAATTCCGCGATCTGCTCTCGAAGAGCATCCATCCGTCGTTTCCCTTGCAAACTCTCGTAGAGAGAACCGTCAGCTTTTCCCGATCGGCGAAGGGCTATAACTTTGTTGGTGTAGCCCAGCCATTCGACATAGCCGGCACGGAGGTCCTCCAGTCGCTGCTTCTGCGGAGAGCTGTCATCCACCAACTTATACAATTCCCGATATTCGGAATCGAATCTCTTTGTGTCCTCCAGATAGGGTTGGAGAAGGGTCTCGTCGCCAGTTACGAGATATCCGCGCAGGGCGGTTTCTACCTCTACCAGCAACCTGAGTAGCCGCGCGGACTGGTCGAGAACCTGATCGGTGTGGTCAACCCACTGCAAGGCTCTGTTCAAGTCGAAGGATTCCCAGAGGAGCAATCCGGCAAGAACTGCCGTGAGCACCATGGGAATCACAATCACTCGGCGGAGCAACGACTTGAATTTCGAGTATTCCATCGAAACCGATCACTCCTCGAACCCGAGAAGCCCGTACTCCGTTTTGAAGCACAGGGCTTGCTTTGCGGTTCTGGCACCCGGCAGCTTGCGATACTCGATAGCCTCGGGTTCCTTCTTCAGCATACGCTATCGTCCGAGCAGCATGCTCATGAGTGCGCGATGCACAAGCATCGGCCAGGGACTCTGGACTCATGTCGGCATGACCGGTGTGGGTCACCACTCGCAGCCATCCCTGGACTTCATCACGCGAAACCGAGCCGGGAGCTTGGACAATAGACGCTCCTCTGTGGTCGCGGGTGGTCAATACGGGTCACCTGGAATTTAGCGCTTTCGGTGTCATTTCAACATTTCGCATATAGTTAAGAGAGTCGTTTGGGATATTTTGGTGAAAATACATGTGGTTCAAGGGTTTCTCGATTGCCGTCCTGATTGGTTCCTTGGCGTTGTTGACCGCCCCTGCAGTACGAGCGGCCGATACGAGTACGCCCGCAGATTCAGCGCCATACAGACTGCGGCTTTATCACCTACATACCGGCGAGCATCTCGATCTGGTCTACCGGATAGGTAATCAATACCTCGCCGCGCCCATAGCGGAGTTGGACCATTTTCTCCGCGATCACCGCAGCGGGGATGTGAAAGATTACGACATCAGGGAATTTGATCTCCTGCATGACCTGCTGGTTAAGCTAGGACGCCCCGACGGCGAGATTGACATCGTATGTGGTTATCGTACCCCGGAGAGCAATGGCTATCTCCGCAAACACGGACCAGGGGTTGCGCTGCACAGCCAACATATGGAAGCAAAAGCCATTGATATTCGAATCCCGGGAGTCCCTACCGCGGAGGTTCGCGATGCGGCCGTGTCGCTGCAACGAGGAGGCGTTGGCTATTACGCGAAGTCCGATTTTGTTCATGTAGACGTAGGCCCCATACGACGCTGGTAGTGCCGATCCAGAGTTAGCGATATGGTTGCCCCTTTGCGAGGGCTGCATTCATCGAACGGTCGTGCCCGTAGACGTCGTCGAAGAAATAGACCTCGCCATTTTCCTCAACGACTGCCGTCACATACACAATCACCACCGGCACCGGGCTGGTCAGGTTCACCTGCTGATTATCGGGACCGGAATTCATGGCTGCGGTTATGGTCGCTTGCGTCCACTTGGGCTGATCATGCAGCAACCACGTTGCAAGTTCCACTGGTTTTTCCACCCGTATGCATCCATGGCTGAAATCGCGGTGCGCCTCGGAAAACAGTTGCTGCGAGGGCGTGCTGTGCAGATACACATTCTCGTCGTTGGGGAAGATGAATTTCACCAGCCCGAGCGAATTTTCAGGCCCTGGTCGCTGACGCACCAAGAGCTTGCCTGACAGCAATTGCGCCAGAATGCTGCGGGTTACCGCCCCGCGAGTCACAACTCGGCCGTTCTGATCGGTGACCTCGAAATTCTGCCTCGCCAGATACCTTTTATTCTTTCGCAGGGCGGGAACGATTTCAGCGCTGGTAATGTCCTCAGGAACATTCCAATACGGGCGGAAGACGATGTACTTCATCTCTTTTGCAAAGACGGGAGTCTGATCCAACTCCTTTCCGACCACGACATTCATACGCAGGGCAATTTTGTGATCGCTCACGAAGGTCCGCAAGATGTATTCGGGAATGTTTACTACAACCGGCAAATGCGGATAGCCCGCCGGCAGCCATCTCCACCGCTCCAAAGCATCCTCCAGTTGCAGCACGCGATCGCTCAACGGAGTGTTCAGGTGGCGCAATGTTTCCTGGCCCAATACGCCGTCCGCTTGCAATCCGTGTCGGGCTTGGAAGCGCTTGACCGCCTCCACTAGTCTCCCGTCGTAGATGCCTGCTTTTGTATTCACAACCGTGCTTTGCGGCAGATCGCCGCGCAATCGCAGATGCTGACTTAGCTGCTCGATTCCGGGATAGGCACCGCCGATTGCCACGCTTTTCTTTATGCCAGGCAATGGCGCGCCGTGGTCTTGCGATGCAAGCGTCAGATAGGTTTGTAGTACAGCTTCGGTGCGTTTGTAGCCAGCGTACTGGGGCTCAACCGCGTCGAATAACTCAGAGACATTGCTTGCCGCCAGAACCTTTTCTGTAACAAACTCTGGCAGATCGTATTTCCGCTGATCAATCGTGATGCTGAACTCGGAGTGCTCTGGGTTGACACGCCCACTATGCAGGTCAGAGATATACCGCATGGCGCAAACCGTAAGCGCCGCATCGAAACGCGCCTGCGTGTCCGGGTTTCCGGATGAGACCTTTAGCCCACTCAGACGCTGCTTCCAACGCGACGCATCGTAGTCCTCCGGAATCAGCCCTCTTTTCTGGCTACCGGCGAACTCACCAATGACTGCCAGTGCTTGCGGAGATGCTTGCCCGTCGCGAATCCACACTGCCTTATAGTTCGTTGCCTTATACAGCTTCTGAGTACTTTGCCGATAATCAGTGAAGTTTGGCCATCGCAGGTCCTCAAGTGTCCCACTGGCGGTTATCGCCTGCAGTCGCTCGGCGATCGGTTCCGGAGTCTTATTTGCCAGGGCGGTTCTGGGTGCCACTTGTGAACTGCACTCAACCGCAAGCAGCCACGGAAGCAGAAGCAGAATAGTGAGTGTAGCAAGGTGTGTTCTAGCTCGCATTTCCATCTCTTTCAATCCCCTAGCGTTCCTAAGTCTGAGCTGAATTGACCATTTCGGAATTGCGCCAGCTCGTTCCCCTCCGATGAACGGTTGCGTTCGAGAGGCGGGCTGCCCAGCGACTCTACTTGGAGGGCATCTTCGTGCGGATCATAGACTCCACTTGGTTCCACACGCTGGGGTCACACTCGATCTGGGTATGTGCCTTCGAAAACACACGGTCGTACCAGGGATACGCGCCGCAGTTGTAGGCGCTTCCTTGGTAGTCGAAGCGGAAGTTTCCAAGAATATCAGTGCGCGTCGGGTCAGCTGCGCGAATTGCGGTCTGGCCGTGCAGGCGTCCATTGGTTTGGTAGAAATTCACTGCCTGGGCCACATTGGCGGGGATGATCGCGTCATTTTCGTGAATCTTAGAGACGCTATCCACCTGAACGGTAAGTAGCACAGGAATCCCATCACTTTCCAATTTGCGCGCCAGAGTGATCGCCTCCGAGCCGCCCCAGCTATGCCCGTAGATAATAATGCGGGCCTTGCTTTTCTCCTCGAGAGTCAGCGTCTGATCATGGTTCGTATTCAGGAAACTCAGCACCTTCTCCCGTGCCTTCTCCCCGTGGTAGCTCTCAAACGTTTCCACATCCACGCCCAAGGGATAGGCCTTGCGCAGGCGGGCCGCCAGTTGTACCTCGCTGTGCACTAGGTTGTCATGCTTGATGAAGCCTCCGACAAAGCCGATGACGAGAATGTGCGGCGTGGCGGGGAAGACGATGTTTGTGGGCACGTTCGGTGGGCTGGGTTCGCTGCTGTCGGCCACCACGGGAGCCGGTGTGATCATTCTTAATTGGTCCAGCGACATCAGCACACCGCGCCAGTGACCTTGATCTTTCTTGGTCTCGATTGGCAACGAGAGGTCAGAGTAAAAGTCGAGAATGTTTGCGCGAAGCGCGGGAGACGTTTGATCGAACTGCCGTTCTGAAAGCTGCGTAAGTAGCTTCGCATAAGTCTCGTCAGTCAGCGAATATTCTGCTGCCTTGGTTAGGTTGCCACTATCAAGGTCACGATTCGGCAGCACGAGGCTGTCCGCACGGACAGCTTCCAGAAAGCCCCGGTATTGATCGACGGTGGCATCGATGCTCTTGATATACAGATCTTCTGTTTTAGCGGTTGGATTATTAAACGCCATCCCTTTCAGCGGACCGATTTTAGGAATGTATCGAAGAAAGATTGCTGCCATGCGCGTGCCAAAGCCTGGCTTCACATAGTCTTTTCCCCATTCCTTTTCGTAGCCTGTACGCGAAAGACGAAAAAGGAATTTCCGGCGCGCGAAGTTCGGCGTTTCGTGCATTAAATCCTTTTTATGCGTTTGCAGCGCTACGTTGGTCATTTCTGGAATCATGCGGCTGATGGCGAAACGGTAGGAACCCACCGCGAGATCTTCGTGGGTAAGTACGTCTTTCAACTCCATCCCGTAGACGACGGGAAAGACGCGTTCCAGTAAAGGTTTGGATACCTTAAATCCAATGAAATCGTGGTATTGCTGCGAAGCATAGCGATTCTTGGCGACCTGCACGGTGTCGAAACCAAACTCCGTTTTTAGATGTGCCGTCCTGTCCTGGGCATAACGGACCGATCGGCCGAACTTCGCCTCCAGTTTTGGATACTCGATCGCGACGGATTGGTTGACTGCGGGGTGACCGGCAATGTCCGCGGCATAATGTGACAATGCACCGATCGCAAATGCGTATTCATTGACATCGCGGCTCTGGATCAGCATTTCGCGAACCAAGTCTCCGCTGCGGACGTAATGCACAAGGTCGCTGAATTCTGTGCTGCCGAAGGGATAGTAGCCGAGGTCCTGGATGACGGCACCCCCATAGGCGTAGGCATGTGCTTCTTTGATTTGCTCGTCCGACAACCCTGGGTACCGCTGGAGCAGGAGTGGCTTGATCTCACCGGCCCAGAGCAGGTCCACGATTTCTTCATGCGTTAGGACGGAGTACGCAGGCGAACTGACATTGAGCATGAGGATGACGAGCAGAAGCATCCCGCCACGGAGAGCGAGCAGGCGCCAAATGTCGGCACTAACAGAGCGGCCCATGTTCAAATACGCCCAAGAAGCAATAGAATGACCACGATGAGGAGGACCAATCCCAAGCCTCCGGTTGGGTAGTAACCCCAATTCTTACTGTGTGACCATCTTGGTAGCACACCAAGTAAGGCTAAAACCAGAATCACTATCAATACAGTTCCGAGCATGTCACACTCCTTGTTTGGCGTTTGCAGATTCCACATGCAGTTCCTCTGTTGCCGCCAAGTTCCGATAGAGTCACTACGAAGCACGTACTAAGGCCCGTCTTCAGTCAGCAGAGTAACAATGACAGGTTCAGATCCACACGGCTGAGCTCTATTGCTCAGCCGGAGAGATAGGGGTTACGGCCGGCGTTATCGGTACGGGAACTCGCCGCTTGTTTCGTAGGCGATACCTGGAGAACCGACTGCCCACTGGGTGGGATACAGTCGTGGATGGTGCTTGCAGCAAGGTTCAACGCACCGGCGGTTTCGCGAGTAATCGAGCCCGAACTGACCAATTTGTCGATAGGCTCAGGAACGCCACGGCTCCCGGGACAACGCCTGGTGCTTTCTCGTTCACTTCGGAGCAATCGGAACCGGTCGCTTTTGCTGACTCCTGTGCCTAAGAACATAGGCAGAGAAGAAACCGGCGGTGCTGAGGCCCAGTTCGAGCGCCCGCTGCAGCAGCCTCAAGGGCGGGGCCGCAAATAGTTCGTAAAGTAAAGTTCTCATTGGATGATCCATATCGGACTTCAGGGTAGCAAGACGTGATGAATACGTCTGAGCAATCAAGCTCACATCAAGGCTAAGAAGCAGCGCCGCTTGGCGGTGAGCTATTTTGCACAGATTAAGTTTTGCGGGGGCTCTACCATACTCTCTGATCGAGGTACTAAGGAGAGTCGAATGAAATCCAAGAAGCTATCTGCCGCCGTTCTAGGCTTGCTCGTTGTTCTAGCCATCTCCTTGCCCACAATGGCGCAGAGCACGCAATCCAACACCACAATGCCCCAAGATTCACAGCAAGCCGTCTCTCAGACCACCACAACAACCACCACGACACAGGGCACCCCAGCCCCTGCCGCCATCCCGCAGGACTCGGCTGCCCCTGTCGCAACTGCGCAGGACACCACCGCTCCCGACACCAACACTCCCATGACCAAGGGGGAAATGAAAGACCAAAGGAAGCAACAGAAGGAGCAGGAAAAGTCTGCCAAAGCGGATGCCGCGGCCGAGAAAGACCATGCCAAAGCCATGAAGGCCGACGCTAAGGCGATGAAGGAAGAGCACAAATCCACCGATGCCACCGAGAAAGCCGATGCTCCTCAGTAGTCCCGAAGGCCAGGATACAGGAGATGGCGCAGGTGGACATCCGATCCTTGATTGCCTTCCGGATCAGCGCCATCATTGCCTTCGTCTGACGATCTGGCGCGTTGCCGCATCATCTGCCGGACAGATGGCATACAGGAATTGTCCGTCAGACTTGGCGCACAGGCTCCATCGCAGAAGAAGAGACTCAGGCCGGGGGTGCAGTAGAATACTGAGAAAGAATCAGCACTCTGCGAAATAGCGAGTGGCAGAAAGCCGTGTGCTTCTAAAGAATAAGGAGACTGAGATGACGCACTTGAAACTTCAAGCAGCCCTCGATGAACTGGAACGGCTCTGCGACACGCTGAAGGGATTCAAGGAGCGCAATGGTGGCACGCTGCCTAATCCCGACAGTGACGCTGGCCGCGCACAATCCGCGCTGGAGACTTTTACCAGCGAACTGCGCAAGTTGAACATTGGCAAGGTACTCGATCACAAGGTATAGCCGACGAATGCGGTTGCAGGTTAAGGCTCAAAGCGATGGTCACACAGATAGACGAACGGCTATTCCTCGGAGACGGGCTTGACGCTAAGCTGCTCCAGTCCGAGAATCCGCTGAACATTAAAGCAGTGGTGAACGTGGAAAACGATCCAGACGAACCAGTGGACGGAATTAACAATGTTCACGTCCCCATGATGGATGATGGGACCGTCCCTGCGGAGGCTTTCGATGCTGCCCTCAATGCCATTGCCGAAAACCTGCGTAGTGGCCCGGTATTGGTGCACTGTGCCATGGGGGCCAGCCGCAGTGTCGTTGTTGTCGCCTTGCATTTGGCCTTAACCGAAGACATTTCGTTTGAAACCGCCTTGCAGCGGGTCAAGAAGCTTCGTGTGCAGGCCGACCCGGCTCCTGAGACTGTGGACTGTGGCAAGCGATACCTGAGCCAGTGTAATCATCAAGAAGCCATCGCCGTTCCTGCTCACTAGCCAGTACGGTGCTGATGTTCATCAATTTGATTCAATCCGCAACGAAGAAACACCGCGGGAGCATCACTGCCATGCTGCTCCCTTTGGGCGCGTTCGGTTTGTTCTTCTTTGGCATTCTGGACAGTTTGCCCCTGCCCATCTTTGCCGGCTCTGACATCCTGATCGCCATCCTCGCAGCGAGTCACCGCAATTCATGGTATGAGTACGCAGCCGTCGCGACAGCAGGTTCCCTGATTGGGGCGTATGTCACGTTCAAGCTGGCACGTCGAGCAGGTCTTGCATATCTGCACAGTAAATTCGGTAGCGGTCGTGTGCCAATCATCCTCAAATTGTTCGCCAGGTGGGAAACCGGGGCTCTCGTTGTTGCCACGGCCATCCCATTCTTCCCCGCCAGCGTGTTCTTCGCAGCCGCAGGTGCTTCCAACTACCGCATGCGGAAATATTTCACCGTAGTCGTGCTCTGCCGGGCTTTGCGCTATTCATTTCTTGCAATCCTCGCCGACCATTATGGAAATCAGTTCATCCATGTGCTCCGGCACCCAGCGCAGTATTGGGTCTGGCTGTTGCTCGTCGTCGCGTTCATTGCCGGTGTAGCCACCATTGGGGCTGTAATAAATAAGCGAATAGCCGCACCCCCAGCGGATTGAAATAGAAAGTAGTTCGGCGACTTTTCGACACTCCGAGCAATACAGCGACTATGAGCCCTAAGCTACTGCCCCATGGGATCCTTCTGACGGGTTGCTTTCACGCCCTTCAGAATCCCAACTCCGATCATTACGATTGCGCCTACTGCAATCCAGTGCGCAGGCAAGTGCAGCAGGTGCGCCGCATATATCAGACCACCGATTACGATCGCGAATCCAATCGAGTAAAGTCCGAATGACATAACTTCTCCTTGGGAATAAACCCCGCAACTCTACCGCGACGAGCTGGCTCTCTGGTTTTCGACTTACACATCGTTCACGGCCTGCTCCACATTGGCACCGTTGTGGATACCGGCTCAGCACAGCGCGCGTGATCGTGTTTGTCCTCTGGACGAGCCTGACAGTCCTTCGTCACAGTTTCCATGGTAGGAAAATGGCAGCTGGATATCTGATCACTTTTAGACACTATGCATGTTTATTCCTGCAGCTGCCAGTTGACCGTAGAGATGGCAATAATGCGGAGATGTGCGCCAGCCGAGCTTCGGGTTGATGTTGCGCCCGGATTAGCGACGTGACGATGTGTTTTCTGTTCGGACTTGACTCTACTGATCAATGTTGCACGGACGGCAAAACAAACGCGTTGGTATATATAAGCGGCTGATAAATTGTGTTCTTCACAAAGTGCAAGGACACCCGGAGTTTCGCATTAGCTCCGGCGCGTCAGGACGAGATACGTGCTACTTCATTTAAATCAGCTTTCGGCAGCTGCTTAGTAGGTTGATGGCCAGTTCTACCAAACAAGCCGGCGAGGAGCAAGTAGATGATGGCCCAACCGACTTCAATGCTAAATCCTATTACCAGAATCACTACGAAAGCAGTCCAGAGCACTTTTTGCCTCCCTCAGTCGCCAGTCACTCTGAACCGTCGCATTTCTGAAGACTTGCGGTCTGCCCAATATTGCTCAACTTGGACATATATCTGCGAAATAGAATCTTGCACGTATCGGACGGGCATTTAGAAAGCAATGAGTGCAAGACGGCGGCCTTGAAATCTCACGTAGCACTCGACGAACTCGAACGGTTGGGCGAGACCGTAACGGGATACGAGGCGGCGGCACACTCCCTGATACAGACAGTGACGTTAGCGGGTGCACTCTCCCCTGTGGTTTCCCATCGCCACTGTGCAATAGTGACCAGTTTTTCCGGTTGCCCGCTGTCAATATTGGGACTGAGGCGCGGCTTGTTGATTTGAGAATGGCGGCAAGCGCCTAAGGAGAGTAGGCATGTCTAAAGAAAATTCAGTTGTTGCAATATATCACACGCATACAGGTGCGGATGAAGCGGTGAAAGAGCTTCAGCGTGGTGGAGTCGACATGCATAAACTGTCGATCGTCGGCAAGGGTTACCACACAGATGAGCAGGTGGTGGGCTACTACAACACCGGTGACCGCATGAAGTATTGGGGC
>CAZLZA010000121.1:0-11390 GCA_964563875.1 uncultured Acidobacteriaceae bacterium
TTTCCGCCCATCGGAATAAGAAAGACACTAAGCCGTCAGAAGTGCCTGTAAAGATGGAGTGTCCGGTGGGCCCACGACGGGCGCCACTCGACAAGGCTGACCTCCAGGCGTCGAATAAGGGGAGCATGGTGTTCCTTTTTACACTCCGCGCCGCTTTGTACGGTGGATGCAACTCCGATCTTCCGACCAGCAAATACCCAAATGCCATGGCGTAGCTGCCGCGCTCCCCCGCCCAGACCGCCCGCATTGCTGGTCACAAACGCCGAAGCGGCATTAACGAACGGCTACGGGTGGTGCAGGAGTCGCGTCAGGATCGGAACTTTCCAGCAGCGTACTCGGCTCGCATGCGTCCCACCGGACCGCCACACTCGATGTACTGTTGGCTGCATCGAGCTTCGTACTGCAGCCAGCGCCAAGCGCAGGCATGCGTTCAATACATGCTCACGATTTCGGTTGCAAGCTCCTACGCCCGCGCGAAATCAATATATCCACGCTGGACATCCGCGCTCAGCAGCTTCACCCGCAGCTTATCCCCAACATCCACTCCCTGTTGCCCATGCGCTAACAATCCCTCTACATGGGGCTGCAACACGCGAACGAAGGTGCCGCGTGGAGTCACTCCCGTAACGATTGCATCGAACAGTTCGCCGATTCTGCTGGTCATTGCGACCGCCGCAATCCGCTTCGACATTTCCCGCTCAACCTTTCGCGCTGCGTTTTCCTTTGCCGTACAGTTGGCGGCGATTGTGGCCAATTCATCGTCTGAATACGGAGCAAGTTGGTTCGCTAGCACGGCTTTGATCAGTCGCTGGGTCACGAGATCGGTGAAGCGCCGGTTGGGAGCCGTGGAGTGCGTGTAGTCCTGAACGGCGAGGCTGAAGTGTCCTTGCTCAGGGTCGCCGGGGCGCTCCAGGACATACTCACCGGGTCCCATCAACTTGATCACAGCCAACGATAGATCGGCAAAGTGATCGGGATCCGCTGCTTTGCGCTTCATTAAGAACTCGTTCAGCGCCTTGGAGTCCGGTTCGGCTGGCAGGTGTCCACCTTGCTGGGCTGCAAGTTCTACGATTCGGTTCCAACGCTCGGGGGTTTTCACCACGCGCCGGATGGAAGACACTTGCAGTAACATGCGGGCGACTGCCCCATTGGCTGCGATCATGAAATCTTCGATGAGTTCCGTGGCACGGTTCTTCTCCTGTTTCGCCACGCCCACAACCTGCTGATTGAGTAGTACCGGGCGGAGCTCGGTGGTCTCTATGTTCAGCGCTCCGTGTCGGTACCGCTCATTCATCAAAGCCTGAGCGACCTCATCCTGGAGGCGTAGCTGAGATTGCAACTCGGGTGAGGCTGCCACTTTATCCGGAGCTGCGCCTTTGCCCTCAAGCCAAGCCCCCACGGCATCATAGGTAAGCTGCGCTTTATTGCGGACTATCGCGCGATATGCCTCGCCCGAGCTGACGCGCCCATCCGGGCTAACCACGAACTCGATTACCAGGCTGAGCTTATCCGCTCCCTCCAGCAGCGAAGTCATGTCGGTCGAGAGCTGCTCCGGCAACATAGAGAAATTCCGTATGCCTGTATAGACCGTCGTCGTTTCCTTCGCGGCATGTTGATCTATAGCGGAGTCCTTCGGGACAAAGGTATCCACATCTGCAATGCCTACCAACACACGCGTCTCGCCTATGGGCAACCGCTCAGCTACCTCGATCTGGTCGAGATCTCGCGAGGTATCGTTATCGATCGAAGACCAGAGAAGATTGCGCAGGTCACGAATCGTTCCACTCGGCGCCACCTGTGGTGGGTGCGCGGCCAATTGCAAAAGCTCCTGCTCAGCGAGCGGAGGAAAGTCCGGCTCAAAGCCGTTCTCCAGCATGGTTTGTTTGGCTGCCGCCTGAAGATCGAAGTGGGACACATGAGTAGTGTTCATTTCTTGAACAGTCTAAGCCGTCACTCTGTTCCAAAGCGAATCGCGGTGGTGGATAGAACGTGCCAAGATATGGACATGGCAGAACCCCAAGCAGCGGTAGCGATCGTGCGTGCACGCGTGCCGAGGGAATCCATTTTGCTCATTCGGCGCGCGGAGCGGCAAGATGATTCCTGGTCGGGGCACTGGTCGTTTCCGGGCGGCCGGCGTGATCCCGACGACCTCGACTTGCTGCATACTGCTCTCCGCGAGCTTGAGGAAGAGTGCGGAATCCGGCTTGACCGGAAGCATACGGGAGCCACGTTGCCACCTGTGCTGGCGAGGCGGAGAGCGGGTCCGTTCGTGTTAGTGGCTCCGTTTGTGTTTGACGTCGATGACGAACTCGACACGCATCGCATCGTGATATTGCACCCTACCTCACCCTTCCCCAGAACCTAATCCGCACCAAAATGCATCCACACCCTCCATGAGACCGCCCTGCGATGATGCCATAATCCGATCGAGGGGAATCGGAGTTCCCTGTGCCCCCGAAGACAAAGCATGGATACTCGCTGCCACCATTCTCGCGTCCAGCATGGCCTTTATCGATAGCACGGTCGTCAATGTTGCTCTGCCTGCGCTTCAAGTCAGCTTTCAGGCAACAGTGGTGGATATGCAATGGGTTATAGAGTCTTACGGTCTCTTCCTGAGTGCGATGATTCTGGTCGGCGGCTCGCTGGGCGACCTGCTTGGCCGACGTCTGATTTTCGTGTTGGGCGTGGTAATTTTCGCCGCGGCTTCCGCGGGTTGTGGCGTTGCCCTGAACATTCATCAGCTCATCATGGCGAGGAGCATTCAAGGTTTGGGAGCCGCACTTCTCGTACCCGGCAGTCTTGCGATCATCAGTACCTCTTTTGACCAGAAGAGTCGTGGCGAAGCGATTGGCATCTGGTCTGGATTTACAGCGATCACCACCGCAGTTGGGCCCGCTCTTGGCGGCTTTTTAGTTGAGCATGGTTCCTGGCGGTGGGCATTCTTCATCAATCTCCCGATTGCGGCAGCCGTGATCGCCATTTCGATCTGGCGAGTTCCGGAAAGCCGCAGCGCCACAGCAGCTCGCGTCGACTGGGCGGGAGCCCTTTTTGCCAGCCTCGCGTTAGGCGGATTGGTTTACGGATTCGTCGAATCTAACAACCTGGGTTGGAGACATCCTCTGGTCATCGGTAGTCTGATCATTGGCTTCGGGGGCCTGATTGCGTTCGTGCTCATCGAGCGCAGCGCTACTTCACCGATGGTTCCCATGACGCTCTTCGAATCCAGCGCCTTCAGTGGCGCGAACCTGCTTACACTGTTTTTATATGCTGCTATCGGAATCTTCTTTTCCTGCTTCCCTTGAACCTGATCCAAGTCCAGGGATACTCCGCAAGCGCGGCCGGCACCGCCATTATCCCGTTAATATTGCTGATCTTCCTACTCTCCCGCTGGTCTGGCGGGCTCGTCGCCCACTACGGTGCAAGAGGTCCGCTGACCGTCGGCCCCCTCATTGTCGCACTCGGTTTCGCACTGTTCGCTTTACCCACAGTTGGAAACAGCTACTGGAGAACGTATTTTCCCACGCTGCTTGTTCTCGGCTTCGGAATGGCGGTCACCGTTGCTCCTCTGACCACCGTTGTGATGAACTCCGTAAGCCAAGACCGCGTCGGCGCGGCTTCTGGAATTAACAACGCAGTGGCCCGGGTCGCGGGCGTGCTTGCGATTGCAGTCCTTGGAATGGTGATGGTTTACGCATTTGGTTCTCGCCTGAATCACAGACTGGCGCACCTCTGGCTACCGCCCCGCATTCTGCAGGAAGTTCAAGTTCAGGAGATTAAACTCGCCGGGTTACAGGTACCTGCCGGTCTCAGTTCGGTTGCGAGAGCCACCATAAAAGAATCCGTTCAGGACGCTTTTGTGTTCGGATTCCGATCGATCATGTTGATCTGTTCTGGTTTGTCCTTGGCAAGTGCTGCGGTTGCGTGGCTGATGGTACCGAAGGGCACCAGAGTTCTTCATTCGCCTGCTTCGGACAATGAGAGCACCGGGCAGCGGAGCGCTTGATTCAAGGCGTAATTCGGCCTTCCACATCAACTCTCTGTTACCGCTCGGTAGAACTTCAAGCAGATCGACGAATGCCCGATTTCCGATCAAAGACTTCGCGCACTTTGCGTAACAGAGCATCGGGAGTAAATGGCTTTTCGATGAAGGCGTGTCCAACCCCGAGTAGTTCGCTTATGTTGTCCGCGTATCCGGACATATAAAGCACCTGAGTTTCCGGGTGGCTTGCAGGGATCGCTTCGACCACTTCTCGCCCACCCATGACGGGCATGACAAGATCGGTGATCATAAGACCAATGCGCCCAGAATGCTTTCCGGCAAGCAACAGAGCCTCGTATCCGTTGCCAGCAGGTAGCACCGTGTACCCACTCCTGCGCAGGACTTCGCAGATCAGCGTTCGGAGTCCGTCCTGATCCTCGACAACCATGATTGTCTCTGAACCCGGGGCCATCTCGAACGGAACCGCCCGTCGTTCTTCAGGCATCGAGCCTTCCGTGCGTTGAAAGTAAACGTAGAAGGTTGCGCCCCGCCCAATCTCGCTCTCGACAGCGATATGCCCGCCTGATTGCCGCACAATTCCATAAACCGTCGCCAAGCCCATCCCCGTCCCCTTACCCACTTCCTTAGTGGTGAAGAACGGTTCAAAGATTCGGGCTTTCGTCGCGGCATCCATGCCGTGTCCCGTGTCACTGACTTTCAAGCAGACATAAGGGCATGACTGAACTGCGGTAGAAAGCCTCATGCCTTCATTTTCTGGCACCACGTTTCTGACCGACAAGGAGATGCTGCCGCCTTTTCCTGTAGCGTCGCGTGCGTTGAACAGCAGATTCAAGATCACCTGTTGAATCTGTCCGCGGTCTGCGTGGATCAGGCATGGTTCCGGGTCATTCTGAATGGCAAGTTCAATGTCCTCGCTCACCGCTCGGCGTAGCATTTGTTCCATATCGGCCACTACGCTTCTTAAATCCCACAATCTTGGTTGCAGCATTTGGCGGCGGGTAAATGCCAGCAACTGACGAGTGAGAGAGTTAGCCTGTTCTCCGGCTCGCAGGATTTGCTCGACCTTTTCTTGCTTTGCGGGATGATCCTCCAATGAGTCGCGCAGCAACTCGCCATAGCCCACGATGATTGTCATTAGATTATTAAAGTCGTGCGCAATTCCGCCAGCCAGTTGCCCCATCGCCTCCATCTTCTGGGCTTCGCGAAGTTGTTCTTCGAGGTGCTTCCGCTCGGTAATGTCCGTTGAAATGGTCCCAATGGCGTAGAGCCTGCCCTGTTCATCGCGCAATGGAGCCCTGGTTACAATGTAGGTATGTTGCCCGTCCGCTTGCGGAATCGATTCTTCTGTTTCCATGACCTCTCCCGTCGCCAGTACCTGCTGCTCGCGGTCGCGACAGGCATCGGCCCTATCTTTGGGAAAAAGGTCGTGCTCGGTCTTGCCTTCGATCTCACGAATGGCTTCACTTGCGGAAAACCCAGTACGCAACAGTTCCTCCATTCGGCGATTGAGCAACAGGAAGCGGCCTGACATATCTTTCACGCAGATGAGCGCAGTGGAATTATCGACGATATCCTGCAGCAGTTGCTGGCTCTTCCGTACGGAAGCTTCGGCGGTTTTTAGCTCTGTGATGTCGAGGATGAGCCCGACGATCCCTCCGAGCGTTCCATCCGGTCTGGTAAAAGTAGCCTTGTGAAACATCACATCGCGCATCTCGCCGTTGGCATAGCGAACCCGCGTTTCATAGATCTGTGACCCTGGTCGGTCGAGCAGTGCTCGATCCGCGCCGAGATATCCCTCGGCCGACTCCGGAGGAAAAACTTCGTTCGGCGTCTTGCCGATCAACTCGCAGGCGGGAAGGCCAATAAATGCCTCGAAGGCGCTGTTGCAGCCAAGGTACCGCGCTTGCGCATCCTTGTAGAAGACCGGACCGGGGATCGCTTCAATCAGTTGCTGTACAAAATGAAGCTGCTGGGACAATTCCGCCGTGCGTTCTGCGACACGCTCTTCCAACTCGCTATTGGTTTTTTCCAGAGCCTCCTTCGCCCCCGCGAGGGCGTCGAGCGCGCTTTCGAGTTCCTGGGTGCGCTGTTTAACCTCCTCCTCCAGCATGAAGGTGGTCTGTAACAAGCTGAAATCATTGTTCGGATTATTCAGATTGCGCTGAACTTGATTCATCAATGCATGAATAATCTTGTCTCGCCGCCTGATTTCGGCCAGTAATCCGGCTTTGTCGTTGAGATCGCATCGGATGTCGATGTCATCAATCATGCTTGCTCTTGGCACCAATCGCTATGCCGGTGAAAGTTTGGTTTACGTGCATACCCCGGAACTGCTCACCATAGCTGCTGAACCCAATCACGTTGTGGTCGCGCAGAATGGCGGAAACCTTGTCGATCGTTCCGGTCTGCGACAGTTCGAGCCGCCGCAGGATGCAGTCGAAGCCGATGACCACGCGTGGTGGCCCAATTTTCTGCGCAATATCGTCAAACAGAGACCTGAGATTCTGCACCAGATCGACTCCGCTGGCGACATTGAATACGATGCCTTCGTCGATGGCACAGAAGAAGGTCAGGCTGCCATCCGGATTCACCTTCTGGATCGAACGCACGAAATCGGCACCGCCGATCTTCACCACCATTGGGTTCGCCGAGAATACGAGCGGGCCCAGTTGACTCGCCTCGACGCCGATCGATCGGGCGTACTCCTCTGCCGCGGGGAGGCCATTGATTTCGGTTACGATGCGATGTTCGGGAACCGCGCCGCTGACGACCAAGCGTTGCGTACCGCAGACAAAATGCTGGGTCTTGAAGCTGGTAAACGGGTGCGGGGTAGAAGCGACTAACAGTACTGCCGAATTGGTATGGAATTGCCCATCGTACAGTACCGCCGTTTGCTGGAAGTTCATTCCGTCGCCGGCGGACCCGCCCACCATCGGAATGCCGCCCAACCCGTCATAAACGGCGCGAGCCACGTGCTCCTCGTGCCCGCACAGACCATCGATCAGCAGCAGTGCAAAACAACGATTCGCGTCAAATTTTTCTACTTTTTGTGCCAGACGCTGACGAATCTCATACGCAAAAGCCTGGACTCGTCTATGATCGATTTCGGATACGTGCTCGATCAGGCCGATCTCAAAAGTCAGGTCGTCGCGTCCCAGCGTCAGCCCCGATACTCCGCCCTCCAGATAGCCTAAGGGCCCTATCTCACCGGCCGTAGTGCAACCAATTACCTGGGTTGCGCCGAACTCCCGCCGAAGGTTTTCAGCCACGGCGTCGAGATCGTATCGGCTCGAGACAAACACCAAGGCAAGTCCCGCCTGATCGTGTCCTATCAGCTGGCGCAACTCTGCCGCAGCGGCGGCAGGAGCAGGATTCACGGAGGACCCGGTTCGAAACAGCAGCTCAATTTCCCGAGCGGTATCACATCTAGGCTGCAGCATAGGAAACCGCTTAGCGACCGTGGGCCGAGGGCAATTGGCAGAGAGAATTCATCCGTCGGTCGGACTCCGCCATAGGCTCTCAAACATATAGACGTCCGATTCACCAACTATAGTTGTCTGACGAACCGATCTGGCGGTACCAAAGTGGGAACCAACGGGCGCACGACTTTGTGGAACCTCAGGACAGCGGTTCGACAATTCCGAAGCGCCCATCAGCTATGTCCTTCACCTTCGAGACGTTGCGGCCTGCATGGTTACAGAGCAGATAGTGGAGAGCGCGGCGACCAGCTCTCGAACGATGGCCGAACCAATGAAACCTGTCGCGCCCGTGGCAAATCCGATCACTGCTTATACCGAGATATTGGAGCTTTCGACCTCTTGTCTGGGTATTGCGTCGAGATCGGCAAGCACCTCAGCGGGCATTTGCAGCTTCGCCGCCTTCAGATTCTCGCGAAGATGCTCGAGGGAAGATGTTCCGGGAATCACCAGAATGTTTTGCGAGCGCCGGAGGAGCCACGCAAGTGCAACCTGCATCGGCGTGGCATTGAGGCGCGAAGCCATTTCGGACAACTTATCCGACTGCAGCGGAGTGAACCCGCCAAGTGGAAAAAACGGAACGTAGGCGATGCCGTCGCGAGCAAGGTCCGCTATGAGCGGATCGTCGACCCGATGTGCCAGGTTGTATTGATTCTGCACGCAGACAACGGGTGCGATCCGCCGCGCTTCCGCGATCTGAGCGGGCGTGACGTTGCTCAGCCCGATATGGCGTATCAAGCCCTTTTGCTGAAGCTCGGCCAGGACAGTGAGCGGCGCTTCGATCGAACCTTCCGCCGGTTGATGGACGTTAAACATGCTGCGCAAGTTGACCACGTCAAGCACATCCCGACCGAGGTTGCGGAGATTATCGTGCACCGCCCCGGTCAGTTCCTCGCGTGAGAAAGCCGGAATCCACGACCCATCCTCGCCTCGTCGGGAGCTGACTTTGGTCACGATTACCAAATCGTCGGGATAGGGAGAAAGCGCCTTTCGTATGATCTGATTAGTGACGTGAGGGCCATAGAAATCCGCCGTATCGATGTGGTTTACACCGCTCGCCACGGCTTCTCGCAAGAGAGCGATCGCGCCATCGACATCTCGCGGTGGGCCCCACACCAACTTGTTTCCATCTCTGCCTGCAAGTTGCATGGCTCCGTAGCCCATGCGGTTCACAGTGAGTGAACTGCCGGGCAGGCTGAAGCTGCCGGCCGGACTTATTTCATGGACCATTCCATTCCTCCCTGATTCATTGTTGGCTTCTCCATTTGTAACCGGCACTCATGACGCACTGCCGCTTCGAATATAACGGAGACTGTCTCCTGCTCAATAGATAACCTGCGAAGAACGGGCGGTTGGCCGAAACGAGAGCAGAGCGAGTTCAATGACCATGTCCGAAAACCGCGAGTAGGATGCATCCAAAAATGCGAGAATCAAGACATGGAACTGAGCGACCGTGAGACCTGTTATCGCGCTCTACAAAGCCGGGATGCCCGGTTCGATGGCCGGATTTTTGTGGGTGTTTCTTCCACTGGCGTGTATTGCCGCCCGGTTTGTCCAGCAAGGACTCCACGATTCCAGAATTGCAAGTTCTTTGGTTCTGCTGCGGCAGCACAGGACGCTGGGTTTCGACCGTGCCTGCGCTGCCGTCCTGAGACGGCTCCCGATCTGGCGCCCTGGAAAGGAACCTCAAACACAGTGTCCCGCGCACTCGCACTGATTGCCGAGGGCGTTCTGGACGGTGACGGGAACAGTGTCGACAGACTTGCCGACCGTATGGGACTTGGAGAACGCCAGCTTCGCCGCTTATTCCTTCAGCATCTCGGCGCATCACCTGTCTCCGTCGCGCAGACTCGCCGTGTGCTCTTCGCGAAGCAGCTCATTCACGAAACGCGGATGCCGATGACTGAAGTCGCCATGGCTTCCGGATTTGGCAGTCTGCGACGCTTCAACGAAATCTTTCAGGAACTCTTTCATCGGCCCCCAAGCGCCCTCAGGCAGAAGGGAGCAGCGGCCGTCGACCGAAAAGACGTTACTCTACGACTTCGCTACCGTCCTCCTTACGACTGGTCGTCGATCCTCGGCTTCTTAAGTGCGCGCGCAATTTCTGGCGTCGAGGTGATTGAGAACGAACGTTACTTCCGGACTACAGAGATCAACGGCAAGATCGGAAGCATCGAGGTGTCGCATCAACCTAATTACCAGAGTCTCTGTGTTCGCATTCTCGTTCCAGATGTGCGACTCTTGCCGGCCGTCGTGTATCGGGTTCGAAGACTGTTTGACCTCGGCGCGGATATCGAGACGATCGACAGTCATCTGTCCGCAGATTCAATTCTCGCTCCTTTAGTCGCGCGGCGTCCGGGACTGAGAGCGCCCGGTGGATGGGATGGATTTGAGATTGCGGTCAGAGCTGTGCTCGGGCAGCAAATCACTGTTGCTGCAGCGCGTCGTTACGCAGGGCAGTTAGTTGAGAAGCACGGGTGCGTTGTTCCCGATGCAATGCGGATCCACCCACAACTGACACATGCTTTCCCGACAGCTGAACGGTTGGCGAACAACCCGATCGGGCTTGCCATGCCGGCTGCCCGCCTGCGGGCTGCGAGGTCAGTTGCGGAGGCTGCGATCGCAGATCCGAACCTGTTTCGACCGTCCGGCGATCTCGACGAAACGACCTCCAAACTCATGAAAATTCCTGGGGTTGGGGCGTGGACGGCACATTACATCGCCTTGCGTGCCAATCGGGAGACGGATGCCTTTCCCGCCACCGACGTCGGGCTCCTCCGAGGAGCTGCGGCTTTGCACGGAGAGAAAACATCCTCCGCTGATTTGTTGGCGCGCGCGGAATCGTGGCGTCCATGGCGCGCCTATGCGGCACAACATCTTTGGTCGGCTGATGGGGATAGAGTGCAATCGCAGCGATGAGCATTTTAATCCCCCTCCTTGGCTCGAATCCACGCAGTCAGCTGAAAGGAATTCAATATGAATCTTGTATGCAAATTGATGGCATCCCCGGTCGGAAAACTGAAGCTCGTGGCTAGTAAAAAGGGCCTTGTGGCGATTCTTTGGGAGAATCACAACCCCCGTCGGGTGGTTCTCGGTAATTTGCGGGACGACGATCGCCAGCCAATCTTGGTTGAAACGGAGCGGCAACTGAAAGAGTACTTTGAAGGTAAGCGGCAGGACTTCTCTATTCCACTGGACATCCGGGGCACTCCATTTCAAAAGAGTGTCTGGGAAGCTCTGCTGGCGATTCCATTTGGTGAAACGAGAAGCTACGGCCAGCTCGCGAAGCAACTTGGCAGCCCGCGTGCCATGCGTGCGATTGGCGGCGCTAGCGGCAGAAATCCACTCTCGATTGTAGTGCCATGCCATCGCGTGATCGGCTCATCCGGAAAGCTGACCGGATTTGCAGGTGGGCTGGAGGCAAAGGCACAGTTGCTCAAGATCGAATCGCAAAGTAGGGCCAGTCCTCATAGCAAGTGAGCTACCGCCCCCTTATGGTTGTCTGATCCGCCAGTCTCTGCAGCTTGCCCGCGATTCAGAACAAGAATGTATCGGCGTGTTTGGATGGCGACCACTGGAAGCAGTCGAGGAGTGATGGTCTCATGGGCGGGTGATTATCTTCAGCGGCAATGCGGCTCGGGTTGCCGCTACCCCATGGCTACCGAACGCTTGCGCATGGCATCACAGAATCGACTCCCATAATCTCATATAGGCGGAGGCAGCCATCATGGCTCACGAAGTAATCGTTGGGACATTTCGGCAACGACTTTGACCAACGAATCTTCCGAGTATCTGGCCAAGCGCGAGGAGCTTCACTGATACTGGCCGACGCAAAGACCGCGGCGTTGACCGTGATCGAGCACAAGGAGCACACGAACATGAAGCCAAAGAACACGATCTGCCTCTGGTTCGAC
>CAZLZA010000122.1:0-11232 GCA_964563875.1 uncultured Acidobacteriaceae bacterium
TAGCTTACCCCAGAACCATTACTTAGCATAGTTATTTATGGGACACTACACTAGACAAGAGCGAAGGCAGGATCGGCAGGAAAGCACTCGAAACCGTGACACGTGACAAGCACAACTTAAACAAGCACGTCATCCCGCGATGGGGTGGCGTGCTCGCCCTTGAGGTCAAGCCTCTTGCAATCGAGGCATGGTTTGAAAAGCTCAGTGAGAAATTGGCATGGCAGACCATAGCCAAGATTCGTTCAGCCATGAGCCAAGTATTCAATCATGCGTACAGGCACGGGCTGTTGCCAGGGAATAAGAAGGACAACCCTGTTGCACTCAGCCGTTGCCCGGAGTCTAGCCCGTATGAAGCCGTGGTGGTGGAGCCGGAGCGGATGGTGATCATCCTCAATGAACTCGACACCCCTACAACTCAGTGCGAGTGGATGATCGCTCTGCTCCATGCAGCAACCGGATTGCGTCCTGAAGAAGCATTCGGTCTGCAATGGCAGGATGTGGACTGGAGGAATGGCCAGATCAACATCCAACGGGCATGGTCGAAGGGCAAGCTCACAGCGGGAAAGTACGGGAACAGCATGCCGCAGGTGATCATGTCTCCCGCCTTGGCAGAGGCGCTCAAACGTTGGCAAGGTCTGACCCTATACAGGGAGCCCTCGGATTGGCTCTTCCCAAGTACCAAGGAGAAGGGCAAGATCCCTCGTTCAGCGTCGATATGCAGCCGGTCGTACTTGCGCCCTGCGGCGGTCAAAGCTGGAGTGATTCCGAAGGGGTACACTGGCAGGTTTGGCTGGCATAACATGAGGCACTCACTTGCCACCTACCTGTCCGCCAATGATGTACACTTGTCAGTAACGCAGTCCATTCTGCGGCATAAAAAGATGAGCACAACCGCTGATTTCTACACTCATTCGGTCAATGCCAAGCAGAAGGAAGCACAGCAGAAGTTCTTGACAGCAATAGGGATGTAGGGATGTGGCGGGTGCAAATGCGGGTGTTGGTGGCGATGTTGCACCGGAACCAAATCGCTGTTAAGCTAAATGCAATCAGTGACGTAGGCGCGTAGCTCAGTTGGTTAGAGCGCTACCTTGACACGGTAGAGGTCAGGAGTTCGAGTCTCCTCGTGCCTACCATTTCTTTTCTTACAGTTACGGCTAAATGTGACGACGTCACAAAGTACACAAGAAGGGCACAATAACTTTTCCCGTACCCGCTTCTGGAACGTATTGCACTACGCAGTGTCCCCATCCAGCTTTCCCTTCGGCACCATCATTTGAACAACCTTGGATTGCGCCGACCGCTTCTTCTGGTCGATAGCATGTGTGTAGATGCCGAGAGTGATATTTGGATTGGCGTGCCTCAGCAGGGACTGCGCAGTCTTAACGTCCTCGCCGTTCCCCACCAACAACGTGGAAAACGTGTGTCGGAAAGAATGCCAGGTGATGTGCTTGGTGATTCCCGCGCGTTCGGCTGCCGGCCGGAGGTGGTTTTTCATCACGCCCTCGGGCCAAAGCGGCTGCTTTCCCTTCATGCGTGATGACGCGAAGACCCAGTCAGTATCCTTTGCGTATGTCGTCTGCTTACGCCATGCCTGAAGATCGGCGATCATCTCATCGTCTAGTGGCATAATGCGCTCGCTCTCCTGGGTCTTCACTGGCCCGATGTGCTGGTGCCAGATTGCTTTGTGGATCGACAATGTCTTCTTATGGAAGTCAAAATACATCCATTGAAGTGCGAGCAGTTCTCCTCGCCGCATCCCATTTGCCAAGTCGAGCAGAAGCATAACGCGGTACTGGAATTCGAGGGCCTCATACAAAGCATGAAGCTCTTCAACTTCCAACGCAAACTGTACACGCGTGGTTTTTGCGCTCTGGCGAACTTTCCCCTTGATGGGGTGGTTCTTCATCCAGCCGTAGCGCATCGCATGTGAGCAAAGGGCGCTGAGAATGTTGCGCACCTTGGCCTTCGTGCCGGTGGCAAGATCCACATTCTTAAGCCAGTTCTCAACGTACACACCTGGCAGTTCCTCGAGCTCGCTCAACAACAGACCTCCCCACTTCGGTTCGATCCAGTTCTTCAGGTTCGCTTTGTAAACTTCCTTGGTGCTGTACGCGACGGTGTCGCTTTCGTCCGCCAGTTCCGTGGATTCATAATGGCGAATAAGCTCCATTACGGATCGCGGAGCCTGGGAGTATTCATTGACGTCACTGTTGATGTTCAAGCGCAGGCTGTCAACGGCAAGTCGGGCGCGGCGCTCGGTAGGGAATTCCTCTACCGAGCCCACGACGAGCTTGCGTGGGCGACGTATGCCGCCTGTTTGGGTTTCCCTCCAACGGAAAACCCAAACCTCGCGACCGCCGTCGCGCTTGATCTTTTTCAAAGAGCCTTGCTGATAACGAGTTCGTGTTTGCTTCATTGAATCCTCGCTGAAGCAGGGCACGAACGGCAGCCAGAGTTTACTTGACCGCGCAGCCAGGTGTCGAGTTCGGAGAGGAGGAAGCGCCAGTCTTTGCGCGCGGCTCGAGGATCGAGCGGGTGGGCGGGTATGCGAGCGTCGCGGGCCCACTGAAGGACCGTTCTGCGATCAAGCTTGATGAAGAGAGCCGCTTCATCGGCATCGACGAAGTATTCCAGCACCGGAAGGTTGGTTGGCACTGTCGGACAGGATTCAGGTTGCATTGTCAATGGGTGGAATATGCAGCGTGGATTTGAGAGCTAGCCGCTCTCAGGCTGCATAAAGCACCCGCCCGGAAGAACCGGGCGAGGCGGCTGACACGGAATCCTGCTGATTGGTTCGCGCAGCGGTGGATCATTTACTGCTTGCCTCCCGTGATGACGAGGTAGGCAGCCTTGAATGTGAGAAGAGTGTTGAGGGCGTAGCGCACAGGACCTTTCTCGCCGTATTGGTAATAGTCTGGCCCCTGGTTACGCTGACGCCACTTCTTCATCGCCGCAACGCTGACACCAAGAATCGTCGCGGCCGCGCCGACAGCGAAGACCGGGTCATCAATGATGGCTGAAAGTGGCAGGGGCGGCTCAAGCAACATGTACCGTGGTGGCAGGAAAACACGACGTGCCATGCCCAGAGCCGCCGACGGGACGCGCATCTCAGCCGGAAAATTTCCAGTCGGGATGGCGGTCTGCGGTTTCCTTATTGAATCGATCGATGTTGCGGGGATTGGCACAGTGCCACCCGCAGAAGATGCGTTCGTTGCCATAGAGCTCCTCTAAAGATTGATCCCGGGGAGCGCAGTGATACTGCGCTCCTCAGTAATGCTTGAGCCGCTGGCACCGCGCGCAGCAAAGACTGCTCGCGAATAACCACGCAACCCCGGCGCGCACTCATGCGCGTCTTCTTGCTTTTAGTTTTCTTGGATTTGGGACTGCCGAATTCTAGTCTCGGCAAGATTTGGAGCCGCTCACTACTTTGGCTCCCGCAAGTTCGTGGAGTCGCCAACAACACCGACTCCGGCAATAGAAATTCAGGGTACCACGTTTGGCACGGTGAGTGTCAAGAAGTTCTTGCAACTGGGCAAACGAAGGAATGTTTCCTGTGGTTCGGCGCGAACAGCAACCGGTGGATCTCTCAGGGGCTGCTTTCTTCGGAGTGACCGGGAGGTGTGTTGTCCCGTATCAAAAGGCTATCTCGGCTTTTCGGACCGCCCCAGCTCGCCATCATGGCAGTCGACCGTCGTCCTACTTGCAGAACAGTTGGCTGAAAACGCTCCAACTTGGCTTACAATGAATCTTCCTCCCCCGAAATATCTTGCCGTGAGCGCCGTCGTGCGGTTGAATCAGCGTTCGCACAAGGCATTCTGACCTCTCAAGGTCGAAACTGCCAGGGGAAAGCGGACAAGTCCGGTGAAATGAATAAGAAGAACCTCACAGAGCGCGACATCTGTACGAAATTCATCGGCCCCGCCATGCACAGCAAGCCGGCTGGGATCTGCTGTCGCAGGTTCGCGAGCAGGTGCATTTCACGAAGGGGCGCATCATTATTCCGGGCAAACTGGTATCCCGGGGCAAAGACAGGTTCGCCGATTACATCTATTACAAGCCGAACATCCCCATCGCACTAATTGAGGCCAAGGATAACAATCATCCGGTCGGCGGCGGCATGCGGCAAGGATTGGAATACGCCGAAACGCTCGATATACCGTTCGTATTCTCCTCTGCCGGGGATGGGTTCGTTCTGATCGGACGGGGCAGGGTGGCACCACGGAGCTTGATCTCTCCCTCGATGAGTTCCCTGGTCCGGAGACACTCTGTGCGCGGTATCGGACCTGGAGGAAACTCGTACCTGATGAAGAGCAGATCGTCCTCCAAGATTATTTTGACGACGGCGGCGGAAAGGAACCTCGCTACTACCAGCGCATCGCCGTGAACAGGGCGATCGAGGCGATCGCTAAGGGGCAGGACAGGATTCTGCTGGTGATGGCGGCTGGCACAGGTAAGACCTATACCGCATTTCAGATCATCTGGCGTCTGTGGAAGGCCGGCCGCAAGAAGCGAACAATCATGCACTCAATCATCTGGAGGTGGAAAATCGTTAACCGCACCGGCAGGTCGTGCACTCCTGCTATATGCCATTATCAGGAGTGATCTACGCTTAATGGAAGCGCCTGCGCCTGCCAGAAATGAGCGGTGCTGGCGAAGACCCCGATGCTTGGAGTTGTGTTTGCAAGGGCAGGGAAGCCGTCTCTGGCCGCAGGGGAGCAGATCTACATCGGTATCGGCTCGGGAAAGGGATCGGTTCCAGGGATAAGGTCTGGGTCTGTTCCCGGCTGCGGTTCGGGGTCTGGCGGTGGCTGTGCCGGTGGATCGGGATTTGGATCTGGTGGAGTTGGATAAGGGATCTTGGAGATGATCTTGTCCGCGGCAAATTCCATGCCCGTGTGATGCCGTTCCTAGAGAGCCATGGCTATATCGATCGACGTCGGCGGCAACCTTCGCACCGACCAACGTTGCGTGTTCCCGTCGTCGGCATATTTTACTGGCCTTGTTTAAAGTTGTGAATACAATCAAGGTGGAAACTAGTGCGTAAAGGTCCCCGTAATTAAAATGGCAAAAGCAAAGAAGGCAACGGAGAAGCCCAGGAACGGAAACGGCGGATTCGGCGAGCTCATGAAGGAGCTTTGGGAGGCGGCTGTTGCGCTGCGCGGCACGATCGAGCCCGCGGACTACAAGCGCTACGTCTTGCCAATCATCTTCCTCCGGTTCCTTTCGCTCCGCTACGAAAAGCGCCGCGCTGAACTTACAGCATACGTTGAGGAAGGACGCGCTGGGTACGAGGTCGGCGTCAAGAATCTTGAAACCATTCTGAGTGACCCTGATGAATATCGCTCTGGCGGAGCTTTCATCATCCCCGAGAACGCTAGATGGGACAGCATCGTAGCGAACGCTCAACGCGATGACATCAAAACCCATCTCGACGATGTCTTGCAGCTTCTTGAAGATACGTACCCGGACCAGCTTCGGGGCCTACTTCCTCGCATCTACGCCGGTTCCAACCTCACGCCGGATGGCTTGAGAGGGCTCATCAACATCTTCTCCCGCGACGTATTCCGACAAGGTCACGGCGGCGAGGACCTGATCGGGCGCGTCTACGAGTACTTTATTGGCGAGTTCGCCAGTTCTGAGGGAAAGCGGGGCGGTGAGTACTTCACGCCCTCCAGCATCGTTAGAACGCTGGTCGCGATGTTAGAACCAACTGAAGGCATCGTCTTCGACCCTTGTTGCGGTTCCGGCGGCATGTTCGTTCAGTCGGACACTTTTACGAAGCATAGTCGCCGCCTCAGTTTCTTCGGCCAGGAATCGAAGGAATTCACCTATCGCCTCTGTCGGATGAATCTCTTCATCCACGGGCTCGACGGCGACATTCGCCCCGGGAACTCCTACACGGACGACAAGCAGTCAGGAGTCAAGGCAGACTTCATTATCGCCAATCCGCCGTTCAACGATGGCGCTAAGTCGCGCGAAGGTTGGGGATCTGATAAGGTTCCCGACAAAGACCCGCGCCTCACGCTTGGAGACAACAAGCTTTCCCTATCGCCGCGCAACGCTAACACAATGTGGATTCTTCACTTCCTCTACCATTTAAAGAACACGGGCACCGCGGGCTTTGTGATGGCGACCGGCGAGCTCTCCAGTGGAGAGACTGCCCGGCTAGAAGTCCGGAAGGCGCTCGTTGCAGCCGACGTTGTCGATTGTGTGGTTCAGCTATCCGGGCAGCTCTTCGCCAATACAGGGATTCCTTGCTCACTGTGGCTCATCTCGAAGAACCGGAATGGTTCAGGAGGTTATCGGAATCGTACCGGCGAGGTCCTGTTCATCGATGGCCGAAAGATGGGGACACTCATCCCCGGCAGCCGGAAGCAAAAGCAGTTCGCAGACGAAGAAATTGAGCGTATTGCCGGCGTCTACCGACAGTTTAAGCGGCAGGCTGACCCCGACGAGGTTCCTGGCTTTTGTCGCGTCGCGACGGTAGAGGAAATTGAGCTGCAGCGATTCGCTATGTCTCCCGGTCGGTATACAGGAAGCGCGGTAGACACTAACGAAGATGTTCCGTTTGAGGAGCTCTGCCCTAGTCTCGTTGAGGAACTTGGAGATCTCTTGAAGGCGACAAACAAAAGTGACAAGGACATCCGGCTTGCCTTTGAAAAGGTGACTAATGCGCTTCTTTGAGTCCGCACCTGGAGGCTGGCGGCTTGTGACTCTGTTCGATCTAGGGACCGTCGATAGAGGTAGATCGCGTCACCGCCCGCGACATGAGCCAGCCCTCTACGGAGGACCGTACCCCTTTATCCAGACGGGCGATATAAAAGCATCCGAAGGCCGCATTACAGCGCACAGCCAAACCTACAATGAACTGGGCCTATCTCAGAGCAGACTATGGCCCGCAGGCACGATGTGCATAACAATTGCCGCCAACATTGCGGAAACGGCAATCTTGACCTATCCTGCCTGCTTTCCGGATAGTGTCATTGGCTTCATTCCAGATCCTCTTAAGGCTGATGTTTACTTCGTTGAATACGCGTTTAGAAACCTAAAGAGACGCATCCAGGCCATCACTGAGGATTCCGGAACGGTCCAGGACAACATTAACCTTGAGTTCCTCCGACATCTTCAGTTCCCCGTGCCGAACTCTGTAAGCGAGCAAGGTGCGATTCGAGAAGTTTTCGGTGCGCTTGACGACCGCATCCACCTCAACCACAAAATGAATCGAGTGTTAGAAGCTACTGCATCGGCGCTCTTCCGCGCATGGTTCATCGAGTTTGATCCTGTTACAGCGAAAGTCGAGGGCAGAAAGCCATACGGCATGAACGATGAGATAGCCGCGCTGTTCCCAAGCGAGTTCGAGAACGGGATTCCGTCTGGTTGGAAGCCCTCTCCACTAGACGACTTGGTCAATATAGTTATGGGCCAGTCGCCACCCGGCAAAAGCTACAATGAGCATGGTCAAGGAATGCCGTTTTTCCAGGGCCGGACAGATTACGGGTTTCGATATCCAGAAAAACGGATCTACACAACTCTGCCAGGTCGTATCGCCCAAACGAGAGACGTGCTCGTCAGCGTTCGTGCCCCAGTCGGTGATGTAAATGTTGCCGTAGAAACATGCTGTATCGGACGCGGGCTTGCTGCGGTTCGGAGCAAAACAAACAAACAGTCGTTTGCGCTCTATTTGATGAAAGCACTGGCGTCGGAGTTCGACACCTTTGAGGGTGAAGGCACTGTTTTCGGAGCAATCACCGGCCCCAATTTTCGCAGAATTAGCTTCCCTGCGCTGCCACCCCCGCTAATAAATGAATTCGATGCGCTTGCTTCCAGTTTTGATGAGCGTATCGAACTCAACGAACGCCAAAGCAAAATCCTCGGAAAGCTTCGCGACGTTTTGCTTCCGCGTCTCATTTCCGGCGAGCTTCGCCTGAAAGAGGTCGAACAGCAAGTAGAGGCCGCGCTCTCATGAATGGGCATCGTGGAACCGAAACTGACTTCGAGCTCACGACCATCGAGCGCCTGGAACAGCTCGGCTACAAGCACATCATCGGCACCGATATCGATAGGACGCACAAGGAAGTTGTATTCAAGGATTCACTTGAAGCCGCCCTCCGCCACCGATACCCGGAACTGCCCGACGCCAGCCTCAAGGAGGCCGTTGCGCGGTTCAGTCGGCCTCAGGGGGTCGACCTCATACGCCGGAACCTGGATTTTCACCAGCTCCTCACGCGCGGTTTTGATGTCCGGGTCGAAAAGCCGGACGGTTCGAAAGAGTTTCGGCACATCCACGCCATCGACTGGGACAACCCCAAGGCAAATGATTTTGTTGTGGTCAACCAGCTCCCCATTCACGGCCAGAACAACCGGCGCCCGGATCTGGTGATTTATGTGAACGGGTTTCCTCTGGCCCTTTTCGAGCTGAAAAACCCATACGATCCCGCTCCGACCGTTGAGCACGCGCTGAACCAAATCGCGCACTACCGGAACGACATTCCGCAAGCTTTCGAATTCAACGCTGTGACTGTCGTTTCGGACGGCGTCACCACGCTTCATGGGATGTGGAGCGCTTCGATGGAGTGGTTCGCCCCATGGAAATCCATCGACGGGGCGAAAGTTGAGCAGAACACGACTGGCTCCATGAAAACGCTCATCGAGGGCCTTTTCCGTAAGGATCGATTCCTCGCCTATATTCGTGACTTCATCGTGTTTGAACAGGCAAATGACGTTATCGTGAAAAAGGGAGCGAAGTATCACCAGTTCTTTGCCGTCCTAGAGGGCGTCGCCCGCGCGAAAGTCGCATTCCTTGCAGGAGCGGACAAGCGCCTTGGTGTCATCTGGCACACAACAGGCTCCGGCAAGTCGCTCGCTATGACCTTCCTGGTTGGCATCCTTCGCCACATGCCGGAGCTCAAGAATCCGACCATCGTGGTTCAGGTGGACGCGACGGATCTCGACGACCAGCTCTATGACCAGTTTGTTGCGGCAAAGGCTCTTGTCGGCGATGCCCGTCAGGCAGGGACCATTAAAGAGCTTCGCTCAATGCTTCAGGGTGAAGGAGGCGAGCTGATCTTCTCGACAACGCAGAAGTTCCAGCTCAAGAAGGAGCCAGGGCCAGGCGGCAAGCTCCAGACGGTCGAGGCCGAGCACCCGGTTCTCTCCACTCGCAAGAACATCATCGTAATAGCTGACGAGGCCCATCGAAGCCAGTATGGATTCCTGAAGGGATACGCGCGTTATCTTCGCGAAGCGCTCCCAAATGCCAAGTTTCTCGGCTTCACCGGGACGCCGGTGAGCTTCTCCGGTGCCGATACCGTCGAGGTATTCGGAGCTGTCATCCACACCTATGACATGGCGCAGTCGCAGGACGACCGTGCCACAGTTCCAATCTATTACGAGCCTAGGCAAGTTAAGCTCCATCTGAGCAAAGCTGACATAGACGCAGCGCTTGCCGAGGTCGCAAAAGGCGAGGAGCCGACCGAGCTAGAACGCAAGAAGAGCCGATGGGCCGCACTGGCGGCGGCTGCGGGCGCCAAGAAGCGCATGGACCAGCTCGCCGCGGACCTACTCTGGCACTTTAAAGAGCGAACGGCCACTCTCGCGGGAAAGGCGATGATTGTCTGCATGACGCGGGAGAATTGTGTGCGGCTTTACGACGCGCTCACCGCGTTCCCCGAGAGCCCCGAAGTCAAGATCGTCATGACCGGGGACCTAGGGAAAGATCCCGAGAAATGGAGTAAAGACGGGCACATCACAACGAAAGCTCAGCGCGACGCAATAAAGCAGCGCATGATCGATCCTGATGATCCGCTCGCCCTCGTCATCGTGTGCGACATGTGGCTCACCGGAACTGACATACCTTGCCTTCACACGCTCTACGTCGACAAGCCGATGCGAGGGCACAACATCATCCAGGCCATAAGCCGAGTGAACCGCGTGTTCCGTGACAAGCCACACGGGCTCGTTGTGGACTACATCGGCATCGCTGACGACCTGAGAGACGCTACGAACACATACACGATCGGTGGAGGCAAGGGAAAACCGGCTCCCAGCGTTACCGAGGAGGCAAAACCAGTTTTTCTTGAAATCCTCACGGCTGTTCGAGCACTTCTCCCAAAAGACATCGATTACGGTAACTGGCGGAAGCTTTCCCGAATCGCGATCGAAGATCGATATTCCCTCGTCTACGGTCATCTCACCGAGTCAGACGAAGTTCGCGACGATTATCTTGCGCTCGAATCGAAGCTCAGCCAGGCTTTCATTCTCGTGAAGCACGACGATGAATGCAGAAAGTGCGCGGATGAGATCATCTTCTATCAGCAAGTACGAAATCAGCTTCAGAAGATAAAACCCGGAACCAAGCCCAAGACCGATATCGACAAAGCCGTTCGCGACCTAGTAGACGAGCACGTTGAATCCGATGGGGTCTACGATATCTTTAAGGTCGCTGGAATCGCGAAAGCTGACATCTCTATTCTCGACGACAACTTCCTCCAGACCTTCAAGGACAAGCCACTGCCGAACCTTCGCCTGAAGCTGTTGGAAAAGCTCCTGGCAGACGAACTCGCCAGCCACGAGCGCAAGAACCTTGCGAAGGCGAAGAGCTTTCGCAAGCTACTGGAGCAAACCCTCCAGAGGTATCACAATCGGCTCATCGACGCTGCCGCCGTAATCAAGGCGATGCTCGAAATTAAGAAGGACATTGAGCAAGACTCTCATAGGGCCGAGGCCCTTGGCCTTTCCGAGGAAGAGCTCGCGTTCTATGACGCCGTCGCGGCTTCCTACGAGGGCACCTATGGCAATGAATACCTTCGTGACCTAGTGCACGAGGTTGTCCAATCAGTGAAGCGAAACCTTAAAGTCGATTGGACTGCGCCACATCGCGAGGACGTGAAGGCAGGAGTTCGCGCCGCCGTGAAGCGTGCTCTGATCAAAAAAGGTGTCAAGAAAGAGCATTCCGATGTGCTGCTGGCCGTTCTCATGGCTCAGGCCGAAGTCGCTTTCGCCAGATGGCCACTTGCGGCCTAGGCGAAACGATTCACCCGGTTCGTTGCGTCTAATGGTCGCTGTCGCTTGAACATTCCTGATGTTTGTGAGCTGGTTTAAGGGGCTGATGGGTCAAAAGTGAGGGTAGGTATCACCCAAGACTCAGAAACGCCGCCAGGAAGCGTTTGTGGTTGAATCCTCGGTGGTCACTTCAAAACCGGCCATGCGTGGACGTCTCAAAACCGGCCATGG
>CAZLZA010000123.1:0-11021 GCA_964563875.1 uncultured Acidobacteriaceae bacterium
CGTCAGCCGCCCTCAACTCCTGTTGCTGGACGAGCCCTTTGGAGCACTCGACGCCGCAACCTTCAGCAAGGCGATGAATCCTGCGACTATCAACACTTCTACGTTTACCGTGACCGGACCAAATGGCGCGAGCGTTGCGGGGAAAGTTTCCTACGCGCCGGCGACTGATATCGCCACCTTTGCACCTTCGGCTGGTCTTACTCCAAGCACCCAGTTCACCGCTACGATTACCACCGGTGCAACTGACACCTACGGCAATACTATCGAAGCCAATTTCGTATGGACTTTCACAACGTCTGCTTCCTGTCCGGCTGCCGCCCCTTTAGTGACCGTCGTAACTCCGGCGAATGCTACCTGTCCTGAAACGGCCGTTGTCAGCGCCGCATTCAGTGAGGCGATGAAGCCCGCGACTATCAATGCCTCTACGTTTACTTTGACCGGGCCAGGCGGGGCGAGCGTGGCTGGCGCTGCCACCTACACCGTGGCGACCCAGACTGCCACCTTCACTCCCACGGTTAGCCTTGCACCGAGTACAACGTTTACTGCCACGATTACCACCGGGGTGGCGAATATGTCGGGCAATCCTCTGACGGCTGAAAAAGCCTGGACGTTCACGACTTCCACGTCCTGTGCGACTACTCCGCCTACTGTGACGCTCGTAACTCCGCCGAACAGCGCTACTCCGATTTGCCCCAACTCGGCGGTTGTCACCGCGGCATTCAGCAAAGCGATGAACCCTGCGACCATCACCAGCTCTACATTTACATTGAAAGCAGGCGTGACGAGCGTGGCCGGCACGGTCACCTACGTTGCGGCGACCGATATTGCCACCTTTACACCTACGGTTAGTCTTGCCCCGAGCACAACCTTTACCGCCACAATCGCCACCGGAGTAGCTGACACATACGGCAACCCACTGGCAGTTAATTATGTATGGACGTTCACGACCTCTGCAGCGTGTACGCCACCTCCTGTCCCAGGGTTGGGATCGGCCTGCGCTTTCGGAATTCTGGCCGGCTCCACGGTTACCAATGTCACGGGGACGGTTACAACCGTCAGTGGCAATGTTGGGGTCTGGCCGGGAACCGCAGTAACCGGATTCGGCCCCCCGGCATCCATCACAGGCACTATCGATGCGGGCGACGCGGTTGCCCAGACCGCTCAGGGTGATTTGACGACTGCGTACAACAGTGCCGCCGGAGCAGCAGGAGGTGCCGTCCTCACTGCAGATATCGGAGGGCAGACCCTTCCGCCGGGAGTCTATCGCACCACCAGCGCCCAGCCCTCACTGGGAATAACTGGGAACCTCACCCTCGATGGTCAGGGCAATCCAAATGCTGCCTGGACCTTCCAGGTCGTATCCACGCTGGTAACCGCAGCCGGTAACAGCAAGGTCATCCTGATCAACAGTGCTCAACCCCAGAACGTGCTCTGGCAGGTCGGCAGTTCAGCGACGCTAGGAATCGACACCACATTCGTGGGAACCATCATGGCAGAGACATCCGTCACGGCTACCACCGGCGCGACTCTTGACGGAAGGGCGTTAGCCTTGACCGGGGCCGTTACATTGGACGATACGACGGTTGTCGTTCCTCCCTGCCAATAGGGTACTGCTCGCAGTGGGACCAGCTAAAGGTTGGTCCCACTAACCCTCAGGCTGAACTAAACATTTCGCGTTTTTGAAATTTGGAGAATATTCGCATGTCATCTCATTCGATCGGCCATTTCGGTCGTGTTTTAGCAATGTTGTCGGCAACGGCTACTCTCCTGTGCGCGTTTGGCACGCTGGCCGTGGCTCAGGAGCAACCTGCTCCCAAGTGGGAACTTTACGGCGGATACTCATTCTGGTATCCCGGCGCGGACGTGCACGGTGTCCTTCCGACAGGATTGGTGCCAGTGACCAGCCGCTTGGACTCGAATCCGCGCGGCGCTGGTGCTTCGGTCACCTATGACTTCACTCGGCATTTCGGCCTCACCGTCGATGCCAGCGACCATTGGGGCATCAGTGAAAAAGGCATACCGGGCGCGTGCTGCAGGGACGCCGATTTATCCACCCTCTCCATTGGCCCGAAGTTCACCTTGCGCTATTCTCATTTCGCTCCATTTCTTGAGGTGCTGGGCGGCGACCAACGTCTTTACCCTGAAGGCTTCCACCATATCGACAAATTAGGGCTCATGGCCGGCGGTGGTCTAGATGTCAATATAACCAGGCATTTTGCTTTAAGGCCGATCAGGGCCGACTTTCTAACGTCCAGTTACCGCTACGGGCCCTCGGCCTCGACTCCGACCACCGTTCTCACGGGCGTGCGACTGCAGACTGGCATCGTGTTTATGTTCGGCGGCACGCCTGTCGTGCCAACCAGCGCGATATGCTCGGTACAGCCAACGGAAGTCTTCCCAGGCGAGCCAGTGACTGCCACTGCCGGCGGATCCAATTTCAAACCCAAGCGCACGGTAAGGTACGAATGGTCCGGCTCCGGAGTGAAAGTCTCCGGCAGCAGCGCTTCTACTCAGATCGACACCAACGGATTACTGCCAGGTACCTACCAGATCATGGCTAATTTGAGCGACGGCAGCCGTAGAGGCGTTGCTACCTGCAACGCCCGGTTCATCGTGAAGCAGCCCAATCCTCCGTCCATTGCATGCTCCGCGAGCCCTGCGACGCTGCAAACAGGCGGAACCTCGACCATTAGTTCGACTGCCAGCAGCCCCGACGGCCGCAGCTTGACTTACAGCTACGCCGCCAGCGCTGGAAGCATCACCGGCAACACGTCTACAGCGGTCCTCAGCACCAGCGGTGCACCGCTTGGGACGATCACCGTGACTTGCAATGCAGCCGATGACCGCAATCCGCCGCTGGCGGCTTCTTTCACAACCACCGTCAACGTGCAAGCGCCACCGCCGCCACCAACAGTAGAAGCCAGCGCTATCGAGAAGAGGCTTGCTCTACACAGTATCTATTTTGCAACCGCCAAGCCCACGCCTGAGCATCCCGACGGCGGTCTGCTTGCCAGTCAAGAAAAGACTCTAATTACGCTCGCTCGTGATTTCCAGACCTATCTTCAGGGCAAGCCAGATGCTCGCTTGATTCTTGAAGGCCATGCCGACCCGCGCGGTTCCGCGGAATACAATCAGGCGCTTTCCGAACGGCGTGTCGACCGCACTAAGCGCTTCTTGGTGGAACACGCCGTTCCAGCAACTAGTATTCAGACCGAGGCGTTCGGAAAACAGCATAACCTCACCGATGCTGAAGTAAAAAGTGCGGTTGAGCAAAACCCCGAGTTGAACAGGGGAGACCGGCAGAAATTGCTCGATCATATGAATACGATCGTCCTCGCCAGCAACCGCCGTGTAGACATCGTTCTGAGCAATGCTGGTCAGAAGCCTCAGGAGTCATTCCGCGAGTACCCGTTCAACGCAGCGGATTCACTGACCCTGCTCGATACCAGCGAAACCAATAAGCCGGCACATTCCCCTGCGAAAAAAAGGAGTGCCACCAAGAAACGATAGCTTAAGTATTACGGCTATTTGTGTGGCCCGTCGTCAATCGGCGGGCCACAGCTTTTCATAGCCGGTGTATTCAATAGAAACATCTTGCTAATTCCAGTGCTGGCATGCTCTCGCCTAATCGCGGCGATAGTTTCGACGGCAGTGGACGCGGTGTCGATTCCGTAGCCCGCCCAAGACTCTCTTAAGGCTCTTCCGCTCCCACCATTCGATCTCTAATCGCTCGATCTCGCCGCAGTAGATTCCAGCATACGGGCTGACGAGTGACGCTCGCCAGGCGCTCGGCGAGGATGATTGGTACCCCGAAGTCTCATCGTGTGTAGCGCAACCACGGCGCGGAGTCGAAGTAGTGAGTTCAACAACCAGCACGAAAGGAACATGCTTCAGTTACCTGACCGCGCGAGCGCCAAAACTGCAACAGAACAAATGCCAGAAATCTTGCGGGCGGAAGTTGCGAGACGGCAAGCTCAAAGACTACGGCACTTCTGTTTGCTCGCGAAGCCAGCCGGACCAGAGAGAACTGTTTGGCCGAGTGGAGGCTTTAGCTGACTCATCGTATAGCCACAGCCTCAAGGGCCATCCTGTGTAGATGATGGGAACCCGGAGTTTATTCCGGCGGTGGATGAGTCGTATCTAGACCCACTGTTTTAGAGACAGCCTCAGGCCACCGATTTCGGTGGCCTAAGTTCTTTGCTGTCAATAGCGGTGGAAGGGGCCGGCGGGAACCCCTTGGAGACAGCCTCCCTCGCATCCTTTATTACACGGCAGACGCTGGCTTTCGAGATCTGGTAGGCGGCCGCCAGGTCGCCGAGGGTCTTGCCGTTCTGCCGATCACGCAGCAGAGCAACACGATCAACCTGCAGTGGAGCCCGGCCGATCTGCTGACCTTCGAGGCGGGCACGCCGCATTCCGGCGCGCACTCTTTCTATAATAAGGTTACGTTCCAGCTCGGCGATGGCGCCGATGATGACGACCATGGCTCTGCCAAGGGGGCCGCTGGTATCAACGTTCTCTCTGAAGCTGATGAACTCTATATTTTCGTGGTTGAGTTCGTCGAGCACTTCGAGGAAGTGCCGGGTTGAGCGGGCAATGCGGTCGAAGGCCCAGCACAGGACGATCTGGAACTTGCCGCGGCGGGCATCGGCAAGTAACTGATCGAGACCAGGGCGCCGGGCTTTGGCCCCGCTGATCCGATCGGTGTATTCGTGAACGACCTCGAACCCACGCTGCGCGGCCAGCCCGCGCAGATCGTACATCTGGGTTTCCGGATGCTGGTCCAGGGTGGAAACACGGAGGTATAAAACGGTCTTTTTCACTGGCGCCGAGCTTTCTTCTTCGGAGCAACGCCATTCTTCGATACATACTCATGGATAAACTGCAGGAGAACATCGGTCATGTTCTCTCCCTTGGCGGCCGTTGCCGCCTTGAACCCGTCATGCAGGCTCACTTCTACGTTGATATTCATTCGTTTCACCTTTTGCTCTGTCATTTCTGTCACCTCCAGTCCGGGCCGGCCGTCCCCCCTGGAGATGAGCATAACTTATATGAGTACGGACGGATCAACATTCCGGCGAGGGAGGGTCCGAAGTCAGATCCGCTGATCTGTAGTGCTGTTCCGGAACCCAGACATCGTCCCCGGCGATGCAGTGGGATACTTCCAGCCCGGACATCTCAATTGAACCGATTTCTATCATGCTCATATACTCATATCTCGAAACAGCGACCCCGTCAAGCGAAATCCGCTGGGATTGTCTAACTATGTTGAGTATCTAGTCTTCACTGGATCGTGATGCAGGTCCCTCGATCGGCGACACCATCGATCAGATCGATGCTCAGACCCTCAGCTCTGTCGGCCAGTTGTCTGTTCCAACCCAGGCATTCTATTCCGACCAGGTGCTGCCATTCGACGTGACCCTTGCAGGCGCGAACGAATACGGCGCAATGGCCTGTGCAAAGATCTTCGGCGTGGAAATTCTGAACGAAGGTTCCGGCGTTTCGATTGACGATGCTGTCACCGAGATGCAGGCGACGTTCGTGGCGCGCGCTGTGGAACCAATGACCGCAGTGGCCAGTCCGTATCCGGTTAGCACCAACTCCGGCGCATAACCAGGTCTCGTCGTCCTTCCCAACAACATCAGCCCTCGCGCGCGCGTACGGCGGGCGACAATACCTCCAGCCATCCGGATCGGGACCAGAGAGTTTCAATCCACGCCCGCGTACGGCGGGCGACCTTGCTGAAGTTCTTCTTCGAGACACCCTCAGCGTTTCAATCCACGCCCGCGTACGGCGGGCGAGGAATCGGCCGCGGCACCAGTACCAGCTCACGGCGACCGGTAAACGCGAGGCCCGTGTAGCCTGGAAACCGTTTCTCGACAGTGACGATCCACCGTCCGATCTGGATTCGCTCCTGCGGGTAGTGGATATGGCGGCCCACTACCGTGCTGACAAGAAGAAGATTGGCTCATTCTTGAAACGCGCTGCGGATAGAAGGGCGCAGTTGTCCCAACACGCGGGTCTGAGTACTACGGCCACCCGCTCTCGCGACAGGATTTCGTACATGGGCATGCGCGTCCGCTGCGATGAGGCACGTCTTTACGCCGAGGCCGATACGCTTCTCAGCATCGCCAGACTGTTTCATGTAAAAGGCGTGGTTGAAGGCCAGCAGACGCTGATGTAACGCCATCGCCGGCCCAGCACAAAAGGCTGCTGAAGCCTTTTGAGGTAGCTCACCCCCGCTCACCCCATCAGTTTCCCCTGAGTCCCTCAGCGCGGGTCAATTTGCCATCGTACCTATGCGACGATGCGTTGCGCCCCTACCCCTGATATTCCTCTGTTTGAAGAATTTCATGCGCGAGTCTTTGGCAGGCGGAGACCCGCGTGTCACCTTGAAAACAATTCCGTTGCTCATGGAGGTAAACGGCAAACATCGACCGCGTCACCCGGCACAGGAGCGCCTGGTAGTCACGGAGCACGGCTGTGAGGCTCCCCTCAAATTTAGAGTCGTCAATCAGGTCATCATGGAGGCTGTTGATTTTCAATCCGATGTTGTAGTTCCCCGACCCCCGCCGCCAGGGCGGCAGGGCGGCTTTGATGCGCCCCTCCCCAGCATCCAAATTGCAGATTCGCTTGTCGGGACGGATTTGGTGCGCTATCACACGGAAGAACTCCCAGGGCTCCGTCCGCCGGGAACGTACTACCGGTTTAACAGTGCAGACTTCGGACAATGGATGGGTGTAGCCGCTAGTAGCAGCCGCAGCAATGCCTTGTCCGAGTTTGACCGATTGCATAGTGCGGTAGCGCCGGGTCAGTTGAGCATCACCTTTCGATCAGACCTGCATCCCTGCACGCCGAAATCTTCCTCGGTGGCAGTACCAGACTCGAGCCGCATATCAGCAGATGCCAAGTTGGCTGGTGCAGAAGATTCTTCCCAAGCATTGCATCTCGGGACAAGTTCCTCTAATGTCATGTGCGCGACACCAGTGAAGCGGAGAGGCAAAAGCATGTCCCGCCGAACTGGGCAAGCAGGTCACATAGAAAGAAGTGGTAAATGGTGGGTCGTACGTTGGTGGATGGATCTGGAGGGTCAGGACAATCGGGTCCATAAGCGGGCTCGTATCTGCCCGATATCCGGACCTGGAGTTCTGTCGAAGAGCGAACGTACACGCCGCGCCCGTCAGATCATTGCGGAAAGCGGGGCCGATACGGTCGAACACTTCAACGCTGTGGTGGTGAAAAAGCAGGAGACTGTCACAACGTTCCAAGAACAGGGTGCGCGGTGGCTCGAAGCATTGCGAACAAGGAAGCGGAAGCCCGTTGCACTGAGCACAACTGAAGACTGGGAACGCATTTTGGGCAACTGGCTGAATCCGCATATCGGGACTTTGCCGATCTCCGAAGTCAATAACGCTTCGCTGAAGCGGCTGGTTGCGGCTATGTCTGGGGCTGGGTTGTCTCCCAAGACCATCGATAACTATGCCGGACTGGTGAAGATGGTGGTGGCTTCTGCAGTGGACGCAGAGGGGGAAGAGATTTTTCCCCGCAAGTGGAACCACGAGTTCATCGACATGCCCGTCGTAGAGAAGTCGAAGCAGAACACGCCCTGCTTTTCAGGGGATGTGATGACGGGGCTGGCAGGATGGAAGAAGCCGCGTGAGCGGGTGCTGTTCATCTTGTGCGGTGCGGCGGGACTGAGGATTGGGGAGGCACTTGGTATTGAAATCGACAAGCACATCGCTTCAGATTTCTCGCTTCTAAAAATCCGTCAGAAGGCTCGTCCAAGATCGAAGAGCGGCTGAAAACCCAGAGTGCGCTTCGGGACGTAGACCTTCATCCGGCAATTGCAAGCCTGCTGAAGGAGTTCGTCGGCGGGCGCAAGTCCGGGTTCCTGTTCTCGACCCGGAATGGCAAGCCGATAGCGTCGTCCAATGTCATTCGTCGCCATCTACACCCGGCTCTGGAGAAACTGAAGTATGTGAACCCGCACACCGGAAACCACAAGGCAGGCAATCACGCCTTTCGGCGATTCCGGAATACATATCTGCGGAATCACACAGAGTGTCCTGAAGGGCTTTACAAGTACTGGATGGGGCACGCTGGAGAGGGAATGAGTGACCTCTACGACAAAATCAAAGAGGACGTTCCATTCCGCAAGAAGTGGGCTGAGCAGTGTGGTTTCGGTTTCACTTTGCCCTCAGTTGTACCGAATGTACCGAAAAAGGCACCAAAAACGAAAGCGGCCAAGGCCGCGTAAGTAATTGAAAAGGTGAGAGAAAGAATGGTCGGCTTTAGAGGACGACTTTAGAACTTTGCTCGTTTCCGGGGCGGCAGACAAGATTGGTCTCGCGTATTAGTTCGCGGCGATAACCAGGAGAGTTGCGTCATCCTGAAATAGGCCGCCGCAATGGTCGGTGACTTGCATAAGAAGCTGGTTACTCAGCTCGTTTGCAGAGAGTGCGACATTGGCCTTGGCGAATGCCGCGACGCTCGTTTCTTCGAATTCCTTGCCGTCAACATCGGATGCCTCGGTGATGCCGTCTGTGAAAAGGAGCAACCGGTCTCCCGCCCTTAACTCGACGATCGAGTCCTCATAATTCCAAGCCGGGAAAACGCCGAGCACGGCGCCGCCCTGCTCAACTATCCGAACGGAACCGCCGCTGACGAGGATGGGGTAAAGATGCCCTGCGTTACAGTATTGAAACGTACGCGTCTCAGCATCCAGGATTCCGTAAAGAAAAGTCACAAACTTTCCGATCGCAATGTTTTCGTGCAGCAGTCTGTTGACTTCGCTACAAAGCCGGGACGGGCTTTCGGAGTCGTTTGCGAACGCGCGCACCGCGGCTTGAACGTTGGCCATCAGCAGAGCCGCAGATACACCTTTTCCAGCTACGTCGGCAATGCAGATTCCCAGCCGATGGCTCCCGAGCCGGAGTACATCATAATAGTCCCCACTCACAAAACGAGCAGGCAGCCATGCGCCTGCAACCTCGAATCCCGGAAGTTGGGGAATCGCTCTCGGAAGCAGCGACTGTTGTATCTCCCGGGCACGCTGCAGCTCCTGGTCCTGTATTTCCAAACGTGCGGCGCCGTGTTCCACCGATTGCTGGAGCTCGGTGTTGCGCTTCACAAGTCGGTCTTTCGTGCTGTGGTACAGAAACGCGATTACACCGAAGACAAACGTGACCAGGAACGCAAACTTCCATCCCAGTCGAATGAACTCGGAAAGCGGCAACCGGGCCGGCGGAGCAATCCACCAAACAACTACACCCGTAATGAGATAAACAGGGACCGCGAGCACCAGCAGGACGGACAGGAAGATCAGCCAGTTGAAAGGAAATGGCTTGTCCCGATAGAGGAAGCCCAGGCGATTCATTGCCGGTGAGAGCAGATTTCCGATGCAGAAAGTGCTTACCAGGGCCGTCCCGAAATTGATCTGCTGTCCGTTGGCCCAGAAAACGCCACCGATGACCGCAGAAATGGCGGCGTAAACGCTCTGCTGCCGGAAGAATCGGGCCAAGGTTAGATAGGTCACGCGCACAGTACCACCAAGTCTGAAACCACTATCGAGCTATTGATGAGGCGGGCGAGGACGAGTACTCAGCGAGCTCTCTTCCGTGGTCGCGATCATACCATCTCGCCCATTGTGATGCTGCCATGAGCTGCGGCTTCGAAGGCGCGCGTCTACGATGCTAAGGGCCACGCATCGGGAACACCAGGCGCGAAACAGGACTTCGCGTCGTCTACGTGCGACGAGTTCTAAAGTGCGAAATGGGTTTGCTTCTAAGTTGCTGAAACGTAAGATTTTTTTTAATGGTCGGGGAGAGAGGATTTGAACCTCCGACCCCCTGGTCCCGAATTTGAAAAAGGACGCTAAGTCCTTTCATATCAATAGGTACTCAGCGATGCTCAGCCGTGACATTGCTGCTAAGTCGTTTATTTTCTATGAGACGTTTTCAGTCATTTTCTTATTGGCGCCCCCGACTAGCGCCCCACAACAGCACCAACTGCACATTTCTTTGCCTTTGCGCGCCGATTAGAAAACCAATTGGCGCCCCAGCCTCCAACTAGCGCCCCATTGTGTTCAGCAATGTTATTTGTTCACGTCCCGTGAAAAAGGGTTGCTGAACATCTCCTTGCCTCCGAAGTCCCTTCGTCACGCAGGAACTGCGGACGAACGACTTCGTTTCTTATCATCGATCCCTGCTTAGGCCAGCGCCAATTCTTTTGTCTTTACCACATGAGGGAACGGACTAATCTTCGGCTGTTTCGCCTTCCGCGCTTGCCACAGGTCATACTGCATCTGCATCTTCAGCCAGAACTCGGGCGAGGTGCCCAGGGCCGCCGAGAGCCGCAGCGACATCGCCGCCGACACGCCTGCCCGACCATTCAGAATCCGCGAAAGGTGTGCGCGGGTTACGCTCAGGCGCTTTGCCGCTTCCGCCGCCACGGTCATCTCGCCCAGATAGTTCTCAAGACCCCTCCGGGGTGTGCTGGCTTGAAAATCATGGTCTCACCCACTATTGAGTGTACGCATTGTGCGTATATAATTACGCTATATGCGTACACGAAGCACCCTTGACGCCTTGTTCCCGTCCGTGCGGATTGGGGTGCTTTCCGCTACGCTGCTCCAGCCGGAACGTTGGTGGTTCATGACGGAATTGGCCCAGCGTTTGAGGACTACTCCATCGAGCCTCCAGCGTGAACTTAAGTCACTGGTAGCAGCGGGGCTGCTCCTGCGCCGCCAGGACGGACGTCGTGCCTATTTCAAAGCAAATCCCGATTCTCCGCTCTTTGCCAACTTGCGCGGGTTGATCGAAAAGACCAGCGGGCTTGTGCCAACCCTCATCTCTGCCCTCAAACGCTTTGATGACCGGATCGAACTAGCATTCATCTACGGTTCCATCGCACGGAGCGAAGAACGCTCTGCCAGTGACGTGGACCTGATGATCGTCGGTACGCTGAGGCAGATTGACTTGCTTCCGGCTCTGCGGAAACTCGAGGCCAGCTTCAGTCGCGAG
>CAZLZA010000124.1:0-10971 GCA_964563875.1 uncultured Acidobacteriaceae bacterium
AGTTTCTCAATTGGGAATCAAGTTGTAAAGGAAATATTTCCTATATGAACACATTTGCTATTGGGAAATTACTGCTCGAGATTGCAAATCGCTTAGCTGCCACAGCGGATTGGGGCCGGCTCTGATTGTGTGCATACGCACACACGCCATGTCAGCCGGGACACACGGCACTCCAACCACATTGCTTGAAATTCACGCCTATTGAACTTTTGCGATTTGGCAGTTGACTTGCCACATAGCGTCGTTGCGGACACCGTCTTGTTCAGAAAAAGTCTGCAGAACGTTTTTCTGTCGGTTATAGTTGGGAGCACAATTCAATGACGGGCTCGATCAACGCACGGAAGCAGTGGTTGCTGGTGGCAGTCGCTCTTTTCGGGGCGGCCACGATTGCCCTTTTTGTTTGCTGGCGGGCTGGGGTTGTTCTTCGGTGGGCGAAAGAGACCGAGAACGCGGAATCGAACCTGAAGTTCACGGAGCGTCCGCTCTTACCGGCAGCGGACAGCGGCTTCGAGTGGGTCAGCGCCCCAACAGTATTCACGCAGGCGGCTGAGTTAGAGGGGCATCTATACGTGGCTGGCCCTGCCGGCTTATTCGAATATGACAGCGAGGGAAGGCCGGTTCGAGATTTTCGTGTTGGCCGTGAGCTTCCTCCAGCGCCGCTGACACGGCTGACAGCCGCAGTCCTCACCGGCTCCCGCCAGCAGGAACTAGTGATCGCCACCGACGGCGCAGGCGTCCTCACATTCAATGGATCAGGCTTCCGGCAAATACTGCCCGACGACCGCGAGCTGAGGCATGTCACCGCAATACTTGCCACCGCCTCCGGTCACCTGCTCATCGGAACCGCGAAACGCGGCCTATTGCTCTTCGACGGCCAACGACTTGCTCCGTTTCATCCAGCATTCAATAAGCTCTACATCACGGAACTAGCCGGCAGCGAATCCGACTTGTGGATTGGCACCCTGGACCGAGGTGTCGCCCATTGGCACGGCGGCAGTGCCGATTGGTTTAGTGAGACGAATGGATTGCCGGACGCGCGTGTCTACTCCATCGCGGTAGCCGGCCCTCATGCGTACGTGGGAGGCCCAGCAGGTGTGGCCGAATTCGATTCCGGCCGGTTTGTGCGCGCACTGGCCTCCGGCGCATTCGTCCGTTCCATGCTGATAGAGGGCAAGACCCTGCTCGCCGGAACTATGGATGACGGCATCGTTGAACTTCCCATCGAACGCCAGTCGCGCGATTCCCGCGAACTCGCACCACTGGGTGAGCTTTCCGGTGTCGCCCAATTGTTTCGCAGCGGCGCCTCGCTTTACGCCGTCACCGAGTCCGGAGTCTATACGCGCCAGCCTACGGGTAGTTGGAATCGAGTGCTTGAGCCAGCCGGGGGATTGCTGACGGACCGCAATATCTCCGCCCTTGGCGTGGATGCCGCTGGTCGGCTTTGGGTGGGCTACTTCGACCGCGGGCTTGACATTGTGGAGGGGGCCAGCCCGCACGCTCGTCATATAGAGGACGACCATGTGTTCTGCGTCAACCGCATCCGTCCCAACCTGTTCCGTGGGGCCACCGCTGTGGCAACCGCCAATGGACTGGTCCTCTTTGACGCCCTGGGAAGTCGAAAGCAGGTGCTCGGCAAGGCTGAGGGGCTGATCGCCGATCATGTGACCGACGTAGCCGCATTCCGGGACGGTATTGTTGCCGCGACTCCGGCCGGTCTTACCTTTATTGACTCCGAAGGAATGCGCAGCCTCTACGCCTTCCATGGCCTGGTGAATAACCATGTCTACACCGTAGCAACCAACGGAACACAATTGCTGGCCGGCACCTTGGGCGGGGTCAGCCTGCTGGAGGGCGATCAGATTCGCGCCAGTTATACCACGGCCACCTCTGCGCTAAAGCACAACTGGATTACCGCAGCGATTCCGCTCGACGGCGAATGGTGGGTCGGCACCTATGGCGCCGGCATGGCCCGCATGGATGCATCCGGCAAGTTCACGGCCAGTGATGGCGCCGCTGGCGACCTGGTAATAAATCCCAACGCCATGCTTGCCACCAGCCGTCTGCTGCTGGCCGGCACCATGGGTCGCGGACTCTACGTCATGGATCGTAAGTCGACCCGCTGGTTTGCCGTCACCGAAGGTCTGCCTTCACTGAATGTTACGGCGTTGGCAGCGGCAAACGGTTTTGTCTATGTGGGGACCGACAACGGACTGTTGCGGATTCCTGAACAAAGGTTGGAGCGATGAAACGGTTTTTGCAACTCCTGCTCGTGGTTCTCTGCGTGACGGGCGCGGCCTTGGCGGACGCGGGTGTTCTGATTCCGCGCGACAAAAGCCAGCCGGACCCTGCGGTCCTCTCGCTCGATGAGATGGAGATTCACGTCATCATCGACAACGGAGTAGCGCATGTTTCTGTCCGCCAGATATTCGGCAATCATACTGGCCGTATCGAAGAGGGAAACTACATCTTTGCGCTGCCCAGCCGCGCCACAGTCAGCGATTTTGCAGTCTGGGACGGGCCCACTCGCATTCCCGCCGTGATCCTGGAACGCAAACGCGCCAGCCAGATTTACAACCAAGCCAAGCAGCAGGCGATTGATCCCGGCCTTTTGCAAATGGGCGAGCGCGGCGTGGAGGAGGCGCGGCGCAGTGCCGCGTTCAGCGCGCGCATCGTGCCTATTCCGCCCTACGGCACTAAACGTCTTGAGTTCGAGTACCACGAGAACATTCCGGTGGAGAACATGAAGTCGTTCTTTGCCATCCCGATTCATCCCGATGCTTACCAGGCGCAGGTCGCGGGACACCTCCTCATTGAATTTGAACTTCGCTCGGCCCACCAGCTCTCGGACTTCCAGTTCGTCGGTTCGACCTTCCCTATGAAGGTGACTGCCAGGGATAGCCACTCTATCAAGGCGAGTTTTGATGGACGCAACGCCAATCTCGCCGAAGACTTCGCGCTTCAATATCAACTCGACTCGAAGCAGGCCGACACCCTCGACGTTCTCACCTACCGTAATCCCGACTCGGGCCAGCCAGACGCTGCCGAGATGTCTCCTGCGCGCAGTCACGACGAGCCCGGATTCTTCGAGGCACAGGCCCTGCTCGCGTCCGGCGCTACGGTCGCGAGCAATGGCGGCGCGTCTAAGAACCTCGTCATTCTATTCGACAACTCGCTCTCCATGCAGTGGGAGAAGCTCGAACGCAGTTACGCAGCAATGGAAACCGTCCTGCGTTCGCTGCATCCGGAAGATCGTTTCAATCTCCTGCTTTTCAACAACAAGGTCGCCGGGTTTCAGCCTGAGTTGGTTCCCGCCGATCGCGATAACATCCAGAAAGCTTTGGATTTCGTGCGCGCCAGCCGACTGCGCGGCGGCACGGATCTGCAGCAGGCGCTCGGCGCGGGGCTTACGCAATTTGCCAAAGTTCATGGGAGTGCGTACCTCCTGCTACTGAGCGATGGCGGCGCGACCCGCGGCATCATTCGCACTGGAAGCCTTGCCACCTGGTACGCCGAGCACTGGAAACAGGTGCCAGAATCCGGAAGGCCGCGCACCTATGTCTTTGCCGTGGGAGATGACGCCAACCTTCCCCTGCTGCGCATGTTGGCACGCAATGAGGGCGCGATTGAAAACGTGTTGTCCACGGAGCCAATCGATTTCAAACTGAACGCTTTTGTCTCAAAGATTGGGCGCAATCCGGTGGCTCAACTATGCTTCCGGGTTTCGCCAGAAGACTCCGTGCAGATGGTTTACCCGCTTCAGGACAGCGCGTTTGGCGGCTCCGTCGCATCGTGGGTCGGCCAGTACAGCAAACCCGCTGGGCAGGTTCAGATGGCGGTGCGCGGCCTTCGCGACGGCGTTGCCTTTAAGATGAACACGGCCACGGCGCTCCCGGCGCAATCCCTTGATCACCCTCAATTACCGCGGCTCTGGGCGCGAGCCCGCGTGGACGCCCTGCTGGAAAAGATCGAGCGTGAGGGCGAAGACGCGAAGACTGTCGAGGAGATCATCCGGCTCTCGCGCAAGTATAAATTTGTTACGCCATACACATCGTTTCTTGCGGTGCCTCGGGCACTGTTGCGTCCGCGCGTCATTCGCCCCGGCGATCCGGTGTTGCGCGTGCACACTGACGAGTCGATCTGCTCCGTGGTGGCCATCTTCCCCTTCGGATTCACCAAACGCCTGCGTCATCTTGAAGGTGAAGATGTGTGGCAGACTCGCTTCCTCGCGCCCGAGGACATGCAGGACGGAACCTACAGCGTGGGCCTTGTGCTGCGCGACAATGCAGGCCACACTTATCGCGAGGCGAAGACCTTCGTCATCGCCAGTAAGCCGCCCGTGGTCAGTATCCGGCTCGGTAGCCGCCGCTTTCATCGTGGCGGCATAATTCCGCTGAAGGTAAACGCTACGGCTAGCACGCGAACGCTCACCGCGCGCCTGGAGGGAATTGCTCCGGTCACGTTGCGATGGAATTCGAAGGCCGCCGCCAACACCGGCGATCTGCAGATTCCATCCGATCTGGCTGCGGGAACCTATGCGCTTACCGTCATCGCCGAAGATGTCGCCCACAACATCGGCACGCAGGAGGTGCAAATTGAAGTGCTTCCGTGATGCATCGTTTGTGAAACTTGGCCGCATCCTGTGGCCCTGCTGCGCAGGACTTCTGCTGGTACCGACCATCGTAATTGGCGCGCGCGCCACCTCGCCATGGAGAAACGCCGAGTCCGGCTCAGCACTTGAATCGGCGCTCTATCGCTGGATGCCCATGCCCGTGAGCAAAGTTTTCGGGCTGCGCCCACCGCATGAGGCCACGCCGCTTTTGAGCGAACTCATCCAGCGGCAGCCCATCGCGGAGTTGTATTCTCTGCGCGCTCTTAATGAAGAGGCGGCGTTGGATTTTGTTTCCGCCGAGGCAGACTGGAAGAAATATGTTGAGGTCTCGCCGGATCGCATCCAGGCCGAGTGGTCCCTAGCCGATTTCTACAAGCGCCGACTCCGCCCCGCGGACGAGGTGGTGACGCTAACATCGATTGGGCGTGCCCCCACACCACCCTCGGAAAAACATATCCCCGTGGAGCGCCAGCGCTCCTGGCTGGCTTTTGAGCGCACCTTCCAGGTCATCGCCGAGAACGCTATGCCGACTGATATCTCGGTACAAGGCTACCGCACATGGCTTGACCGCTATCCCGCGCAGGCTGCTGTGTGTAGCCGGTACTTCCAGTTTCTTCTTGATCACAAGACATTCGCCGACGCTGAAAAGCTCATTGCGCAGTATCACGCCGCCACACCCACGGATGAGGTGCTCCCTGTCAAAATGCGTGCGCTGCTGGAGTACAAGCGTGGCTCCATCGAGCAGGGCTTGGCGGTCTACGACTCTCACTTTCAGCCGCTGTGGCCTCAGGAATTGTTGGATGGCTACTTCTCGTTAATGACCGAGACGCGCTCGCTACGGAGATATCTAGATCAGGCGGAAGCTGCCGTCGAGCATAATCCCGACGACCTGAACGCGGCCGCCCGTATCTTCTATTACTATCAGCGCCAGGGAAGAGCCGACGCCGCACAGCAGGCGCTCACCCGGTTCCGCCTCCGCAAGGAGCAACACAACGCCAAATGGGCTTCGCAGGAGCTCTATACCCTGGCGAAGTTGAACGAGGGCATTCGGAATTATCCCGAGGCCGCCCGCTACTACTACGCGCTCTACAACACCAATGACAAAGCAGACGCGCAACAACTGGCTCTCGCCGGCCTGGTGAACGTGTTGCTGGATGCGCCCGAGCAGGATGTCCGCGTGGGAAGCGCCGATCTATCCATGTACCGCGATATCGGCGCTATGGATCGTGGTCCGGGATTTCTCAACGGGATTCTTTCGCTGGTCATGAACTCGACCTCACCCGCTTATGCCTATTCCGGAGAAGAGTTGCGTGCCGTTCCATATTTCCATCGGGCAGAAGCCGCACAGCTCATCCATCTCTTCGATGATCGTTTCCCGAATTCGCTGCTGCGTGCCGGCCTGCGCGCGCGCCTCATCCAGACCTATGCGGCTTATGGAGAAAGCGGTGCCGTAATCCGCGACGGCCGACAATTCCTCACCTCATTCCCCAACGATCCTGAGCACGAGCAGGTGGGCTTGTTGCTCGCCGATGCCTACGCTCGCGAAAACCGTACGCAAGAGGAGTTCGCGCTCTACGACGAAGAACTCGCAGACCTCGCCCGCCGTGCTGACAACGTCCCCCTTGGAATCAAGTCAAGCGGTGCTGTGCCTTCACGTGATTTCGAGTCGCGCGACGCGGAGCCGGAATCCACACTCTCGGAAGCCGAAGCCGAGTCCGCCCAGGGCAATGCGCCATCCGCAGATTCCAGCGCGTTTTCGACCCAAGCCGCAGCCGTTGTCCACGCGCCCAAGAGCGTTCAGGCTTGGTACTCGGATTATCTCGAGCGATATCTTTCCCGCCTTGCCTCGTTGCACCAGCTTCCGCAGGCGCTCTCGGTCCTACGGAAAGAAGTAGACCGCAATCCCAACGATCCCGGTTTATATGAGCGGCTGGCGCAGTTCCTCGAACAGAACCGGCTTGGGCAGCAGCAGGAAGAGGTTTACGAGCGCGCCATACAACAGTTCCCCGATCGCTCCTGGTATCACAAACTCGCACGCTTCTATCTCCGGCAGAAGCGAGATGCCGACTTTTCCCGCCTGAGCGAGCAGGTGGTTAAGATCTTCTCGGGTACCGACCTGGAGGCATACTTCTCCGATGTGGTAAGCGGCGCCGAATACTACACGCGCCTCAACGAATTCGCCTACGCAAGATTTCCGCATGATCTCCTTTTCGTACGGAACCTGATGAGCGCCTATCACAAAACGCAGACAGATAAATGGGAGAAACTGCTGCGCGAGCACTGGTGGGAGGCCGAAGACCTTAGAAATCAATATTTCGAGTACCTGTCCAGCACAGGACGCCTCGATCAGGAACTTGTTGCCCTGCAGAAGTCAGAAGCGGCCGCGCAAACCGGACATTGGAACGATCTGGCGGGCAGCAACCCGGTTGCGGCCCGCTTCATCGGCGAAGCCAGCTTCTGGCGTTCGCACTTTGAAGATGCCGCGCCCGTAATGAAAGAGCTGGCGCAGCAATATCCCGCGGATTTTGAACTGGGCCGCCGTGCCTCCGCCGTATACCGTTCGCTTGCCGCCTTCGATCCACGCAACACGGAAGTCGCCGTCAAGATCGAAGAGAATCTTTACCTCGCCGATCCTGGCAACCGTGACACGCTGGCGCGCATTGGGGATGTTCTCGCCGACCGCGAGCTGTTCGATCGCGCCGCACCCTACTGGCAGCGCGTCGCGCAGGTCCGTCCCGGTGAGCCCCAGGCCTACCTGGATGCCGCAACCATCTACTGGGACTACTATGACTTCGATTCCGCGCTCAAATTGTTGGAGGAAGGCCGCGCCAAGCTCGGCGACCCGTCGCTCTACGCCTACGAAGCGGGCGCCATCTACGAGGGCAAGCGCGAATTTCCGCAAGCTATCGCCGAGTACATCAAGGGAGCGCTGAAGCAGCACGAAGGCTCGCGTCCGTACAATCGCCTGCTCGATCTCGCGCGCCGCAAGACCCTGCGTGACGAAGCGGATCGCGCAACTGCGCTTCTTATTGAAGGCACCTCTCCTGCCATCGACGCAATCAAGCTGCGCGTTGCCGTGCTTGAAACCCAGAACCGGCCGAAGGACGTGGAGCAACTGCTCGCCGCAATCGGCGAGCGCACTTCGTCGCTGGAGACTCTGGAGTGGCTGGAGGAAACCGCGCGCCAGAAGTCGCTGGAGATGGTGCAGGAAAAAGTTCTGGAAAAGCAGGCCGCCGTCACAACGGACCCGATCCGCAAACTCGAACTGCGCTATTCGCTCGTCCGCTTCTACGAAGCGAAGAAAGATTTGCAGCAGGCGCAACGCAATGTCGAAACGCTCTATCGCGAGAATCCGAAGAGCCTTGGAGTTGTACGCTCCACGGTGGATTTCTACTGGCAGAACAAGGACCGGCAGCGTGCGGTCGAGGTTCTCGTGCAGGCGGCCAATGGTTCCTATCCTGTGCTCGGCGCCCAGTTCCGCCTTGAAGCTGCGCGCAAGGCCTCTGAGTCAGGACAATACGAACAGTCCCGTCGCTTACTCAACCAGCTTCTTTCCGCCACGCCCTTCAACGAGGAATATCTCGCGGCCATGGCAGACACCCTTTCCCGCGCGGGTGACGACGCCGGACTCAAGAAATTCAGTCTCGACAAGATCGAGGAGATTAGAAAGTCGCAGCTTCCTCAGGACGTCCGCACCCGACAGATCGCAGCTCTGCGCCGCGGCATGATCCCGGCACTCACGCGTCTCAAGGACTACGCGGGCGCGGTTGACCAATACGTCGAGGTTATCAATCGCTATCCGGAGGACGACGCGGTGATCTCCGAAGCCGCGCTGTATGCGCAGCGCAATGGCTGTCAACAGCAACTGCTCGCCTACTATGCCAACACCATCCAGCAGTCGCCACACGATTATCGCTGGCCCATCGTGCTGGCAAAACTCCAGACTCAGGTGGAGAATTATCCAGCCGCAGTGGAAACCTATGCGACAGCCATTCGCATCCGTCCCGACCGCGTCGATCTACGCACCGCACGCGCGGAACTGCTCGAGCGCCTCATGCGCTTCGACGAATCCGCAGCCGAGTACCAGCAACTCTTCGATCTCAACTACCACGACACGCGCTGGATGGAGAAGGTTGCTGAGATTCGTGCGCGCCAGGGTAATTCGACCGCGGCCATCGCTGCTCTCAACACTGCGTTCGTAGAGAATCGAGCGGAGAAGCCAGCCAACTTCTTTGCCGTGGCCACGCGGCTTGTGGGATGGGGAATGATTCAGCAGGCACGCGACTTCGCGCAGAAGGGTGTTGATTCCGCAGGACGCGACCTGCTCGCCGTCTCGGACAACCACGACGGTGCCCGGATCTATGTTGAGATCATGACGCGCCTCCGTCAGCAGGATGCAGCGTACTCGCGCTTGCAGCTTGCGGTGAACGACGCCACTTCGTTGCGAGCGGAAGCCGCAATCGTCGTAAAGCAAGTTGAGAAGAATGGTATCGTCTCCGTTACCGACCAGCAGTGGCGCGACCATGCGATCGAGCTGCGCCGCATCACCGCCGGCAACGGTATGCAATCCGCGATGCAGGCCATGGGTAAGTCTGCCGGACAGTACTTTACGCCTGAAGAAAAGCTGCAATTCTCATTTTGGCTGGATGAACGGGCTTCCAAGGCCGGCAGTGAAGAATTGGCTACGGTCTTCCTGCCCACGGCTGAAGCCGCCGCGCTGCCCGACCTGCAGGCGCGCTGGCTCAAACAGTTGATGCTCAGCCGCTACTCCGGAGTTAACTACCAGCGGCGCCTGGTTGAACTGCAAACCCGCCGATTGCGATTTGAGGAACTCGGAGCCGCGCTGGAAGCCTATGCACGGCGGCTGACGCCTCAGCAGGGACGAACCGGCGTGCTGGTCGAAGCCTCCAACACCTACCGCGCCGGCGCTTTGTACGATGCCGAGTTTACGGTCCTCAAAGGGATCGGACTGCAAAGCACGCCGGAAGTGCGGCAGCGCTACTTCGAACTCCTCCTGCAACGCATGCCGCAGGAGCTGGTGCAATTGGCCGGTAGCTCACGAAAAGATATCAGCGATGCCGCCTGTCAATATGTTCTTGCTCACGGCTCGGCCGAGCTCGCCCAGCTTGCTGTTACAGCGCGTGGACATGCCCTCGAACCAGTGTGGACGAAGGCTTATTCGGCTATCACAGGCTTGTATTTCTCTGATCGTGCTCCGACCGTGAGCGCAGCGTTCCTCAGCGCCCTCGGCGATAACACGATCGGCGAGCGTCTCGGCAAGCCTGTGAACCGATCTCAGCAATTGGCCGGAAATACATGGTTCTACTACGGCTCGCGATATGGCGAGTGGCTGGGAACTGCGCACGCCGGCGATCCTGAGGACTTCCTGCCTGCGCAGCTCGAACAGTCTCCGGCTTCTGCCTCCGCATACATTACTGTGGCCGAGTACTACGCTGACGCAGGCAAAATAGATCGCGCCATCGAGGACTACAATCGCACCCTCGAGCTCGCTTCCGCACGGGCTGACATTCACGACCGTATTGCCGTCCTCTACTGGCGCCAGCAAAAACGCCACGAGGCCATGGATGAGTGGAAAAAAGCGCTGGAGCTGCTAAACGCGCAGGTGCATCAGCGCGTGGTGCCGCCTGTTTTCTGGCCCACCTTTGGCTATGTCATGAATCACATCGGCAATCGCCACGTAGCCGCCGAACTTCGCCCGCAGTCGGATGCCGTGCTGCGCGACTACGTCCGGCAGAACGGAACCTATCAGGTGGATGAACTGCTCCGCGCCGCCTATATTTCCATCGGCGATCCCCAGGCCGGCGTTGCCTTTCTGCTTGAGCTTGCTTCGATTGCTCCCGAGCCGAATTCTGTCTTGGAATCGCTGGTGGACGTTGACTGGATTCCGGCGAAGATGCGCAATCCAATTTACGAACAAGTCCTGAGGCGCCTGCAAGATGGGCTGCGCAACACCGCAGGCATTTCGCGCGAGTATGCCGACGGAAACATCCGCAGGTGGCAGGCCCGCTATGCCATGCATCTGGTCGAGTTGCATGACTTCGATCATGCTGCCGCGGTGTTGCAGCCACAGCAAGATCCATCCGCCCAGGAGCTTGAGATTCGTTATCGCATCGCGCTGGCAAACAATCAGTTTGACGCCATCCTCGATCAGTACCGGGCCAATCCGGAGAAGGCGCCCAAGGCTGAGGAGCTGCGCACAGTTGCGGCTGCGTTGCAGAAATTGGATCAGCGCCCGGCAGCGCGCAAACTTCTGGAGTTCCTCTTCATCCAGGAGATCTCGTCACACCAGTTGAATTCGGCGAACATGCTCGGCCTTGCCGAAATTCGCCTGCAAGACGGAG
>CAZLZA010000125.1:0-10803 GCA_964563875.1 uncultured Acidobacteriaceae bacterium
GAAATCGACATTGAGAGCAAGGACGAGATCGGAACCCTGGCCCAGACCTTCCGCAACATGGTCATCTATTTCAAGGAGATGGCCACGGTTTCCCAAGCCATCGCAGGCGGCGACCTCTCCGTCGAAGTCACACCCCGCTCCACGCGCGATACCCTGGCCTCGGCCTTTTCCCAGATGACCAACGGGCTGCGCACCCTGGTGCGCTCCGTGCGGGACGCCGCCGCGCAGGTGGCAGCCGGTTCCAATCAGGTTGCCGACGCCTCGGAGGATTCCGCCAAGACCAACGTGCAGTCCGCCTCGGCCATCGATGAAGTCACCAGCACCATGCATGAGATGAGCATCAACGTGCAGAACATGGTGAAGAACACCCAGATGCAGGCCTCCAGCGTTAGCGAGACATCGGCCTCCATCGATGAAATGGTGGCCAGCATTCAGCGCGTCGCCGATACGGCCAAAGTGCTGCTCGATATCTCCAGCCGTTCCCGTGACGAAGTACACCTCGGCATCGGCACCATGCAGAAGACCACCGAGGGGCTCAACCGCATCAACGGCTCCATCGGTTCCTCGGCCACCATCATCACCAGCCTCGGCGGACGGGTCGATAACATCGGCAAGATCATTGAGGTGATCGACGACATCTCCGAGCAGACCAATCTGCTGGCGCTCAACGCCGCGATTGAAGCAGCCCGCGCCGGGGAACATGGCCTCGGCTTCGCGGTCGTCGCCGATGAAGTTCGCAAGCTGGCGGAGAAGTCCGCTACCTCCACCAAGGAGATCAGCGAACTGATCAGCAGCATTCAGAGTGAAGCCCGCAAGGCCGTGGACAACATGGAGAAGAGCACGGTGATCGTCAACGAGGGACTGGTGCTGGGCAACGATCTCTCGCTCGCCCTGCGCAAGATTTCCAACGTGGTCACCGAGGTCTTCAAGTTCGCGCAGGAGATCGGCGCCGCCACCACCGAACAGTCGCACGGCTCCTCGCAGATTGCCAAGGCCACCACGCGCCTCAACGAAATCACCCATGAGATTTCCTCCTCCGTGGAAGAGCAGGCTGGCGGTGCGCAGGCGGTCGTCCGCGCCATGGAGCGGATGCGCGAGATGGTGCAGCAGTCCACCTCCCGTTCCACCGAACTGGCGGCCTCGGCCGAGCAAATGTCCAAGATGGCGCGCTCCCTGCTGGAATCCATGGACCGCTTCATCCTGGAAGACCATCAAGAGGAATCCCGCCAACTGAGCGGCTCCAAGTACGCGCTGGCAGGAAGCAATCGCTAGAGGACGGAGATCAAATGGCAAAGCTGCAACAGATCGTCGGCTTCCGCATCGGCAAGGAGAACTTCGGCGTGCCCATCGCGATCGTGCGTGAGATCGTGCGCATGATGGAGATCACCGTGGTTCCCGATGCGCCCTCCTACATCGAGGGCGTCATCAACCTTCGCGGCAAGATCATTCCGGTCGTGGATCTGCGAAAACGCTTCGCCGAAGAGATTCAACCCCATCGCCGCAATCGAATTATGGTTGCCGAACTCGACGGCCACCAGATTGGATTAGTGGTTGACGCCGCCAGTGAAGTAATGAAGGTGAATCCTGAACTCATCGAGCCACCCCCGAACATCTTCGAACAGGGTGAACTGAATTATGTGACCGGTGTCGGCAAGTTTGGCGGCAAACTGGTTATTTTGATTGACCTGGCAAAGATCATGCAGCGGGGCGAACTGCGCCGCATCTCTGATTTGGCCGAAACCGCGGGCGCGATTTCGCCGGCACAGTAGGACACAATGTCGTCTCCATCGTCACCCATAGGTTTCAGCGAACCCGAACTCAAGCTGCTGCAGACTTTGATCTATCAGGAATGCGGCATGTTTTTCGACGATCGCCGCGCCCACTTCCTGCAGGACCGGTTGCAGCGGCGCTTGCGTGCATGCAACATCGACACGTTTTACGATTACTACCGCCTGCTCACCAGCCGTGAGGGCAGGGTCGAGTTGTCGGCGCTGCTGGAGAATCTCACCGTCAATGAGACCAGCTTCTTCCGCAACCGTCCGCAGTTGGAGCTCTTTCAGAAAACTGTGCTGGAGGAGATGCTGCGCCGCAAGCAGGAGCGCCGCGATTGGTCTCTGCGCATCTGGAGCGCCGGTTGTTCCACCGGACAGGAGCCGTTCACTCTGGCGATGATGGTCGCCGATGCCCTTGCCTACTACTATTTACGCAATCCGCTTCCGTTTGCCATGCCGTCGCCCAAGCCGCTGATTCCGCCGCCGTGGAAGGTGGAGATCCTGGCTTCGGATATCAACTACTCCGTGCTGCGCGCCGGGCAGGAAGGAATTTACCTCGAGCGTCACATGGAGTGTGTGGACTACGCCTACCGCCTCCGTTATTTTGACAAGGTTGGTCCGGAACGTTACGCCATCAAGCCGGCCGTAAAGGAACTGGTTCACTTCGACTTCCACAATCTGAAAACAGAATTTTTGCCGCAATGCAATGATTTCATCTTCTGCCGGAACGTCATGATCTACTTCGACGAAGCCGAGCAGAAACGGCTGATTCAAAAGTTCTGGCGCTGCCTGAATCCCGATGGCTATCTTTTTGTCGGGCACGCGGAAAGCCTGTTCGGACTGACCGACCGGTTCCGCATGATTCACCAGAACAATGGCACCGCGTACAGCAGGATTGAGGCTTAACCGTGGGCATTTTTTCCGACGATCGCGCGAACGAACTTCGTAATATTTTTTTCGATAGTTCGCAGGAGATTCTCCAGGCCCTCAATGAGGATGCCCTGCTATTGGAGAAATCTCCGCGCGATGCCGAAATCATTCGCAACCTGCGGCGCAGTGTGCACACGCTCAAGGGAGACTCGGCGGCCTGCGGCTACAAGGAACTCAGCGAACTGGCGCACGCGGTCGAGGACGTGCTCACCCCGGAGGTCGCCAACCGCGACGGCGAAGCCCTCGCCGAACTCGTCATGGTGTCCGCCGATTTCTTTGACAGCCTGCTCTCCGCCTATCGCAATGAGCTTCGGCCGCCCTCGATCGAACCCGTACTCCAGCTCATTGAAGCGATCCGCAATCCGCACCCGGAAACCGACTTTGCGCCGCAGTTCTCCTGGACCGAATACGAGCAGTTGCTGATTGCCAAGAACGCGGTGCGCGGGCAAAACGTCTACAACCTCGCGCTCGCCATCGATCCCGCCTGCCCCATGCGCGCCGCCGCCGTGCAGTTGGTGCGCAACGTCTTGCAGGAGACCGGCACCATCCTGGTGATGCGTCCCGATGAAACCACCAGCGAGATTCCTGACGTCATTGAGGTGGTTCTCGCCAGCCATCACGAACTCGACTGGGTGGAGCGCAAGAGCAAGATTCCGAGCGTGGTCTCCAGGGTCTATGCCCTGCCGGTGCAGAGCACCACGGCGGACTTCATCCATGCGTCGGGTATCGCACCACTCTCGGAGCAGCCCGCCGCAGCTCCGGAGGCAACGCCGGCGCTTCGCGCCGAGACCCCGGAACCCGCACCGGCGCCGGAACCTGCCCAGCCCCACATCTCGCAACGGGAGAAGGACAAGGCTCGCGCCGCGCAGACCGTGCGTGAGGCGCAGGAGCGTCCCAAGGTCCGCGAAGAACGCCTTCCCTCCGCCACCGAAAATGTTATCCGGGTCGAGGCCGAGCGCATCGACACGGTGCTCGATCTGGTGGGCGAACTCATCATCGCGAAAAGCATGATGCAGGAACTCTTTGCGGAGATGAATCGCAGCTTCGCGAACAGTCCGCTGCGCGCCAAAACCGCCGACGTTCTCGCCTTCCAGTCGCAGATTCTCAGAAAACTTCAGCGCGCCGTAATGAAGATTCGCATGGTGCCCGTTGAGCAGATGTTCCGCCGTCTGCCCCGGGTGGTGCGGGACACCGCCAAACAGACCGGACGCGAGGTCAACATCGTCATCGAGGGCGAGAATACCGACCTCGACAAGAGCATTCTGGACGCTCTGGCCGAGCCCATGATGCACCTGCTGCGCAACGCTGTCGATCACGGGATCGAACCGCCGCTGGAGCGCGCTGCCGCCGGTAAACCGCCCGAAGGAACCATCCGCCTCAATGCCTATCACCAGGGCAACCAGGTGGTCATCGAGATAAGCGATGACGGCCACGGCATTGATCTCCCGATGGTCGTCCAGAAGGCTGTCGCCCAATCCATCATCAGCCCCGAGCAGGCCGCCCGCATCAGCGAGAGCGACGCCCTCGATCTCATCTTTCAGGCCGGCCTGAGCACCTCCAGCGAGGTCACTGAAATCAGCGGGCGCGGCGTCGGCATGGATGTCGTCAAGGCCGTCATGGACCGCCTCAAGGGCACTGTCAGCGTACGCAGCATTCCCGGCCAGGGCACCACCTTCCTGCTCAAGGTGCCGCTCACCCTGGCCATCATCAAGGCCCTGCTCTTCCGCGTCTCGGAGCGCCTCTACGCCGTGCCCCTGGGCAATGTGCTGGAGATCCTGCGCTCGCGCGAAAGCGAGGTCCACGTGGTCGATGGGCAGGAAGTTCTGCAAATTCGAGAAGAGGTGGTGCCGCTGATTCGGCTGAGCCGGATGTACGCCCACCTCGAATGCAAGCTCAGGCTGTTTGTGATCGTGGTCAGCCTCGGCGACCGCAAGATCGGTCTGGTGGTTGATCGCCTGATCGGCGAACAAGAACTGGTCATCAAGGCTCTCGACGAATCCCTGATCAGCTCGCAACTCGTCAGCGGCGCCAGCATCCTTGGCGATGGCCGGGTGGTGTTGATTCTCAGCATCTCCGATGTGGTGGAAAAGCTGGGCGGCGGGTATAACCGGAGCAACATGAATGCCGAGAAATTGAGGGCGCGCCTGTGACTCCGACTAATCCCATGATTCGGGTTCTGGTCGTGGACGACTCGGCCCTGATGCGCAAACTCATTCCGCAACTGCTGGAGCGTGATAATTCCATTCACGTGGTCGGCACCGCGATGGATGGCACATTTGCCCTCAAGAAGATTGAAGAGCTTAAGCCGGATGCGATCACCCTGGATCTGGAAATGCCGCGCATGGATGGCATCGAAACGCTGCGCCAGATCATGCGGCAGCAGCAGATACCGGTGGTCGTCGTCAGCGCTCATACCCGCGAGGGCGCCAGCACCACGTTCAAGGCTCTGCACATGGGAGCCTTCGACTTTGTCGCCAAGCCGGAGAACGTGCTGGCCGACAAGATGAACGAGATCGCCGTCGAGTTAATCGCCAAGATCAAAGCGGCGGTCAAGAGCCCATTCCTGCGCCGCCCCGTGCTTTCGTCCGGAATGGTTGCGCAGCCCAAGCTCAAGCGCCCGACCGTTCTTGGTCCCGCCTCCAAGGTGGTTGCGCTTGGCGTCTCCACCGGCGGCCCGCATTCGGTGGAGTACATGCTCAGCCACCTTCCCGCTGATTTTCCCGCGGCCATCCTCGTGGTGCAGCATATGCCCGCGGGATTCACCGAGACCTTCGCAAGGCGCTTGAACGAAACCTGCAGCCTGGAGGTCAAGGAGGCGCAATCGGGAGATCTTCTCTGCCCTGGACGTGTGCTAATCTGCCCCGGTGACCGCCATATGAAAGTCCGGCGCATGCCCCTGGGAGATGTGGTTGTACTCTCCGATGAGGCTAAGGTCAATGGCCATCGCCCCTCGGTCGACGTCATGTTCCGCTCGGTTGCCATGGAGTTTGGCGCCGATGCCGTGGGCCTGCTGATGACCGGCATGGGTGACGATGGAGCCGAGGGACTGGGATGCCTGAAGCAAGCCGGTGCGCTGACCATCGCGCAGGATGAGGCTTCGTCCATTGTGTTCGGTATGCCACGCGCCGCCATCGAGCGCGGCTATGCCAATCGGGTTGTTTCCTTGGAAGCTTTGGCGAACACTCTGATCGTACATTGCGGCACACAACGCGCAGCGACGATCAAGGAACCGTATTCAGTCCGCTCAATCGGACAGATGTGAGGAATTTATGGAGCAATTTGCCGCTCTACTGCGCGCCACCGATCACCAACCCGTCCGCTACCTCGTGGTCGATGACTCGGTCTTTGCGCGCAAGAACCTGACGCGCATTATTGAGTCCTATGGCGGCCTGCTGGCCGGCGAGGCCGGTGATGGATGCACGGCCATCACCGAGTACGATCGTACCCGCGCCGATATCGTGCTCATGGATATCACCATGCCCCAGATGGAAGGCATTGAGGCTGCCGAGCGCATCGTGCGCCAGCATCCCGAGGCCCGCGTCATCATGGTCTCCAGCGTCGGCTACCAGGAAAACATTGTGGCCGCCTTGCAAAAAGGCGCGCGTCACTTTGTGCAAAAACCAGTCAAGCCGGAGCTGCTGTACGAAGTTGTAAAGTACGTGCTGGGCGAAGCCGCGGTTACTGCCGTAGTCGCCGGCGCGGGGGAGTAGTTCTTATGAGGATGGAGCTGATTCAGCCATTCATCAATGCAGCCGATGCGGTGCTCTCCGAGACCCTCGCCTGCCCGGTCACGGTTTCCGATATCTCGATGAATGAGGAAACCTACCAGCGCCACGCCACCGCCTCCCTGATTGAAATCAGCGGCGACATCGAGGGCCGGGTGATCTTCGACGTTGAGGACAGCACCGCCATGCGCGTCGCCTGCACCATCGCCGGCACGGAAATGGATTCCGACCCGCAGATTATCCGCGAGACCGTCGCCGAGCTGGCCAATCTCGTCATCGGCAATGCCGTCACTACCCTCAACGATCAGGGATTCCGCTTCAAGGTCCATCCCCCAGTCGATCATCCCGGCCAGCAGGGCTTCAGCGGCTCTGAGGACATGGAAGCGCTGGTGATGGATTTCGCTTCCCCCGCCGGGAATGTCTTTATGAATGTCGCCATGCGCTACAATCGCCGCCGCCGCGCCGACCGAAGCACCAGCTAGGCCGGACTAAAATTTTTTTCGAGGGTCGTCCTGAGCAGGATGACTCGCGGAAAGCGAGTTAGGACAGGAATGAAGGTGGAGCACCCCGCGCCGCCGGTCCAGTTCAAAACTCGCGTGCGGCGTGACCTCGCTCCTTGAAAGCGGAAAGCCGTAGCGAGTAAGTTGCATGTAGCGCACCGAGAATGCAGCGATCCAAAGGGGAACCCCGGCCAATCATGCAGCCCGAGCAGAATTCAAACGCCCGGTGGATTGCTCTCTTCATTATTCTCACTGGATCGCTGACCCTGCCGTTCCTCTTCGTCCATGAGCCTCCTCTGCTGGACTACGCGAACCACCTTGCGCGAACTTTCGTTCTGCATCATCTGCACGATTCCGCATTCCATTTTGCAGAGTATTACCGCGCCGATTGGAAACCCTACCCCTACATTCTGTGGGACCTGCTGCTGCTCGCATTGCAACAGTTTTTGCCGGTGGAGACCTCCGGAAAACTGCTGCTCATGCTGACTACCGCGCTGCTGCCGACGGCGGTTGCGTGGTTTCTCTGGCAGGCCAATCGCACGGCCATCAAGCTCTCGCTGCTGGCCTGTGCCATGTCCTGCTACGTGCTGTTTCTGTGGGGTTTCACCGCCTACCATCTCGGTGTGGGCTTCTGTTTCCTGATGGTAGGGACGTGGCTGTGGTATCGCCGCGAGCCATCGGTGATGCGCGCGGCGCTATTCGTCATCGTCAGTTTCCTCACCTACTTCGCCCACCTGCTGGGCTTTGCTTCGGCGGCCTTCATCCTCGTGCTGTACGAACTGACCGCCTTCAACTGGCGCGAGTGGCTGCGGCTCGCCTGCTTTCTCGCGCCGCCGTCGCTGTTATTTCTGTGGGCGCGTCCCGGACTCTCGCAGCAGAACCGGCTGGAGTGGCGTCCCCTCATCGCGAAGTGGCAAACGTTGCGCAACATTCCCATTCAGGGGTATGACGAACGCCTCGATCAGATTTTTCTCTGCGGGCTGGTGCTCTGCCTGCTAGTGGCCGTGGTGCGCAACCGCGAACTGCGCGTGAACTGGCGATGGTTGGCGGTAACGATCGGCTTCTTCGGAATTTTTTTGCTGCTCCCGTATGGATGGGGAGAGAGTTTCGACATCGACGTGCGCCTGGTGCCGCCTCTCTGCCTGTTGCCGCTCGCCATCTTTCGCGTGGGCCGGCGCGCCAACTGGATTGCCGTGCTGGCCGTGGCCTTAACCGTGCTGCGCGTATTCAATATCACCACCGGATTCCAGAATGAGACGCAGAAGAGTGCGGCCATGAATCGCGGTATCGAACAGATCGCCCGCAACGCCCGGGTCTTTCCTCTGGTGGATACCTGCAAGGACGAAGATCCGCTCGACTACTACTACGTGCATTACTGGGCCTACGCGGTCATCCGCCGTGGTGCAGTCTCACCCTACCTGTTTGACATTCCCGGTCAGACCCCGATGCGCATCACCTGGGAGCCGTACATATCCGACGGCTACTGGGGCCACTGCTATGACGTAGAGCCCGACTGGGCCCTGGTCGCTGCCGATTACGATTACATCTGGAGCTACGGCGATCAGCGCTTCTCGCGCGGCATCAGCGAAATCGCGGACAAAGTCTTCGAGGAAAGTCCGCTGATTGTCTACCGCGTGCGAAAACCATAGAGCGCGTCATCAAATCGTCTATCATTCGCCTTTGCCCAATGCTTTTTCCTTCGGAGCTTCGGATTTTTCAGCCAGATAAACGGTCTGCGATGGGAAGGCCAGGGAAGTTCCGCAGCCTTCCACGATGTCCATCACCCGGAGCAGCAGATTTTCGCGTACCGCGGTGTAGTCGTCATAATCACGAGTCAGTACGTAAGCCTGCATCTCGAGTTCAAGCGCGCTCTCGGCAAGCCTCGCCAGACGTATCCACGCGGTTGAGCTTTCAACCCGGGGATGCTCACGCAGCATGGTGGATACCTGGGTCAGCACGCGCTCTAGTTGCACGCGGCTGGTCTCATAGCGCAGGCCGACCTTGCAGAAGACGCGCATCTTGTCGCGCGCACTGAGGTTCTCCACGTTTGCCGTGGCGAGCGATCCATTCGGGACCGAGATAAGTCCGCGCTCGTCGGTGCGGATGCGGGTGGAACGCAGGCCGATGTCTTCCACAATGCCGATGCTGGTACCCACCCGGCAGAGATCGCCGACCTGCATCACGCGGTCGGTGAGGATGCTGATGCCGCCGAAGAGATTCTCGATGGTCTTCTGCGCGGCCAAGGCGACTGCGATGCCGCCGATGCCGAGTCCGGCGAGCGCGGCGGAGAGGTCGAGTCCGGCAATATACAAAATGCTGAGCAGCGCCGCGGTGGCGATGACGACCTTCAACATGCGATGCAGCAGCAATGTCAGCGAGAGCATGCCGCGCTCTTCGGGGGTGGCCACGCGACGGCGCATGCGGCGCGTCCACACGGTGACAAAATCCCACAGCAACCACGCCACCGCAAACAACAAAGCTGTTCCCTGCACCTTGAGGTAGTACTCGCGGAAGAGCAATGGCACGGTAATCATGCGCATGCCAATGGCGTGCGCGGCGGCCGTGGCGAACAGCAGCACGGGGCCGCGAATGTTGGTCCATATCTCTGACTCCGCGGCGCGGTGATGGATGCGGGCCAGCAACCATGCGGGTGCGCGCACCAGGGCGACGGCGGCAACTCCCGCCAGCAGCGCAATCGGGATGAGCAACAGGAAGGCCAGCCACACCCAGAGCGGAATGGAAAGAATACTCACGCGCACTAAAATGTGTGGCAGGTGTTGCTCCACTTCGTGAGCGCGCACGTCGTTGGCGAGGTCTTCGGTCTTGCTGAGCGTGGCCCAGGCGATGAGCCAGAGATGCCCGCTGTTGCCATCCGGCACGCGCACCACGAGCAGAGGCAACTCCTTGCCGTTGACGGTGAACTCGCCGACACGCTCATGATTGGGCTCAAGCTGCGGATCAAAGGCGAGATCAGGATTGCCGGTGATGCTGGCGAGGCGGCCCACATAGGCGTGGTCGAGCAATGCCTTCAGATCCTGCACGACGCGGTTGGAATCGATCTCATTTTCTTGATGGGGAAGTTGCAGATACTCGGCGGCGCGCTCGCTATCGCCTTTCTGCGCGGCCTCCATGAAACCGGTGAGCGTGCCGCGCGGCGTGTCGCGGCCCAGCGGGTCCGTGTTCCTGATCGCGGCCTGCGCGCTGGAAGCACCAGTGGAGAGCGCCTTCAGAACAGACTGGGCGAAGAGCGGAGCGCACAACAGGCTCAGCAGGAACAGGAGGCGGAAGCTGGTTTTTACCACTCGCATACTCTCAGGTTACCTCTTTGCGCACCAGCACGGCTAGCACCGGGAGAAGCGTGGAACCGGCAACGATGTACTGATCAGGCAATTGTTTTGGCCCGAGAGTGGCGAGAATGGCAATCGATGCAAAGGATTGACCACTCAGGTACTGCGGGCAGGTAAGGTGTTTACCGAAGAGTGAATCGTCAGGTGCTGGCGTTTCTGGCGCTCGGAGATAAGGTGAATGGCTCAGAACGGCTCCGCTCAAGCCAAAGCAACTTGAGCGGAGCCGTTCTCTTTACAGACACGGTTTCGTCGTCAGCGCTATTTCGTTCCCGGCTGCCAGCGCAGGATTGGTTTTCGTGCGGCGGCGGTTTCGTCGAGGCGCGAGAGGCGCGTCGAGTGCGGAGCGGTTTTGACCAGCTCCGGCGACTCGATGGCCTCCTGCGCGATGGACTTCATGGCGTCGACGAAGAGGTCGAGTTCTTCGAGCGGCTCGCTCTCGGTAGGCTCGATCATCAGCGCGCCGTGAACCACCAGGGGGAAGCTGACGGTGTAGGGATGGAAGCCGTAGTCGATGAGGCGCTTGGCGATG